>DATBJJ010000174.1:0-2745 GCA_036556425.1 Vicinamibacterales bacterium
GAAGCAATCCTGTGGGCTCGCTTCTGCGCTCGCCCCGCTGGATGATCGTTGGTAAGGTGACGAATCGCCGCAACCGGCCCAGAGTGCCGCGGCGATGAGCGCGAGGAGATTCGTGGAGACTTTCATGTTTCCGGGATCATCGTCCTGTCCTATTCCTCGCGCAGCGTGGCGATCGGATCGATTCGAGCTGCGCGAAACGCGGGGACGGCGGCGGCGAGAATGCCAACGGTCAGCAGCACCGAGATCGTCGGCAGGAAGACCATCGGATCGGCGGCGGTGACTTTGGCGACGAATGTCGCGCGCATCGCGAACGCCATCGGCACGGCAAGGGCGAGCCCGCACGTCATGCCCGCGAGGACGAGCGTCAGCGCCTGCCGGATCACCAGAGCGATGATGCGAGACGGCGGAGCGCCGATCGCCAATCGCACGCCGATCTCGCGCCGGCGGAGCGCGACGACGTAGGACAGCACGGCATAAAGGCCCGTCGCGGACAAGATCAGCGCCACGGTGCCGGCCGCGCTGACGACGTAGACCGCGCCGGTCATCTCCCGCGCCTCGTCCTGGAATCGCATGTCACCGCGACGGATTGATGTCCACGCGATCCGCGGATCGATCCGGTTGACGAGCGTCATGAGATCGGCCCGCAGCGACTCGGGATCGGCGGCGCGCACGCGAAGCATGAACTCGCCGCTCAGCTCCTTCGGAAGCGGCACGTAGATCACCGGATCTGGCCGCTCGACCGTCGGACGAAGCGGGTTGTCCGCGACGACGCCCACTATGCGAACGTCGCGAACCTCGCGCCCAGCCGACGATTGATCGGTGACGCGAAGCACCATGCCGAGCGGCGAAGACGCGGGCGCGATCATCTCGGCAGCCCTTGCGCTGATCACGGCAGTCGTGGGGTCGTCGGCATCGGTCAGGCGCCGGCCTGTGAGAAGCCTGACCTCCATGATGTCGATCCACGACGCGCTGATGCCGACGAGCGACGCAATAAAGTCAGCGGTTCGCGGTGCGCCGGACACGCCGAATCGCACGCCGTCGTCGGTCGAAAGCGATACGTGTGTGACCCGTCCGTCCGCGGCGGCGCCCGCCGCGAGAGTGTCCGCGAAGCGGCGCGCCTCGAGCGGCGTCATCCGGAGCTCGGACGGATCGAATGTGGCGACCATCTGCTGGCGAAGAGCCGCCGGCGCCTCGTCGACCATCGACTGCACCGTTCTGGCGAAGAGCCCCGCGAGCACCATCAGGCCGAGAGACAGTGCGACCTGGCCGACGATCAGCGCGCCTCGCAGGCGCGAGTGGCGAAGCCCGCCGCTCTGAACGCCCTGTTTGAGCTCGCCGGCAGCCGTGCGGCGGAGCACGATCCACGCGGGCATCAGCCCGGTCGCAAGAGACACACCGAGCGCGAGCGAGACGGCGAAGAGCAACACGCGCCAATCGAGGCTCACGAACACCGGCACCATGCTCTGTACCCGTGGGAGCGTCGCGAGGAGAATCGCAATCGCTGCAGCGACGGCGATCAGCACGCGTGCGAGCGTCTCGAGCGTCAGCAATCGCACGAGCTGGACGCGCGTCGCGCCGAGCGCCAATCGAACGGCGAGCTCGCGCGATCGTTCCGCCACCCGCGCCAGATGCAGGTTCGCCACGTTCGCGCAGCCGATCGCGAGCACGATGAGCGGCAGCGACAGCATCGCGACGATGATCACGAAGACTTCGATCGAGCTGTCGTTCGGCCCGAATCCGTGAGCGCGGACGCGCGGCGCGGCGTTGGCGCGCGTCGCGGGGTACGACGCGGCGATGCGTGCAGCCGAGACGGTCAGCTGCCGCTCGACATCCTCGGTCGTGAAACCGTTTTTCAAACGTCCGACGACGGTGAGCCAGGGAGCGTCGAGCGAGAGCCTCGCCGGCCACTGCGGCGCGAACGCCAGCGGAATCCACGCCTGCACGCCGTCCGAGTCATCCTGGCCGGGGTCGAGAGGCTGCATGCCGTGAAAGCGCGGCGGCGCGACGCCAATGACGGTGAACGATGTCCCGCCGAGCAGCACCGCGCGACCGATCGCATCGTCGCTGCCGTCGAGATGCGTGCGCCAGAAGTATTCCGTTACGACGGCGGCAGGTGCGGCGGACGGACGGTCGTCCTCGGCGCGCAGGAATCGCCCGCGCAGCGGCGTCGTGCGCAGGGCTTTGAAGAAATCACCGGAAACGAAGGCGCCGCTGATCGAGACCGGCCCATGGCTCCCTGCTGCCGTCATCCGCACATCACCTTCGGCGCCGATCGCTTCGAGCGCCGAATCCGTCGGCAGCTCACGCGCGATCGCGAAGTCGTCGAATGACAGCGGTGCCGTGACGATGCGCCGGCCGCCGCTGGGCTCGCGCTCTGCGGGGCTGTCGTAGCGCAGGTAGACGCGCGCGAGAGAACGACGGCCGACAATGCCGGGCATGTCTCCGTAAAAGATCGAGGTGATGATCGAGAACGCTCCCACGGACGCGACCAGGCCGATGACGAGGCACGCGATGACGGCGAGGGTGTGACCGGGTCTGCGCACCAGCTGCCGTGCGACGTATTTCAGATCCATGGCGCCTGTATCCAATACGCTCGAGGCGCCGAAAAGTTGTCGACCGGGGAAGGTGTGATATCGTTCGATCTGCATTCTGACAGCCGCGCATCCGACGTTCCGCATCAGATCCGAAGTCCTTCGTCTCTCCTGCGCCTAGTCGTCGAGCATCCCGCTCGAGCCCGCCATCAGA
>DATBJJ010000175.1:0-38182 GCA_036556425.1 Vicinamibacterales bacterium
CGATGATCGGCGTGCCGGCCGATCCCGCCTCGCAGATCGAGGCAGACCTCGTGCTCGCGAAGACCGCGGCGCTCCGGTTCGATGTGATTGGCCGCCTCGCCGGGATCGCGCTTCGCGTAGAGGACGCGATTGCGACCACGAACGGCACTTCATCGAGCGTCTGATCGTGTTCGACCTCTCTGCTCAAGATACTGGCGCAGTTCACTGGAGGTCCTATCGCAGAGCCCGCGGAGCTGCCTAAGATCCGCAGAGGTTCGCGGAGAAAACGGGACGCCCAATCGAGAAACTCCGACGAGCGGCCGCGCCGCAGGCGCGGGTCGAGATGCGCGAGCGCGGACGAATCAGAGCGCCAAGAAATGCTGTCGGCGTTCTGATTCGCCCGCGCTCACGCATCTCGACCCGCCTGGCCGACGGCCAGGCTGCCGCTCGGCTAGTACATGACGAATGAGTGTTGCCTTGCCTCGGCGAATCTCCGCCCCTCCGCATCTCTGCGATGAAATCGTGATCACGATCGCTCGCCAGGGAACAACGTGCGGCGAGGGATCGGAAAAGGAAGGAAAATGGGCGGCGGCCGAAACCGCCGCCCTGCAGGCGCAGTTAGAGTGTCCAGCCCGGACGGTATTCCCGCGACAGGAACTGATTCGGATCGATGTCGCCGTCGCGGCTGTTCTCGTTGACGATCTTGTTCGTGATCCGCCGGTTCGCGGCGTCGTAGTGGATCTTCCCGCCCGCGCGCAGCGACACGATCCCGAGCAGCATGACCTCGGTGAGCGCCGTGGCGTACTCGAACGGGCTCGAGGCTTCCTGGTGCCCGCGGATCGCATCCACCCAGTTCATCTCGTGCGCTTCGTGCGGAATCCGCGGCAGGATCTGCTTCGGCCGCGGCGTCGACGCGTGCTTCGAGTCGGGCAGCAGGCGCGGGTTCAGGCCGTAGGTCTCCTGCATCATCTTCCCCTTGCTGCCGATGTAGATGATGCCGCCCTCGCCGTTCAGATTCTCGTCGCCGATCTCCGCCGGCTTCGGCGGCGTCAACCCGCCGTCGTACCACGTCAGCTTCACCGCCGGCAGATTGCCGCGCGACGGGAACTCGTAGTACGTCGTCGTCGCCGTCGGGAACGACGCGCCGTTGAACGGCGTCGATCGCGTCTCGATCACCGTGGGCATCCCGAGCTTCAGCGACCAGAACGGATGATCGATCAAGTGCGCGCCCATGTCCCCGAGCGCGCCCTGGCCCCAGTCGACCCAGCCGCGCCAGTTGAACGGGTGATAGATCGGGTGGTACTCGACCGGCGGCGCGACGCCGAGGAACAGATCCCACGAGAGCTGATCGGACGGCGTCGAGCTGGCGCCGCCCTGGAACCACGCCGCGATCTTCGCGTCGACGTCCGCGCCACGCCAGCGCTTGGCGGCGACGTCAGGATCCTGCAGGCGCGGCGGCAGCGGCGCGGGACGCGGCACGCCCTGCGGCCAGTAGCCGAACGGACGGTTGGTCCAGACGTGGACTTCACGGATCTCGCCGATCGCGCCCGAGTTGATGTACTCGTAGCCGAGACGCGCTTCGTCGCGCGAGTGACCCTGATTGCCCATCTGGGTCACGAGCTTCGGATGGTCCTTCGCTTTCTTCGCGAGCGTGCGCGCTTCATCGACCGACCAGCAGAGCGGCTTCTGCACGTAGACGTGCTTGCCGACATCCATCGCGGCGGATGCGATCGCCGCGTGCATGTGATCGGGCGTCGCAACGATGATGCCGTCGATGTCCTTCTGCTTGTCGAGCATCTCGCGGTAGTCGCGATAGCGCTGAATCTTCGGCAGCTGCACCTCGACGAACCGCTTCATGTTCGCGGCCTGATCCTGACGCGGCCGCTTCTCGTTCGCCGCGAGCTGCGCGGGGGTCGGCTCGCGCTGCGGCCGGCGGTTGCCCCGCCCCTGCGCGGCGGCCGGCGCACCGCCGCCCCGAGGCGGCGGCGGGTTCTTCCACTGATCGATGCGCGCGTCGAGGAGGCCGTAGTCGACGTCGCAGAAGGCGACGATGTTCTGGCTCAGGACGGCGTTCGTGTTGCTCGAACCCATCCCGCTGACGCCGACGGTCGCGATGTTGACCGTATCGCTCGGCGCCTGCATGCCGCGCCCGAGCACGTGGCGTGGCACGATGACGAGGCCTGCGCCGGCGACGGCGGTCTTGTTCATGAAATCGCGCCGCGTGAGGCCCGAAGGCTCGTTCGGCTGCTGAGGTTCGTCTTGTTCCGTCATGATGGCCTCTCTGGAGAAAGTTCGTCGCGTCATTCTACTGCAGGTCTGCCGTCGTCGCTTCGCGGCTCGCGTGCGCCATACTGGAGCGCGGTGCGCACTTCACGTTACGAACGGCGCGGCGCGCTCGGATACGCCATCGCCGCCATCGCCGTCTGCGCGGCGTGTTCCGATCCGAACCCCAGCGCTCCGGGCAGTACCGACGAGCCGCAGGGACCAAACACGCTCACGGCCGCCGAACGGGCCGCGGGATGGCGGCTCCTCTTCGACGGCCGGACGACCTCGGGGTGGCGCGGCTTCAAGCAGGCGGGCATGCCCGGTGGATGGCAGGTCGCCGGCGGCGCGCTCACGCGCGTGTCCGGCGGCGGCGACGTGATCACCATCGATCAATTCGCGAATTTCGAGCTCGCGATCGAGTGGCAGATCGCGCCCGGCGGCAACAGCGGGATCATGTACCGCGTGAGCGAGGCGGCCGACTCTACGTTCCAGACCGGACCGGAGATGCAGGTCCTCGACAATGCCGGTCATCCGGACGGCGCGAGCCCGCTCTCGTCCGCGGGCGCCTGCTACGGTTTGTATCCGCCGGCCTCGAACGTCACGCGTCCCGTGGGATCGTGGAACGAGGTCCGCATCATCGCCAACGGCACCCACGTCGAGCACTGGTTGAACGGCGTGAAGATCGTGGAGTACGAGCTCTTCAGCCCTGATTGGCTCGCGCGTCTTCAAGCGAGCCCGCACCGCGATGCGACGCGCTACGGGCGCGAGCCGTCGGGATACATCGCGCTCCAGGATCATGGAGACCGCGTCGCCTATCGCAGCATCAAGATCAGGGTGCTCTAACGCCGCCTCGCCGCGATAGCGCCGATGTAGCAAAGCGCGATGACGAGCAGCAGCGCGCGGAACCCGGTCACGAGCGACAGGTACTCGCCCACGCCTCCCACCATCGCGCCGAGGAGGTTCGTGCCGTAGTCGCGCGGGAGAGAAGTCGATCGCTTGATCGCCGATCCGAACAACAAGCCGGCGCAGAGGATCGGGCTGAACATCAGCGTCGCGTAGAAGATCGATTCCACGATCCGGCTCTCGAACCGTATCGCGCCGACCGGGATCAAGAAGTTCAGCGCGAGCAGCGCGAGCAACGCGGCGCCGACGAGCCACGGCCGCGCGATCTCGACTCTCGAGACGATGTAGTTCGCGGCGAGCGCCATGGTCAGCACGGACGCGATCGCGAGCGACGCGACCACCCACGTCGATCCCCACAGCAGCGCGAACTGGATGATCGACTTCGTCTCGAGCAGCATGAACCCGGCGCCGAGGAGGAAGAACCCCCACGACCAGCGTCCCTCCTGCCCGCGAATCACGAGCAGCACGGCGACGGCGGACAGAACGAGGATCAGCGCGAGCGCCGCGATGTAGTGCCGTGGAATGTGGCGGTCTCTGAGATAAAGAAACGGCCAATCGTCGCGCGCGGGCTCGATGCGCGGATCGCGCGCGTGCATGCGCGCGGGACTGGACGCGTGCGACTGGCCGAAAGCCGTCACGCGATCGGGGATCTCCGGATCTTTCTCGAGCGAGAGGAGGCGCGGCCCCGCCATCAGGACGCCGAGGTAGGCGCGCGCTTCGTGCACGTGCACGCGCGGCTCCTGCCCGAACGCCGCGGCGGAGATGTTCGCCAGCCGATCGACGAGCCACGGCTCTCGGAAGTAGTTGTAGACGACGAGCAGCCCGTTCGGCGCGAGACGATCCTTGACGGCGCGGAACGACTCTTCCGTGAACATGTAGCTCTCGAGCCGCACCCCCGAAAAGCTCGACTGCATCGTCAGCGAATCGATCAGCGCAAAGACGACGAGGTCGTACGTCTTCGTCGTCGTTCGCAGGAAGTGCCGCGCGTCATCGGTGACGACGGTGACGCGCGGATCGGAATACGGGCGATCGGGATGGTACGCGCGGCCGAGCCGGACGATCACGGGATCGATCTCGACGGCGTCGACGTGCCGCGCGCCGTGCTTCAGCGCCGCGGCGACGTCGGTGCCCGAACCCGCGCCGAGCACGAGCACGTTCTCGAACGTGTCGCCAAACACCATGTACGGCCACTGGTAGAAATATTCCTTGTGGTCGACCGGCGCCATCGACTGATGGAAGATGTTGTTGACCTCGACGACCGTGTCGGCGCCTTCCTGAGCGACGGTGATCTTGTAGTACGGCGACCACAACGAGTTGCGCGCGAGCGTGTGCACGAGCACCAGCGACACGGCGAGGAGCACGATGTCGAGGACGAGCATCGGACGGATCCGGCGCGCGCTCGAAACCGCATCCGATACAGCATCGGCCGCGGGCGAGATCAAGAACGGCAGCGCGGCGGCGCACCCAATCGCGAACCACCACGTGGGCGACAGCTGCAGCCACGAGATCACCGCGAACAGCGCGACGCCCGCGAGGCTTCCCAGCAGATTGAGCGTGTATCCGCCGAGCGGCGGCAGCGCGGCCATCTCCTTCCCCATCCGCTGCGCGAGCGTGACGAACAGCGCGGCCACGATCACGAAGACGAGCGGCAGCAGCATCGTGCTCTCGACGACCACGACCGGCTGCGCCGTGCCGCTCGTGAAGTAGATGCTGCCGGTCGTCGCGACCGACACTTCGAGGCGGAAAAAGTAGACGGCCGCGATGACGATCGCCAGCAGCAGCGGGAACCACGCGAAGAGCTGCTTTCGCGACGGCGCGAGCAGACAGCCGATGCCGATCCCGAGAAAGCTCGCGAGGAGGATGAAGTTCGAGAAGTAGGCGAGCAGCCGGATGTACGCCGGCATCCAGCGAATCAGCGCAACTTCGAGGAAGAGTACGAGAAACGAGGCGAGGAAGACCCTCGCCCCGCGGGAATCGGAAGCGATCATCGATCAGGCGAGTCCGAGCTTCTGAAGCTGCTCTGTCGGACAGCCATCCCACTTGGCCACAACGGTGTTGCCCATGTATCCCAAATCGGTCATCCCCATCTTACTCGTCCAGAAACCGGCCGCGGTCAAATCGCGGAAGCTGCGGAAGAACGCCTGGCCGTGGCTGAGTCCCGGCTTCAGCGTGCCGTACGTCGCGATGTCGCCGAGGAGCTCGTCGCGCTGCGCGGGCGTCGCGGTGGCAAAGCGCCGATCGTACCGCCGCTCGGATTCGCCGTCCAGCCACGACAAGCCGCCGCGCATCGCGACCTGACGCGCGGGCTGATCGATCATCGTGAAGTCCATGAACTCCGGGACGCCGGCCTCGGTCGCGCTGCCGGATCGCTCGTCCTTTGGGATGATCATGTCGACCAAGAGCCTGACGGTCGCGTATTCGTGCGCCGTGAAGAACTTCGGCGCGAACGCCGCGCCTTTCTTCTGCGCCGCGTCGCGCGCCTGCTGCGCGAGCGCGTGCGCGTGGCGCGCCTCGACCTCGGTGATGGCGAATGCCGCCGCGGCCGGCGCCGCCGACATCAGCCTGAGCATCGTCCGTCGATCTAGGGTTGTCATAAGCTTCCCGCTTTCCGCTCCGAGGCGATGAACTCGCTCGTGCGCATCGACAGCGCGAGGATCGTCCACGTGCAGTTCTTGTCCGGCTGCGAGACGAACGGTCCCGCGTCCGCGACGAAGACGTTCCGGCAATCGTGCGCCTGGCAGTTCTTGTTCAGCACCGACGTGTTCGGATCGTTGCCCATTCGCGTCACGCCGAGCTCGTGGATGATCCGTCCGCCGGGCGCGAGCCCGTAGAGGCGATCGCGCGTCGGCATGTCGCTCATCGGCGTGCCGCCCATCTCCGCGATGATCGCGCGAAACGTCTCCTGCATGTGCTTCGCCTGATTGATCTCGTACTCGAGGAACTTGAAATGGAACCGCGGCACCGGGATGCCCCACTTGTCGACGACCGCGGGATCGATCTCCATGTAGGTGTCCTTGTTGGGGATCATCTCGCCGCGCCCGGCGAAGCCGACCGTCGCGCCATAGAAGCGGCGATAGTCGTCCTTCAACGACGTTCCATAACCGGGTCCCTTCGTTCCGCCGGCGGCGCGCACGTGATTCTGGATTCCACCCATGAAGCCGAAGCTCGGCATCCCGCGGCCGCCGCCCGGCTCGATGTGATAGCCGCGCGGAAAATCGAGCTTGCGGTTGTCGAGCCACCACGGCATGAAGATGTGCATCCCGCCGACGCCATCTTCGTTGTGCTTCACGCCCCCCATCAACTTCGGGATGAAGCCCTGGACGCTGAGGCCGGTCGTATCGGTCAGGTATTTCCCGACGTTGCCGCTCGAGTTCCCGAGTCCCTGCGGAAACTTCGCCGACTTCGAGTTGAGGAGGATGCGCGCCGACTCGCACGCGCTCGCGGCGAGGACGACGATGCGCGCTTGAACGTGATTCTCGCGCCCGCTGCCCTTGTCGATGTAGGCGACACCCGTCGCAAGACCTTGATCGTTGACGGTGACCTCGCGCGCCATGGCGTTGGCGACGATCGTCAACCGCTTGGTCGCCATTGCAGGCGGAATCAGCACGGACGGCGACGAGAAATTCGAGTGCTGCGCGCAGCCGCGGTTGCACTGGCCGCAGTAGTGGCACGCCATGCGATTGCCCAACGGCTGCGTGAGGATCGACAGGCGGCTCGGGACGCACGTGATCTTCAGCCGATCGGCCGCCTGCTTGATCAGCAGCTCGTAGCAGCGCGGCTTCGGCGGCGGCAGGAACACGCCGTCGGGATCGTTCGGCAATCCTTCCTTGCTGCCGAAGATGCCGACGAGCGAGTCCACGCGATCGTAGTACGGCTTCATGTCGTCGTACGTGATCGGCCAATCGTCGCCGAGGCCGTCGAGGCTCTTCCTGCGGAAGTCGTCGGGACCGAAGCGAAGCGAGATCCGCCCCCAATGGTTCGTGCGTCCGCCGAGCATCCGCGATCGGAACCAGTCGAACTGGCTGCCCGCGCCGTTCGTGTAGGGCTCGCCTTCGAGCGTCCATCCGCCGAACGCCGCGTCGAACTCGCCGAACTGCTGCTTCTCGGTCGCGGCGCCCCGCCGCGGCGAGTCGTACGTCCAGCGGAACATGTACGAATCCGCGGAGGGATTCCACATCGGACCCGCTTCGAGCATGACCACGTTGGCGCCCGCCTCGGTCAGCACCTTGGCGGCCATCCCGCCGCCGGCGCCGGAGCCGACGATGCAGACGTCATACACGGTGCGGCTGCGAATGATTTGGAGCATGGTTCAAGGATTCACGGGTTCACGGGTTCACGGGTTCACGGGTTCAAGGGTTCACGGGTTCAAGGGTTCACCGGAATTCTATTCGAACTGCCTCGGTTGATCCTGCCCGTGCGACGTATTAGCATCCCACCCCATGCGCATGCTCACCGCTCTCTCGACGCTCGTCGTCATCGCCGCGCTCGCCCCGGCGACCGCTCAACAGGGATTCACCGGACGCTGGAACATCACCGGCACCGGCGAGGACGCGAACCGCGTCTACTGGCTGGAGGTCACCGATCAGGGCGGCCAATTGAAGGGAATGTTCTTGAATCGCGGCGGCAGCCCGGTGCCGCTCGCAAGCGTGAAAGTCGAGAACGGCACGCTGGTCTTCCAGATGCAGCCCGGGCGCGACAACAAACCCGGCCTCGAATTCCGCGCGAAGCTGCAGGGGGAAAAGCTCATCGGCAGCCACGTCGATCGCGAGCGCACGATCAACTGGGTCGGCGTTCGTCCGCCGAAGTGGCCGGCGTCCGACGCGAACGCGAAGCACTCGTACGGCAAGCCCGTCGAGCTCTTCGGCGGCACCTCCTACGATGCCTTCGGTCCGCAGTCAGGCGACAAGGTCACGAACTGGTCGGTCGAGAACGGCGTCCTCACGAACGCGCCCCCCGCGAGCAACCTCGTGTCGAAGCAGAAGTTCAAGGACTTCCGGGTGCAGGCTGAGTACAAGCTCGCCGAAGGCAGCAATAGCGGGCTCTACCTGCGCGGCCGGTACGAGCTGCAGATCCTCGACGACTTCGGCAAGCCGACCGAGAGCCACGGCCACGCCGCGATCTACGCATGGGTGCCGCCGCTGGTGAACGCGAGCAAGCCGGCCGGCGAATGGCAGACGCTCGACGTGACCATTGTCGGAAACCGCGTGAGCGCGACGCTGAACGGGCAGAAGGTGCACGACAACTCGCAGATTCAGGCGATCACCGGCGGCGCGCTCGACGCCGACGAGCTCGCGCCTGGACCGATCATGGTGCAGGGCGATCACGCGAAGGTGTGGTTCAAGAAGATCGTCGTGACGCCGATTCAATAGCGCTCAACGATTGGCAGGCGTGCAGGCCTTGACTTCCTCGGCCATGTTGCCGAGCTCGGAGTCGAGGCCGACGCCTGGCCCGTAGGTACTGTTGCGCACCGAGCGGATGAACGTGCTCGAGGAGTCGAGCGGCAGCGCCGCGACGTTCCCGCAGAACGTGTACCAGCTGCCGTCGCGGCTCAGATACTGCTCGACGTTCGAGAGATAGAACGCGGCGACCGTCCCCTCTTTCTCGCGAACGTACCGGCCGACCGCGCGGAGCGCTTTCGGGCCGGAGAAGTTTCCAACGATCGGCACGAAGAGATTCTTCTCGTGCAGATCCTTCAGCACCTGAAAATTCTCGTCCGTCGCGAGAAAGCTCCGCGTCTGCCCTTTCCCATCGTCGGCAACCATCAGATCCCAATACGTGGGCGCGTTCCTGCCGCCGCCGCGTCCGCCGGTCGACCAGTACGACAGTCCAGGCCCGTACCACGAGAACGTGCCGTGCACGTACTCGATGCCCTTCAAATCCTCTGACGACAATGGCAGGTTGCGCTTCTTCGTCAGGTGATCCTGAATCACCTTCAGGTTCTGTTTGAAGAGCGCTTCGCTCGGCTCGACATTGCCCAGCGCGGTGAAGATCTCGTGCGCGCTCGCCTTCGCGCTCAACCCGTCGGGCCGCTTGCGCGAGAAGAGCCGGAACACGAAGTCGACGCGATCGCTCGAGAGCTCGAAGATCGCCTTGTACATCAGGTGCAGCTGAAGATTGCCGCGCCGGATGTCGACGATGAAGGCCATGCGAGGCTTGAGCGCCGCGATGTAGGTGAAGTTCTGCTCGGGACCGACGCCGAGATAGACGCGATTCATCCGCGCCGGACGCGCGAGCTCGGGGATCACGTACTGCAGGAAGATTTCGTTCGAGAGGAGATTGTCGGATCGGAACTCGCCGTTGGGCTCGGAGAAGTCCGAGACGAGATCCCAGAACTCACGATCGGTGAGCCGATCGGGAAGCGAGGGAGGCGCGACGGCTCGCAGCGAATCGCGCGCGAAGCCTGTCAGCGACACGGACAGGATCGCGGCAAGCAGTAGGAGCGAACGCCGTCTCGTCACGCGTGAGGCACTCCCGTGCAGCGATTTTCGCCAGCCTTTCGATTTCTGTCAACTGATGATGCGCTTCCGGCTGAAGCCGGAAGCAGTCATCGAAGGACGCGAATCGGAACGAACGTCCTGACCGATTCGGATCCCGCCTCGGCGCCGATTGCGATGAGGAAGTCGCCCCGCGCGACCGACGAGAGCGGCAGATCGATCTCGTACTGATTCTGATCGGGCGCGCGGCGCGTCACCGGCAGCTCCGCGAGATCTTTCCCCCACTGGCTGATGATGCGCGTCGTGACCTTCGCGGTGGCCGCGCCGGCGCCGTAGACCGTGAACCGCATGAACAGCCGATCGGTCCGGACGAACTCACGGCCGGCGAACGGAATCGCGGTCGGGCTGCGATCGAGGGTCCGGAGCTCGAGCGCGTTCTGCGCGCGAAACACCGCCGGCGCGCCGATCGCGAGCGCGGTGGCCGACGGATCCGGAACGTCGATCGTCTTCACGTCTCGATCGATCAGCTCGCCCGCGCCGTCGGTCACGGTCACCGTCAACTTCAACGGGCCGGGAATCGCGCGGAAGGCCGCCCCCTCGGCGGCGATCGGCCCTTCGAACACGATCAACGAATCGCGCGCCGCGACCGCCGCGACGTTCAGCGTTCTCTTCGGCTGCGCGGGCGCGCCGGCGCGCGGCACCCAACTGACGCGGACGGTGGGACCCGCCGGATCGAGCGACGCGCCAGCCCACAGATCGATCGACCGGTGCGCGGTCGACGACGGCAGCTCCGTCAACGCGCGCTGCACGTCGGGCGGCAGTACGGCGTCCGCCGCCTTCGCGCGCGCGCGCTCCATGTCCGACACGCTCGGCGCCCAGTATCCGGATCGCGCGCGGACGTCGAGCCCGGATGGCTTCACGCGCACTCTGATCTTGTGGAACTTGCCGTCCATCGGGTTCGGCGCCGGCGAGTAGCCGAGAAGGTAGAACCCGCTCGACTGCGTGACGACCTGCTTCATCGCCTGCAGGAGATCGTTGCTCCTGAAATATTGGCCGCCGGTATCGGCCGACACGGGCTCGAACATCGACGGAAACCGCTGCGTGCCGAAGCCTCTCGGATCGAGCACGTAGATCGCGGTGTTGTTGTCGTTCGCCGCGCGAATGAGATCCGTCATCACCGACTGCCCGTCGCGCATCATGCCGCGGAGGCCTTCGCTGATGAGGATGATGGACTTCCGCCCGTCGCGCAGACCGCCGAGATGGACGACGGCGGACTTCAGCGCCGATACGGTGACTTCCGATCGCAGCCGCTCGACATCGCCGCGCTGAAGCTGCGCGTCCTCGACGGCGCTGCGCGTCGGGACGTAAACACCGGATCGGCCGATCAGCCGGCGCGTGCGCTCGAAGAGCTCGAGCCGATCGCGCGTGAATTGGATCGCGTCGATCGGCGTCAGCGGATCCATGAAGCCGACGATGTCGGTCGGGCCGAACGCGGTGCGCACGAACTGCGCGAGCGACGAGCGAGCGCGGTTCGCGCTCATCATCTGTCCGATGTGATACTCGTCCCAGAAAATCAGAAACAGGCGGACGTTGTCCTTTGCCGCCTCCATCGCCGCGTGCGATCGCGATCGAATCGTCAGCGACAGCTCATCGTCCGCATCCGGCTGCCCGTCCGCTTCGACGTATTGAAACGATCGGATCTCCTGGGTCACGCCCCCTTCCTGCAGCTCGAAGTCGGCCTGCGTCAACGAGGTGACCGGCCGGCCGTTGCGATCGAGGACGACGGCGTCGACGCGAACGAGCTCGGCGCCGGTGCGAAAGATGGGCTTCGGGGGCTGCTGTGACTGATCCGACGGCGGCTGGCCGGACGTCTGCTGCTGCTGCTCGCGCGCGAATACACTGAGAGCGAACAGGCCGACGAGGGTCAGAGCGCAGACACCGGTTCGGGGTCTCACCTTAATTAGTATGCGGTGGCCGAGGGGCCGCCGCGAGAAAAACCATTGACGACCGAAATGGTCGGATATATCGTTGACCGAGCCGAAATGAGATTGATCTCATTTTGGCGGTTTGGGCCGGCCCGCTGACATCGCCGGCCTCGAACAGGACCCAAAAAAAAGTGCCCGCCGAGTGCGCGAACACCCGGCGGGCGGTACCGAACAAGGCCTGGATGGACCCGATCACACGACTGGCGCGTGACGCGTTCGGCATTCGCATTCTAGCGGACGCCGTCATGCCGCGCCAATCCGGAGGCGCTCATGAAGGCTCGAGAACACCGTAAGCAACGCCGCGGCCGATCGCGATCGCCATGGCTCGTCATTGGCGCGGTCGTCGGCTCGCTCCCTCCGATCAACGCCGCGGAGCGCCGGCCGTCCGTCATCCCCCCCACCAAGCACACGACCGTCGAAGCGGACCCGGTCCACGCCGCGCTGCAGGATCCGCCCGTCTTTCGCTTCGCGATCGCGGCTGGTCCCCTTCGCGCGGCCTTTCAGGAATTTCAACGGCTGACGGGATTGACCGTGCGCGTCGCGGACGATGTGGTGCGCGACCTGACGACGGCTGGCGTGTCCGGCGTGTTGAGCGCGACGCAAGCGCTCGATCGGCTGCTCGCGGGCACGAGCTTGTCGCACCGATTCCTCGATCCGAGCACGGTGACGATCGAGCTGCGCGTCGACGCCGCCGCGGTTGAAGTCAGCGGCGTCCTGCCGCGCGTCGTGTCGCCGAGATACGCCGCGCCGCTGACCGAGACGCCGCAGACGATCCAGGTGATTCCGCGCGCGCTGATCGACGAGCAGGGCGCGTCCACGCTGAGCGACGCCCTGCGCAACGTGCCAGGCATCACGATGCAGGCCGGCGAAGGCGGCGGCGCCTCGAACACCACCGGCGACATGTTCAATATGCGCGGGTTCTCGGCGAACAACAGCTTGTTCGTCGACGGCGTGCGCGACGACGGGTTGATCGCGCGCGACGTGTTCAACCTCGAGCAGATCGAGGTGTTCTCGGGGCCGACCGGCGCCGACGTCGGGCGCGCGAACGCGGCGGGATACATCAACCTCACGACGAAGACGCCGGCCATCCAGCGCTTGCGCGCGGGAACGTTCAGCTACGGCGCCGGCGATCACGTCCGCGCGACGATCGACGTCAATCACCCGATCGCGCTCGGACGTCCCGGCACGTTTCTCGGGAGCGCGGCGGTTCGCGTGAACGCGCTCGTCGACGACGGCGGCGTGGCCGGACGCGATTTCGTCGAGCGCGGGAGCAAATCGATCGCGCCGTCGATCGCGTTCGGGCTCGGCACCGCGACGCGCGCGACGCTGTCGGGACAAATCATGCGGCAGGACAACCTTGCCGATTACGGCCTCCCCGCGGCGGCGTCACCAATCGGACCGTTGACGCCTGGCGCCGCACTCGGCCCGGCGCCCGTCGATCAGGACACGTACTACGGCAGCCCCGACGTCGACTACGACAGGGTGCGTCAGGACAACGTCATGCTCCGCTTCGAGCACGACATTCATCCTGGCCTCACGCTTCGGAATCAAGCGCGCTACAACAAAACGACTCGTCGCGCGCTGATTACGTCGATCGGCAACGCCGCCGCATACGACGCCGCGACGAATCGGGTGACGCTCAGCCGTCAGGCGAACGAGCGCGACAACGACATCTTCTCGAATCACGCGAGCCTCACCGCGCGGCCCTCGATCGGCGGCATCCGTCACGATCTCAGCGCGGGGCTCGAGCTCACGCGCGAGCGCCAGCTCGCGCCTACGCTGACCGGCGTCGGCACGCGCGCGCCGATCGATCTCAATCATCCCGACGTCTTCAGTCCGGTCACCGGCACGAACATCGTCCGCACCGGCGCGTTGACGGATGGCAGCACGGACACGGCCGCGGTCTACGTGTTCGACGCGTTCGATCTCGGCTCTCGAGTCCGCCTCAGCGGGGGTGTGCGTGTCGAAGCCTACGAAACCAGATCGCACGCGATCTCGGCGACCGGGGTTGTCACGGATCTCTCGGCGCGGGACGTGCTCGTCAGCGGCAAGGCTGGACTCGTCTATCGGTTGAACCGATCCGGCAACGTCTACGCGTCATTCGGTTCGTCGATCACGCCACCGGGCTCCGCCAACTTCCAGCTGAATGCGTCCGCTTCGAACCAGAACAACCCCAACGTCGATCCGCAGGAGTCGACGAACTACGAGGTGGGGACGAAGTGGGACGTCCGCAACAGCCGTCTGCAACTGAGCGGCGCGTACTTCTACACCGAGAACGAGAACGTCATCTTCGTCGCCGACGCGGCGGCGGTGCCGCCCATCTTCAATCAAGACGACGAACAGCGCGTCAAAGGCGTCGCGCTCGGCGTCGTCGGACGCATCACGCCGCGGTGGGACGTCAACTTGAGCGTGCAGTATCTGGATTCGGAGGTAGCGAGTCAGAATCCGGCGCTCGACCGGCGGCGGCTCACGCTGACGCCCGAAGTGTCCGGCAGCCTCTGGACGACGGTGCGGCTGCCGCGTGAGATCCGGCTCGGCGGCGGCGTGCGCTATCTCGATCGTACGTTCGTGAACGCGGCGAACACGATCGTGATTCCCGGCTACACCGTCGCGGACGCGCTCGTCGAGGTCCCGATCAACCAGCGGTTGACGCTGCGCCTGAACGCTCACAACGTGACGGACCGCGTGTACATCCGGAACATCAACAACAACGGCGGGCGCTACAACCCGGGAACGCCGCGGTCGTTTCTGCTCTCCACGTCGGTTCGTTTCTAGGCGGCGCCGTTGCTCCTTCACGTACCTTCCGTTCTCACCCGAGAGCAGGTCTCGCAGGCGCGGGGCGTGCTCGATCGCGCGCCGTGGATCGACGGACGCGCGACCGCGGGCGCGCAGTCGTCCCGCGCGAAGCACAACCTGCAGTTGCCCGAGGATGGACCGCTCGCGCGCGAGCTCGGCGAGGTGATTCTCGCCGCGCTGCAGCGAAGCCCGCTGTTCATGTCGGCGGCGCTCCCGCTGAAGGTTTATCCGCCGATGTTCAACAAGTACTCGGGCGGACATTCCTTCGGCAGCCACGTCGACAACGCGATTCGCCAGGTACCCGGCACGCCGCATCGCGTCAGGACCGATTTGTCCGCAACGCTCTTCCTGATTGAGCCGGACGAGTACGAAGGCGGCGAGCTGGTGGTCGAAGACACGTACGGCGTGCACAGCGTCAAGCTGCCCGCGGGCGACATGGTGCTCTATCCCTCGACGAGCCTGCATCACGTTACGCCAGTGACGAGCGGCGCACGCGTCGCGTCGTTCTTCTGGATTCAGAGCCTCGTGCGCGACGACGCGCGCCGGACGCTGCTCTTCGACATGGATACCGCCATTCAACGTCTGGTGCGCGACGCGCCCGACCATCCGTCCGCCGTGCAGCTGACCGGCGTGTATCACAACTTGTTGCGGCAATGGTCCGAGCTATGACGGCGACACGGCCTCTCAACACTCAGCCTCCCACAGTTCATCATGAAGCTCCGTAGCGTTTTGTTCTGGCTTCATCTTCTCGCCGGCACGATCGCCGGCATCGTCATCCTCACGATGTCGGTGACCGGCGCGTTGCTGACGTTTCAGCAATCGGTCCTCGCGATCGTCGAGCGATCGCAGCGCGTCGTCGTCGCGCCGCCAGGCGCGGCGAGGCTCGATCTCGACGCGCTCACGGCGCGCGTGCGCGAGGCGATTCCAGACGCGCAGATCGCGACGATCGCGCTCGACTCGGATCCGTCGGCCTCCGCGGCGGTCGCGATCGGCGGGCAGCGGAGCGTTTTCGTGAATCCGTACACGGGCGACGTCCTGGGCACGGGCTCCGCGAGAGCGCGAGCGTTCTATCGAAACGTGACGAACGTGCACCGCTGGCTGGCGGTCGAAGGCGAACATCGTGCGACGGCGCGCGCGATCACGGGCGCGTGCAACGCGGCGTTCCTCGTGCTCGCGATCACCGGGCTGTATCTCTGGTGGCCGCGGCAGTGGAAGCTGACGCACGTCTCGGCCGTCGTGTGGTTCCGCCGCGGCCTGCGCGGCAAGCCGCGCGACTTCAACTGGCACAACGCGATCGGCTTGTGGTCGGCGCCAATTCTGATCGTCCTGACCGCGAGCGGCATGGTCATCTCGTATCCGTGGGCGAGCAATCTCGTCTACACGCTGACCGGCAGCCCGCGGCCGGTGGTACAAGGTCAAGGTCGCGCCGCGCCTGCGGTCGTCGAACGTTTAGCAGAGACCATCGCGCTTGCGCCGCTGCAGGCGCGCGCCGGGCAGCGACTTCCGACGTGGCGCGCGATGATCGTTCGCCTGCCCGCTCGTGCGGGCGGCCCGGTTTCCTTCTCGATGTCGGATCGCGAGCACTGGAACAGCTTCGCGCGATCCACGCTCACCCTCGACGCCGCGACCGGCTCGGAAATCCGTTGGGAGCCCTACGATCGCAGCAGCCTCGGGCAGAAAGTCCGCGGCTGGCTGCGATTCGCTCACACCGGCGAGCTCGGCGGCCTTCCGGGCGAAGCGCTGGCGGGACTCGCCTGCATCGGCGGCGCCTTCCTCGTCTGGACTGGAATCGCGCTGGCCATCCGCCGATTCTCGTGGTGGCTGTCCCGTGTCCGATCGCGCTCCGGAAGAGGAGGCCGGCGCAAGCCGGACGATACGCAGGAAACACCCGCCGCCCGTGTGGCGTAAGAAGAGCCGGAGGTTTCTGCGTCTATGACGATGCCTGCCGTGGTCCGTGCGCTCGCGGGCGCCCTTGCAGTCTCTGTTTGCGCAGCCGGTTTCAACGCGGCGTTGTCCGCGGCCGATGGCGACAGGTATTGGCCCCAGTGGCGCGGTCCTAGCGGTACCGGCGTCTCCAAGCTCGCGAAGCCGCCGCTTCAGTGGAGCGAGACCAAGAACGTTCGGTGGAAGAAAGAAATCCCGGGTCGTGGCGCGGGCACGCCAGTGATCTGGGGCGATCTCGTTTTCATCTCCACCGCGGTTCCCGTCGGCGTCAGCGAGGCCGAAGCGCACGCGGCGCGCGGCACGTCGCCAGGGCCGCACAAGTACGTCGTGATGGCGCTCAATCGCAAAGATGGACGCGTCGTGTGGGAGCGCGTCGCGCGCGAAGAAGCGCCGCACGAAGCCAGCCATCAGGAATGGGGCACATGGGCGTCGCCGTCGATCGTCACCGACGGCACACACGTCATCGCGTCCTTCGAGTCGCGCGGCTTCTACGCGTACGACATGAAGGGCACGCCGGCCTGGCAGAAGGATCTCGGCGACAAGCGGATGCGCAATCAGTTCGGCGAGGGCAGCTCGCCCGCGCTCCACGGCAACACGCTCGTCGTCGTGTGGGATCACCAGGGCGAGTCGTTCATCACCGCGCTCGACAAGCGCACCGGCGAAGAGCGCTGGCGCACGGCGCGCGACGAGATCGACTCATGGGCCACGCCGCTCGTCGTCACGCACCCCGGCGGAGCGCAGGTCGTGACGAGCGGAATGAAGCAGGTCCGCAGCTACGACCTCGAGACCGGCAAGTTGCTCTGGTTCGGCGGCGGCACGACGATGAATCCGATCCCGTCGCCGGTGGCCGAGGACGGAATGGTGATTCTCACGGCGGGATTTCGCGGTAACAATCTGAAGGCCGTGCGCTTTGCCGACGCGAAGGGTGACATCACGAACACGCCGGCGCTCGTATGGTCGCTCGATCGCGACACGCCGTACGTGCCCTCTCCCCTGCTCTACGACGGCATCTTGTATCTGTTGAAGTCGAACAACGGCTTGCTGTCGGCGTTCGACGCGAAAACCGGCAAGCCGCACTACCAGGTGACTCGGCTCGAGGCGGCGGCCAACGTGTTTGCCTCACCCGTTGGCGCCGCCGGCCGAGTTTACATCCCGAGCCAGCAAGGCATGACCGTCGTCCTCAAGCACGGTCCCGCGTTCGAAGTGCTCGCCGAGAACAAGCTCGACGACGGCTTCAATGCCTCGCCCGCGCTGGTCGACAACGAGATCTACCTGCGCGGCTTCAAGTCGCTCTACTGCATCGCCGAATAGCGAACCGCGATCTACTTGCGCGGCTCGGAAGAGGGCGGCACGATCTTCTTGAGCCGCATGTAGGTCACCATGTTGCCGTAGTGCTCGAAGTCGTGGTGCGTGTTGAACTCGAGCAGTCCGAGCTTCGGCATCTCGCCGACGACTGATTTGACCATCGCGGCGCCGGCGGCGTCGGTCATGCCGCCGTGGACCTTGTCGCAGTACGCGAACGAATCGGCCAACGCTTTCTGCAGCGCGGCTTTCGTCGTGGCGCTCTTCTCGATCGGCCCTACCGGTCCCTCGAACGTTCCCGCCGGCGGCTTCTCGCCTGCCGCGAGGGCGCAGAACCCGTTGTTCGCGTCGGCGACGTGGCCGACGAGCTGACCGAAGCTCCGCACGTCCGGGGACGGCTTGAACGCATAGTCGCTCTCCGGCACTTTCTCCGCCGAGCGAGTGATATACCCCTTGATGATCTCGTAGGACCTTTTCGCCCCGGCCGAAAGCGGGTTCGCGGTTTGCGCGTCGGCGACGCCGCCGGTCACGAACGCCAGCCCGAATACGACAATGCACATCTTTTTCACGGCTGCTGCTCCTTCTGAGTGCGCGCCCTGAGGCACGACCGAGCAGTTTACACCGGTTGGCGTGCGGTGATCGATGAGACGAAGGCCGCGGCATACAATCCCGCCGCGAGCCAATAAAGGAACTGGAACCCGAAGTACATCGCGTTGTATTCGAGCAGGCCGCCGCACATCGCGCCGAAGAGATTTGCGGCCATCGCGCCCGTGATGCCGGCGCTGGTCTTGTCCCGCGAGATGAGCGACGAAAACACGATGCCCGAGAAGAAGAGCGGCGACGTCAGCACGATCACCGCCGCGAGCTGACCGCCCGCCGTCGACGAGAACCCTCCGCTTCGCGCGACGATGACGCCAATCGCGAGGCTCATGAGAAGCAGGACGTACGGCACGAGCGGACGCTCGATCCTCAGCGTCTGCACCACCCAATTCGCCAGAAACGCCATCGTCAAGATTCCGGCGATGACGATGCCGATGACCTGCCACGTGTTGCCGAACGCGAGCCCCATCTCCGTGATGCCCTTCGTCTCGACGAGCATGAACCCCGCGCCGAGAAAGAAGAACGGCAGGTTGCCGACCGTGGGCCGCTCGCTGAAGCTCACGATCAGATAGAGCGCGAGCACGAGCACGATGCCGATCATCGCGAGGTACGAGACCGGATACGTCCGCCGAGGCATGTAGAAGAACGGCCAATCGTCGGTGGACAGATCCGCCTTCATGGACGGATCGGCGAATCGCGCCGTGCACTCGCGGAATCCGAGCTGCTGCAGGACGTCCGGCGACAGATGAACTTCACTCCGTCTGGATTGGAAGAAGGTGACCGAGTGATCGTACCGGCCTTCGACGCACTTGGGCTGCTGGCCGTCGAACGCGGTCTCGAGCATCTTGTGGATCTTGCGGCCCATCTCGTTCGTGATGAGCGCGAACGAGAGCACCAGCACGCCGCCGTCCTTCAGCCGCGACCTCGCGTCGCGGAATCCCTCGACGGTGTAGACGAACGAATCCAGCCGCACGCTCGACGCGTGGCTCAGGAGCGTGTGCGAATCGAGCAGCCCGTAGACGACCATGTCGTAGTGCCAGTCGCGGGTGCGAAGAAAGGTGCGCGCGTCGTTGACGATCGGGCGGACTTGCGGCTGATCGTACGGATGCTCGGGGTGATTCGCCTTGCCGGCCGCGAGGATCGCGGGATCGATCTCGATCGCGTCGATATAGCGCGCTCCGGATCGGACCGCGGCCGCGACGTCGTTGCCGCTCCCGGCGCCCACGACCGCGACGTCGGTCGGCGTGCCGTACACGCGATACGGGAGATCGTAGTAGTTCCGGATCCGCAGCAGGTCGGTGTCGAGCGCTTCGGGCTTCGACAGGTTGAAGACGCGCTGGTAGTAATGTCCCGCGGCGCGGATCTCCATGTAGCCTTGCGGCGTGTGGCCGAGCTCGAGCATCTGGTAGGGCGAGTAAATCTTCAGCCAGAGCGGGCTGACCGGCCACGCGAGCACGACGAGCGCCGCGACCGACGTGCACGCGATGACCGCGAGCGTAACGGTGCGTCTCACGTGAAAGAGGAGAATCGCCGCAAACGACAAGCCGTACCAGACGATTGGCGGCGTCCACAGAAAGCTGACCAAAAAAGTGAGCGCGACGCCGAACAAGCTGCCGAGGAGATTCAAACCGTACGCGCGGAGGTTCGGGCGGCGCTTCATCAACCGTCCGCACACTTGCCCAATCGGCACGAAGGCGATCGCCGTCAGCACGAAGGCAGCGGAGAGAAACACGTAAGTGGCCACGCCCTCCGCGAACGTCGTGAGGACGTTGACTCCCATGTTCAGCTGCTCTTGAAACGGAAGATTGCGAACGCTCGCGAGGCTCCACTCCGGCATGCCGGACCGAAACGCGATGAGGAACACGAACTGCCACGCGATGAGCGGCACGACAGCGGCGAGCGGCGTTCGATCCTTTGCCGCGAGCGAATAGCCGATCCCCAACCCCGCGAAGCACGAGAGCAGCGTGAAATTCTTGTAGAACGCGAAGAACTCGAAGACCGTGCCCTGCCATCTGATCACCGCGAGCTCGAGAAAGAGGCTCACCGCGGCGGCGCCGAAGATCGCGAGGTCGACATACCGGATCGGCAGCTCGTCGAGATAACGCGTCTGCGCCGCGAAGAGATCGTCGAGCGCCGCTTCGGATCGACGAAGGGTGCGGACGACGAGCCATCCGGCCGCGGCCACGGCCAGCGCAAGCGCCGGGTACGCGGCGAGGCTGCCGAGCGTCCAAGGCGCCGGGATGTTCAAGCGGCTGCAAAAGGCGGTGACGACGGGAACGAACAGAGTAGCAACGACCGCGAGCGCCGTGAGGCGCAGGAACACTCTCGTCAGGCCCACAGTATCTCCAGCATGCGTGCGATTCAGGTCGAGAGAGAATCATACCCTCGACGAGGGCGCCCGACTCAGCCCACGAGGCGTGCGGGGATTGGTGGGTTCGCGGTGACGAGCTCTCGAAGGCGTGCGTACGCGGCCCGCCCTCGGCGGATCTGATCGGCCGCGGCCGCGAGGAGCGGATCGCGAACGCGATCCGCATCGGCCCAGGCGCGATCGATGGCTGTGCGGACGCTCGGTGCGAAATCCGCGGCATCCAGCCTGACGATCTCGCAGCCGCCGCCGAACTGATCGGCGACGCCGGACATCTTGTCGACGTAGTACGGCGACTTCGCGAGCGCGACGACCGGAATGCCTTGCGCGAGCGCGAAGACCGCGCCGTGGTAGCTGCCGGTCACCATCACGCGGCACTCGCCGATGCGATCGATGGCCATGCGCGGCGTGACAATGTTCGCACCGCCGTCCCGCGCGTCGGCGGCATCGGCGCCGCTCAAGAGATCGCGCAGCGTTTCGATGTCCATCCGTCCGCCGTGATGCGCGATCGGGATCGGAATCAGACGCGCGCGATGCGCGCGGGCCGCGCCTGTCAACGCGTCGCGCAGCGACGTCAGCACATCGTGTGCGACACGCGCATATGGCGCGACGCGGACGTTGACGCCAATCCCTGGCTCGCGCGATGCCGACGATCGCGAGCGCATCGCCGAGTACGCGAGCTCGACGGCGTCGTCTCCGGTTACCACTATCCGCGCGGCGCTGACGCCGAGCGCCTTCAGCAGCGGCACGCTTGCCTGCGACTCGCGCACGCCGATGAGCGTGGCGCGCGGGAGCACGTCGGCCGCCCGCCGGCACAGCTCGGGATCGTCCATCGGTCCCATCCCCTGGCCGAGGAGCGCCGTCGGCGTGCCGCGCGCGATGGCGAGATCGAGCGTCGCGAGAATGCCGAACGCGTTCTCCGGAAACGCGTCGTTGAGAATGCCGGCGCCGTTGACGATCGTCAGATCCGCGCTGTCAACGGCAGAGAGAAACGCGTCGACGTCGGCGGCATCGCTGCCGCGGAGCCGCGCCTTCAGCTTCAGCGACGCGGCGAAGAAATCGGGCCGGCGCCGCCGGAAGCGATCTTCCGCCCGCCCCCATCGGTCCGCGAGGGACGACGGCAAGAGCTTTCGGAACCGACCGAACAAATGTTCCTGCAGCAGCAATCGCCGGCCGCGGACGGGAACGGTCTCGACCGCTCCGCAATGTCGAGTGACGATGTGCGGCGCGTTCGTGATCACCTGAATCCGTGCGGACGGCCACAGCTCCTGCAAGCGCGAGACGGCAACCGTCAACATCGCGAGGTCGCCGACGTTCTGGCAGTTGTAGCTGCACGAATCGACGAGGATCCTCATCGCCCGGCGCTCCGGCGCCAGCCGTGTTCGTCCACGCCCGCCACGGCGCGCAGCCACGCGCGGTGTCTGCGGTGCAGGCGCGCGTTGTAGACGCGCGCAAGCGGCGATTCCCCCTCGTGAAGCCCAACCAGGTGGCAAATGACGTGCTGCAGCAGCATGAGCGCGAAGAGCGGACGGCCGTCCGTCAGCCCAGGCTCGAAGGCGTCGAGCAGCTCGCGCCGCAGCCGATCGATCGCGGGCGGCCTGAACCACGGCTTCGCCTTCATCGCATCCAGCCGCAGATAGAGGTGCGCGAGATCCGTGTAGAGCGTTCCGCTCTTGGCCATCGTGAAGTCGAGCACCGTCACCGTGCCTTCCGGCGCGATGATGATGTTCTCCGGGCAGAAATCGGCGTGGATCCAAACGGGGTTCAATTCGGCCGGCACGAGCGCGAAGAGCCGATCGCGATAGGCCTCGATCGCTCCGCGGCCGCGCGCGGTCAGCCTCATGAAAGCGGAGCGCTCCAACTCATCGAGCCGCTTGTCGAGATACGCCGCGATCGACTCGCGCGGAATCGCACCGTCCTGAGGAAACGACGCCTGTGCCGCGCGCAGCCACGCGCCAATCTGCCGTAGCGTCGCGCTCAGACCTTTCATCGTTCGCGCGCGAGGCCAACCTACCGCTCCGCGCGCAAGCCGATCGGACAGCGTCGTCCCCTGCGCCCGCTCGGTGACGATCGCGAGATCTTCCGGAAAGCACGCGATTGGCCGCACGGCCATCAGGCCTGGATACACGGAGAGCCCGCGCTGCACCCGGCTCGTGACCTCGAAGTCCTTGACGACGTTCTGACGCATCGAAGCGATTTGCGCGGGAGTGTCGGCGCGAGGCTTGAGGATCTTCACGAACGCGTCTGTGACGCGGCCGGCCTCGGGCGCGATGCGAATCTGCAGCAGCGTCGAGAACGGGCGCTCGAGCGTACGGACCGGCTCGACGGCGACGCGATCCGCGCCGAAGTACTGCCGCCCGTCCGCGACGAGCTTGCGCAGCACGGGACGAAACTCGGCCGGCCAGTCTCCCTCGGTCACCTCTCTGTCACCGGGTTGAGGCCTTGAAGACGAATCGATCCCGCCAGTCGTACGCGCGCAGGAGGAGTCCCGGCATGACGCGGATGGCCATGACCGCCGCCGCCAGCTTCCGGCGGCGCAGGTGCAGGTTGGCTTCGCTCAACGCATCGATCGCCGTTCTCGCGTCGCCCGCGAAAAACGCGCGCTTGCCTTCGTGCATCCGCAACAGCGCCGCGAAGTGCGCCCGCCGCTCGACCACGAGTGCGCGCTGGGACTGAGTCAACGGCAGCTCGCGCATCGCCTTGTCGAACACCCGCACGATGTGCTGGCACATCGAGATTGGATTCGCGGACAAGCTGCCCGCGCGCAGACGGCTGCCGACGAGCGATCGCCGGTGATAACCGATGCGCCAGCCCGCGTGCGCGATGCGAAGCCACATGTCGAAGTCTTCCGAGCTTCGCAGCGACTCGTCGAAGAGCCCGGCCGCGACGAGCACGTCTTTCCGCGCGAGCACGGACACCATCACGTTGCACCGCCCGCTGACGAGCGCCTCGAACGTCACCTCGCCGGACGACGGATGCATGTCCATGAAGCGGCGGCCGGCGCGCATCGGATCGCCGAACGTCGTCGCGTCCGGATAGACGACGGCCAACTCGTCCCGGCGCATCACCTCGAGCTGATGCGCGAGATACTCCGGCTCCCACACGTCGTCGGAATCGAGGAGGGCGATGAGGCTGCCCCGCGCGATCGCGATGGCGGTATTGCGCGCGGCGCTCAGGCCCTTGTTTTCCTGCACGACGTATCGGATTCGTTCACGGTACGGCGCGATGGCGCGCTCGAGCTCCGGCGTATCGGGAGATCCGTCGTTGACAACGATGATTTCGAAGTCCGTGATTGTCTGCGAGAAGACCGACGACAGCGTGTCCGCGATGAACGGCGCCGTGTTGTATGCGGGCACTACAACGCTGATAACGGGATGGGACATGACCATCGAGCTGAGCCTGGATCGCTGGCTGCTCAGGCGCTTCTACGCACGATCGAGCCGAGCCCGATCAAGAGGGTGCCGACGAGAACCATCGACGCGGATTGCGAGACGTCTCCCGTCCATTCGGGTGTGGCAACGAGGCTGGTTACGCCGGCCGAGGGAACGATGCTGTACGCGGGAACCGCGAGCGACATTCCCGCCCGCTCCGCCGCTTCGGACGCTGCGTGATCTTCACGCGAGAAAAGGACGGTAACCGGCAGCGCAACGGCCATCAGCGCGGCGGCTACGACGATGAAGGAACTCCGTGTGTGAACGACTTTGCTCATCAGTGTGGTTCTCGATCTCATGTGACTCGGTCCGGCGCGCTTAGCTTCAATCGCGGTGCCACATCCCGTTACCGCCTCGCTCCACCGTGTTCACGGCCGTGTATCGCCGGAACTCGCGTCGACGTGGCAGCTTTTCCTCTTCTGACGAAATGTTTTCCACTCGTGGCATTCGACTTGCTCAGCCGACGGCGGACGGAATGAGTCTTATTAGGAACTCCGGTGGCACATCGGGGAAACGAGCGAGCCCACGAATGGATGAGATGATCCGCGGCGCGGTAGACACAGTACGAAAATCCACAGACAGCACGATCGAATTGCTCGGCCATAGTCCGCAGATGACCGAAGTGCGCGAGCTGATCGCGCTCGTCGCCGACACGGACGCGACCGTGCTCATCCGCGGCGAGAGCGGCACCGGCAAGGAGCTCGTCGCACGCGCGCTGCGCGCAGGATCGCCACGGCGAGACAAGGCGTTCGTCAAGGTGAACTGCGCGGCGCTGCCGGCGGAGCTGCTCGAATCGGAGATGTTCGGCTTCGAGCGCGGCGCGTTCAGCGGCGCGCTGCAGTCGAAGCCCGGCAAGTTCGAGTTCGCGAACCACGGCACGATCTTCCTCGACGAGATCGGCGAGATGCTCCCCTCGCTGCAGGCGAAGCTGCTGCACGTGCTGCAGGACGGCGAGTTCTCCCGCCTCGGCAGTCAGGGTGACATGCGCGTGGACGTGCGCGTCATTGCCGCGACGAACCGGCGGCTGGAGGAAGCGGTCGCGCGTGGAGACTTTCGCGAGGATTTGTTCTTCCGTCTGAACGTCGTGTCGATCACGCTCCCGCCGCTTCGGGAGCGCCGTGAAGAGATCCCGGCGCTCGTCCGGCACTTCCTGAAGAAGTATTCGGTCCACTACAACCGGCCCGGGATCGAGATCCCGCGCCCCACGCTCGAGATGTTCATGCAGCACGACTGGCCCGGCAACGTGCGCGAGCTGGAGAACGTGATTCAGCGCATCGTGATTCTCGGCGCCGACTCGCCGAAATGGAATCCGCTCATCCAGCGCCGCGGCGAGCGGCGATCGATGCCCGACCGGCGGCGCGGCATGCGAGCGGCGGAGCCCGTCAAAGTCAACGACGACACCGCGGACGTCCGGCGCGAAGCGCCGCCAGTTCCAGCAGCAGCAGCAGCAGCGGCCGAGCCGACGCGGACGGCGACCCCGGACCCGCCGCCGGCGCCGACCGAGCCGCCGTCGCTGAAGCTAATCGGACGCACGGCGGCGCGCGCCGCGGAGCGCGAGATGATGCTGCGCATGCTGCACCGCACGCGATGGAATCGGAAGGAAGCGGCCGAGATCCTCGGCATCAGCTACAAGGCACTGCTCTACAAGATCAAGGAGCACCGCCTCGACGATCCGCTCACTGATCTTGACCTGCCAGGGCTCGATTCAGGATCTCGAGGTTAGCGCCGATATCGAACCCGTCCGTCGCCGCGCGGCGGTACGCGCTCCGCGTGGAGAGATGGTAGTCGCCGTCCTGCGCGCTGACGAAGTCCGCGAGGAACTGCGCCATCGACGGAAAGAAATTGCCCGGCGGATAGCGCGAGGCCTGTCCGCCGGCGAGCACGTTCGCTCTGATCGTGCTGTCGGGAAAATACGCGTCGATCGCCGGCATGCCGGTGCCGATGCTGTTCCCGAAGATGCCGAACGCGTTGTGGGCGGCGAGGTTGTTGGTGAAGCGGAATCCCGGAACCGGCGTGGGCGACGTTCTCGTGCCGCCGTACGCCGCGACGACAGTGCCGGTATGAATGATCGTGTTGTGATCGACGACGACGTTGCGGGGACCGTTGCCGAGCTGCAAGAACATCCCGTTGCCGTCCAACTCATGATGGTTGATGTTCATGAACAGGTTGTTCTGAATCAGGATGTTGTTGGCCGTTTGGCTCTGAGCCGTGTCGTCGAAGCCCAGAACGTTGATCGCGGCTGACGAGTTCTTCAGCAGGTTGTTGCGGAAGGTCACGTCTTCGATCGTGGCCCATGGCGCCTTGCCTTCGGAGTTGCGCACGGTGAACAGCACCGCGTAGCCGGGCTGCGCCGCGACCCAGCAGTTTTCCAGCCGGTTGCCCTCGATCAGCACGCGGCGCGCGTTCTTCAGCTCGAGAAGGTTCTTCACGCCCCACTTCGAGCCGCGCCACTCCAACTTCTTCGAGATCGTATTCCTGCGGATCGTGATGTTCGTCGGGACCAGATCCGGGATCGACGGATCGGCGCCGCCGATGAGCAGATTGACGCCGGACGCTTCGAGAAAATTGTTCTCGATGACATACGGCCCGGTTCCGTTCCACCCGGCGATCGCCTGGGCTTCCTGATTCGCTGACTTGATGTCGGCGATGTAGCTGTTGCGAATGATCGTCGCGCCGCTGTTGAGCGAGATGCCGCGCTTCTGCCCGCGCTCGGGATCGCCGCGCACGAGCACGCGATCGAGCACGAGATCCCGCGGGATCGTGTTGCGATCGCGCTGGGCGCTCGATCCGTCGCCGAGCGCGACGATGTCGCCGGCGACGCCGGTGCCTTGGAATTCGATCGCGAGGATGCGCCACTGGCGCGCGTTCGGCGCCGTGCGCAGCGCCGGCTGCGAGTTGGGCGACTTCAGCTTCGGCAGGAGATCGGCGTGGCTCGGATCGATCCGCGTGGCCCCGTCGGGGAGACGCGAGTTCGAGGTTCCGCTGCGAAGCGTGATCGGCCGGAGACCGCCCCGATCCGGCAGCACGAAGTTGCCGGTGTAGGTCGCGCCGGGCTGCAGCAGCAACGTGTCGCCCGGCCGCGCGCGATCGAGCGCCACCTGCAGATCGGCATCGGCGGGGACGACGATCGTGGATGAAGCCCCGGGGATCACCCATGCGGCCACGAGCCCTCCCGTGATCAGCAGCGTCGCGGCGAGCCTGCGAATGTTCACGTCGTGAATCTCCTGATTGATCGGTGCGCCTATTCTGCGGCACTCATGCGTTCGTACGAGCTCGTCAATACACAACTCTTCGTCGCGCCGCGTGGCGTTGCATCATTCGAGCCGCGGAGTAGCACTTTTCCGTTTGTGAGCAGATGAGTTCTTCGACACGGATCACGCGGATCGGGCTGATCACGCCGAGCCGGTCGCGCTGGCCTCGTGAATTCACCGTTCCGTGGCCTCATCCGCGCGATCCGCGTAAATCCGCGTCATGCGTGGCATCGCGCTTGCTGAAACGCGCTCTCGTGCCTCACAGGTGGTTGAGATGTTGCGAATGCGGTGTCAGTCGCGAGGGCACGGCGCAACGGCGCGACGCCGTCAGCACGATTTGCTGACTCCTGATATGGCGCCCGCGCGTTTCTATGACCCTGGGTCGGGGCTGCTGACGCGCGAAGCGTTCAGCTTCATGGTCGATCACCAGGTCCGGCACGCGCAGCGGGCGCAGGAGTTCCTGACGCTCGTCGTCTTCGTCGTCGAGCGCGAATGGCGCGAGCTGGTCGTCGCCGCGGACGAATGGGTGATCAAAGAGCTCGCGCGGCTGATTCGTACGGCGGTGCGGGAGACGGATTTGTTGGCGCGAACCGCCGAAGGGATGGTGTCGCTGCTGCTCGTCGGAGTCGACATGGATCGAGCGAGGTCGGTCATCAAGCGCGTGAAGGATCACATCCAGCGATACGGCGGATCCTCCGCGCTGCAGATCAGGGTCGGCGCCGCGTGCGTGCCGACGCACACGATTTCCGCCGGCGAGCTGCTCGATCTCGCGATCTCGCGGCGGGACTTGTCGGATGAGTGCCCGTGACCCCACGGAATCGTTCTCGTCGTTCTGACTTTGGAACCTGCGAACACGGAAGTTGATCATGACTACACTCACTGCTCGCATCGGCGCGGTCCTCCTCGGCGGATTCCTCGCGGCCTCGACGGCCTTGGCGCAATCGCCGGCGCCGCAGCCGCCGCCGGCGCCGCAAACTCCGGGCGCCTCGAATGGGAAGAGTCTCCCGCGCGTGGCGTCGATCGATCCGGAGTACCGGCTGACGCCCGGCGACAAGCTGCGCGTCGAGGTCTACAAGGACCCGCAGCTTTCGCAGTCGCTGCAAGTCCGGCCAGACGGCAAAGTCACGCTGCCGCTGCTCGGCGACATCGTGGCGACCAATCTGACGCCCATGGAGCTTCGCGATCGCATCTCCAACAGCCTCAAGGACTACATCAAGAATCCTGAAGTCACCGTGATCGTCGTCGAGGCGAGCCCGGTGATGGTGTACGTGATGGGTGAAGTGATGCAGCCCGGTTCGATTCCGATGCGCGGGTCGATGACGGTGCTGCAGGCGCTCGCGATGGCCGGAGGGTTCCGCGAGTTCGCCAACACGAAGGACATCCGGATTCTGCGGAAAGGCGCGGGGGTCCTGAAGTCCGTCGAGACGATCCGCTTCAACTACAACGAAGCGATCAAGGGCAACGCCTCGCCCGTGTTCCTCAACCCGGGCGACATGATCGTGGTGCCGTAGCCATGCGCGCGCGAACTTTTCTCACGCGCGGCGTGACGGCCGCCGGGATCGCGGCGTTCTTCGCCGCGGCGTCGCTGCCGATCTCCGCGCAAGGGCCGGCGCGGGACACGCAGCCCACCGCGCCCGGCTGGGTGTTCACACCGTCGATTGGCGTTGCGGAGACGTGGGACGACAACGTGCTCCTGCGCGGCGAAGGGAGCGGGAGCGTCAGCGATTTCCTCACCGCCCTGACACCTCGCGGATCGCTCGGCTATCGCGGACGGCGGACAACGTTCCACATCGACTATCGCGGATCGTTCTACCTGTATCAGGAGCTCGACGAGCTGAACGCGTTCGATCAGCGCGCCGCGGTCGACTACCGCTACCGGATCTCGGCTCCCGTCACTTTCTACGCCCGCCAGAGTTTCGCGAAGTCGCCGACGACCGACGACGTGGATCTGCCCGGCGTGGAGTTTCGCCGGCTCGGCGTCCGCCACGATGACTTCCGGACGGGGCTCGAGGCGCGCCTGAACGCCCGCACGCTGCTGAACACGTCCTACACGTTCCAGCGCGTCACGTTCGACGACGACCCGTTGATTCCGATCGACACGCTCCACGGCGGCGGTCACGCGCACGGCGGCGCCGCGCAGCTCGATGTCCGGGTCGCACCGCGGCTCGGCCTTGGCGGCGAGTTCGAAATGCGGCACGCGATCATCGACGAGTTCCGCGGGTTCGACGTGCAGAACGCGATGGGGACCGTGGACTTTCGCGTGGCCGAGCGGCTCCAGCTCACGGGCGGCGCGGGCTTCTCGCGCCTCTCCACGAGCGAGTCGGACATCACCCGCAGCGCGCCGGCGTTCCGCGTCGGCCTGAACGGATCCGGCGCGCGCGTCGCCTGGAACATCGGCTATCGCAAGTCGTTCCTGCCGTCGTTCGGCTTCGGCGGCACGTTCGAGAATCAGGAGTTCATGGCGGGCGTCCTCGCGCCGCTCACGCGGCGTCTCGACGTGAGCGGGAGCTTCGCCGTCCGTGAAAGTGACCCGCTCGTCGCGAGCGATCTCGGTCTCCGATCGATCTGGGCGCGCTCGTCCGTTTCCTATCTCGCAAATCGCTGGATCCGCATCGAAGGATTTTATACCGCCGTCTTTCAGGATTCCCAGCGCGCGGGCGGCAAGGTCAATCGGTCGCGCGCGGGCGTCCAGGTCGTCACTTACAAACGCTTGAGGGTCCGGTAATGGAAGAGCGCAGCTTGCATCTCCTCGACTACCTCTCGGTCGTGCAGCGCCGGAAATGGTGGCTGATCGTTCCGAGCGTGCTCGGCCTCCTCGTCGGCGGCGTGCTCGCGCTCACGCTGCCGCGCGAGTATCAGTCGACCACGACGCTCGTGGTCACGTCGCCGTCGGTGACGACCGATCTGGTCCGTGCCGCGCCGGTGGATCTCGCCGAGCGTGTGCGCGCGATCTCGCACGAGCTCCTCAGCCGGCCCGTTCTCGAGCGCGTCGTTCGCGAGGAAGGCCTCGCGCAGGACGCGTCGATGGACGCCGCGATCGGCGCCATTCGCAGCAAGGCGTCGGTCGGCCTCCCGCCGAAAACGCTCGGGGCCACGTCGCGATCCGGGCCGGACACGTTTCTCGTCAGCTACACGGGCCGCGCGCCCGACGTCACGCAGCGAATCACCAACCGCCTCGCGACCGCGTTCGTCGAGGAGCACTCGAAGCTTCGTGAAGCGCGCGCCGAGGACACGTCCGCGTTCCTCGCGACGCAGCTCAGCCAGAGCCAGTCGCGCCTGAAGACGATCGAGGAAAAGCTGCGGCAGATGAAAGAAGCGTACATGGGCCGGCTGCCCGAGCAGACGTCAGGCAACCTGCAGATGGTCGCGGGCCTGCGGCAGCAGCAGGAGAGCACGGCCATGACGCTGCGCGGCGAGCAAGAGCGCCTCGCAATGTTCGAGCGGCAGATCGAGGCGATGAAGCAAGGGGCGGCCGAAGCGCCCGTCGGGCGCGGTACGGTCAACCTCAGCGCGCAAGGGCGCGTCATGGCACTTCGTCGCGAGCTCGACGAAGCGTCGGCGATGTACACCGAAAAGCACCCCGAGATTCAGCGGCTCAAGTCGGAGATCGCCTCCGCTGAAGCGCTCGCAAAAGCCGACAGCGCCCGGCCGCCGGCGGAGCGTGAGCAGAGCCTCAATACGGACGCCACGTATCGGCAGCTGGTCGTGGAGCGCGACAACTCGAAGCTGCGGATCCGTGACCTCGATCGCACCATCAACCGCCTGAGCGGCGAGATCTCGCGCTATCAGGGCCGCGTCGATACGGCGCCGATGATCGAGCAGCAGCTCAGCTCCACCAATCGGGAGTACGAGCTCGAGAAGGCGCAGTACACGAACCTCGCGTCGCGCCATCAGAACGCGCTGGTTGCCGAGGATCTCGAGCGCCGTCGCGCCGGGGAACAGTTCGCGGTGCTCTACCCGGCATTTCTGCCGTCGGCGCCGTCGTCGCCGAATATTCCGCGGGTGATGCTCTTCGCCATCGCCGCCGGCGTCGTCGCCGGCGCCGTCCTCGCGCTCGGCCGCGAGTATCTCGATCGCTCGGTCCACGACGCGCGCGCGCTCCAGCACGAGTTCGAGCTGCCCGTCCTCGCCGAGATTCCGCACATCGGTGCCCGGTAGCCGTCCGAGGAGATGACTCAGATGAACCGCATTCAGCAAATCCTGTCGAAGGCCGAACGGGACGGCACCGCGAGGCGCGTCAGCGCGATCGACGAAGCGCCGGTCCGCGAGGCACCGCCCGTCGCGCTGCGCCCACGCGAGGAGCCGCGGCGCGCGGCCGTCGTCCACGACGAGCCGGAGATCGAAGACGCGGCGACCTTCGACGAACCGTTCGACTCTGTCAGCTACGCCGAGCCGTCGCCGTCGGCGCGCGTCTCCGCGCCGGCGACGCTCCACCCCGTGCTCGTCGCGGCGGTCGATCCCATGTCGTCCGCGGCCGAGCAGTACCGGTCGCTGCGCAGCCGCATCGCGCAAGCGGAGAACGGCAACGCGCTGCGGGTCATTCAGATCACCAGCCCGGCGAAGAACGACGGCAAGACGGTGACGTCGTTGAACCTCGCGCTGACGATGGCGCAGGAGTTCCAGCGGCGCGTGCTCGTGATCGATGCGGACCTGAGACAGCCCGGCGTCCACGCGCTGCTCGGCTTGATGCCCGGTCCCGGGCTCGTCGACGTGCTGACGGGCACCGCGACGCTGCGCGACGCGCTGATCGAGATTCCCGAGCACCACCTGACCGTCCTGCGCGCGGGACGCGCGTACGAGCGCCCCGCGGAGATGCTGGGATCCGGACCGATGCGTCATCTGATCGATACGCTGCGATCGCAGTTCGATCGCATCGTGATCGATTCCGCGCCCGCGATGGTCGCCGATCCTGGAGCGATCGCACCTCTCGCGGACGGTCTGCTGCTGGTGGTTCGCGCCAGCGCGACAACGAAACCTGCCATTGGGCGCGCGATCAGCACGCTGGCGTCGTCGAAGCTGCTGGGACTCGTCTTCAACGAGAGTGAGGCTCCGCTTCAGGGTCAGTACAGCCCGAGCGCCTGACGGCGCCCGCGCGCGCGCGGCCTTTCATGGGCCGCGCCGGCCCCGGTCATCCTCATGCAACTGTTCAAACGATCGGTCTCAGCACGCGGGCTGACGGCGTTTGGGTTCGAGATACTGCTGATCGCGGGATCGCTGCTCGTCGCGACGCGGCTCTACGGACCAGCGGACGATCCGGCTCTCGCCTGGCGCGTACTGCTCGCCACCGGACTCTTTCTCGTGTGCCTCTACTACAACGATTTCTACGACCTCACGGTCGTACAGTCCGGCCGGGAGGTCGTCGTCCGTTTGCTCCAGGCCGGCGGTGCCGCATCGATCATCCTCGCGCTCATCTATTTCGTGCTCCCCGCGGTCGCCGTGCGGGATGACGCGTTCTTCCCGTCGCTCGCGATCTTCCTCGCGGCGACGCTCGTCTGGCGCTTCGCATTCAACGTCCTCATTCGCGCGCCGCGGCTCGTGGAGAACGTGCTCATCGTCGGCACGGGCCCGCTCGCGATCGGCGTCGCGCGGCAGATCTTCCATCAGCACGATTTCGCTTACCGCATCGTCGGGTTCGTGGACGACGGTCCGGGATCGAATCTCCCGCATGGATTTCCGCGCGTGGTCGGACGGCCGAGCGAGATCAACCACCTCGTCGATCGCCTGAACATCGAGCGGATCGTCGTCGCCGTGGCCGATCGCCGCGGACGGCTGCCGATCGACGAGTTGATGCACGCAAAGCTGTTGGGCGTCTGCGTCGAAGAGGCGACGACGACCTACGAGCGGCTGACGGGAAAGGTGATGCTCGAGAACGTGAAGCCGAGTTGGCTGATCTTCTCGGACGGCTTCCGCGTTTCGCGCATCCACCGGCTCATCAAGCGCGTCGCCGACATCCTGCTGTCGGTAGTCGGCCTCGTGTTGTCAGCGGTACCGATGGCGCTGACGGCGATTGCCGTGTGGCTCGAGACGGGACGGCCGGTCCTCTACCGGCAGGAACGCGTGGGGCAGCACGGGCGCGTGTTCCAGCTGTACAAGTTCCGATCGATGCGCGTCGACGCGGAAGGCGCGACGCCGATTTGGGCGCAGGCCGACGACAATCGCGTCACGCGCGTCGGACGCTTCATCCGCATCACGAGGCTCGACGAGCTGCCGCAGTTCTGGAACGTGCTGCGGGGAGACATGAGTTTCGTCGGCCCGCGACCGGAGCGGCCGTACTTCGTCGAAATGCTCAGCCAGGAAATTCCCTTCTATCACGAGCGCCACGCGGTGAAGCCGGGGCTGACCGGATGGGCGCAAGTGAAGTACCGGTACGGCGCATCGATCGAAGACGCGACCGAGAAGCTCCGCTACGACCTGTACTACATCAAGCACCTTTCCGTGAGCTTCGACCTCTCCATCGTGTTCGACACGGTGAAGGTCATCCTTTTTGGAAAGGGTGCGCAGTGAGCCGCGCCTCTTCGCCGGCGTCCGCGTGGGGCGAGGACAGCTCCGTCGTGCTCGTCGCGCGCAACGTGTCGACGCGATACGTCGCGTACGTCATCGACGCGGTGCTCGGCCTCGTGATGCTGCCGTTCAACCTTTCGCATCTGGGGATGGCGGCATACGGCCTGTGGATGTTGACGACGTCCATCACGGTCTACTTCTCGATGATGGATCTCGGCTACGGCGGCGCGCTCGTGCGGTTCGTGGCCCACTACCGCGCGCGGCGGGACGCCCGTGCACTGAACGAAGTCCTGAGCACGATGGCGGTGATCTATCTGACGATCGGCGCGATCGCGTACGCGATCGTTCTGACGATCGCGTACAACCTCCACCTCATCGCGTCACTCACGCCCGAGCAGGCGAACACGAGCCGCGAGCTGCTGTTGATCATCGGCGCGAACGTCGCGCTTCGCTTCGTGTTTGGCGTCTTCGGCGGCGTGATCGTCGGCTTCCAGCGGTACCACCTCAACAACCTCACGAGCATCGCGACGAGCGTGCTCGTTGCGCTCGTCAACGTCGCGGTGTTGATGGCGGGCTACGGCGTGGTCCATCTCGTCGCGGCAACGACGGCGGTGAGAATCGCCGCGCTCCTCGTTTACCGGATCAACGCGTATCGCGTGTTTCCGGGGCTCTCGCTGCGGTTCAGCCTCTTCGACCGCAAGCGGCTGAAGGAGGTCAGCGGGCTGAGCGTGTTCATGCTCGCGCTGGACGGCGCCTACAAGGTGAACTATTCGACCGACGTCCTCGTGATTGGGACGCTCATCGGCGCGCCCGCGGTCGCGTTCTGGTCGCCCGCGCAGCGGCTCTGCGAAGTCGCGCTCAAGCTCTCGAATCAGCTGAGCGACGCGTTGTTCCCGATGGTCGTCGACTGCGATGCGACGCAGCGCGAATCTCGGCTGCGCAAATTGTTCGTGCAGGGCACGCGGCTCTCGCTGGCGGCGGTGATCCCGATCGCGGGCGGCCTCGCGCTGGTCGCCGACCCGCTGCTCAGAGCATGGCTCGGCTCCACGTTTGCGCAGACGGCCACGATCGTTCAAATCCTCGCGCTCGTCGTGATCGTCCGCGTCGGCGCGTCGACCGCATCGATCGTGCTCAAAGGCGCGGGCATGCACAAACGCCTCGTGGCGTTCATCACGGTGATGGGAATCGTGAACATCTTGCTGAGCGTCGCGCTCGTGCGGCCGATGGGACTGTCGGGCGTCGCCGTCGGCACGCTCGTGCCGGTCGCAGCGATTTCGCTCCTCGGCCTCATCCCGAGCGCGTGCCGCCGCGTCGGCATTTCCCTCTTCACGATGTTCCGTCAAGCGATCTGGCCGGCGTTGTGGCCCGCGGCCGCAATGAGCGCGCTGCTGCTGTGGAGCCGCGCGGCGCTCCCCGCGAAGCTTTCGCTCGTCGCGCTGCAGCTCGCCGTCGGCTGCGTCGTCTACCTCGGCTTGTTTTCAATCGCCATCGGAACCGAGAGCCGGCGCGAGTACATGCGACATGTGGATGTGCTGTGGAAGCGAACTTCCCGGCTGATGCGTCAGGTCGGCACGGCTAATGCTTCCTGACGGTAGCTCGACTAAGTCATGACGCAGACGACGAACGGCAACTCATCACACGCAAACAGGATCAGCTGAGTTATGTACGAGCGCTTCTATCATCTTCGCGATCGGCCATTCGCCCTGAGCCCCGACCCGGATTACCTCTATCCCAGCCGCGTCCATCGCGAGGCGCTGGACTATCTGCGGTTCGGCATCGAGGGCCACGCCGGATTCGTCGTGATCACCGGAGAGATCGGATCCGGCAAGACCACGCTGCTCCAAGTTCTGCTGCGGAATCTCGACGGACACACGACGGTCGTGCGGCTCGTGAACACGCTGCTGACCGGCAACGAGCTGCTCGAGTCGATTTTGCTCGATCTCGGCGTCGACGATCCGCCGGTCACGAAGCCTGCAATGCTGCGCGAGCTCGCGCGCCTTCTGATCGAGCAGCGCTCCGCAGGCCGGCGCGTCGTCGCCGTGATCGACGAAGCGCAGAACCTCTCGCACGAAGCGCTCGAGGAGCTCCGGATGCTCTCGAATCTGGAGACCGAGAAGTCGAAGCTGATCCAGATCGTGTTGGTGGGCCAGCCCGATCTGCGTGATTCGCTCGAGCGGCCGACGCTCGAGCAGCTCCGGCAGCGCGTGACCGTGCGTTATCACATCAATCCGCTCGACCCGCCGGACACGGCGCACTACATCAACCACCGGTTGAAGCGCGCGGCCATCGCCGCGCCGCTCGAGTTCCCGCGCGACGTAACCGAGATGATCCACGCGCGCAGCGGCGGCGTGCCCCGGCTCATCAACGTGATCTGCGACGGCGTGCTGCTGTGTGGATACGCGGAAGAGTGCCGCGTGATCGATCTGCCGCTCGTGCACGCGGCCATCGAGGAGCTGGAAGCGTCGAGCGTGCTGCGGCGGGCGGCGCAGCCGCTGACGGCGGCCGCGCGCGAGCCGGGCGACTCCGGCTCGTCCTCCAAGGAGACGACGCCGCCGCCACAGCCGGCGACACCCGCGGCGAGCTCGCCGACGCCGATGACGTTTGCCGATGTGCCGCTTCGCCGCGTGGCCGAGCCCGCCAGGCCTGCGCCCGCGCCGGCGCCCGTGGTAAAGCGCGAATCGGTTGCGCCGCGGCCAATCGTCACGGCGGCCGCACCGCGAAGCCCGATTCGAACGGTACCGGCGACGCCGAATCGAGCGCCGGCAGATTTCCCGCGGCAAGCGGTCGCGTTCCGCTCCGAGCCCGCGCGGCCGATCAGCGCGTGGAGCCGCGTGAAGGAAGCGTTCTTCGGCGTGCGAACCGAAACGGGGCGGCGCTGACGCCGAGTGGGCTCTCGAGGATGGATACCGTCGTCTTGATCGAAGCGTTCTTCTGGACCGCGCTGGCCGTCACGCTCTACGTGTATGTCGGCTATCCGACGCTCCTCGCCGCGTGGGCCCGGCTCGCGCCGAAGCCCGTGCATCGCTCGCCGGTAACGCCGCCGATCTCGATCATCATCGCCGCGCGCAACGAGGCGGCTTCGCTCCAGGCTCGAATTGAAAACCTTCTCGCGTCGGACTATCCGTCCGAGCTGATGCAGATCATCGTCGTCTCGGACGGATCGACGGATCCAACCGCCGACATCCTCGCGTTCTACAAAGGACAGGTGGATTCGGTTCTGCTTCCGCCTGGCGGCAAGGCGTGCGCGCTGAACGCGGGCGTGGAGGTCGCGACGCACGACGTACTCGTCTTCACCGACGCGCGGCAGTCGTTCGCGCCCGACGCGTTGCGCGCCCTCGTCGCGCCGCTCGCCGATCCGCACGTCGGCGGCGTCTCGGGCGAGCTGCTCCTCGACTGCGAATCGGGCGGAGGCACGTCGACGATCGGCGAAGGCGTCGGCGCGTACTGGAAATACGAGAAGTGGCTGAGAAAGCAGGAGAGCCTCATCGGATCGACGCTCGGCTCGACCGGCGCGATTCACGCGCTGCGGCGCGAGCTGTGGCAGCCGCTGCCGCCTGAAACGATCCTCGACGACGTGCTGGCGCCGATGCAGGTCGTGCTGTCGGGCGCGCGCGTGGTGTTCGAGGGCTCGGCGCGCGCTTACGATCGCGTCGCCCCCGAAGCGGCCGCCGAGTTCCAACGGAAGACGCGGACGCTCGCGGGCAACTACCAGATTCTTCGTCTGCAGCCGCGCCTGCTGCTGCCGTTCGTGAATCCCGTGTGGCTGCAGTTCATATCGCACAAGCTCGGACGGCTGCTCGTGCCGTACGCGCTGTTCCTTCTTTTCATCTGCAGCGCCGCGCTGTCGGCCCGCCACCCGATTTATGCGGTTGCCTTTGCGGGACAGGTCGCGTTCTACGGGCTCGCGGCGTACGGCGCGGTGCTCGATCGGCGCGGACGCGCAATCGAAGCTGACATCACGTAGGAGCCCCGACCATGTCCGCCATCATCCAACGTCTCGCACGCGTCTCGTTCACGTTCGTCATGATGAATGTCGCCGCGGTGAGCGGACTCGTCTCGTTGAGCCTCGGCCGCCGCGTCTGGCGTTGATCGCATGTCGGAGCGTCTGACGTTCAACCTGCGAGGCACCGGGCGCGAGCTTCGCGATCGGATTGCCTGGGTGGCCGCGCCCGCGGTCGGCACGCTGCCCGAAGCTGCGGCGCCGTACCTGCCGCCCGTCGAGCGCCCGAACTGGGGATTCTGGGGCGTCTTCGCGTTCACCGCGCTCCTGTTTTTCCGCCCGCAAGACACCGTCCGCGCGCTGTCGCCGCTGCACCTGCCCGAGCTCGTCGCGATCGCCGCGCTCGGCGCGATGATCGGCCATCGCATCAACCGCGGATTGCCGCTCGTCAAGCTGTCTCCAGAGATCATCGGCGTCGGCGCGCTG
>DATBJJ010000176.1:0-1700 GCA_036556425.1 Vicinamibacterales bacterium
GGCACGTACACGGGCGCAGGAGGCGGTCGGACGACGTGACGAGCTGGTGCGACTGTTTGACCTGAGTCGCGACGTGCTGGTCATGACCGACAGCCGGGACGCGATCTCGATCCTCGCGCGCGCCGTCGCCCGCCGTTTCGATCTGGCGTTTGTCGCGATCGCGTTGCCGCGCGAGCAGCAGTGGGATGTGTTCGAGGGCGGCGCCCTCACGCTTCCGCTGGACATGCAGCAAATGTCGGCCGCCTTCGCCACCGCGCAGACGTCGCTGGAGTTCGACGCCTATGCTCGGACGTACGCAGGTCATCGCACGCTGACGGCTGACGGCCAGACGATTCGGCTCGTTCCGCTTCGTGTCGGCACGAAGCCGATTGGCCTCCTGGCTGCGGCAGGACGGCCCGTCGAACCAGGCACGCTGGACACACTGGCAGGCGTCGTGGCGATCGCGATCGAACGCGCACAGTTTCTCGAGGAACGAAAGGATGCCGAGCTCACGCGTCAAAGCGAGGCGTTGAAGACGACCCTCCTGGCTGCATTGGGGCACGACCTTCGAACACCGCTTACGGCGATCCGCGTCGCGGCGAGTAACGTCAAGGCCCCCTGGTTGACCGAGGCCGATCGTCTCGAACAGAGCGATCTGATTCTCGCGGAAGTGGAACGCCTCACGAGGCTGTTTCAGAATGTTCTGGAGATGGCTCGTATTGACGCGGACGCGATCGCGACTGAGTCCCGGTGGGCACATCCCTCTGAGATCATTGCGGCCGCGCGGGGCCAGGTGGAACAGACGATCCACGGGCACCCATTGGAGGTGCACATCGAGCCGGATGTCCCGGTGCGAGTAGACCCGCGGTTGACGGCGACGGCCATCGCGCACCTGCTCGAGAACGCCGCGCAATACGCGCCGACAGGGACGCGCATTCACGTCACGGCAGGTGTCACCGGCGAGGGCCTCGCCGTCACCGTGCGCGATCACGGCCCTGGCATCAAGGCCGCCGACTTGCCGCATCTGTTCGAGCGGTTCTATCGCGGCACGGCGGCCAAAGGTCGCGCGTCCGGCACGGGCATGGGTCTGTGGATTGCCCGTGGGTTGTTGGCCGCTGAACAGGGACGCGTGTGGGCAGAGAACTGTCCCGACGGCGGCGCGCAGTTCACGGTCCTGGTTCCCGCTCTCGTCAAAGAGACGGAACCGGCGGGGGCCCCGGCTCAATGACACGTTCGGCGCGGATACTGCTCGTGGACGATGAGGTGGCGATTCAGCGTGCGATCGGTCCGCTTCTCCGTTCGCGCGGCTATGAAGTCGATACGGCGGCCACAGGAACGGACGCCCTGAAGATGTTTTCCGAGCGCGCACCCGATCTCGTCGTGCTCGATTTGGGCCTTCCCGATCTCGAGGGCACGGAAGTGTGCCGGCGTCTTCGCGCACAGTCCGCGGTGCCAATCGTGGTGCTCTCCGCTCGCGGAGCCGAAGCGGACAAGGTCAATGCGCTCGATCTCGGCGCCGACGACTATGTGACCAAGCCCTTTGGTCCCGAGGAACTCCTCGCGCGCATACGCGTCGCGCTCCGCCGGGTCATGTCCGAGGACGATACCGAGAAGGGCGTCTTGCGAGCCGGCGATTTGACCATCGACTATGACCGCCGTCGCGTGCTCCGCGGCGAGACCGAGATCCGTCTGACGCCGAAGGAATTCGACCTCCTTTCGCT
>DATBJJ010000177.1:0-5156 GCA_036556425.1 Vicinamibacterales bacterium
GTTAGTCCGATCCGCGTAATCCGCGTTTATCCGCGTAATCCGCGTTCAATCCGATCCGCGAAATCCGCGTTTATCTGCGTAATCCGCGTTAGTCCGATCCGCGAAATCCGCGTTTATCGGCGTAATCCGCGTCTAACTTGACGGAATTCAGCTCGGCCCGTACATTGGGATCGATGGTTTCGTTCTTCACATCGTCGCTCGCCGGTTCGGCTTGCTGGTCCGCACTGCACGTGTGCGTCCAGTCCGCGAACCAGCAGTGCCGGTGTGGCTGACGGAACTGTCCAGCGACTGATTCAGACAGGCCGTCACCCTTCCAAGGTGACGGCCTTTTTTATTTGGCGCGGATCACGCGGATATTTCGAAGGTACAGAAATGTCCACCTCGCGCGAACGGGAACAATTGTGTCCAACGCTCTTGATTCGACGTCCCTTCTCGACGTGAGCCAGGCGCTCTCGAGCCCGGTCAACCTGAAGTCGGCCTTTCATCGGGTCCTCGAGATCCTCGAGCGATACGACGCCACGAGCCGCAGCGTCATCGCGCTGCCGGACGACGACCGCCGGCGCCTGCGGCTTCACGCATCGATCGGCGTACGCGCACAGCACTCGGACGCGCCGCTCGCCGTGACGCTGGCCCAGCAGGTCTTCGACACGGGCCGCCCTATCGTCGTTCCGCGCGTGAGCCAGGAGCCATCGCTCGCAAGCGGCGTGCCGCGCGGCACGAGATCGACGCGCTCCATCGAGGACGACCGGACCTACATCTGCGTCCCGGTACAGCAAGCGCGCAAGACGCGCGGCGTGCTCGAAGTCGAGCTCGACTACAAGAGCGATCGGAACTACGACCGGACGATGAAGTTCTACGGCGTCGTGGCGTCGATGCTGGCGCAGGCGCTGAAGATGCAGCGGCTGCTTGCGGCCGATCGTCAACGTCTGGTGGACGAGAACCTGAGGCTTCGCGGCGAGCTGCGCGAACGCTACGATTTCTCGCACATCCTCGGCACGAGCGGCGCGATGCGGCAGGTGTGCGAGCAGGTCGTCAAAGTCGCGCGGACGACGACGACCGTGCTCGTTCGCGGCGAATCGGGAACCGGCAAAGAGCTCATCGCGCAGGCGATTCACTACAACTCGCTGCGCGCGCGGCAACCGTTCGTGAAGGTGAGCTGCGCGGCGCTCCCCGACACGCTGATCGAGTCCGAGCTGTTCGGGTACGAGAAAGGCGCGTTCACCGGCGCGGAGCAGCGGAAGAAGGGACGCTTCGAGCTGGCCGACGGCGGCACGCTCCTCCTGGACGAGGCGGCGGAGATCAATCCGTCGACGCAAGTGAAGCTGCTGCGCGTGCTGCAGGAGCGGGAATTCGAGCGGCTCGGTGGAACCGATTCCGTGAAGGTGGACGTGCGCTTGATCGCCGCGACGAACGTGAACATGGAGGACGCGGTCGCGAAGGGCACGCTCCGTCAGGATCTCTTCTACCGCCTCAACGTGTTCACGATCTTCGTGCCGCCGCTGCGCGAGCGGAAATCAGACATCCTCCTCCTCGCCGATCATTTCGTCGAGAAGATCGCGGCGGACCAGGGGATCCGCGTGAAGCGGATCTCCACAGCGGCAATCGACACGCTCGTCAGCTATCACTGGCCGGGCAACGTCCGCGAGCTGCAGAACGTCATGGAGCGCGCGGTGCTCGTCAGCGACGGCCACGTCATTCACTCGCACGATCTGCCGCCCACGCTGCAGACGGCGGAGACGTCGGGCACCGGCATGACCGTTCCATTCGCGGACGCCGTGGCGGCGTTCGAGCGCGATCTGCTCGAGGACGCGCTCAAGATGGCGCGCGGCAATCGCGCGCGCGCCGCGAGACTGCTCCAAGCCACGCGGCGCGTCGTCAACTACAAGATCAAGCAGTATCAGATCGATTGGCGGCGCTATCGGGACGCCGAATGATCGAAAGGCCGGCGCCGCGATCACGCGCCGCACATCCTCGTGCCGTGCCGACACGGCGATGTACAAACGTGTCCGGCATCCAGAGGTCAAACGGGACGCGCCGCGCGATACCCAAGTGGTTACGTCTCTCGCACTTCAAGCGAGTGCCGCGTTCTGCATCGTGACGGAGCCCGAATTGCTCGACATCGAGCGGCATGTGGTATGTGCCAGGGCCTCTCGCCGCGTTCAGCTCGCTCGTCCTCCTCGCTCCTCCATCGCTGCCCGATCATGGGCGGATCGTTCGCGTCGCCGCGTGCGACGCCGCGGCGCCGCGGCTTCCCGAGTTCGTTCACCTTCAAGCGGGTCTCGAGTCCGTCGTGCAGTGGACGCTCGAACATTCGCCGACGTTCCGGGAACAATGCCGCGTGCTGTCGTCCGCCACGCGATGGTCGGTGTCGGTGGCGATCGCGATCCGTCCGGTCGGAAGTTATCGCCGCGCGCGCGGACAATTCTCCGGCACGCCGTCCGGCGGCATCACCGCGGCGATCGAGATCTACCCGGGATCGGACTTGCCCGAGATGCTGGGCCACGAGTTCGAGCATCTGATCGAGCAGATGGACGGCGTCGATTTGACGCGCGACGCGAAGACGGGGCGCGCCCAGCGAATGGATGACGGGGCGTTCGAGACGGCGCGCGCCGTCGCGGCGGGGCGGCGCGTCTCCGGCGAGGTCGCGGACAACGCGCCGGACTCCATCCGCCGCGCGGGCGGACGGGTCCTGAAAGCGTTGCGGAAGTTGTGGTGAGTCCGGCTGAAGCCGGACGCCACGCGTTCCCTACGCCCGCACTCCCAACCCGGGCACGAGATCGGCGATCTTGATCGGACGGCCCTCGTCGCAGCTCTTGCGCGCGGCGATGCCCGTCAGACACGACAACGCGCCCGCGCGCGAGTCGGGCAGCCGCAAATGCGCCGGCGCGTCGATCTTCTTGAAGATCAGATCGCGGAGGCGCTGATCCCCGCCGCCGTGTCCCTCGGTCTCCTCGGCGAAATCGATCTGGGTGCGCGTGCCGAAGTTCTTGATCAGATACATCGCCGTGCCGACGCCGGGATTCCACGGCTGACGCTCGTAGTCGCGGATCTCGAGCCGCCCCTTCGTGCCGTTGAACGCGAGGTAGTAGCCCTCGACCGGCATGAACGTGTTCGTCGAGTAGCTCATGTTGATCCCGTTCGAGTAGCGGACGACGGCGTTCATCGTGTCGAAGATGTCGATGTCCTCCTTGAAGACGCAGCCGTCGCGCTGATAGCCGTCCGCCGACTCGCACTTCACGTAGAGATCGACGAGCTGCTTCTGCGTGGTGATGTCCCAGTAGTACGGGCACTTCTCCTTGTGCGGACACGATCGGCAGTTCGTGTGGCGGAACGGGCCCGCTTTGCCGTAATTCGACAAGGTGCCGATCGCGGACACCTGGACGGGATCGGCGTCGAGCCACCAGTTGATCAGATCGAAGTGGTGCGTGGCTTTGTGCACCCAGAGCGACCCGCTCTTCGAGCGCAGCCGGTGCCAGCGGCGGAAGTAGTCCGCGCCGTGCGTCGTGTCGAGGAACCACGTGAAGTCGACGGACGTGATCTTCCCGATCTCGCCGCCCATCAGCAGCTCTTTGATCTTCTGGTGCTTCGGCGCGTAGCGGTAGTTGTGGGTCACGACGATCTTGCGGCCCGACTTCTTTTCCGCGTCGAGCACGGCGCGGCACTGCGTCTCGTCGATGACCATCGGCTTTTCGGTCATGACGTCGATCCCGCGCTCCAGCGTCCTGACGAGATACTGGCTGTGGAAGGCGTCGACCGTCGTGATCATCACGAGATCCGGCTTCGCCTTGTCGAGCATCTCGTCGTAGTTCGTGAACGTCGGGCAGGAGACGCCGATCTGCGCCTTGGCCGCCTCGACGCGCAGCGGATTGATGTCGCACAACCCGACGAACTCGACGATATCTTTGTAGTCGCGGACGATCGGGCGGCCCCACATGCCGATGCCGCGGACGCCGGTGCCGACGATGGCGTAGCGCCGCTTCGCCTGCGCCGCGCCCGACGCCTGCCCCGCCACGATCGCGCCCACCGCCGCGCCCGTCGCCGTCGTCACGAACTCGCGCCGCGTCACGCCGTCATTGATCCCCATGACACCCTCCGCTGCCCGCGACTCGCTGTTCGCGGCTCGAACCGGTCTCTCTGCTGGCGCGGATTGTATCTCGCCAGGGGCGCCGCTGCTATGATGCGCCGGTGATTCGCAAAGCGTTTCGCATGGCGATCCACGCGGAGAGCGCCGACGAATACGAGCGCCGCCATCGCCCGATCTGGGCCGAGCTGGAAGCCGTGCTGATCGATCACGGGGTGCACACGTATTCGATCTTTCTCGATCGCGAGACGAACGATCTCTTCGGCTACGTCGAGATCGAGGACGCCGCGCGGTGGAACGCGATCGCGCAGACCGACGTCTGCCGGCGGTGGTGGCGCTTCATGCGCGAGCTGATGCCGGCGAACCCCGACGACAGCCCCGTCTCGCGCGAGCTCGATGAAGTGTTTCACATAGATCGTGGTACGCTCTCGAAACTCGAATCATGACCCACTCCCGACAAGAGATCACCCAATCCATCGAGCGCGCCGGCGTCGTCGCCGTCATTCGCATGAAGGACGCGGACAAAGTGCAGGCGGTCGTCGAGGCGATCGCCGCCGGCGGCGTGCGCGCGATCGAGGTGACGATGACCGTGCCCGGCGCGATCGGGCTCATCGCCGCGCTCGCGCCGAAGATTCCGCCCGGCTTCCTCTTCGGCGCGGGGACGGTCCTCGACGGAGAGACGGCGGCGCGCGTCATCGACGCCGGCGCGCAGTTCATCGTGAGCCCGGTGTTCCGCACGTCGCTCATCGAGGCGTGCCACGCGCGCGACGTGCCCGTGACGCCAGGCTGCTTCACGCCGACGGAAATCCTCGACGCCTGGGACGCCGGCGCGGACATCGTCAAGGTGTTCCCGGCGACGGCGCTCGGCCCCGGCTACATCAAGGACGTGCGCGCGCCGCTGCCGCAGGTGAAGCTGATGCCCACCGGCGGCGTCACCGTCGAGAACGCGGGCGAGTGGATCAAGGCCGGCGCCGTCGCGGTTGGCGTCGGCTCGGCGCTGCTCGACGCCAAGGCGATCGAGGCCGGCGACTACGGCGCGCTGCGCGCGCGAGCGGAGCGCATCGTCGCGAACGTC
>DATBJJ010000178.1:0-70754 GCA_036556425.1 Vicinamibacterales bacterium
GATCGCGCGCACGAGATCGCCGCGGAGCTGCAGCGCACTCCCGAATCCGCTCCGCCCGGTGAAGCGGCCGTGGACGATGACGAGCTCCGGATGGTGTTCATGTGCTGCCATCCGTCGCTGCCGCAAGATGCGCGCGTCGCCCTGAGCCTCAAGACCGTCGGCGGATTCAGCGTGACGGAGATCGCCCGCGGATTCTTGACGGCCGAGGCGACGATCGCGCAGCGTCTCGTGCGCGCGAAGCGCACGCTGCGCGAGCACGACATCCCCTTCGATCTCCCGCATGGATCCGACCTTGGCGCGCGAACGGATTCCGTGCTCGAGGTGATCTATCTGCTCTTCAACGAGGGCTACAACGCGCACGCGGGCGAGGATCTCGTTCGCCGCGACCTGTGCGGCGAGGCGCTGCGGCTCGGGCGGCTCGTCGCGCGCTCGCCGCAGATCGCGGATCGCGCGCCGACGGCGCACGCGCTCGTGGCGTTGATGGCGTTCCAGGCGGCGCGGCTTCCCGCGCGCGTGGACGAGAACGGCGAGATGGTCCTCCTCGAGGATCAGGACCGGACGCGGTGGGATCGCGGGCTGCTGGCGCTCGGCTTCGCGCACCTCGAGCGGAGCGCCGAAGGGCACGAGCTGTCCGTGTATCACCTGCAAGCGGCGATTGCCGCGGTGCACGCCGCCGCGGCCGCGGCCTCGGAGACGCGGTGGCACGACATGCTCGCGTTGTACGATCGACTGCTCGTCGTTCATCCGTCGCCGATCGTCAGGCTCAATCGCGCCGTCGCGCTCGCGCGCGTCGCCGGGCCCGCCGAAGCGCTCGCCTCGCTCGACGGCCTCGATCGCGAGCCCGCGCTGGCGAACTACTACTTGCTTCCGTCGGTGAAGGCCGGGCTTCTGATGGAGCTCGGGGATCGCGACCGTGCGGCCGCCGCCTACCGCGACGCGATCGCGCGCCCGTGCACCGAGCCCGAGCGGCGCTTTCTGATGCGAAAGCTGACGGAGTGCGCGTCCTGATCGATAATCTCGGTCCATGCGACAAACGCTTTCGGCCTCCTGCCTCGCGGCAGCGGCGTTCTTCTCCGCGGTATCGGGCGCGCAGGAATCCGTCGATCGCTCCATCGTCGAGCGCATCCGGCGCGAGGGTCTCGACCGCTCGGAGGTCTACGCGAACTTCACGCATCTCGTCGATCGAATCGGCCCGCGCCTGACGGCAAGCCCGGCCTTCAAAGCCGCGGCCGATTGGTCGCGCGGCAAGCTTGCCGCGATCGGGCTGAAGGACGCGCGGCTCGAATCGTGGGAATTCGGCCGCGGCTGGCAGCTCGAACAGTTCACGCTCGAGCTGATCGAGCCGCGCTACATGCCGCTCGTCGGCTATCCCGAAGGATGGTCGGCGTCAATGGCGGGAGAAGTCGTCGCGGCGCCGATCCTCATCGGCAACAAGACGGCCGACGAGATCGCCGCGATGAAGGACTCGCTCAAGGGCGCGATCCTGTTGGCGCAGCCAGTGCAGACGTCGTTCGTGCGCGAGGATCGCGCGCAGCCAACGGATCCGGGATACACGCCGCCGGCGCCCGCCGAACGCGGACAAACACCCGCGGCGGGTCAGCGTGGCGGAGGGCGCGCAGGCGGTGGGCGCGGCGCGATGCAACAGGTCCTGCGCGCGGCGGCGCCCGCAGTCGTGCTGCGGACGAGCCGCGGCGAGCACGGGACCATGTTCGTGCTCGGACGCGATCAAGGCGAGAACGCGGTGCCGTCCGTGATCGTCGCCGCGGAGCACTACAACATGATCGTCCGCATGGTGGCGGCGGGGATGCCGGTCAAGCTCCGCATCAACGTGAAGACGCGGTACCTCGAAGACGATCGCAACGGCTACAACGTGTTGGCCGAGCTGCCGGGCCGGCACTCGACGCTCAAGGACGAGATCGTCATGATCGGTGCGCACCTCGACTCGTGGCACAGCGCGCCGGGCGCGACCGACAACGCCGACGGCGCGGCGATCGTGATCGAGGCGATGCGAATCCTGTCAGCCGTCAAGGCGGCGCCGAATCGTACGATTCGCGCGGCGTTGTGGGGCGGCGAGGAGCAAGGCCTGCTCGGATCGCGCGAGTACGTCCGGCGCCATCTCGCCGGCGACGCCAATGCCGCGGCGCGCGACAAGTTCTCCGTGTACTTCAATCTCGATCCCGGCACGGGACCGATCTATGGGTGGTTCCTGCAGAATCAACCGTCGGCGCAGCCGATGATGGATGCGTGGCTCGAGCCGTTCAAGGACATGGGCGCGCGGAAGAACGTGCCCGAGTCGATCGGCAACACGGATCATCTCAGCTTCACGGCGGTTGGATTGCCGGCCTTCAACCCGGTTCAGGATTACGCCGACTACGACGTGCGCACGCACCACACCAACGTCGACACCTACGAGCGCGTGCGGGAAGCGGACTTGAAGCAGGCCGCGATCGTGATGGCCGCGTTCGCGTATCACGCCGCGATGCGGCCCGAGAAAATGCCGCGCCCGGTCACTCGCCCCTGAGCGCTCGCTGGGGATCGGCGCGCAGCGCGAGCCGCGTCGGCACGAGGCTCGCCGCGAGCGTAACGAGGATGAGGACCCCGGAGACGATCGCGAACGTCGCGGGATCCGCGCCGCTCGTCTGAAAGAGCTGCGTCCGGATGATCCGGCCGGCGACCAGCGCACCGGCGACGCCGACGGCGAGCCCCGCGAGCACGATCGCCATGCCGTTGCGGACGACGAGCGCCATGATGCGCCCGCGATCCGCGCCGAGCGCGAGCCGAATAGCGATTTCCCCACGGCTCAGGCTGACCACGTAGGCAATCAGGCTGTAGAGGCCGACGGCCGCCAGCACGAGCGCACCAGCACTGAAGACCGCCAGCAAGGTCGAGACGAATCGCGCCGTCGACGTCTGCTGACGCACGAGGTCGCCGAGCGGACGAACAAAGTAGACCGGCAGGCTCGGATCGACCGCAGACACGGCGTGCTGCAACATTGAGATGCCAAGGGGCAGGCCGTCTGACGTCTTCACCGCCAATTCAAGATCGCTCGACGTCCCCTGACCGAATGGAAAGTACACGTCCGGTTCCACCCCCGCTTGCGACAAGTCCGTCGTCAGATTCCTGTATCGCACCGTCGCGGTGATCCCGACAATCTCGAGCGTGCGCCCCTCCGGAGTGCGGCCGAGCCTGATACGCCGGCCGACCGCATCCGTCGTCCCCCAGATGCGCAGCGCGGCAGCGTCGTTGATGATCGCGACCTGCCCGCCGCGTCGATCCTGCGGCGTGAACGAGCGCCCCGCGACGATAGGAATGCCGAAGGTCGCGAAGAAGCCAGGCGTGACGAAGTGGCGATAGTACCGCAGCGCGCCATCGGTCGTCGTCGCGACATCTGGAAGCATCGTGCTCGCGGACGCCGCCCCGGTGAGCGGAACATCCGAGGCAATGGCGAACGATCGCACGCCGGGCATCGCCTCGAGCGTACGGCTCAAGCGCTCGACGAACAGAATCCGCTGCTCCGGCGCGTATCGCGAGGTGGGCAGCGTCAGCCGGGCCACCGTCAGCCCATTCGGATCGAATCCCAACTGCACTCTGGTTTGACGGTCGAGGCTGCGTACGACCAGCCCTGCGAGCGTCAGGAGGATCATGGCCGCGGCGATCTCGGTCGCGACGAGCAGCTGCTGCGTCGACGGCCGGCGAATCGCGCCGATGGTCGAATCGAGCGTGCGGCCGCCCTGTTTGAGCACGTCCGCCACGTTCGTCCGCGAGACGGTGCGCGCCGTCAGCAGCGCCACGACGGTGCCGACGAGCATCGACACGACGAACATGAACGTCAGCGTTCGCGGATCGATCGTGGGTACGACATAGCGAGGCAGCGCACCATCGGGCGTCAGGGCGATCGCGAGGCTCACCGCCCACGAGGCGCAGATCGCCCCGATCCACCCGGCGACGATCGCCAACATCGATGATTCCACGAGCAGCTGACGCAAGACGTGCCAACGGCTTGCGCCGAGCGCGAGCCGGATCGCGAGCTCGCGCCGGCGGGCGCTCGTGCGGACGAGCTGCAGCCCCGCGGCGTTCGCGCACGCGACCGCCAGGAAGAGCAGCACCGCGCTAAAGAGCGCCCTCACCTGCGAGGCCGCGTTGCCGAGGAGCGCCGTCTGCAGGATGTCGACGTCCACGCCGCGCTGGCGGTTCGTCTCCGGATACTGCTGTTCGAGGGTCGCCGCGACGCGGGTCAGATCGGCCCGCGCGCCCGCGAGGCTCGCTTCGTCCTTGAGACGCCCGAGCGCGACGTACTGCCGCGACCCGCGGTCCTGGACGATGGCGGGTGAATCCGTCAGCGTCACCATCATCGCCGGAATCCAGACATCGGTGTCGAACGAGATCCCGGCGAATCCTTCAGGCATGACGCCGACGATTTGCATCGGACGATCGTTGAGCACCACGGTACGCTCGAGCACGGCAGGATCGCCGCCCAGCCGATCGCGCCAGAAGCGATCGCTGACGACGGCAACCGCGTGCGTGTCCGGCACGGCGTCTTCCTGCGGGAGGAACGTCCGCCCGCGCGCGGCCCGCGCGCCGAGCAGCGGGAAGTACGACGCCGACACCATCTCGGCGTCGACGCGCACGGCCTCTTCGCCGAGGCGCGCGTTGAGAGACATCTCGCCGTAGAGCGCGACGTCGGTCAGCGTCGTGTTCATCGCGCGCCAATCGGCGATCTCGGGAAACGATCCGCCGCGAGGCGTTCGATCCGGACCAAAGACGCCCGTCATCAGTACGAGGCGCCGGGGACGCTCGAACGGCAGCGGACGCAGCAGCGCCGCGTCGACGAGGCTGAACATCATCGTGCTCGCGCCGATGCCGAGCGCGAGCGTGACGATGACGGCGATGGCGTATCCGGGGCGGCTCGCGAGCGTCCGGATCGCGATGATGACATCCTGGAGCATTCCGTCCGTCGAGCAGGGCGCGTGCCAGACGGGAAACACGAGCGAATTCGGGCGGCGAACTCCCGAGGGGCCGATGGCGGCGTCCGAAGACGAACAGGCACCGTGCGGGGACGGACACCGCCACGCGGATGTGGTCAAATAGACGAACGATGTCTGAAGCTCCCAAGAGCGCGTTCGAGCTCGCGATGGAAAAGCTCAAGAAGAAGGACGCCGAAGCGGGCGTCGAGGAGCAGGTCCTGACCGACGCGCAGCGATCGGCGATTGCGGAGGCCAAGAGCGTCTACGACTCGCGAGTCGCTGAGCGGCGCATCCTGCACTCGTCGGCGATCCGATCGGTGTTCGACCCGGCCGAGCGCGAAGAGCGCGACGCGGAGTTGCGCCGCGATCTCGAGCGCTTTGCAACCGACCGCGACGCGAAGATTCGAAGAATTCGATCCGGCCAATAGCGCGGGCTTGACGGCCGCACGCCGCGCGGCAAGAATGGGACCGGTCCGGTCGGACCCTGATCCATGGGCAACGTCATAGCCTTTCGGCGCATGAACGACCCAAACGAGCATCGCCGCGGCCCCGATCGTCGCAGTACGCGGCGCGGTGGACGTCGCGAAGGCGACAAGAAGGGCTTCGCCCCGCTCGTGCTCCTCGTCGACGACAACGAAGACAGCACCTCGCGGTGCGAGGCGATCCTCGCGCGCCTGCACTTCGCGGTGGCGCCAACCAAGACCATCGAGGAAGCCAGCCGCGTCATGGACGCGCTTCGCCCCGACATCGTCGTCGCGCGGGTGGCGGATGCCGCGGCGCTGCGGCGCGCGACCGCGGCCGACCTTCCGGTCGTCCTCCTTGCCGACGATCTGCTCGATCCCGAAGCGCTGATTGAAGAGATTCGGCGCGAGCTCCGGGCGCATAAATCCAAGTAATCCACGCGAAACGAGGGCCGGTGAGCCCGATCGGGCGCGAGCTTCGCCTTATTGGGCATGAGGCTACAACGCTCGGCTCTCGCGGTCGGGATCCTGCTGGTCACCGCTTCCGCGGCAGCGGCGCAGACCGACCTCGCACGGTCCAGGCAGGTCCGCTCGTCAAGCTCGACGCAAACGCCGCTGACCGGTCCGATCGTCCGGAGCGACGTGTCCGGAACGGTCGGCTGGTTCAACGCCGACAAAGGCGAGCTCTCCGAATACGACGATTGGTACAACCGGAGCATCTTCGGCGGCGTCAGCTTCGGTTGGTATTGGACCGACAACCTCAAGACGGAGATCGAGGCGGGGGCGAGCTCGCGCGCCGAACGTGACATCTACGTCAACCGCCAAGAAGGCAGCCGCTTCACCAACTTCGAATCGACGTACCACTTCGCGACCCGGCGGATCGCGATCGGCCAGCAGTATCAGTTCTTCCGGAACGCGTGGTTCCACCCGTACGTCGGCGCGGGCGTCGATTTGACGTGGGAGACGATCGACCACGAGGACAGCCCGGTGACCGTCTACGACACGTCGGCGCGGAACACGGTCGAGATCCGTCCGGCGCGGACGTTTCCCCGCGAGACGCCGCAGCACACGCGGCCGTTCGCGGGCTTCGGCTTCAAGTCGTACATGACACCGCGATCGTTCTTCCGCAGCGACGTGAAGATGGTGTTCCACGACGGCGTGGACGAAGTGCTGCTTCGTATGGGATTCGGCGTCGACTTCTGAACTCGAGTTGGAGGACACGATGAAACGTAGTCTCGCTTTGCTGCTTTGCGCGATTCTCTCGGCGCCGGCGTGCGCGACGAGCCGCGGACCGCGTATTCAAACGGCCCCTGAGGCGGCACCAACCGCCGGCCAGCACCCCGCGGTGAATTCCGCGAGCGATCGAGCGGTCCTCTCGGACTTCGCGCGCCAGCTCCCGGTTGGCGCGCGCGTGAAGGCGCGAGTCGGCAACAATCGCACCATTCGCGGCACGATCCTCAAGGTGACGGACCACTCGATCTTCCTGCAGCCGCGCACGCGCATTGCGGAGCGGATCGAGGAAGTGCCGTTCGATCAACTGCTCGCGCTCGAGCAGGACCTGCCCGGCACCGGGAGCAACGCCGGGCGCACGGCGGCCATCGCAGCCTCGGCGGCCGCGGGCGGAACGCTGGCGGTGCTCTTGATTCTCGCGGCGATTTTCTCGGACTAGGGTGATCCGATGGATCGCGCTCCTGTGCTGCTGCTGTGCGCGGTGCTGTTGCCGCCGGCATGCGCGACGGCCCGCGAACCGCGGATCCACAGCGTGCCCGATGCACGCGTGGTCCTCGCGGAGTTCGCCCGGCAGCTTCCCGCGCGCTCGCGCGTCACGGCGCGCGTGGCGTACAAGGGGACCCTGCGCGGCACGCTCTTGAAAGTGACCGACGATTCCATCGTTTTGCAGACCGAGCTCGTCGAGGAAGTGCCGTTCGATCGGCTGCTCGCGCTCGAGCTCGACGTCGCCGGCAACGGCGGACGCGCGAGCCTCACCGCAACACTCGCAGCGTCGGCGATCGCGGGCGCGGCGCTGGGCGTGGTCGTGATGCTCGTGCTGATCTCTTCGTTCTAGCCGCGCGGCGCTATCGCCGGCGGTATTCGGCGGCGACGCTGGCGATGAGCGCTTCGTCGTCGCTGTGCGCCGACGAGGAGATCTCGAGTCGATCGCGAATGCGCGCGGCGAGCGTGCCGGCCGTGCGCATCCGGATGTGCTCCGGCAGCGAGTCCCTTCGATTGAGGAACGTCTCGATCACCTCGAGCTCTTCGGTCGTCAGCCGCGCGGCGCCAAGACGCGTCGCCGGCGCGTCCGTTCGAACGGCGGTCGCGTGGCGCGTCGCCTGCTCTTGAACGACGACGGTGCCGGCGACGAGGTCGCCCAGGCGCTGATTGCGCGCGGTCACGAAGACGCAGAGCACGCCGACGGCGTAGATTCCCGGCATCTGATCGACGATTCGAAGCAGATTGCGCAGCAGCGCTTCGTAGGTCGTGATCGGCTGGCCGGAAATCGTGATCACGCGAAGGCCGACCGCTCGCTTGCCCGGCGTCTGCCCTCCCCACAGGGCCTCGAAGACGGCGAAGTACCCGTAATACAACACGAATCCGATGAAGAGGAGCGCGGCGGCGATCCACGTGGAGAGCGACGCGAAGCCGGCCGCGCGCAGCCAGAGCGCGCCGAGCGCGAGCGCGCCGAGCACGAGGAACGCGCCGATCAGGATGAACGTGTCGAACGTCAGCGCGAGGAACCGGCTGCCCGCGCCGGCGAGCGGGAACTCGAGCGCGATCTGCTCCGGCGTGTCGATGGTAAGCTTTTCCGGTGGCTGCACCGGCAGTCTCCTCGCGTTGGATCGAGAAACGGAAAGTCCATTGGGACCGGCTCGAAGCGCTGCTCGCGCAAGGGCGACGAGGTGTGTCGCGGTTGTCGCATGACGAGCTGCGCGAGCTGGCGCTATTGTACCGCCAGACGGCGGCGGACTTGTCGAGCGCGCGCGAGCACCGCGCCGACGCGCAGCTCGCGGCGTATCTCAACCAGCTCCTGGGACGCGCGCACAATCTGATTTACTCGGGCACGAAGCCGCGCACGCGCGGCCTCGTCGCGTTCTACACGAAGACGTTCCCGCAGATCTTCCGCGACACCTGGCGCTACACCTTCGCGGCAACGGCGATCTTCGCGCTCGGCGGCGCGATCGGCGCCGCGCTGGCGCTCGCCGATCCGGGGTTTCCCCGGTTCGTGCTGGGCGGGCAGATGATGGACACGATCGAGCAGCGGGTCATGTGGACGCACGGCATCCTCGCGGTCAAGCCGCTCGCGTCGAGCGCGATCACGACGAACAATCTGAGCGTCTCGTTCGCGGCGTTCGCGATGGGGATCACGGCCGGGATCGGGACCGCGTGGATGATGCTGCTGAACGGCGTGCTGATCGGCGTGATCGGCGTCGCCTGCTTTCGCGCAGGCTTGAGCGTGTCGCTCTGGAGCTTCGTCGCGCCGCACGGATCGCTCGAGCTGCCGGCGATCTTCATCGCGGGCGGCGCGGGGCTGATCCTCGCGCGCGGCCTGCTCGATCCGGGCACGCTGCCCCGGCGCGAAGCGCTCGCGGCCGCCGGCAGCCGCGCCATTCGGCTCCTGCTCGGCGTGATTCCACTGCTCCTCATCGCGGGCATCATCGAGGGCTTCGTCTCGCCCGTACCGATCGCGCCGATGACGAAGTTCATCATCGGCGCGGCATTGTTCACCCTGCTCGTGCTGTACCTGGCGAGGGCGGGACGGACTACAACAGCCCGCGTTCCTTGACCTCGAGATAACGATCGATCAACCCGGCCGACAAATCCGCCGGCGACATCTCGATCACCATCGCGCCGCGCTGACGGAGCCCGTGGAGCAGCGCTTCGCGGCGCTCCAGTGTTTCCTGCGCGGACATCACGCGGTACATCGCGCCGGGCGACGCCGGCGACGCGTCGGCGAGCGCGACGATCTCGGGCTGGCGCAGCACCGCGAACAGCACGACGTGCGACGGCGCCATGCGCAGCGCGTGCTCGATCACGTCCGGCACGCCCGCGGTGTCGGCGACCTCGGTCAGCCACACGACCATCGCGCGGCGTTTCTGGGCGGCGAGCACCGCTCCTGCCGCGGCCGCGTGATTCGCCTCGACCGCTTCCCCGCGCACGACCGCGAGCGCTTCCACCAGATCGCGCAAATGCCCCGCGCCGCGCGCCGGCGCCACGCGCTGCTGGAGCTTGCGCCCGTATGCGACGAGCCCGACCCGATCGCCGGAGGCCATCGCCACCTGCGCGAGCGTCAACGCGGAGGTCGCCGTGGCATCGAGCATGGTCTGATTGCCCACCCGCGCGCGCAGCAAGCGGCCCGCGTCGAGCAGCAGCCACACCGTCTGGCTGCGCTCCGGCTGGTAGATCTTCGTGACGAGCTTTCCGCGCCTCGCGGACGCGATCCACGAGACGTCGCGCCGCTCGTCGCCGGGTCGGTAATCGCGAAGGCTGTCGAACTCTCGCCCCGCGCCAAAGCGCTTCGCTCGCCGTTTCTCGATCGCGACCTGACGGCTGCGAATCAGATACATCGCGTGACGGCGGCCCTCCTGCAGATCCGGGTACACGCGAATCGTCTGCTCGAGGGGCGCGATCCCCCAGCGCTCGACGAGCCCCATCGCATCGCGCCACTGCAGCGCCACGCCGCCCATGCCGGCATCGCCGCGCTCGCGAGGCGCGACCGCGTAGTCCGCCTCGGACCGGCCGTTCGCGGAAACCGTCAGCGTGAGCTCGGTCAGATCGCGCGACAAGGCGGGGCTGACGTAGTCGTTCGCGCGAAGATCGATCGAGGTCGATCCCCGATTCTGAACGCCAATGCGCACGCGCGACGGGAATCCAATCGTCAACGGCGTCGTCCAGGATCGCGTGACGGTGAGGTCCGAGGCCTGAGGCAGGCGCCGGAGATTCATCCACACCAGCGCGACCACGAGCGAATCCCACAGGACGAGCAGCGCGAGCGCGCGGCGATCGATCCAGGCCGGGCCGATCCAGACGAGCCCCGCGGCAAGGAATACGAACGCCCGCGAGGTGAGGCCGAAGGACGCGCGGCGTCCCGACTGCGCGGCGCGCGCCATCGACGGCGGAGCGAGGCGCGGCGCGATCACTTCGGCACTTCGACCGCCGCGAGAATGTCCGACGTGACTTGATCGGGCGTCAAGCCTTCGAGATCCGCTTCGGGCTTCAGCACCAAACGGTGGCGAAACACCGGCATGGCCGAGCGCTTCACGTCGTCAGGCAGCAGGAATTCGCGGCCGTCCATCGCCGCCATCGCCTTCGCGAGCTGCATCAAGTGCACGGCGCCGCGAGGGCTGACGCCGAGCGTGAGCGACGGCCACTCGCGGCTGCGCCGGGTGATGGACGCGATGTACGAAAAGAGCGGCGCCTCGACGGTCACCGCCTGCACCTCGCGCCGCGCCGCCGCCATGGCTTCCGGATCGAGAGCCGCGAGATCGAGCTCGTCGATCGCGCGAGCGTCGAAGCCGCGGTGATGGCGCTCGAGAATCGCTTCCTCCTCGCGCGCGTCGCGGTCCGGATACGCGAGACGGATCTTGACGAGAAAGCGATCGAGCTCCGCTTCCGGCAGCGGATAGGTGCCCTCGAACTCGACCGGATTCTGCGTCGCGAACGCCGTGAACGCCGGCGAGAGCCGGTGGCTCGTGCCGTCGATCGTGACTTGCCGCTCCTCCATCGCCTCGAGCAGCGCCGCTTGCGTGCGCGGCGGCATGCGATTGATCTCGTCGACGAGCAGCAGATCCGTGAACACGGGACCTTGGTGCAGCGTGAAGGCGCTCGTCGAGAGATTGAAGACGTTCGCGCCGATGATGTCGGCCGGCATCAGGTCCGGCGTGCACTGCACGCGCTGAAACTGCAGCCGCATGATGCGCGCGAGCGACCGGACGGCGAGCGTCTTGGCGAGCCCCGGCACGCCTTCGAGCAGCGCGTGGCCGTTGCAGACGACCGTCAAGAGCAAGAGGTCGATCATGTCCGATTGACCGACGATCACCTTCGCGAGCTCGTGGCGGGCCTGGGTCGTGACCTGTTCGAGTGTGCTGGGCATGAGGCGTTCTCTAACGGTGTCGTGCCGACGTACGGGCGCGCGCGGCCAGCGCCTGGAGCTCGGCGACAATGGCCACGGCGTGCGTTGACGAAAGACCAGGATCGACCGACGCCTCCTTCGATCGCGACAACATCGACGCGAGATCGTCATCGAGCGACAACCGCTCGCGCGCCGCGACGACGAGCCGATCGTCGGTCGAGGCCTGCGGCAGGCCGGCGAGCTCCAGCAGCCGGCGCCGCACGCGCGCCCGCACGGTGGCCACCGCGGCGTTCGCCGCTCGCGCGCGCTCGTACAGTCCGCCCATCGTGTCGATGAACTCGAGCGGCGAGGTTCGCGGCTCGACGACCGTCGATCTGATCGGGCGCCGGCGACGCGTGAACGTGAAGAGCGCGAGCGCGGCGAGACCCGCAATCTGAAGGATCCCTGCCGGCAGCGGCGTGCCGGCGAGATATGACCAGAACGAGCGCGCGTGCCCGTGATAGAACTCGTCCCACACGATCGTACGGCCGTCCGCCGCGCCGATGCTGTTCACGAAGAGCTCGACGTGATTGGGCGCGGCGATGCCGCGATTCGTGAGCGGCTGCGATCCGGCCCACCAGATCGCGCGGCCTTTGTCGAAGCGCGCGACCGCCACGGCAACATTCGCCGTCGTGCCGTAGATCGCGATGAACGGAGACTCCTCCGGAAGCGCCACGCCCGCGCCCGACATCTCCACGTCCGCTGCACCCGACGACAACGGGCTCGGCAGAAGCGCGCCGAGACGGCGTGCATGTGCCGCGCGGGGCGCGGCTCGATCCGGAATCCCCGGCAGGAACATCGACGCACCCGGTCCGGTGACGAGGACGTGGCCGCCTCGATCGAGAAACGATCGCAGCCCGCGCACGTCGAGATCCGAAGGCTTCTGCATCGGATTCGCCAGCACGAGGGTCGTCGACGCCGGCGGTTGCCTGAACGACGCGAGCGGCTCGAACGATCGCTCGATCGCGTACCCGAGCTCTTTGAGCAGCAGATATGCCGCGCCGGCTCCCTCGGGGTGGACGCCGTAGCTCGATCCGTCGTTGCGCGGCAGCGTATCGGGCGGCGCGGCGAAGAACGACGCGACCGTCAGCAGCACGGTCCCGACCGCGGCGACGATCAGAACGGCTAGATCGCTCGTTCGCCAGGACGCAGACATCCGAGTGTCTCCAGATGCGCGGTCACGCGCGGGGTGTCATCCGCGGACACGGCGCGGTTGCCGTACCAGATCTGCTCGAAGCGCTGCGTGAGGTCGAGCATCAGGGGGCGCCGACGGTCGCCGGCCTCGAGCATCGGCAGGTACTCCCGCGGCGTGCGCGCCTCGTCGACCTTCCACGCGCCGTCCTCTTCGAGCTGCACCAGCGCGGCGTTGTACGCGAATCGGACCGCCTCGCGCACGTTCCCGCTTCGCGCTTTTTCCACCGCCTGCAGCGCGAGCTCGCGCGCGCGCGGCCGCGCGCGGCCGCCCGCGCCGAGGTTCAGCGACGCGCCTCGCGGACGCTCGGCGATCGATCGCGCGAGCCAGAAGCCCAGCCCGATCAGCGCCGCGATGCCCGCCGCCCACGCCAGCACTGTCGCGACCCGCCGGCCGGTGCCGGCGCCGCCGCCGAAACGCGACCACAGATCGTCGAACCACTCCGCGACGCGCGCGCGCCATTGCTCCCGCCACTTCTGCGACGCCGTCTCTTGGAATTCCTCGCGCGCGACGATGCCCGCGATCGCGGACCGCGCGCCCGCGCGCGCCCCGGCGGCATCCGCCGCCGCGAGAGCGGCCGCCTCGTCACGCATCGCAATCAATCGCCGGCGCAGCGCCGCTCGCTTGACCGCCCACTCGTTCGGTGCTTTCGACGCATCGATGAGCGACGTCGTGAGCCAGTGGGTGCCGACCTCGATCGTCTCGTGCTTCGTTTGCACGCGCCAGCGCACCGGAATCGTCGACGCGAGCGCAGGCGCGGCGGCGGATGTGTTCGTGTCGATCGCCTGGATGATGCGATCGAGCTCCTGTGTGAAGGCGCCGGGCGGAATGGCGCCGTCCTGCGCGCGCGCGGACAGCGGGAGCGCCAGGGCGAGGACCAGCGATGGAAGAAGTAGAGCGAAGCGTCTCAAGCGCGAATGATCACGCGGGCGGCGCAACAACGCCCGCTCCCCCGACTCCGCTTTCCACGCCGAGATTCGCGAGCATCATCTGCAGATCGAGCCCCTCGTGTCTGACGCGCAGATCGTAGTAGAGGACCGCGAACGCGACAACCATGAGCGGCGCCGTGAACGCGCCGCCGATCGATCCGAAGATCGTCCCGAAGAGATTCATCCAAAACGCCATCGGCGCGCCGGGCTCCGAGAGCGCGGCCGCGAACACGAACGGCCCCTGGAAGATCAGCAGCACCCCGTAGGTGATGATCATCGTGAAGACCAGCAGCACGCCGACGCGCCACAGCGATCCGCGCGTGAGCTGGATGCTCCGCCGGATGGCATCCGTTGCCGTTTCGTCCTCGAGCACGGCCGCAGGCACCGCGACGGCATACCGCAGGATCAACCAGATCCACAACACGAACGCGCCAAAGACGCCGCTCGTCATGACCAGCACGCCGATGATCGGCGAGCCCGCCGCGACGACGGCCGCGCTCACGCCGACGCTGACCGCGCCGACGATGAGCACGCCGAACGTGCGAAGCGAGACCAGCAGCAGCAGGAGCGCGAGCCGGCCGACCTTGCCGCGAAGCGGCGTGAACGATCCGCGGATCGTGATCGGACGTCCCATGTACAGCTCGGAGACGGCAACGGTCGTCGCGCCCAACGCGACCGCGTAGGTGATGAAGTACACGATCCCCATCCCCACCATCGCCGCGACGAGAAAGATCACGGTGCGCAGGATCTCCCCTGGATCCGGCGTGGTCGACGCCATCGACTCGGGCGATGGCGGCTGCGGCGTGAACACGGTCGTGAGAATGCCGAACGCGAGCCCCAACAGCGACGGGACGCCCATGATGCCGACGAAGAGCCAGAAATGGCGACGGTAGAGGCCGAACGAACGATCGAGCAATTCGCCAAGCGTCAAGGGACGGAGGTCGAGCGCCATGGGGATCTCCCGAAACGTGGCTGGGGATGGCTAGGAATGGTAGCACACCGGTTTTTCGCGGGAGGACCGGCGGCTAGAAGCCGAAGACGCCGAGCAGCTTGGCGATCGTGCGGCGCGCGCGCCGTGCGTGGCGGGCCGCCGCCGCTGCCAGGCGCGTGTGCTTCTTCATCCTCTTGCGCGGCACGATCGGCTTCCCCGTCGCGGGACTCGACGGCATCCAGCCTTCGTCGATGAGGCGCTGCTGAATCGTCAACGCGCGCGTCACGAGCCGGGCGGCGGTCTCGAAGCGCTCGATTCGCTCCGCGCCGTCGGGATACGTCACGGCAAGCGTGTACGCGCCCGGCTCGGGTCCCCGATGAACCTCGACGTCGATCTGCGCGGCGCCTCGCGTGAAGAACCAGATCATGTCAAGAACCGGACAATGGAACGCTCGGAGGAACCTATCGGCTGCAGCGGTCGCTGGGATTACGGGGACACCCAATCGGGACACCCAAGGTTGGGTGTCCCGATTGGGTGTCCCCACAAAAAAAGACGCGGCGCCCACACCCGCAGGACGCCGCGCCGTCCGTCAGCGGCGCGCGAGGAGGAGGAGGACGCGCCGCGGCGAAATGGGGCCGTTGGACGGTATATGATCCGGTCCAACCCCACGCGAAAGCGTGTGTTGAATAACATGCCTTTAACGGTAAAGTAAATAGGAGCCCGTTACGCCCACGCGCGATCCCCGAGCCTGGAGTCCCGCCTGACGATGACCCCTACCACGATGAAGCGGATCGCCGCCGATTTGGGCGTGTCGATCACGACGGTCTCCAAGGTCCTCAACAATCACGCGGACATCGGACCCGCCACGCGCGCGCGCGTCCTCGCGCGCGTCGAGGAGCTGGGCTACCGTCCCAACGCGGTCGCGCGCAGCCTGACGCTCCGCCGCACGCACACGCTGGGCGTCGTCATCCCGGACTTGATGCATTCCTTCTTCGTCGAGGTCGTCGCCGGCCTCGAGACCGTCGCGAACGCGCGCGGATACGGCCTGCTGCTCTGCAGCTCGACCGAGAATCCGCGCAAGGAACGATCGGAGCTCGAGATGCTCCGCTCGCGACAGGTGGACGGCATCGTCCTCGCCTCGGTCCACGGCTCGAACAACACGGAGCTGCTTCAGCGGATTGCCGCGACCGGCGGCGCGCTCGTGATGATCGATCGAGACGACCATCCGCGTGTCCACTGCCATCGCGTGCTGACCGACGACGAGCTCGTCGGACGCATGGCGACCGAGCACCTCCTTGCGCAAGGACGGCGCGCGATTGCCCACATCGCCGGTCCGGCAATCACGCACGCGAAACGGCGTGAAGCAGGATACGTCGCCGCGTTGCGCGACGCGGGATTGGAGCCCCGGCCCGAGTGGATCGTGCGCGGGGGCTTCATGGACGCCGACGGCTATCACGCGATGCAGCACCTGTTGACGCTCGATCCGCCAATCGACGCCGTCTTCGCCGCGAACGACCCGGCGGCGATCGGCGCGATGCAGGCGATCTGGGAGGCAGGTCTTGTCGTCCCCGACGACATCGCTGTGGTCGGCGCCGGCGACATCGCGCACGGCGATCTGCTGCGCGTCCCGCTCACCACGGTCGGGTGGTCGAAGGAAGAGCTCGGCAAGCGCGCCGCGGAGTTGATCTTCGATCAGATCGACGGCCGTGAAGACGTCGCGTTCAGGCGCGTGATCATTCCGCCTCACATGGTGGTCCGCGCCTCGTGCGGCGAAGAGTCGCCGGGCGCGGGAGCGAACACGCCGCCGCAATCGAGGCGCCAGCGCTGACTGGACGCCGGCACCGAGGCTCCGCTCTCGACGCATGAAGATCACCGACGCCAAAGTCATCATCTGCAGTCCCGGACGAAACTTCGTCACGCTGAAGCTCGTGACCGAGGACGGCATCACCGGCCTCGGCGATGCGACGCTCAACGGACGCGAGATCGCCGTAGCGGCGTACCTCACGGAGCACGTCGTGCCGCTGCTCATCGGACGCGACGCGCGGCGGATCGAAGACACGTGGCATTACCTTTACAAGGGCGTCTATTGGCGGCGCGGCTCGGTGACGATGACGGCAATCGGCGCCGTCGACGTCGCGCTGTGGGACATCGCGGGAAAGGCTGCGAACAAACCGCTCTACCAACTCTTCGGCGGCGCATCGCGCGAAGACGTCCTCGCCTACTGCCACGCGAGCGGCGCGACGATCGACGACACGATCGCGTCGATCGCGCAGCATCGCGCGAAGGGATATCGCGCGATTCGCGTGCAGTGCACGACGCCCGGCCACGATGAATCGTACGGCGTTGCGAAAGCGGGACGCCGCTACGAGCCTGCGGAGCGCGGGCTGCCGAAGGAAACGCGTTGGACGACCGAGCCGTACCTGCAATTCACGCCGTCGCTCTTCGAGCGCGTGCGCCGCGAATTCGGTCCGGATCTCCAGCTCCTCCACGATGTGCACCATCGCTTGCGCCCGATCGAGGCAGCTCGACTGGGCAAGAGCCTCGAGCCATATCATTTGTTCTGGATGGAAGATCCCGTTACCGCGGAGCTCCAGGAAGGATTTCGTGTCATTCGGCAGCATACGACGACGCCAATCGCGGTCGGCGAGGTCTTCGACAGCATTTACGATTGTTACAGGTTGATACAGGAACAGCTCATCGATTACCTTCGCGCAACGGTGATGCACGCAGGCGGCCTGACGCCGCTCCGCAAGATGGCGGCGCTCGCCGAGCTCTATCACGTTCGCACAGGGTGCCACGGCGCAACGGATCTGAGCCCCGTGACGATGGCGGCGGCGCTGCACTTCGATTTGCACGTGCACAACTTCGGCATCCAGGAGCACATGCCGCATACCGAGGAGACCGACCGTGTGTTCCCGCACGCCTACGCGTATCGCGACGGCGTGTTGCACCCGGGCGACAAGCCCGGCCTCGGCGTGGAGATGGACGAAACGCTGGCGGCGACGTACCCTTACCAGCGCGCGTATTTGCCGATCGCGAGATTGGATGACGGAACGATCCATAGTTGGTAGCCGGAGAGGATGAGGACGATGCGCAATATCAGCTATTACGTCACGCCGGTGATTGCAGCGGTGGCGACGGCGGCGTCGCTCGCGAGCGTCACGCTCCAGCAGACGCCTGCGAGAAGCGGCGACAAGCCAGCGGCGATCAATCAGCTCACGGACGCCGAGAAGAAGGAAGGATGGACGCTGCTCTTCGACGGCACGTCGCTCAACGGATGGCGCGGCTACAAGCGGCCGGACGCCTCCGGCACGCGCTGGCGCGTCGAGAACGGCCTGCTGACAATCGCCCAGAAAGACGGCCAGGACACGCGCGGACAGCTCGACATCATCTCGACAGCCACGTATGACCTGTTCGATCTTCGTTGGGAGTGGCGCGTCGCCGAAGGCGGCAACAGCGGCCTGAAATATTTCGTCCTCGAGGACATGGATTCGGCGATCGGCCACGAGTATCAGGAGATCGACGACGAGCGCCACGCCGACGCGAAGATTGGCGCGCATCGTCAGACCGCGGCGTTCTACGACGTGCTGCCGGTTGCGGTGGCCGCCGAATTGCTCGCGAAGATCAAAAAGCCCGCCGGACAGTGGAACGAGAGCAGGGTCCGCGTCGCGCCGAGCCGGGTCGTGAAGGGCGGCACGCGCGTGTATCACTACCTGAACGGCGCCCGCGTGCTCGAGTACGAGCTCGACTCACCCGAGCTGCGCGCGGCAATCGCCAAGAGCAAGTTCAAGGACGTCGCCCGCTTCGGCAAGCTCCACAAGGCGCACATACTGTTGCAGGATCACGGGAATCAAGTCTCGTATCGCAACATCAAGATTCTCGACCTGTCCGCGAACAAAGGCACTTCTTCGTCCGGAGGAGATGCCACGCCGGTGGGGACGGCTGGGATGATGGCGTCGGGTACACAGATCGTCGCGAACGAAGCGGCGAAGCGCGTCGACATCACGATCGACGGAAAACCGTTCACGTCGTACATCTGGCCCGACAGCCTCAAGAAGCCGGTGCTCTACCCGATTCTCACCGCGAAGGGTTCGGTGGTGACGCGCGGCTTTCCGCTCGAGCCGCGGCCCGGCGAGCGCGTCGATCATCCGCATCACGTGGGCCTCTGGTTCAACCACGGCGACGTGAACGGCCTGGACTTCTGGAACAACTCGTACGACATTCCCGCGGACCGCGCGCCGAAGATGGGCACGATCCGGCACAAGCGGATCGTCGACACGAAGAGCGGCCCGAACGGCGGCGAGCTGGCCGTGGAGATGGACTGGGTGACGCCGAGCGGCACGCCGCTCGTCCGCGAGAGCACGAGGTTCCTCATTCGCGGGTCGGGCGACTCGCGCACGATCGATCGGATCACGACGCTCACCGCGCTCGACACGAAAGTCGTGTTCCGCGACAACAAGGAAGGCGTCTTGGGGCTGCGCGTGACGCGCGCGCTCGAGCAGCCGGCGGACAAGCCGGAAGTGTTCACCGACGCGAGCGGAAAGCCGACGGCGGTGCCCGTGCTCGACAACAAGGGCGTGACCGGGATGTACACGAGCAGCGAGGGCCTGAAGGGAGACGCCGTGTGGGGAACACGCGGCCGGTGGTGCATGTTGAAGGGCACGATCGGATCGGAGCCCGTCACGATCGCGATGCTCGATCACCCGTCGAATCCGACGGCGCCGACGTACTGGCACGCGCGCGGCTACGGGCTGTTCTCCGCGAACGTCTTCGGGCGGCAAGTGTTCAAGCCGGATCAGGAAGAGCTCGTCGTGACGCTCGATCCCGGCAAGTCCATCACGTTCCGCCACCGCATCGTCGTGCTGAGCAGCGCGGCGACGCCCGACGCGATCGAGCGCGAGTTCCGGACGTTCGCGGCCGCGGCCTCGTCCTCGAGATGACAGCAGTCGTTCATGAGCGTATTCGGTCAGGGTCGCGCCGAGGGCTATCTCACTCCGACGGAGCTTGCGCAGCAGCTTCACGAAGGACTCGCCCGCCTGCCGGTTGACGGCCGGCGCGTGATCGTTCTCATTCCCGATGGAACGAGAACGATGCCGATGCCCCTGATGTTCGACGCGCTCGAGCGCGAGCTCGGCCCGCGCGTCGCGGCGCTCGACTTTCTCGTCGCGCTCGGCACGCACTCGCCGATGAGCGACGAGGCGTTGTCACGCCACGTGGGGCGGCCCGTCGCGAACGGGATCGCCGGGCGGCACCGCATCTTCAACCATCGGTGGGACGATCCGGCGACGTTCGCCACGCTCGGCACGATTCCCGCGCGCGAGATCGCCGAGATCACGAACGGCCAACTCGAGCAAGACGTCCCCGTCGCGCTCAACCGGCTGGTCGTCGAGTACGATCACGTGATCGTCTGCGGCCCGGTCTTTCCGCACGAGGTCGTCGGGTTCTCCGGCGGGACGAAGTACCTCTTCCCCGGCATCGCGGCGGCGGAGATCATCCACTTCACCCATTGGCTCGGCGCGCTGATCACCAGCTCGGATGTGATCGGCACGATCGACACGCCGGTGCGCGCGGTCATCGATCGCGCCGCGTCGCTCCTCGCCACGCCGCTCTCGCTCGTCGCGCTCGTCGTCACGCACGAGGGCGTCGCGGGCGCGTTCTGCGGCGAACCGAAGGACGCGTGGCGTCAGGCCGCCATGCTCTCGTCGCGTCGGCACATCGTCTGGCTCGATCGGCCGTTCGATCGCATGCTCGCGGTGATGCCGTCCATGTACGACGATCTGTGGACCGCCGCGAAGGGCGCGTACAAGACGGAGACCGCGGTGGCTGATGGCGGTGAGGTCATCGTGTACGCTCCGCACGTCCGCGAGGTGAGCTACGTCCACGGCCGGTTGATCGACGAGATCGGGTACCACTGCCGGGATTACTTCCTCGCGCAATGGAAGCGGTTCGCGTCGTACCCGGGCGGCATCCTCGCGCATTCGACGCACGTCAAGGGGCTCGGCACGTACGACGCGCGCCGCGCGATCGAATCCCCGCGGATCACGGTAACGCTCGCGACAGGCATCACACGCGAGCGGTGCGATCGAATCAACCTCGCCTACCGCGATCCGGCCTCGATCGACATGAGCGAATGGTCGACCGGGAATGACCGCGACTCGCGTCTGGTTCCGCGCGCGGGCGAACTGCTGTTTCGCGTCGGGAAGCCGCCCGCCGCGTCGGAGGCGCTGGCGTGAAGTACAGCATGGGCGTCGTGGGTCTCGGCGTCATGGGTGCGAATCTCGGTCGCAACATCGCGGGCAAGTCGTTTCCCGTCGCCGGCTACGATTTGAGCCCGGCGAAGACCGCCGCGTTCGTCGACGGCACGGACAAGGGTTTGAAGGTCACGGGCGTCGATAGCCCGCCCGCTTTGATGGCGGCGCTCGAGCGTCCGCGCCGCGTGCTTCTGATGGTGCCCGCGGGAAAACCGGTCGACAGCGTGATCGATCTGCTCGAGCCGCACCTCGAGCCGGGCGACATTCTGATCGACGGAGGCAATTCGTTCTTCGCCGACACCGATCGGCGCTGCGATGACTTGGCCGCCGCTGGCTTTCACTTCGTCGGCGCCGGCGTGTCCGGTGGCGAAGAAGGCGCGCTCCACGGGCCGGCAATCATGCCCGGCGGACCGAAGGACGCGTGGGAGGCGCTCGCGCCGATCTTCCGCGCGATGGCCGCCAAGGCGGAAGACGGCGAGCCGTGCGTCGGATACATGGGACCGCGCGGCGCCGGCCACTACGTGAAGATGGTGCACAACGGGATCGAGTACGGTGACATGCAGCTCATCGCCGAAGCGTACGACATCCTGCACCGGGGCGTTGGACTGACGGCGCCGCAGCTCGCCGAGGTCTTCGCGGAGTGGAATCGGGGAGATCTTCGCTCGTACTTGATCGAGATTACGGCGCAGGTGCTCGCGTTCACCGATCCGGACACGAAGCAGCCACTCGTCGACGTCATCCTCGACGAGGCGCAGCAAAAAGGCACCGGAAAGTGGATGAGCCAGAACGCCTTCGACGTCGGCGCGCCCATTCCTACGGTCAACGCCGCCGTCGAAGCGCGATTGCTGTCCGCGTTGAAAGCGGAACGCGTCGCGTCGAGCAAAGTGCTCACGGGTCCAGCCGACCGGTACTCCGGCTCGCGTGAAGGACTCGTGGACGCCGTCCGGCAGGCGCTCTACGCCAGCAAGATCACGTCGTACGCGCAAGGCATGGCGCTCCTCCGGCTCGCGTCGAAGGAGTACGGCTACGGCATCGATCCGGGCGAGGTCGCGAAGATCTGGCGCGCCGGCTGCATCATTCGCGCCGCGCTGCTGAACGATATCCGCGAGGCGTTCCGCCGTGACCCGTCGCTCGTCAATCTGCTGCTCGATCGCGCGTTTCGCGATGCGATTGCCGCGCGGCAAGCGGCGTGGCGGCTCGTCGTGCAGACGGCAATCGGCCTCGGGATTCCGGTGCCCGCCATGAGCGCGTCGCTCGCCTATTACGATTCCTATCGCAGCGCGCGACTTCCGGCGAACCTCACGCAGGCGCAGCGCGACTTCTTCGGCGCTCACACGTACCGACGCATCGACCGCGAAGGCAGCGTTCATACCGATTGGAGCAAGAAGGACTGATGACGACCGGGCTGACGATCCCCGACCTCACACCGGGCGGACTGGATTTCCTCTCGCTGGGCGCGCTCATTCATCGGCTCGATCCCGGCCTCGTTCCCTTTCGCAAAGCCGCGACGTGCGCGATTCACGTGAGCGGCGGCGAGTTCAACACGGCCGCGAACCTCTCCGACTGCTTCGGGATGCGCACGGGCATCGCAAGCGCCATCGTCGAGTATCCGATTGGCGATCTGATCGCGGAGCGCGTCCGCGCGATGGGCGTGACCCCGTTCTACAAGCGCTTCAGGCACGACGGCGCGCGCGGTCCCAACATGGCGACCGTTTACAGCGATCAGGGCTACGGCGTGCGCGGTCCCGTCGTGTTCTACAACCGCGCCAACGAAGCAGCGGCGCTGTTGAAGCCGGGCGACTTCGACTGGGCGGCGATCTTCGGCCGCGGCGTACGATGGTTCCACAGCGGAGGCATCTTCGCGGCGCTCTCCGAGACGACATCCGAGCTGATCGTCGAGGCGATGCAGGCCGCCAAGGCGCACGGCGCGATCGTATCGTTCGATCTGAACTACCGTGAGAAGCTCTGGTCCGTTTCCGGCGGCGTGAAGCGCGCGAACGAGGTGCTCGGCCGGATCGTGAAGTTCGTCGACGTGCTCGTGGGCAATGAAGAAGATCTTCAGAAAGGCCTCGGCATGCCCGGGCCGGACATCACCGCCAAATCCACGCTCGATCCGAGCGTCTTCGTCGCGATGATCGACCGCGTCGTCGAGCGCTATCCGCAAATCAAAGTCGTCGCCACGACGCTTCGCGAAGTGCATTCGACGAACCGTCACACCTGGGGCGCCGTCGCGTGGATCGATGGCACGACGTACGAGTCGCCGTGCTGCGATCTCGACGTGCACGACCGCGTCGGCGGGGGCGACGGCTTCGCGGCCGGCGTGTTCTACGGACTGATGACCGGGGAGGCGCCGACCGACGCGGTGCGGCTCGGATGGGCGCACGGCGCGCTGATGACCACGTTTCCCGGAGACACGACGATGGCGACCGTCGAGCAGGTGCGCGCGTTCGCCAAAGGCGGGTCGGCCCGGATTCAGCGATGATCCGCGAACCGCTCACCGCCGGAGATATTTGGGGCGTCTACGCCGTTCCCCCGCTCTCGCGCAAACGGGATCGCGCGCGCAGCCTCGACTTCGACGCGTCCGAGAAAATCGCGAGCCACATCGCATCCGGCGGCGTGACGAGATTCCTGTACGGAGGAAACGCGTTCCTCTATCACATCACGCTCGACGAATACGACGATCTGCTCGGATGGCTCGATGCGTTTCCCGTCGCCCGCATGCCGATCCCGAGCCTCGGCCCTTCCTTCGGCCGGGCGATGGATCAGGCGCGGCTGATTCGCAGGCATTCGTTCAGCTGCGCGATGATGCTGCCGTGCAGCGATCCGCGCGACGCCGACGGACTCGAGGCGGGCCTGCGTGAAATCGCCGACGCCGCCGGCGTGCGGTTGATCGTCTATCTCAAGTCCGAGGACGCATTCGGCGCCGACAAAGAGCGCGGTCTCGACGCCGTCGCGCGGCTCGTGGACGCCGGCGTGTGCGTGGCGATCAAATACGCGGTGGTGCTGGACGATCCGTCGCGCGATCCGTATCTCGAAGGGCTGCTGAAGCGCGTCGATCGTTCGCGCGTGATCAGCGGCATGGGCGAGCGGCCGGCTGTCGTCCACCTGCGCGATTTCGCGCTCGGCGGATTGACGACGGGATCGGGCTGCATCGCGCCGTTCCTGTGCAGCGCGCTCGTCGACGCGGCGCAGCAGAAGAACTGGAAAGCCGCGGAAGCGCTGCGCGCCGAGTTCATGCCGCTCGAAGACCTGCGCGACGCGTGGGGACCGGCGCGCGTGCTGCATCACGCCACGGAGCTGTCCGGCGTCGCCCCCGCGGGCCCGATTCCGCCGTACGTCTCGCCGCTGACCCCGGAGCAAATCGAGCAGCTCACGCCCGTCGCGAAAACCCTGCGGGAGCGGAACGCATGAGCCGTCCCCGTAAATCGCCGACGGCGCTTCGCAGCTTCCGATGGTTCGGGAAAGACGATCTGCGATCGTCGGGCCATCGTTCACGCGCGCGCCAGCAAGGCTTCACGCAAGAGGACATGACGGGCAAGCCCGTCATCGCGATCCTCAACACGTGGAGCGACGCGAACCCGTGCCACTCGCACTTCCGTCTGCGCGCCGAAGACGTCAAGCGCGGCATCTGGCAGGCCGGCGGCTTCCCGATGGAGATTCCGCTCCTCACGCTCGGCGAAACGTTCATGAAGCCGACGACGATGCTCTATCGCAACTTGCTCGCGATGGAGGCGGAGGAGGCGCTGCGATCGTACCCGGCCGACGGCGCGGTGCTCCTCGGCGGCTGCGACAAGACCGTGCCCGCGCTCGTGATGGGCGCGACGAGCGCGGACATTCCGTCGATTCTCGTGCCCGCGGGCCCGATGCTCCGCGGCAACTGGCGCGGACAATTCCTCGGATCCGGCACGGACGTCTGGAAGTACTGGGCCGAGCGGCGCGCCGGCACGATCGACGAGTGCACGTGGCGCGAAATGGAAGACGGCATCGCGCGATCGTTCGGCACCTGCATGACGATGGGGACCGCGTCGACGATGGCCGCCGCGGTCGACGCGCTGGGGCTGACGCTTCCGGGCGCGTCGTCCATTCCGGCTGCCGACTCGAGCCACTCGCGCATGGCCTCCGCCGCCGGGCGGCGCATCGTCGAGATGGCGTGGGAGGATTTGAAGCCGCGCGAGATTCTCACGACTGCTGCGTTCGAGAACGCGGTGACGGCGGCCATGGCGCTCGGCGGATCGACGAACGCGATCATTCATCTGATCGCGATGGCCGGCCGCGCGGGCGCGGCGCTCGATCTCGATCGATTCGACGCGCTGTCGAAGCGGACGCCGTTCCTCGCGAACATCCGTCCGTCGGGCCAGTACCTGATGGAGGACTTCTTCTATTCGGGCGGGCTTCGCGGCGTGCTCGATCGGCTTCGCGATCTGCTGCACGTGGATTGCCTGACGGTGAACGGCCGCACGCTCGGCGAGAATCTCGAGGGCGCCTTCGTGTGCAACGACGAGGTCATCCGATCGCGGGAGGCGCCGATCGGACATGAAGGCGGCGTCGCAGTACTTCGCGGAAACCTCGCGCCCGACGGCGCGGTGATCAAGCACACCGCAACCGATCCTCGCCTGCTCCGGCACACCGGCGCGGCCGTCGTGTTTCGCAACTACAACGACCTCGAGGCGCGCATCGACGATCCCGCGCTGCCCGTCACGGCCGATTCCGTGCTCGTGCTTCAGGACGCAGGACCGCTCGGCGCGCCGGGCATGCCCGAGTGGGGCATGCTGCCGATCCCGAAGAAGCTGCTCGCGCAGGGCGTTCGCGACATGGTACGCATCTCCGACGCGCGGATGAGCGGAACGAGCTACGGCGCGTGCGTGCTGCACGTCGCGCCCGAATCGTTCGTCGGCGGACCCTTGGCGTTCGTGCGCGACGGGGATCTCATCGAGCTCAACGTCCCGGAGCGCCGCTTGACGCTCTGCGTCCCCGAAGAGGAGCTCGCGCGCCGGCGCGCGGGATGGGAACCGCGCGAGGTCGCATACCCGCGCGGATTCGGCAAGATGTACGCGCGGCACGTCACGCAGGCCAACCGCGGCTGCGATTTCGATTTCCTCGAAGGCACCGCCCCTATCGCCGAGCCGGAGATCCACTAGACGGGCGCGGCGCGGCTCCATCCGGCGAAGGCGTTGCAGACGGACTAGCCACCGAATAGACTGCGCGCATGGCACATCGGCGCGCCCTCGCCGTCATCATCGTGATCGGCTGCATCGCGGCGTGGCACGCGGTCACCGCGGCGCCCGATCGTCTCATCCTGCTCGATGCCGCGCGCATCGAGCGCGTTCGCGCGCGCTCGCTCGAACCGGACGTCAAAGCGGCCATCGCCGCGATCGAGGACGAGGCGAAGAAGGCGCTCGCGATTCAGCCCGTCTCGGTGATGGACAAGACGATCGTGCCGCCGAGCGGCGACAAGCACGACTACATGAGCCAGGCGCCGTATTGGTGGCCGGATCCCGCGAAAGCGGACGGCCGGCCGTACGTTCGACGCGACGGGGAGCGCAATCCCGAGATCAATCGCCTGCCGGATCACGACAACCTCGGACGCATTTGCAGCGCGGTGTCGACGCTCGGACTCGCGTACGCGCTGCAGAAGAAACCCGAGTATGCGCAGCACGCGGCGCGCCTCACCCGCGTGTGGTTCCTCGACGCCGCGACGCGGATGAACCCTCATCTCAAGTACGGTCAAGGCATTCCCGGGATCAACGACGGACGCGGCATCGGCATCATCGAAACGCGCGGTCTCCCGGATCTCGTCGACGGCATCGTGCTCATCTCCGAATCCGGCGCCTGGACCAAGGCCGACGAAGCCGGCCTTCAGGCGTGGCTGCGTGCCTATCTGGACTGGCTGCTCACGAGCACGCACGGAAAAGAAGAAGCGGCGAACGGCAACAATCACGAGACGTGGTACGACGTGCAGGCAGCGAGCCTCGCGTTGTACACCGGTCAGCGCGGCGTCGCGCGCAAGATCCTGGAAGGAGCGCGCGGAAGGATCGATCGGCAGTTCGAGCCAGACGGACGCCAACCGCGCGAGCTCGAGCGCACGCGCTCGTTCGACTACAGCGAGTTCAACCTGACGGCGTTCTTCAACCTGGCCGTCATCGGCGAGCGCGTCGGCGTGGACTTGTGGAACTACTCGTCGGCCGACGGCCGCAGCCTGCGCCGCGGGCTGGATTTCATGGTGCCGTTCGCCGCGGGCGAGAAGAAGTGGGACTTCGATCAGATCACGCCGTTTCGCGGCAGCACGATCTCGAACATCCTCAGGCGCGGCGCCGCGGCGTGGAAAGAGCCGACGTATCGCGCGCTCGCCGAAAAGCTCGGCGGCGGCAGCACGCGTGTTCGCCTGCTGTACGAGTAGGCCCTCAGGCGGAAGCTTTCCGCCCGGCGAGGATCTTCACGAACGATCGACTGTGGAGCTCTTCCCTCGTCAATCCGGTCTCGCGCGCCTCGTCGATCGTCAGCGCCCCGGACGTCAATCCACGAACGAAGAAGTTCAGCAACCCCTGTCCCGTCGCCGCGTCGTCGAACACATCGCCGACGAGCGTCGCCTGCGCGGCTTTCTCGACGAAGTTACGCAGGCGCACCGTCGCGTCCGGCAGCGCGGAGAGAAAGAATGCGGCGACCGCCGCGTAGCGCGTCGGCAGCTGCGCCGGGTGCAGATCCCATCCCTGGTAGAACCCGCTGATCAACGACTGCTGCACGTCGCTGTAGTGCAGCTTCCACGCGCGGTGCACCACATCGCGATTCTCGCGGCGCTGGGCATCCGTCAACGCGCCGCCGGCACCTGCTTTGTGCGGCGGGATCGGCATGATGTTGGTCGCGCCGTCCGAAAGGCGAATACCGCTCTGCGCGAGCGCGGCCTGCATCATCTGCTTCGCGAACGTGCACGCCGGATGATGCATCTGCTGCCATGACGCGGTGATGCCGCAGAGCGCGGTGTAGTCGTACGTGCCGAAGTGCGCGCCGGTCACGCGGCCGCCGGCGGCGGCGACGAGCGCGCGCAGCACGCACGAGCCGTCCGCGGACAGAATCGACTGCGGCGTCTCGATCATCAGCTCGAGCCGCAGCGCACCCGGCTTGAGCTTCGCGCTTCGCTCGATCGCCGCGCACGCCCGGGCGACCGCGGCCACCTGCCCTGGCGCCATCAGCTTCGGAACGGTGATCACGAAGTTCGGCGGCAGACGACGCGTCGATGTTCGCAGCACCGTCGAGACGAAGAGATCCAGCGTGCGGAGACTCCTCGCGTGCAGCTCGTTCGACATCGGCTTGATGCGGATGCCGACGAAGGGCGGGAGCGTTCCCGCCGCAAGCCCGTGGGCCATCTCCACCGCGGCCGACCGCGCGTGACCGTCTTCGTCGGAATCGGGGCGTACGCCGTAGCCGTCCTCGAAGTCGATGCGAAAGTCCTCGACCGGCTCGCGCCGAAGCTTGGCCGCAACGCGCTCGCGCACGGTCGCCGAGAACCGCGCGGCCTGCTCCGGCTGCAATCCTGCGCCAAGCCCGAGCGCTCCAGCGAACGTGTCGGCGTCCGGCGCGTACTCGTCCAGCGTCGCGAGCGCGGCGGCGCCGATCCGCGCCGCCGAATCGGCTTTGAAGAGATGCGCTCCGCCGTAGACCGTGTGCACCGGCTGCCTCTCGCCCGTCTCGCCGGGAAACGCGCGAGCGACCACGATGTTCGTGTCGCGGAGAGCGGAGAGAATCGGTCGAAGCGCGCGGGGTGTCAGCGCGGCGGGCGGCGGTTGTTTCGATCGCATGAGTCGATGGCGATTAGGATCCGCGATACGTCGAGTATCCGAACGGGCTGAGAAGCAGCGGCAGGTGATAGTGATCGGTGGCGGCTCGCACCTCGAAGAGGACGACAACGGCCGGATAGAACGCCGCGGTGCCGCTGCGCTCGAAGTAGCGCCGCGTGTCGAACAGGAGCCGATACACGCCGGAGGACGCGGCCGATCCCGGCGGCACGAGCGATCGCGCGCGTCCATCCTCGTCCGTCTCGCCTCGGCCCACGAGATCCCAGGTGCCGTGCGCGGCCTCGCGCTCGAGCACCACGGGCACACCTCTGGCGGGACGGCCGAGCGAGGTGTCGAGCACGTGCGTCGTGATGTCGAGACTCACGAGAGCGGCAATGTATCACGAGCGTCACGCGATCGCCGCCGCCGCGCCGGCCCGTCGGTCGCGTCCGAGCAGCCGGCCGCCGCACGGGGACGGAAACTCGCCGTCGGCGAACACGACGCGCCCCGCGAGCAGCGTCGTGTGCACGCGTCCGCGCAATGTTCGACCCGCGTACGGCGTGATCGGATGGCGATGGTACAAGCTCAACGGATCGACGACGGTCTCGGCATCGGGATCGAGAATCATCAGGTCGGCGTCGCAGCCGGCGGCGATTCTCCCCTTCTGCCGGTCCAGACCCGCCAAGCGCGCGGGCGCCGCGCAGAACCACTCTGCCAATCGCTCGAGCGGCACGCCTCTCGCGGACGCGCTCGTCCACACTGCGGAGAAACCAATCTGCAGCGACGCGACGCCGCCCCACGCCTTCACGAAATCTCCATCGTCCAGATGCTTCATCTCCGGAGGGGACGGTGAATGATCGGTCGCGACGAGATCGATGTCTCCGGCGCCGAGCGCGGTCCACAGCGCCTCGCGATTGGTGCGCGACCGGATCGGCGGCGCGCACTTGAACGCCGTGGCGCCGTCGGAGATCTCCTCGGCGCTGAACGTCAGATAGTGCGGACACGTCTCGACGGTGATTCGCGATCCTCGAGCGCGCGCCGCGCGCAGCGCCGGCACGGCATCCGCGGATGCAAGGTGCACGACGTGCACGCGCGCGCGGAACTCCTCCGCGAGGCGAATGAGCAGATCGATCGCGGCTTGCTCACTGGACGAGGGCCGGCTCGCGAGCCATGTCTCGTGGCGCCTGGGATCGCTGCCCGCGGCAGGCTCGACCAGCAGAGGCGGCCACTCGGCATGCGCGAGCAGCGGCAGATCGAGCGCCGCGAGCACCGGCAATGCGGCGCGAAGGTCCGCTTCGCTGACGTGGCCGAACTCGTCGACGCCGGACGGCGACAGAAAGCACTTGAACCCGAGCACGCCGGCGCGCGCGAGCGGCTCGAGATCGTCCGTGTTGCCCGGCACGACGCCGCCCCAAAAGCCGACGTCGACCACGCAGCGATCGCTCGCGGCCACGCGCTTCGCGAACAGCCCCGCGACGGTGGTCGTCGCCGGGACGCTGTTGAGCGGCATGTCGACGAGCGTGGTCACGCCTCCCGCGGCCGCCGCCCGCGTCGCGTGCTCGAAGCCCTCCCACCGAGCGCGCCCCGGATCGTTGATGTGCACGTGCGTGTCGACGATTCCCGGGAAGATCACGCGATTGCCGGCGTCGATCCCGTTACTCGCTCCGAGGTCGGACCCGCGCTCGAGACGATCGACGACCTCCGCGATGCGGCCGTCACGAATGACGATCGCCGCGGGCCGGATGCCATCCGGCAGAACGACGCGTTCGCTGCGAACGACGAACATCTATAATCAACGCACCAACGTCGCTTCGATCAACCCGTACGGTTCATCGGTCGGCACGAAGACCTCGTTGCGCTGATCGATCCCCAGTCTCGAGAGATCGACGGGCAAATGATGTTTGTTCGGCATCACCAGTCGCACGGCGGCAACGGCATCGACGTTGTCGAGCACCGCCTGTCCCATCGCGTGAAGCGTATGTTGAACGGATTTGCTGTCGTGGTCCGCGAACGATTCGAGCAGGATCGCGCGCACCGCGCTCCAGGAGGCGCCGAATTCCACGTCCTCGTCGCGATAGCGCCAGCTCGCGGTCAACGACGTCGCCAGCAGCCGATCGGACGCGTCACCGAGCGTCGTGTACTCGTCGCGCAGGAATCCGGAGAACGCCGAGTGCGACGATTTGAGGATCAGCAGATCGCGCACGCCGGCGCCGACGCTCGCGCGGACGCGATCGAGTTGAATCGTGGCCGTCCGCGTCTCCGCGTTCGACCGGACGAAGGCTTGCCCGTGCTCGCGCGAGCCCACGGTAATCCGTCCCCACGGATGCTCCGCGAGGTCGATGCGAACGCGGTGAAGCCGCGGGTTCCGGCTCAGAAAATGCCGGCTCAACGCGAGGCCGAACGTCTCGGGATCCTCCACCGGACCTTTCGCCGCCAGCGCGTAGACCGTGTTCTTCATCGTGTCGGTCGGCAGCACGGCGCTGTTGTCCCCGTCGGTGTACGACGCGTCGTACTCGCCCTCGAAGCGGATCGCGATCGTCAGATCGATCAGGTCGTGGCGGTCGCCGCGGCGCGAGAGCTTGACGAGCCGGACGCTCGATTTGCCGTAGGCGGAATCGATCAGCATGCAGAGGAGCTCCTCAGAAAGGACAGCCCCCATCGTGGGCCACAGAACGGGCGACGATCATAGCACCGCGGCATTCACCGATCTGGCGGATCTCGCTTCGTCGCGCGTCGGCGGGCGCGCGATTGCCGCCAACGACGAGTTCTTCGCGCCGAAGTCGAACCTCGTCAATCCCACGGCGCCGGTGTTCGTCCCAGAGAAGTTCACCGCGCGCGGCAAATGGATGGACGGATGGGAGTCCCGCCGCCGCCGCACGCCCGGCCACGACTGGTGCGTCGTCGCGCTCGGCATGCGGGGGGTCGTCCGGGGCGTCAACGTGAACACGAGATTCTTCACCGGCAATTTCCCGTCGCACTGCGCGATCGACGCGCTCGACTCGCCGAGACCGCTTCGCCGATCGGTGTGTCACGAACCGGGCGCGCCATGGGTCACGCTGGTGCCGCAGTCTCCGCTCTGTGGTGATTGCGACAATTTCTTCCCCGTCCACGACGATCGGCCATGGACGCACCTTCGGCTGAACATCTTTCCCGACGGCGGCGTTGCGCGCTTGCGCGCGTACGGCGAGGCGACGATCGACTGGAAGGCGATCGCCCGCCGCGGCACGCGAATCGATCTCGCGTCGATTTGCAGCGGCGGCCTCGTCGTCGCCGCGAGCGACATGCACTTCGGCGCGCGCGACAACATGATCATGCCGGGCCGCGCGGTGAACATGGGAGACGGCTGGGAAACGCGCCGTCGCCGCGGTCCCGGATTCGACTGGGCCATCGTCCGTCTCGGCGCGCGCGGGCGCGTCACGCGGGTCGAGATCGACACGAATCACTTCAAGGGCAACTATCCCGAGAGCGCGTCGCTCGAGGGATGCATGGCGGAACACCGCACCGTCGAATCGCTCGCGCGCGAGCGTTGGATGGAGATCCTTTCGCGAACGCGGCTCCGTCCGCATCACCGGCATTTCTTCTCGCGCGGTCTTGCCGATGTGGGCCCGGTGACGCACGTGCGCCTCAATATCTTTCCGGACGGCGGCATCAGCCGCCTGCGCGTGCATGGACTCGTGGCAAAAGATTGACGGCGCGGCGCGCGAGGACGCATCGCGCGTTCTGCACGCATGCTGCGGCTCGACGCGGTGGGTCGAGCGCATGCTGGCTCGCCGGCCGTTCGGGAGCTGGGACGCGCTCCAGTCGGCCGCGCGCGCCGAGTGGTTCCATCTCGCGCCGGAGGATTGGCTCGAGGCCTTCAGCCACCACCCGCGGATTGGCGATCGCGAATCGCTCGCGCGCCGCTTCCCGTCGACGCACCATCTGTCGGCGACGGAACAGGCCGCGGTTGCGCACGCGGACGACGATGTTCTCGATGCGTTGGCGGAGGCGAACGAGCGCTACGTGAAGAGGTTCGGCTACATCTTCATCGTGTGCGCAACCGGCCGCACGGCCGGCGAGATGCTCGCGCTGCTGCGCGAACGGCTCGAGAATCCGCCGGATGTCGAGATTCGCGTCGCCGCCGGCGAGCAGGCCAAGATCACCGAGCTTCGGCTCGCGTCAGCGGCAGCCGGGTAGACGAAACGCGCCAATCCGGCTCGAATAGCTCGACGCGCCCTTCTTGATGTAATCCCCGACATACCAAATCGTGCAGTCGTCGTCGGGATCGATCGCCGTCTGCGTGTAGTCCTCCCAACGAAGCGTGTTCGTCTGCGCGTCTTCCCCTTCGACGAGCACGGCTTCCTTCAGGGGCATCGTGCCGAGCGGATCGTTGGCGAGCCTCGCCGCGAGCCGCTGTCCGGCAAAGTGCGGCGGGCCGCCGAACGAATACCCGATCGCGATGTTGCCGAAGCGATCGATCGCGGGGCTCGCCATCCACCGGAAAAAGCCTTCCGGCGCATACGTACCCTGTTGGCGCAGCGAGACCTTGCGGTCCTTGTCGACAGTGAACTCGTACCAGCGCACGCCGCCGCCGCCCGCGGTCGTGTTCACCGAGTGCACGCCGACGATCGACTCCCGGTTGCCGATCCTGCGGTAGACGAGCCGCGCCATGATCTTGTCGCCCTGCGCGTCGAGCCGCCGCTCTGTTCCCGGCTGCGGGACGCAATTCGTCAACTGGCCGTCGCAGAGATAGTGATACGGCGCGACCGCGATCTTTTCGGGACCGATCGCCTTCGTCTTCGATGCATCCTTCCAATCGACGGCGACCTTCCACACGTAGATGCCGTCGTCCTCCAGGATCTTCTTCAACTGCGTGCCGCCTGACGCCATCATCACGTTCGGCGCGCCGCTCGGCGGCAGGTTCTTGCCGTCGACGTCCGCGTTGTTCAGGAAGTTCACGCCGTCGATGATGATGCACTGCTCGGCCGCGGGCTGGCCTTTGATCATCTTGTCGCGCTCGACGACGCACGCGTGCTTCTGGATGACGTCGTCGCCAGTGCTCGTCGGCACGTAGTAGCCGTCGCGCCAGATCGCGGGACGCGGGTAGTCTGGAAACAGCGGGCGGAGGAATTCATAGCGATAGTACGAGCCCATCGGATCGTCGCTCGCGCTGATCGCGTAGCACATCGAGTACGGTCCTTGCGGTCCAGGCTGACCTCCGCGGCCGCGCTGTCCGGGTGCAGGTGGCGGCCCCGGCGGCGGTGGCGGCGGCTGAAACAATGGAGCGGCTGGCCCAGGCTGATTCGGCCGTCCGATCGGGCTGACGTAGGCGGATTCTCCGCTCTTCCACTCTCCCGGTTGATCCGGACGCACCGGACCGCGGCGGAAGAGCGGCATCACGATCAGCCAGCGATTCGCGATCTGGTCGTAGCGGACGACGGCGTCGCCGTTGTTGGTGACCTCGCATTGCCCGCCGAATCCCTTGAAGACGTTGGCCGTCTCGACCGGTCCATAAAGCACGCGGCCGGTGGTATCGAACTTCTTTCCCTTCTTCGTGAAGATCGCCGTTCGCGAGTTGACGATCTGCACGATGTGATTCGGCCCGACCGCGAGCGAATTGTCCGACGGGTTCCGGCCCGTGGCTGTGCCTTGCGGGCCTTCGAATCCAACCCCGAGCCCGTCGAAGCTGGCGACGATCTCCGCCGGTGGCTTCGCGCCCTGTGTGGTCTGCTCCACCGCGCGCGATCCGTCCGGCGCCGTGATCACCGGAGGCACGATCGGCGCCTGCGGCGGCTGACCGGCATTCGCGACCGCGAACGCGATGCACACCGCGACGAGTGAGGAGCCGGACACACGCAGAGTACGATTCATGGAGCGCTCACCTGATGTTTGGAGGTTCGAGCGCAATGATAACGGTGAACGACCGCATCAGCTCATAACAGCTGCTAATGTGTAGAGGCACGTCGGACGGTCGACGCCGATTCCCACTGTCGGCGCACGTTGTGACCTGACGACTGTTGAGACTCTCGACTCAGATGTCGACCGCCGACTCACGGCTGCCGACTACCCGGGGCCGGCGCCTTGCGTGTTCACGTAGATCGCGTAGAGCGATTGGCTCGCGGCCATGAAGAGACGATTGCGCTTGGGACCGCCGAAACAGATGTTGCCGCACACTTCGGGCAGCCGGATGCGACCGATCAATTTGCCGTCGGGCGTCCACACGGTGACGCCGCTGTAGCCGACGGCGCGTCCGGCGTTGCTCGAGCACCACACATTGCCGTAGACATCGCAGCGAACGCCGTCGGGCCCGCACCTGACGCCATCGATCATGAAGTCGGAGAATCGCCGCACGCCCGCGAGCGTGTTGCCGGCGGTGACGTCGAAGACGAACATGTCGCCGCGTCCGCCGGGACCCGTGTCCCCGGGTCCTTTGCCCGTACTCGCGACGTAGAGCCGCTTGTAGTCCGGCGAAAACGCCAACCCATTCGGATCGGGAACTTGTCCCTCGGTCGCGACCTGCGTCACCTTTCCGGCCGTGTCGACGCGGTACACCGCCGTCGGCAGTTCGCGCTTCACCTGCCCGGACTCCGGCGGCTGTCCGAGGCGTGGATTGAGCCGTCCCGCGGCGTTGCTCGGTCCACCGGCCGCATCGGGCTGCCCTTCGTACAGTTGCCCACCGTACGGCGGATCGGTAAACCAATAACTTCCATCGGGGTGCGCGACGACGTCGTTCGGCGAATTCAATCGCTTGCCTTCGAAGCGGTCTGCGATGATCGTCACCGATCCGTCGTGCTCGTAGCGAACGACACGTCGCGTCAAGTGCTCGCACGAGAGCTGGCGCCCTTGAAAATCGAACGTGTTGCCGTTGCTGTTGTTCGAAGGATTGCGGAACACGGTGACGCGCCCGTCGTCTTCCGACCATCGCAGTTGCACGTTGTTGGGAATGTCGCTCCAGACGAGATATCGGCCTTGCCCGCTCCATGCGGGGCCTTCCGCCCAGAGCGATCCCGTCCACAACCGCTTGATCGGCGTGTTGCCCTGCGCGAGGCCATTGAAGGACGGATCGACCGCGACGACATCGGGATCCGAGAAATAGGTCGTCGGCGCGCCGTTCGGACCGAAGTCACGGGGCGGATTGGTCACCGTCGTCGGCGGACCGATCTGCTGCGGCGCCTGCGCACCCGCAGCCCACGGCGCCGCGATCGCCGCGGCGCCCGCGAGTTTCAGCAATCCACGCCGAGAGATGTCTCTATCGCGCTTGTGCATAAGTGCCTCTGATTCGCGGTCCGCGATCCGCTGTCCGCTTTCCGCGATCCGCTGTCCGCTTTCCGCGATCCGCGATCCGCTGTCCGCTGCCCGCGATCCGCTGTCCGCTGCCCGCCGCCCGCGCGCCGGCATGTTACCATGCGCCCCACTATGCGCCTTCAGACACGCCGTGCGCTCGGTCCCGCGCTTGCCGCGATCGTCATCGCCGTGCCGTTCGTGTCCGCGGAGCGACAGACGGCGACGCAGGTCACCGCGGTCGACTACGCACGCGCCGAGAAGTTTCTGACCGCCACCGTCGCACCGCTCGTCGTCGGCGGAACGATTGCGCCAAGCTGGCTGCCGGACGATCGACTGTACTATCGCAGCGTCCGTCTCGATCGAAGCGAGTTCGTGCTCGTGGATCCGGTGAAGCGCGTTCGGACGGAGGCGTTCAACCATGAGAAGGTCGCGGCCGCGATCTCCGCCGCGACCGGATCGACGTATTCCGCCGCCGACCTGCCGTTCCAGACGATTCAATTGACAGACGATGCGCAAATGGCGTCGTTCGACATCGGATCGCGGCGTTGGTCGTGCGACGTGCAGGGTTCGAAGTGCACGGAAGTCGCGCGTGCGGCGACCCCGCCGCCGGCGGCGGGACGCGGAGGCCGCGGCGGCGGACGCGGCGGCGGCGGAGCGACATCCACTGACGGAAAACCGCTCAATGTCTCGCCCGATGGAAAGCGCGCCGTCTTCATCCGCGAGTGGAATCTCTGGGTCCACGACATCGCCACGAAGCAGGAACGCCAGTTGACGACCGACGGCGTGAAGTACTTCGGCTACGCCACGGACAACGCGGGATGGCGCAGCAGCGACGCGGCCGTCGCGCTCTGGTCGGCTGACTCGAAGAAGATCGCGACGCAGCAGCAGGACGAGCGCGAAGTCGGCGAGATGTATCTCGTTCCGACGACGGTTGGGCATCCGACGCTGCGAGTGTCGAAGTTCCCTCTGCCAGGCGACAAAGTGGTGGCGATGGTGCATCGCGTCGTGATCGACGTCGACAGCGGCCGCGCCGTCCGCTTGAAAATGGATCCGGATTACCACCGCGCGACGCTCGGCGACGATCTCAGCATGCGCGACTACAACTGGAGTCCAGACGGATCGCAGCTCGCGCTCGCGTCGGTATCGCGCGATCACAAACAGGCCTGGCTGCGCGTCGCCAACGCCTCCACCGGCGACGTGCGGACCGTCCTCGACGAGAAGGTCGCCACGCAGTTCGAGTCGCGCGGCTGGCAGGTGCTCTGGACCACGAGCGAAGTCGTCTGGCATTCCGAGCGCGACGACTGGGGCAATCTGTATCTCTACGATCTCGCGACTGGAAAACTGAAGAACCGGATCACCACCGGCGAAGGGCCGGTGATGCAGATCGTCCGCGTCGACGATAAGACGCGACAGGTCTGGTTCGGCGCCAACGGCCGAGAGAAGGGAGCGGATCCGTACTTCCTTCACTTCTATCGCGTGGGACTCGACGGCGCCGGCGCCGTGGCGCTGACGCCCGGCAACGCGACACACACGATGCAGCTCTCGCCGTCCGGAAAGTACGTCGTCGACACGTACTCTTCACCTCAGGCTCCAGCGGAGGTCGTGCTGCGCGACGCCAACGGCCAGCAGATCATGCCGCTGGCGCGCACGGACATCTCGAAGCTCACGGCTGCTGGATGGAAACCGCCGACGCCGATCAAAGTGCTCGCATCGGACGGGAAGACGCCGCTCTACGGCCTGATGTTCACGCCGACGAATCTGGATACGTCGAAGAAATATCCAATCGTCAATAACGTCTATCCCGGGCCGCAGACGGGAAGCACCGGCAGCCGCGCCTTCTCCGCCGCTCGGGGCGATCGTCAGGCGCTCGCCGAGCTCGGCTTCATCGTCGTCACGATCGACGGACGAGGCACGCCCGGCAGATCGAAGTCGTTTCAGGATGCCTACTACGGCGCGATGGGCCGCGACAATACGATTCCCGATCAGATTGCGGCGATGAAAGACCTGGCGCGGCAATATCCCTACATCGATCTGTCGCGCGCCGGCATCTGGGGCCACTCCGGCGGCGGCTTCGCGACGACAACCGCGATGTTCCGCTTTCCCGACTTCTTCAAGGTCGGCATCGCCGAATCCGGCAACCACGATCAGCGGACGAACGAGGACGACTGGGGCGAGCGCTATCAAGGGTTGGTCGTGAAGAACGCCGACGGCACGGACAACTACGACGCCGAAGCGAATCAGAACTTCGCGAAGAACCTGAAGGGCAAGCTGCTCCTCGCCCACGGCACGATGGACACGAACGTGCCGCCGTACCAGACGTATCTCGTGGCCGACGCGCTGATCAAAGCGAACAAGGATTTCGATCTGCTGATGCTGCCGAATCAGAATCACGGCTACGGCAGCGCATCGGCGTACATGATGAGGAGACGCTGGGACTATTTCGTGCGTCACCTGCTCGGCGTGGAGCCGCCCAAGGAATATCAGATGCGCCAGTAGTCCGGAGAAGGACCATGCAGTTCGACGGGATCGTTGCCGTCGTGATCCTGATCGTCTTCGGCGCGGCGGTGTGGAAGGTGTTCACGCGCCGCACGCGCGTCGGCCCAGGCACGATCGGCACCATGCACGGATGGCTCAACGAGGACAAGCGCAAGGCGGTCGAGATCATCGTCGAGGAGCGGGCCGAAGCGCGCGATCCGGAATTCCCGGACGGAAATCTGCCCGATCTCGAAGACCCGACGCGCCCGCGTCGATGAAAGTCGCGGAGCCGCGGATGCCCCCACCGACCGATCCCAGCGCGGCGCTTCTGACCGCGTGGCGGACCAACAGCCGAGTCACCGCGTATCTGGTGGAGCGCGTGCCCGACGCGCTTTGGGACTCACCCGTTCCGGGCGCGCCGCGCCGCACCGTCCGCATGATCGCCGGGCACCTGCACAACGCGCGCTGCATGTGGCTCAAGACGCTCGGCAAGGAACACGGTATCGCAGTGCCCGCGTCCGTCGACCGGAAAAACGTCGCGCGGCGTGAGCTGCTCGCGGCGCTCGAGCTCAGCAGCCGCGGAATCGAAGCGCTCCTCGATCTCGGCATCAAAGCGGGCGGCCGCGTCCCGCCGTCGAAGGCCTACGTGTGGCGCAATCTGCCGCTCGACGTCCCGCACGTCCTGACCTATTTCGTCGCGCACGAAGGGCATCATCGCGGCCAAATCGTCATGCTCGCGCGTCAACTCGGTCATCGGCTCCCCAACGAGGTGTCCGCCGGGCTCTGGCTCTGGACCAGGCGCGTGCAGGAAGCGCGACGTGGCCGCGCGTGATCGAAACGCCGCGTCTCGTGATTCGCCGAATGTCGACGGACGATGCCGCGTTCATCCTCGAGCTCCTCAACGATCCCTCTTTCCTGCAAAACATCGGCGACAAGCGCGTGAGGACGCTGGACGACGCGCGGGCATACATCACCAACGGTCCCATGGCGAGCTACGAGCGGCATGGGTTCGGCCTGTGTCTTGTCGTGCTCAGAGAGTCGGCGGAGCCCATCGGCATGTGCGGGCTGCTCAAGCGCGACGCGCTTCCGGATCCCGATCTTGGATTCGCGTTCCTGCCGCGATTCTGGTCGAAGGGATTCGCGTTCGAGTCGGCGTCGGCGGTCCTCGCCTACGCGCGCGACGTGTTCGTCCTCGAGCGCATCGCCGCGATTGCGTCGCCGGCGAACGCCGCGTCGATCGCCCTCTTGGAGAAACTGGGTTTCGTCTTCGAGCGCGAGACGCGGCTGACGGGAGATGCGTCGGATGTAAGGCTTTTCGGGTTGAGAACTTCCGGCTGAAGCCGGAAGCCACGCGCCTGTTGAGTATTTGCGTAGCTTCCGCCTTTCTAGGCGGAAGGACCACTAGCCGGATGCGGGAGCCGACGCGTGGGTTCGCTCCTCGGGACGCGGCGGCTGCGAGCTGATGTCCGCGAAGAACGCGATCGGATCCTCGAGCTCCCCGACCTTGACCGCGAAGAGATGCTCGGCGCCGCTCAGATGCACGCGGCCGTCGGGCCGCACGCGAAGCTGCATCGGGCGCTTGAACGACTTGTGCGGCGGAGGCGTCGGCGGCACGTTCTCGAACCAGTTGGCTGGCAGATACGGATCTTCCGTGCCGTAGTTGGATGGCGGCTTCGACAGCACCCAGTTGCCGTACGGCAGCGCGCGTAGGTTGTTCTCGAGCGCCGTCCAATCCTCCGGCCGCAGGAACTGCTCCCGCCTGAACTCTTCGGCAATGTTAGCCGTGTTGAACGTGTAGCGGATCTCGATCTCGTGCGCGTTCCCCGACTCGTTCATCCAGCGGACCATCTCCGGGATCTCGCCCATGTTCGAGCGATACGCCATCGTGATGTACCGGATGAACGGCGCGCCCGGCGTCCGCTTGAAGCGGTCGACGACGCGATCGAGGTTCTGACGGAACATCTTCAGCCGGCCGTGCTTCCGCAGCATCGCGAACAGCTCGTCGTTGAACGAGTCGAACGACACGTTGATGTGGTGGATGCCGGAGTCCGCGATCGTATCGATGAGCGTGTCGGGCAGCGGCCGCGTCAGATTCGTCGTGAACCAGAACTTGCGGCGCTGATCGCGCGGGATCAGGTTGATGAAATCACCGAGCTTCGGATGGAGCGTCGGCTCGTGCAGGCACGACAGCCAGAACCCGGCCTCCGGAACCGCCGGCGCGAGGCGGATCAGCGCGCGGAACGTCTCCTCCGTCATCAGGTTCGTGCTCTTCACCTGGTCGTAGTCGACGAGGCAGAACGGGCACCGCAGGTTGCAGTTGTTGACGATGTCGGCCGCGATGTACTCGATGAGCGCGGGACGCTTGAGCAACCGAGCTCGTGCGTGGCGAAGCTTGCTCGCACCCGACGCGATGATGGCTTTGATCGGACGTCTCGTCGGCGACACCGTCAGCCTTTCCGTGTCGCAGGAGGGAAGGGATGCCTCAAAACGGATCCATTGTAACGCGGATCACGCGGACGAAAGGGGATCGCGCGGATCGGAATCACGCGGACCGCGCCGAGCGCAGCGCGCGGATCGTTCCGTCGTAGTCGCCCGAATGGCGGTGCCAACTGTTCTCGGAGCCGTGGTGCGCCCAGTCGAGCGGCGTGCCACCGAACTCGGTGTCGCGCACGTCGAGATCCGGACCGTACCGCAGAATGTCCTCGACCATCGCGCGGTTGCCGTGCCACGACGCCCAATGGAGCGCCGTCCCGCCGGACGGACCTCGATCGTTCAGCGGCCAGCCTGCGGCCAGGAAGCGCCGGACGATCTCCGCCTTGTTCGTGTGCGCGGCATCCGCGAGCGCCGCGCGCTCCTCTGCCGACAGCGACGCCGACAGATTCGGCGTGGTCTCGACGAGCGACCGCATGACGCGATCGTCGCCGACGCGACAGGCGACGGTCAGCTGAAGCGTCGCGGGGCTTCGGCTCATCAGAAGCTCGTAGATCGCCTCGTGGCCGTGGTCGCGCGCCGCGATGTGCGCCGTCTTGTGGCCGCCAATCGTCCAGTTGTAGATGCACCCGCCGCTTCGAGGGTTCTTCTTTGGAAAGTACGTCTCCGAGACGCGGACGTGGACCGACGACGGATCGCGATCGAGGTGCTCGCGCGTGCGATCGAGATCGCCGAGCGCGGCAGTGAGCAGGATGTCGGTCCGCGCGCCGCGCGCCACGAGGAAGCGCGCCACGTCCTGCCGATCGCCCACCATCCACTGCGCCGGCGTCGACTCGTGATCGACATCGAGGGCGTCGATGTCCGCGCCGGCGTCCAGCAGGACTCGCGCGATGTCGACGGTCGAGGCGAAGTGTAACGGGGTCTGCCCGTCGCCGCCGCGGGCGTGCACGCGCGACGGATCTTCCTTCAGCAGCGCCTGCAGCCGGTCGAGCATCCCCAACCGGGCCGCGGCGTGAACATCGATGACAGCGCCGCGGTCGATGAGGAAAGGCGCGAGATCCGGATCGCAGGCGTGGAGCACGCCGAAGCCGCCGGCCCACCAGCCGCTCGGGACGTTGATATCGGCGCCCCCCTCGAGCAGCGCGTCGACGAGCGCGCGGTTCTTCTGATAGACCGCCGTCAAGAGCGGCGTCGCGTCGAAGGACAGATCGGCGCGCGGCTCGTTGATCCGCGCCTTCACGTCCGGCGACCGGCCGAGGATCGCGCGGACGTCGTCCACGCGGCCCGCCTTGACGGCGTCGATCAGGGCGTCGATCGCATCTGACATGTGTTGGTTGCACCTGCCAACTATTGCATCGGGCTGCCTTCGATGTCGAGGTACGCGATGGGCGCGATGTTCGTGGCTTTGAGCGGCGCCTCGATCGACTTGCGATCGCCGACGATGACGATCGCGAGCTTGTCGACGTCGATGTACTTCTTCGCGACGCGAAGCACGTCCTCCTTCGTCACGGCCGAAACCGCCTTCGCGTACTGCTGGTAATAGTCGTCCGGCAGGGCTTGCGTCCAGAGCGTCGTGAGCGCGTTGTTGATCGCCGTCACCGACGCGAACGTCGCCGGCAGCCGCTGGACCAACGAATCCTTCGCCGTGCGCAGCTCTTCGTCGGTCACGGGTCGATCGCCCAGGATCCCGCGGAGCTCCTTCATGAACTCGACGAGCGCCGCGTCGGTCTTGTCGCCGACGATGTCTCCGCCGGCCCGGAACGCGCCTGGCCCCTTGCCGTACGCGAAGCTCGAGTTCACGCCGTAGCTGTAGCCCTTCTCCTCGCGAATGTTCGCGTTCAACCGGGACTGGAACATGCCGCCGAGCATCGTGTTCATCACCTGCATCGCGTAATAGTCGGGCGTGCTGCGCGGCGGACCGGGATGTCCGATGGCGACGGTCGACTGCGCGGCGCCCGCGCGATCGACGAGATAGATCGTCGTCTTCGGGCGCTCCGGCGGCGCGGGATACGAGAACGACGGACGCGTGCCCGCCTTGGCCCATCCCGCCAGCGATTTCTCGATCGCGGCCTTCGCCGCTGCCGCGGTGACGTCGCCGACGACCGTCACGAGCGCCCGGCCCGGCTGGAAGTACGCCGCATGAAAGCTCGCCACATCGTCGCGCGTGATGGCCTTGAACGAGGCTTCGGTCACGACGCGCCCATACGGGTGCGCCGAACCGTAGAGCACTTTGGGAAACACTCGGCCGGCGATCGCGCCCGGCTGCGCGCGGGCCTGCGTCAGCGCGACGAGGCGCTGCGCGCGAATCCGCTCGAGCGCGTCGGCGGGAAACGTCGAGTTCAACAGCATGTCGGCGAGGATGTCGAGCGTCTGAGGGAACTTGCCGCTCGTCGACACGAAGCTGATCGAGCCGCTCTCGCTGCCCACGTTCGACGCGATCGACGTCCCCAGCAGCTGCAGCGCGTTCGACAACGCTTCTCCGTCGCGCGACTTCGTGCCTTCGCTCATCATCGTTGCGGTGATGCTGGCCAGTCCCGTGCGCTCGGCCGGCTCGAACTGACTCGAGCCGCCGAGAAACGTGATGCTGAACGACACGAGGGGCAGGTCGTGCTTCTCGGACACGATGAGATCGGCGCCGTTGGCCAGCGTCGTCTTCGTCCACGCGGGCACGCGCAAATCCGGCGTCTTGCCTGGCGGCGGAGTCTTTTTGCGATCGAGCGCTTGCTGCGCGGAGAGACCCGCGGCGCACAAGACGAGCACGAGAGCGGCGGCGGAGAGCTTCTTCATCGCGACACCTCCGCCGCGGCCGCGTCGTCGGTCACCTTCTTGCTCTCGCCAGGCTTCGCCGCCTGGTCCGCTTTTCCGAGGGGGACGATGCTGAGCACGACGCGCCCCTTCGTCAGGTATTTGGCGGCAGCCTTCTTGACTTCCGCCGCCGTGACGCTCTGGCTCTTCGCGTACTCCGTGCGAAGGTAGCCCGGATCGTTGTGATAGCCGGCGCTGTCGGAGAGGCGCATCGCTTTGCCGAGATTCGACTCCAGCCCGCGCACGAACGCGAGCTCGTCGCCCGCCTTCGCCTTCTGCATCTCCTCTTCCGTCGGTCCTTCCGCCTTGAGCTTCTCGAGAACGGCGTCGACGGCCTGCTCGAGATCCGTGAGCGAGTTTCCGGGCCGAGGCGTCACGATGATCCCGAAGTCGCCGACGTCCTCGTTCGATCCCTGAAACGCGGAGACCGACGCGGCCGATTGCTTGTCGTAGACCAGCGCTTTCGTGAGGCGCGCCGTCCTCGGCCCCGAGAGGATCGAGCCGAGCAGATCGAGCGCGAAGCGATCCTCGCTTCGCTCGCCGACGGTCGGCCATTGAATGTAGAGGCGCGGGACCTGCACGCGATCCTCGAACACGAGACGGCGCTCCGCGTCGAGCGTGACGGGCGACACGGACGGCCGCGTGATGGGCTTGCCGCGCGGGATGTCGCCGAAATATTTCTGCACCCACGCCTTGGTCTGCGCGGGATCGAAGTCGCCGACGATCGCGAGATAGGCGTTGTTCGGCGCGTAGTAGAGGCGGAAAAAGCTCTTGACGTCCTCTTCGGTTGCCGCGGACAGATCCTCCATGCTGCCGATCACGTCCCACGAGTACGGGTGCGATTTCGGATACGTCGCCGCCGCGAGGATCTCGCCCGCGCGACCGTATGGCTGATTGTCAACGCCCTGCCGCCGCTCGTTCTTCACGATGTCGCGCTGCGCGTTCAACTTCGCGAGATCGAGCGAGTCGAGCAGGAAGCCCATGCGGTCCGCCTCGAGCCAGAGCGCGGACTCCAGGTAATTCGTGGGCACCGTCTCGTAGTACGTCGTGCGATCGTTGTTCGTCGTGCCGTTGTTGGATCCGCCCACGCCTTCCGTCAGCCGATCGTGCACGCCGTACGGCACGTTGCCGGAGCCGGTGAACATCACGTGCTCGAAGAGGTGCGCGAATCCGGTCCGTCCGGCGGCCTCGTTCTTCGAGCCGACGTGATACCACACGTTGACCGCGACCGTCGGCGTCGTTCGATCGATCGACGTGATCACGGTCAGGCCGTTCGGGAGCGTGTAGGTCTCGAACGGAATCTTGATGTTGTCGGAGCCGGACGATGGTTTCTGCGCCCGTCCCGCGGCAGTCGCCAGAATCACCAACGCCAGCGTCACTATTCTTCTCATCGTGGTCTTGGCCATCGTGTCCATCGTGCCATCCGTCGTTGACTGCGTTGTCCGCGAGCTTGCAATTATAGCGACTATCCCAGCAGCCTCTGGAGTTGCTGCCTGAACGTGAGCGCGGCGAGGAGACCGAAGAAGGCGGTCGACCAGATCAACACGGCCACTCGATACGATCGGATCTTGATCGCGTCCGGCAGGCCGCGGCGGTTGAGGACCAGCAGCAGCGCCGAATACAGACACATCATCGCGCCGCCGACGGTCGCGGAGATGACGAGCAGGACGAGCGGCTGATCCACGCCGGCGAGGAGGATCGTGCTGCCGAGCGCGACGAGTCCCCAGACGAGCCAGAAATACAAGCGGCTCTCCGAGACCGCCGACGAGCGCAGGTACGTCGACTTCAGAATGTCGGCCGCGAGCCGGCTCGTGTAGTCGGTGATGCCCATCGCCGACGCGAAGAGCGAGAACGCGCCGGTCGCCCAGAACAGCACGCCGAACCAGACGCCGACGATCTCCTGCAGCCGGCGACCTTCGATCTGCAGGAACGCGACGGTCTGCGGCAGTCCGGACGCGCCGAAGAGCGTCGCGTGCGCGAGCATCGACGTCAAGCAGATCGTCGCGACCGTCACGAGCACGAACGTCACGAACTGCTCCACGTTCGCGAACCGCCACCAGCGGCGCCATCGCGCCATGTTCTCCGGCGTCGGCTCGAAGATGTACGCGACCGGCTCGCGCGGTGCGACGTCGCCGCCCGTGACCGAGCTGACGAGCCTCGGCACGTACTGGCCCATGCCGAAGCCTTTGTCCCTGATCCAGTTGCTCTGACAAAGATTCTGCCCGCCGCCCGCGCCGGCGAACGCCACGGCCCCGAGAAGCAGCGCGAAGCCGAGGTGCCATGGAACCTGTCCGACGCCGACGAGGCCCGCCGGCAGCGCGCGCCACGTCGGCGCATCAATCGCGAACGCGATCGCGAGCGCGACGACGATGGCAACCCCGGCGACCTTCACGAAGATCAGCCGCTCGAGCGCCACGTAGACGACCGGCGCGAGCGTCAGCGACGCGCCAATCACGATCAGCCCCGCGATCGCGATCAGCCTCGGATTCCCGCCGAAGATATACGTCGTCAGCGTGGCCGCGCTCATCGCCCATCCCGGCCAGAGGTTCGCGAAGTAGACCATGATCGCGAGCACGAGCCCCCAATGCTTCCAGAATCGATTGAAGCCGGTGAGCGCCGTCTCGCCGGTCGCGAGCGTGTAGCGCTCGATCTCCATGTTGAGGAAGAACTGCGTCACGACGCCGAGGACAGCGCCCCAGAGAAAGATCAATCCCGCTTGCGACGCGATGTAGGGCCAGAGAATGAACTCGCCCGACGACAACCCAACGCCCGCGGCGACGATGCCGGGGCCGACGATGCGCCACAAATTTCTTGGGGGGTCGGGGAGATCTCTGACTAGTCGTTGGTTCAAGGGTTCAAGGGCTCAAGGGTTCACAGGTTCACGGGTTCACAGGTTCACGGGGTTCACAGGTTCACTCGTTAGGCGACTGAAACAGAAAGCGTATCCGAACACTCTGACGTTCGCCAAACGAGCATCCAACGAGCGAACCCGTGAACCCGTGAACCCGTGAACCCCTGAACCCCTGAACCCATGAACCCGTGAACCCATGAACCCGTGAACCCATGAACCCGTGAACCCGTGAACCCGTGAACCGACAGTACTCAGAACACGATTTTGGTCCCGATCTGAATATTCCTCGGCAGATTGTTCTGGCTCGAGACCTTGCCGAACTCGGTGCTGGTCGGATCCAGATTCGGGTTGTTGTAGAACACGTCGTTGAACGCGTTGTACAGCTCGATGTGGATCTGCGCGCGCATGCGCCCGATGTCGAGCCCCTTGACGAACGACATGTCCCAGTTCGTGTACCGCGGACCGCGCAGGCCGTCCCAGCGCGATGGGAGCGTGCGGATGTTGTTCGCGAGGCGGATGCGCTGATCAGCGCGCTGCTTCGCGGGATCGTCGACCCCGTTGGTCTGCACCGCGGCGTCGTGGAAGTAGAACCCGCGCGTGTCGAACACCGGATCGGCCGGATCGCCGGAGAAGTCCGTCTTCAGCTGTGTGATGTCGCCGTCGTAGTAGACGTTGCCCATCGACAGGTTCGGCCGGCCCGACTGCCAGTTCCAAACCGCCGACACGCTCCAGTTGCCGACGAGCGCGTTGACGACGCCGTTCGCGCCGCTGCCCCACCGCCGTCCTTTGCCGAACGGCAGCTCCCAGATGCCATTGACGACGAGGCGGTGCGGCAGATGCGTGTCGTTGAACCGCTCTTCGTAGTCCGGGTCCGTGTCGTTCAGCCTGGTGACTTTCTCCTTGAAGTCGGACCACGTGTAGCTCGTCTCGAACATGTAGCCGCCGGCGAAGCGCTTCCTCAGTTGCCCCTGCACCGAGTCGAAGCGGCTCGACCCATCGTAGCGGCGCACGTCGATATTCTGGAACTGCGGGAACGGCCGCAGCAGCTGCGAGCGCGCGGCGGTATTGCCGTTGAGACCTTCACCCGGCAGGAGTCCGCGGAAGGGATTCGTCACGTTCGCGCTGAGGAAGTCGACGGTCGCTTGATCCCGGACGGAGCTCGTCGTCAGATACTGGCGCGGGATCGGGTTCATGTTGAAGTCGGTGGACAGGTCGTAGCTCCGGCTCGCCACGTACGCACCCTCGACGACGAACTGCGCCGGCAGCTCGCGTTGAACGCTGAGGACCCACCGCATCGACTGGCCGTTGACGTAGCTCAGCTGATCGTTGAAGCGGCCGATCGAGCGGCCGAGGAACGTGTTCACGCCGTTGGCGGCGCCGGGCGGCGTGGTGACGCCGTCGGGCCACGGGTTGGCGAGCGTCGCGCGGATCGTGACGCCCGTATCGAGCGAGGGCACGATGGTCGTGCCCTGCGAGAACCCCGGCTGATAGATGCCGCTGATGTCGAAGAGCGCGGGCACGGCATAAACCGCCCAACCGCCGCGGACGACCGTCTTGTCGTTCGCCTGGTAGGCGAAGCCGACGCGCGGCTGGAAATTGTTTTTGTCGTAGTCGTACGTGCCCCGCTGGTCGTCGGTAAGGAACAGCAGGCCGCCGCGCGCGTGGAACGCGCCCGGCGCGATCTGCGGAATGGGGCTCGCGGCATACGCGGCCTCGGCGGCAGACGTGATGCTCAGCGACGCACTCGGATCGAAGCCGCGGACGTTGCGGTTCGACCGCTCCGTCGGCGCGCCCTCGTATTCCCACCGCAGGCCGAGATTGACGGACAGCTTGTTCGTCACCTTCCAGTCGTCCTGGACGAAGACGCCACCGTAGATCAGCTGATTGAAGCGGTCCGTGCTCCGATCGATCGTGCCGCCCGACGGATAGCCGAGCAGCATCGCGGCGAGGTCCTGGCCGATCGCCGCCGCTGCCGAGTTGTCGAGTTGCCTCGTCAGCACGGCGCCGCGGCCGAAGACGTACTGTCCCGCCGAGTGCACGCTGGGGAACGATTCCTCGCGGTACACGCGAAAATCGGAACCCATCCGGAAGCTGTGCTTGCCTCGCATCAGCGTCAGGGTCGGCTGGAACGAATAGATGGACGCGTTCGTCCCGCCGGCGAACGTGTCGCCGAGATCCGAGAACGAGGCGTCGTCGAAGTCGAAGCGCGGGAAGTACTTGTTATCGCCGAAGTACTGTGAGGCGCTCTGCGGAAAGCCAAGGCTGGCGGGATCGAAGATTCCCTGGTGCTGCCGCTCGCTTGGCTCCTGGAACCGCGACCAGCTGCCGCGCAGGTTCAACAGCGCCGAATTCGTCATGGTCCACACGTGATCGACGTTCAGCGCATCGTTGATGCGGAACAGGTAATTGCCGGTGGGCCGGATGCCGTTGATCTCGCCCGTCCAGTTACCGCGGTTCTCTCGACGGTTGTTGCGCGAGTACCGCACGAAGAACCGCTGCTTGTCGGTCACCGTGTGATCGACGCGGTAGTTCATCGAGTAGAAATCGTCACCGCGCGAATTCGCCGTGATGAAGTTGTTCACGCCCTGCGCGGTCCCCGCCTGGTTCGGCAGCGGGTAGTACTTCAGATACTCGAGCGCGATCGGGCTGAGACGATTCGTCGGAATGATGTTGTTCTGGAACGGCTGCCGCTCGACGCGGCCGTCGGCGCGGCGCACGGCCGTCAGCGGGTCATAGATGACGATGCTCGGCAGCAGCGCGGAGAAGTCCCCGCGCCGCTGTGCTTCGGTGGGAACCGTGAACTGCCCTGGCTCGGGAAACGTGTCATAGAGCCACTCGAACGCGCCGAAGAAGAAGGTCCGGTTGCGGACCGCGGGCCCTCCGGCCGTGAACCCGTAGCGCTTGTACCCGGTGTCGTCCTTCGGCCGACCCGCGCGCTCGAGGAAGAAATCGTTGCCCGACAGCACTTCGTCGCGATAGTGGTAGTAGCCGTCTCCCTTGAGGCTGTTCGTGCCGCTCTTGAGCGTCACGTTGACGGTCGCGCCCGCCGTGTGTCCCTGCTGCGCGTCGAACGTCGCCGTCTCGACCTTGAATTCCTGCACCGCGCCCGCCGGCGGCACGAACGCCACGCGCCGCCCGTTCGCCATGTTGGGCGAGCCGTCGAGCGTGAACTCGTTCCGTCCGGGACCGCCGTCCGCCGTGAAGTCCGACGTGCCTCCGTTGTCGAACGGACGAGAGAATTTCAAATCGCCGTGATACGCCACGCCGGGCGCGAGGCGCGCGAGCACGAACGGATTGCCATCGGAGAGCGGCATCAGCGCGATGCGCTTCTCGTCGATGACTTGCCCCGCCGATCCGGACCTCGTTTCGAGGAGCGGCGTCTCCGCCGCGACGGTGACCGTTTCTTCGAGTTGACCGACGTCGAGCTTGAGATCGATCGCGAGGCGATCGCCGATGCGAACCTCGACGCCTTCGCGGATGACTTTCTTGAAGCCCGAAAGCTCCGCCGTCAGCCGGTACGTGCCCGGCGTGAGGTACGGAATCGTGTAGCCGCCGACGCCGTCGGTCGTCGTCGACGACTCGGCGTTCGTGGCGAGGTTCGTCGCCGTTACCGTCGCGCCCGGCAGGAAGCCGCCTTGCGCGTCCGCGATGCGGCCGGTGATCGAGCCGCGAAAGTCCTGCGCCGCGGCAGGCGCCGCGGCCGCGGCGACGAGCACGAAGAGCACGCCGGTACGGACCGACCTGAGAAGCGTTCGCATGTCTCCTCCCCCGTCTTTCTGAATCCGGACAGTGTTCGAAGGTGATACTACAGTTAACTGGTGAAGTAAACGATCCTGCCGATACCTCAGAGGTCAGACCACTCCAAACTTCGGCGGTGCCGCCTCCGTCTAACGACGCAATCATGCACACCGTCTGGCAGGATCTTCGATACGGCTTCCGCGGTCTCGTCGCTCGTCCCGGGTTCACGGTGCTCGCCGTGCTCACCCTTGGGCTGGGCGTCGGCGCCGCGACGACGATCTTCAGCGTGATTCAGAACGTGCTGCTCGATCCGTTTCCCTACACGGATGCGCGGCGCGTCGCCAACATTCAAGTTCGCGACATCGCGCGCAACCAGCCGGGCGGCCGATCGTTCTTCCAGCTCGCCGAGTTCCTCGACTATCAGGAACAGAGCAGCGTGTTCTCGGAGGTCATCGGCGGAACGAATCAGGATGTGCTGCTCACGACCGGCCAGAGCACGGAGCTGTTCGCGGGCGGCACGGTGACGCCGAACATGTTCAGCTTCCTCGGCGTGCCCCCCGCGATCGGACGCGGGCTCACGCCGGACGACGCCAAGCCGGACGCGCCGGCGGTGTTCGTGATGGCGTACAAGATGTGGTCTGCCCACTACAACCTCGACACGAGCATCCTGGGCCAGAGCTTCACGTTGAACGGCGTCCCGACGACGCTCGTGGGGATCATGCCGAAGCGGTTCACGAAGCTTGGAGCGGATCTGTGGCGGCCGGTCGTGCTCGATCGCGCGAATCCCGCGCTGCGCGACGAGTACTTCATGTTCCAAGGCAAGCTGAAGCCGAACGTCACATTCGAACAGGCGGCCGCGGATCTCGACGTCATCGGCCATCGCCTGGCGGCCACATATCCGCGGAACTACCCTGCGCAGTTCAAGGTGGTCGCGGTCCCCTGGGTCGACAACATCGTCGGACCGTTCGCGGGGACGCTCTATACGATCGCCGGCGCCGTGGCGCTCCTGCTGCTGATTGCGTGCAGCAACGTCGCGAACATGCTGCTCGCGCGCGCGGCCGCGCGCGAGAAGGAAATGGCGGTGCGCTCGTCGCTCGGCGCGAGCCGATGGCGATTGCTGCAGCAGCTGCTGCTCGAAAGCGGGCTGCTCGCGATCGCGGGCGCGATCGTCGGGTGTCTCTTCGCGTACGTCGGGCTCAAAGGCCTGGTGCTGTTGATTCCCGAGGGGCTCATCCCGCGCGAGGCGGACATCCACCTCAGCGTGCCGGTGCTCGTCTTCAGCCTAGCAGCCGCGGTGATGACGGCGTTGATCTTCGGCCTCGTGCCCGCGCTGCAGACCGCGCGGCGCAACATGGTCGAACCGTTGAAGGATTCCGGCAAAGGCGTCAGCGGCGGGTTCCGCGGCGGCAAGCTGCGCGGCGCCATCGTCGTCGTCGAAGTCGCGCTGTCGCTGGTGCTGCTCGTGTTGGCCGGCCTGCTGATGCGGAGCTTCGTGAAGCTGCAGACCGTCGATCTCGGACTGAATCCCGACAACGTGCTGGTCGCGCGGATTCCGCTGCCCCGAGGTCAGTATCAGACCGCCGAATCGAAACAGCGGTTTTTCGAGGAGCTGATGCGCCGCCTGCACGCGCTGCCGGGCGTCGTCTCCGCCACTGAAACGTCGACGCTGCCGCCGTACGGAGGCATCGGCACCGAGATTCACATTCCAGGCAAGACGCACACCGACCGATGGGATGCGATGTTTCAACTGGTCAGCAGCGGATACTTCCAGACGCTCGGGATACGCATGCTGCGCGGACGTCTTTTGTCCGACGCCGACGTCACCGCTGTGCGCAGGGTCGCGGTCATCAATCAGACGCTGGCCACGCGCTATTTCGGAACCGAGGATCCGATCGGCCAGCAGATCAAGTTGAACCTGCTGGAGACCATGGCCGACGGCAAAGTCGCGAATCCGATGTTCGAGATCATCGGCGTCGTCGCCGACGCGAAGAATCGCGGAATTCAGGATCCTCCGGGGCCGGAGGTCTTCGTGCCGTACACGACGACCGGCGCCTTCGAGCGCGGGATTCTCGTGCGCACCCACGGCGAGCCGGGCGCGATGCTGCAGAGCGTGAAGCGTGAGATCTGGGCGGTCGACCGGGGCGTCGCGATCACGCTGACCGGCACGCTGAACGAGTACTTGACCCGGTTCAGCTACGCAACGCCGCGCTTCACGCTCGTCCTCTTGAGCGTGTTCTCAACCGTCGGTCTCGTCCTGGTGGCGATCGGCGTCTACAGCGTGATTGCGTATACCGTGTCGCGCCAGACGCACGAGATCGGGATCCGATTGGCGCTCGGCGCGAGCCACGCGAGCGTGCTGCGCCTCGTGTCGTTCATGGGCCTGCGGCTGATCGCGATCGGCGTCGCGATCGGTCTGTTTCTCAGCGTGCTTGGAAACCGCTTCGTCGAGCGGGAGCTCTGGACCGTGTCGAAGCACGATCCGCTGACGTTCGCGCTCGTGACGATCATGATGGCGGCCGTCGGCCTGATCGCGTGCTACGTTCCCGCGCGCCGCGCGATGCGGGTCGATCCTATCGTGGCCCTGCGGTACGAGTAGCGCCTTCCTGGATCCGATAGAGATGCGTCTTCGTCCGTAGGAACAACGCCTCTCCATCGACTGCGGGCGACGCCATGAACCCGTCGTCGAGATTGTTCTCGGCGAGGACCTTCATCTCGCGGCTCGCTTCGAGCACGGTGGCCTTGCCATCCTCGTTGAAGACGTAGATTCGGCCCACCGCCGCGATCGGTGAGGCGGAATATGTTCCCGCGACGCGGCCCTTGCCGACGACTTCGCCGGTCTTCGCATCGACGGCGCTCAGCACGCCGGCGTCGTTCACCATGTAGATCACGTCGCCGACGAGGAGCACGGAGGGCTTCTGCGGTACGCCGCCCCTGACTCTCCACGCGACGTGCGACGCGGTGACGTCACCTTCGCCGTCCGGTCGAAGCGCGAGCAATTGAGACGAGTCGAATCCACTCGGCACGTAGACGAAGCCGTGGCCGACGACCGGACGCGTGCTGCCCGAGTGGCTGCCGCGCTCGATGACCTTCCAGATCTCCTTGCCGGTGCGCGGATCGTACGCGTACGTCGCCTTCGATCCGATGCTCACCATGATTTGACGGCCGCCAGCCGTCACGATTTGCGGCGTCGAGAAGGCTTTCCGAAAATCGCCGTCCGCCTTCGGCTTGCCGTCGGGATTGAGATCCTGAAAGTCGATCGAGCGCTCGGTGCGCCACACGGTCTTGCCGGTGTTCTTGTCGAGCGCGACCACGAACTGGTGATCGCTGCCGTCGAAGTGCATGAGCAGCAGGTTCTCGAACAGGACCGGCGACGAGCCGGCGCCGCGAAAATGATTGCACTCGAAATCGCGGCGCTCCCAGATCACCTTGCCCGTGCGCGTGTCGATTGCGGCCGTGCCCGGCGAACCAAACGTCACATAGACCCGTCCCGGCTCGATGACCGGCGTCGGCGACGCATACGTGTTGAACGGGTGCGCGTACTGCGGCTGCGCGACGTCGAAGAGCTTGAGGTCGTGGAGAATCTTGCCGGTGTCGCGATCGACGGCAATCGCGAACAGTTGACGGCCGTCCTCGGTCGCGCTGGTGAGCCACACCTGCGTTCCGAGGATGACGGGCGACGACCACGCGCGGCCGTGAATCGCCGTCTTCCATCGAACGTTCTGCGTCTCCGACCACGTCAGCGGAAGCGTGCGCGCGGCGGATGTGCCGTTGCCGTCAGGGCCGCGGAACTGCGGCCACTGGGCGTGGAGCGGCAAGGTCGACACGAACGCGAGGAGGGCAGCGACGAGAATTCGCATGTGGTGGTCACCGATCGTCTATTTGAATACGTGGCTTCCGGCTTTAGCGGGAAGCTCCTTCGCACGCCGCTCGCGCCATTCCGACGCGGCCAGCGCACCGATCCGTCCGGCAATCTCGGCCAGTCCATAGCGCACGTGCGTCCGCATCGTGGCGTCGGCGCGCTCCGGGTTCCCGCTCGTCAGCGCTTCCGCGAGCGAGGAATGGAATCGGTCGGGCAGCGCCGTGCGGCCGCCGGCCACGTCGAACAGCCAATTGAGAATCAACACGTGCTTTCGCTCGATCATCTGCGTCAGCAACCGGCTGCCGGCGTGCTCGGCAATGCGCATGTGGAACTGGACGTGCTCGCTGTGCACCGAGAACCGGACCGCCGGATCCTGGCTGTTCGTCGCGAGCTTCGCGAAGCGATCGTCCAATCGCTCGGCGAGACGGCCGAGCTCGCGCCGCTCCGCCGGCGTCGCGCGCGCCGCGAACAGCCGCGCGGTCTGCGACTCGAGCGCCTCGCGCAGCTCGTACAGCTCGCGCACTTCGATCTCGCTCGGAATCTTGACACGCGTGCCGGCCCGCGCGCGGCTCTCGACGAGGCCGTCCTCTTCGAGCCGCCGGAGCGCGTCGCTCACCGGCAGGACGCTCATCCCGAGCTCGCCGGCGAGCCGCCGGCGCGACAACGGCGCGCCCGGACGAAGCTGACCGCGCAGGATCGCGTCCCGAATCGCCAAGTACGCTTCGTCCGCGAGGCTGACGGCCATGTGCATCGAATCGGCACCCGAGCGTCGCAAAAACCCGGCGGCGCCGTCAAGAGCGTTTCACGCGCGCTTCGGCAGCCGCAGCGACAGGACGAGCACCGCCTCGATGACGAGCGCGGCGGCGAGGACGAGCAACCCCGACGAATAGTTGCCGCTCGCGCCGCGCAGCCAACCCATGACCGTGGGCCCGACGAACCCGCCGAGGTTTCCGATCGAGTTGATGAGAGCGATCCCCGCGGCGGCGGCCGTTCCGCCGAGCACCATTGGAGGAATCGCCCAGAACACGCCCTGCACGGATCGCTGTCCGACCTGACAGATCGCAAAGCTCAACACGATCATCGCCACGCTGTGCTGAAACATTGCCGCCAGCACGAGCCCGGTCGCGCCAACCAGCGCGCATGCCGCCACGTGCCGCTTTCGTTCTCTCGTGCGATCCGAATGACGTCCGATCAGCACCATGCCAACGAGCGCGGCGGCGAATGGAATCGCCGTAATGGCGCTCAAGCGCCAGTCACGAAATCCCGACGCATCGCGCAGGATGCGCGGCAGCCACAGGAACACGCCATACGTCACGAGCGTGTTGAGGAAATAGATCAGGCAAATCAGGAACACCTTGGGTTCGAGAATCGCCGAGAGATGCGAACCGCCATGCTGGGCGGCGCGTGCGTGCCGCTCCTCGGCCATGTAGCGTGAGAGCCATTCCCGTTCCTTCGCGGGAAGCCACGCCGCGCGCTCGGGACCATCGGTCAGATACCACAGCGCGACCACACCGAGGATGACGGCCGGAAACCCTTCGACGAGAAACAGCCACTGCCAGCCGGCGAGGCCGAGCCAGCCGTCGAGCCGCAGCAGCCCCTCCGACACGGGCGCGCCGATGAGGACGGCAACGGGCGCCGCCGTCATGAACAGCGCGCCGGTTCGCGCGCGCTCGGCCGCGGGAATCCAATACGTCAGATACAGCACCATCCCCGGAAAGAACCCGGCCTCCGCGATGCCGAGGACGATACGCATCGCATAAAAGCTCGACTGGCCGGTGACGAACATCATCGCCATCGACACGAGGCCCCAGCCAGCCATGATTCGCGCGATCCAGAGGCGCGCGCCGATCCGTTCCAAAATCAAGTTGCTCGGGATCTCGAAGAGGCAGTAGCCGAGAAAGAACAAGCCTCCGCCCAAGCCGTACGCCGCGTCGCTGAGATTCAGATCGCGCTGCAGCTCCTGCGAGGCGAATCCAATGTTCACGCGGTCGATGTACGCGACAACGTAGCAGAGGAAGATGAACGGGACGAGGCGGCGGACGACGCGCGCGATGGTGGCGCGTCCCTGCTCGTCGAGGATGTGGGGTGCCGCGGACGCGTCGAGCATTGCCGGTGACGCTAGCACACCAAGGCGGCGCGTGGAAAATCAGCGCGACGGTCCGCTACTTTCGCTGGTCAAAAAAGCCGCGTTCCTGGACAATCGTACTCTCGAGGAGTTTGCCGCATGAGCATGGCACCAGACGTACTCGCATCCCGGCTGCACGGCGTCATCGCGTTTCCGGTCACGCCCTTTCACGACGACCTGTCGCTCGACATCGACGGCTTCAGACGCAACCTTCGCATGCTGCTCGACGATGCGCCGTCGGCGATCGTCGCGGCCGGCGGCACCGGCGAGTTGTACTCGCTGACGCCAGAGGAGCATCTCGCGGTCGTCCGTGCGGCCGTCGAGGAAACCGCAGGCGCAGTGCCGGTGATCGCCGGCGTCGGCTTCAACGCCGCGATCGCCCGCGCGCTCGCGCACCAGTCGGCGGCGGCCGGCGCCAGCGGCATCCTTGCGTTCCCGCCGTACTTTCCCGGCGCGGAGGACGACGGGCTCGTCCACTACTACCGCGCGATCGGCGACGCGTCGCCTCTCGGGATGATCGTCTACAGCCGTGACTGGTTCCATCCGTCGCCCGCGCTCGTCGAGCGTCTCGCGGCCGTGCCGTCGCTCGTCGCGTGGAAAGATGGCCAAGGCGACGTCAGACGCCTGCAGATCGTGAGAGCGCACGTCGGCTCGCGGCTGCAGTGGATTGGCGGCGCCGGCGACGATCTCGTGCCGGCGTACTACGGCATCGGCATTCGGGCGTTCACGTCCAGCGTCGCGAACGTCTCGCCGCGGATGGCGCTCCAACTGCACGAGGCGGGCGCGCGCGGCGATGCGGCCGCGCTCGACGCGTTGATGTCGAGCCACATCGTTCCGCTCTATGCGCTGCGCGCGCGGCGGCGCGGATACGAAGTGTCGGCGATGAAGGCGCTGATGAATCTGCTCGGCCTCGCCGGCGGCGTTCCGCGTCCGCCCGTGCCACAGCTTCGGCCCGACGATCTCGCGTACCTGCAGACGCTCCTGCCGGCGTGGCAGACGGCCATCGCGAGCGCGCGGCCCATCGCGAGCCCCGTCGCATGAGTGACAAACCGATCGGCGTTGGGATCATCGGCGCGGGGAACATCAGCGACACGCACGCGCGCGCGGCGGCGGCGATCCCGGGAGTGGAAATCGTCGCCGTGTACGGCCAGAACGCGGCGAAGGCGGCACGCCTCGCCGCGGCGTACGGCGGACGCGCGTACGATCGGCTCGAGGCGTTTCTCGATCATCGGCCGATGGACCTCGTCGCTATCGGCAGCCCGTCGGCGCTCCATGCGGATCAAGGCATTGCCGCGGCCGAGCGCGGGCTGCACGTGCTCACGGAAAAGCCGCTCGACGTCACGACGGCGCGCGCGGACGCGCTGATCGAAGCGGCCGACCGGCACGGCGTTCGGCTCGGCGTGTTCTTCCAGGATCGTCTCAAGCCGGACGTCGTCCGCATGAAGCAGTTGATCGACGGCGGCGCGATTGGCCGTCCGATCCTCGCGTCGGGCCGCGTCAAGTGGTATCGCCCGCCCGAGTACTACAGCGGATCGAAGTGGCGCGGCGTGCGATCGCTCGACGGCGGCGGCGCGTTGATCAATCAGGCGATCCACACACTCGATCTTCTGCTGCACCTGGCCGGACCGATCGCCAGCGTCGACGCGCGAGCGGGGACCGAGCTCCACAAGATCGAGGTCGAGGACGTTCTCGTCGCAACGCTGCATTTCGCGAGCGGCGCGTTGGGCGTCTTCGAAGCGTCGACGGCCGTGTATCCGGGATATCCGCGACGCGTCGAAGTGACGGGCACGAACGGCACGCTCGTGCTCGAGCACGACAGCCTTGTTGCGGTCGACCTGCTCAAGGCGGTCGGGTCGGATCTCGCATCGATCGTGAGAGACGTCGGGCTCGAGAATCGCGACGCGTCGCCGGCGCAGAACGCGGCGTCGCCGGTCGTCTCGGACGCCACGCCGCACCGCCGCATTCTCGAGGACTTCATCCACGCGATTCGCGCGCGGCAGTCGCCCGTCTGCGACGGCCGCGAAGGACGACGAAGCGTCGCCGTCGTCGAAGCGATCTACGAGTCGGCGCGGCGCAAGTCTGCCGTCACCATCCCCGGAGGCCCGTCGTAATGCTGGACGCTCTGTTGTTGCCGTTGATCGGATTCGTTCGAGGAAAGGATCGCTTTCGCCCGGACGCGGGCGAAGAAGATCGCGACAAGGACTTCACGGGCATTCGATGCCCGTCGTGCAAGTGGCGGCCGTCCCGAACGGACATGTGGTCGTGCTCGCCCGGCTGCGGCGAGGTCTGGAACACGTTCCAGACTCGCGGCGAGTGTCCCGGCTGCCAGCGATTCTGGGCGCAGACGCAGTGCATGAAGTGCGGCGTGTGGTCCGATCACGATCTCTGGTACGAACGGCCGAGGTCCGACCTCTGATCTTTCCGCTGGAAACACGTATTGGTTAGAAACCCGTAATAGATCGCCACCCTTCCATCCGTTGTCGTAAGTGAGCTCGCAAGAATGAGCTCACGCCTGGCCAGGCGGCTCGCACTCGAAAGAAGGAGCCGCCATGCGTACTGTTCTTCTCGTCGCGGTGGCGATTGCGTTGTCGATCGCCAGTCCCTCAGCCGAGGTCCGCCAATGGCCCGGCGTGGCGATCAACGACGCCAATATCTCGACCACGCTCAGGTTGGGCCTGGAAGGCGCATCGCACTGGCTCAAGAAGCCCGAATGCCGCGCGCTCTTCTCCGAATTCCGGGATCAGAACGGACGACCGTTGAAGGAAGCGCTCGACGCGCTGCAAATGCAGGAGGCAGAGTACCTGATGCACATCAGATTCAGGGACGGCTCCTCCCACCAGATGTGCCGCCGGGAGCTGACGTTGATGTATACGTCGCCCGGCAGCCGCGTGGTCTTCGTCTGCGCCGAGCAATTTCGGCGAAACACGCAGCGCGACGCGAACTTGAAGAGCGCGCTGATCCTTCACGAGGCGATGCACACGCTCGGCTTGGGCGAGAATCCGCCGACGAGCGCGCACATCACGCACCGCGTGTTTACGCAGTGCGCCCGATAGACGCGGATAGACGCGGATCACGCAGATCACGCGGATCTGATCCGCGTGATCCGCGTCAATCCGCGTCTATCGGCGTCTATCGGCGGTAGCCGAGCGTCGCGCCGCCTTCGACCGGGAGCGCGATGCCGGTGATGAACGATGCGGAGGGCGACGCGAGGAAGAGAATCGCCGACGCGATTTCGTCGGGCGTCGCCATGCGATTGGTGAGGTGCATCGCCGCCTGACCGCGCAGCACTTCCTCCGGGTTTTCCATCGTCGCCGCCCATCCGCGCATGAGCGGCGTGTCGACGCCTGCGGGACACACGCAGTTCACGCGAATGCCGTCGGCCGCGAGCTCGAGCGCGAGCGCGCGCGTGAGGGAGATGAGCGCGCCCTTGCTGGCGACGTAGACCGCGCCGTTGGCCTGACCGACCATCCCGGTCATCGAGGACACCGACACGATGTTCCCCTTGGCGCGGCGCAGCGCGGGCAGCGTCGAGCGCACGGCGTGCAACGCACCCTTCAGGTTCACGCCGAGCATGTGGTCGATCTCTTCGGGCGAATAGGCCTCGATCGCGCGGGCGAAGTGGACCGCGGCATTGTTGACGAGGACGTCGATGCCGCCGAACGTGTCGACGCATTGCGCCGCGGCGCGAGCGACGTCGGCGGCAACGGACACGTCGCCGGGCAGCGCGAGCACGGATCCCACGGCGCCGAGGGCGTTGCACACGTCCGCGAGCCCGTCGCGATCGCGATCGACGATTGCGACGCGCGCGCCGGCGCGCACGAACTGCTCGGCCGTCGCGCGGCCGATCCCCTTGGCGCCTCCCGTCACGAACACGGTGCGGCCGTGAAATGTCGCTTCGGTCATCCTTCCTTGACGATGCGCCGCACGTCAGCGGCCGCCGCCGCGACGGCATCCCTCGGCGAGCATTCGCCGACCATCGCCCTCTGAACAGCACGCCAGATCGCGTCCTCGCATCTCGGATACGCGGCGAATCGCGGGGGCACGATCATCGTTCGCTCCGTCTCCGCCAGCAGTTGCCACCGGCCCGCCTCGACCTCGTCGCCGCTCGACTCCGCGCGGACGCGATCGAGCGCGCTCGCGCGAGCCGGAATCGATCCTTGCCGCGCCTCGCCGAGCTGCGCGTCGAACGAAGTCAGATATCGAAGCAGCGCCGCGCCCCCCTCGCGATTCCGGGCCGAGCGCGGCAGCGCAAACGAATGACATCCAGCATATGCCGAACGGCTGCCGGTCGGACCGGCCGGCAGCAGCGCCAGCCCTATCCGATCCGCGACGGCGCAGACCTTGTGATCGCGATACAAATGATAGCTGCCGGGCCAATCGCAGACCATCGCGGCGCGGCCCGCCCTGAACTCTGCCGAGATCTCGTCGTAGTGCCATCGTGGCAGCGCGCGGGGCGTGACCTTGCGCGTCCGGTGTAGATCGACGAGGTATCCGGCCGCCCACTCGCCTTCGCGCGTCTCGAACGCCGGGTTCAACTCGTCGTCGAACAGTGCGCCTCCGGCGCCGACGAGGAGCTCGTAAAAGGTCCCGAAGAGTCCGGAATCGCGGCCTGGAAAGAGAAATCCCGCGAGCGAATCCGTCGTCAGCCGCTCGGCGACGTCGGCCAACGCGGTCCAAGTCGGCGGCGCCTCGTCGAGAAGATCGGTTCGATAGTGCAGCAGTCGCACGTCGATGTTGCGCGGGACCTGCAGCAGCTTGCCGCCGATTCTCGACAACGCCGCCGGACGCGCCAGAAGATCGGCAAGATCTTCCTCGTCGATCGCGTCGTCGAGGGGCGACAGCCACTGCGCTTGCGACGGCGCGTACTTCGTGTGCGTAGACAGGAGATCGACGTCCGGATCGCCCGCGGCGAACGTTCGCGCGACCCACGCGTTCAACTCCGGGTGCGGCAGGCGGACGACGACGTCGACCCTGAGCCCTGTATCCTGGACGAAGTGCGGGAGCGCTTCGTAGAGCGGGTCGTACATGGGGCCGCCGACGAACGCGGCGCGAACGGTCTGATGGCGTGAGCCCACGAAGTCCCGCTCTCAGCCTTTCCAGCCGCCGTCGATCGCGAACGCCGTTCCCGTCACGAACGACGCGGCGTCGCTCGCAAGATACAGGGCGGCGGCGGCGATCTCCTCGGGCTTGCCCATTCGACCCATCGCCTGCGTCGCGGCCATCTCGCGATACGCGAGCTCAGGATCCGGATACTCGCGCACGCGCGCGGCGACCCACGGCGTCTCGACCCGCCCGGGACAGATGCAGTTGATTCTGATGCCCTCCGTCGCGTGATCGAGCGCCATGCTCTTCGTCAAGCCGACCACGGCGAATTTCGTCGTCGCGTAGGCAAGTCGATCCTTGATGCCGACCAACCCCGCGACGGACGCCATGTTGACGATGACGCCGGCGCGGCGCTTGACCATGTCTGGAAGATACGCGCGGGTCACGTTGAGCATGCCGCGCACGTTGACCGCATACAAACGGTCCAGGTCCGCGCCCGTCGTCGTCAACGCCGTTCCCACGTGGCCGATGCCCGCGTTATTGACGAGAATGTCGACGACGCCCGTTTCGCGCGCCGTGGCGACGCAGGCCTCTTCGTCGCGTACGTCGAGCGTCAACGGACGCGCGGAGCCGCCTGCATCCGCGATCTTCTTCGCCGTTGCGGTCGCGGTCTCGATCTGCACATCGGTGACGAACACGTGCGCGCCGGCGTTCGCGAACGTCTCCGCGATCGCCGCGCCGATGCCGGAGCCGGCGCCGGTCACGAGCGCGCTCTTTCCTCGGAGCTCGAATATCATGATGGCGTTTCCCGACATATGGTGACCTCGTATTGTAGTTGCATTCGACAACTCCCCGCCCACGCGGGAACGCGCGCTCCCGGAGGTCCGATGCGCAGGCCGTTCACGACACACTCCTTTTCACGCCGGCGCGCGGTGGCGGCGATCCTCTTCGCGCTCGCCGTCGCCGCAGGCTGTTCGCGCGGCAGCGAGCCGCCCGGTCGCCTGACGATTGCCGTCATCCCCAAGGGCACGTCGCACGTGTTCTGGCAGAGCATCCACGCGGGCGCGGTGAAAGCCGGCGAAGAGCTCGGCGTCACGATCGCGTATCGCGGTCCGCTGCGCGAGGACGATCGCGACTCGCAGGTCGCCGAAGTGGAGAACGCCGTCGGACGCGGCGTATCCGGGATCGTGCTCGCGCCGCTCGACGATGCGGCGCTCGTCGGTCCGGTGAGCGCGGCGATGCGGCAAAAGATTCCCGTCGTCGTGATCGACTCGGGGCTCAAGGGCGACGACTATGTGAGCTTCGTCGCCACGGACAACGAGGTGGGCGGCCGCCTCGGCGGCGAGAAGCTCGCCGCGCTGCTGGGTGGAAAGGGACGGGTGATTCTTCTGCGCTACGCCGAAGGCAGCGACAGCACGACGAAACGCGAGGAGGGGTTCCTCGCCGCGATGCGCGCGAACCCCGGAATCGAAATCGTCAGCTCGAATCAGTACGCCGGGGCGGACGTGGAGGGCGCGTACAAGAAAGGAGAAGCCATCCTCAGCCAGCACAAGCGTCCGGATGGCAGCCTTGCGATCGATGGGATCTTCTGCGCCAACGAATCGAGCACGTTCGGCATGCTGCGCGTGCTGCAGGACAACGGATGGGCGGGAAAAGTGAAGTTCGTGGGATTCGACGCCTCCGACAGCCTCGTGAAGGCGCTTCGCGACGGCCACATCGACGGCCTCGTCGTCCAGGATCCCGTTCGCATGGGATACCTCGGCGTGAAGACGGTGGTCGCGCACATCAAAGGCGAGAAGGTCGAGCGCCGGATCGACACCGGCGTTCGCGTCGTCTCGCGCGCCGACATGGACACGCCCGAAGTCAAGGAGCTGCTGAAGCCGGATCTCGATCGATGGCTGAAGAAGTAGGACCGCGCTTCGAGATGCGCGGGATCCGAAAAGCGTTCGGCGCGACGCTCGCCGTGGACGGAGTCGATCTGTCCGTCGCGCCCGGCGAAGTGTGCGCGATCGTCGGGCAGAACGGCGCCGGCAAGAGCACGCTGATGGCGATCCTCGCGGGCGCGCTGCGCGCGGACGCGGGCACGATGTGGCTGGACGCGGCGCCGTATCGTCCGGCGGATCCGCTCGACGCGCGGAACGCGGGCGTCGCCATGATCCATCAGGAGCTGTCGATCGCGCCGCACTTGTCGGTGGCGGAGAACATCCTCCTCGGCATGGAACCGTCGCGGATCGGCGTGATCCGCCGCGACGAGATGCGCCGCCTCGCGTCCTCGGCGCTCGAGCGTCTGGGCCATCCCGAGATTGCCGTCGACGATCCGGCCGGCACGCTGTCTCCCGCCGGGCAGCAGCTCGTCGAGATCGCGCGCGCGCTCGCGGTCGGCTGCCGCGTGCTCGTGCTCGACGAGCCCACGAGCAGCCTCACGAGAAGCGACACGGAGCACCTCTTCGCCGTCATCAAAGAGCTGAAGCGATCGGGCCACGCAATCGTCTACATCTCGCACTTCATCGAAGAGGTCAAAGCGATTGCCGATCGCATCGTCGTGCTGCGCGACGGCAAGCTCGCCGGCGGCGGCCCGGCGGCGTCGCTCGGCGCCGCGGAAATCGTGCGGCTCATGGTCGGACGCCCGGTCGAAACGCTCTATCCGCGGTCGCCGCGCGCGCGCGGCGAAGCGATTCTCGAGCTGTCGGAATTCGGCGCGGCACGCGCGACGTTCACGCTGCATCGCGGCGAGATCATCGGCATCGCGGGATTGCTCGGTGCCGGGCGCACGCGGCTGCTGCGATCGCTCTTCGGTCTCGAGCCGGTGCGCGCCGGACGGGTGCGGCTTGCCGCATACTCGGGCGCGGCGCCGCCTCACGTGCGATGGCAGCAAGGCATGGGGTTTCTCAGCGAGGATCGCAAACAGGAAGGGCTCGCGTCGGCGCTGTCGATCGCGGACAACATGACGCTCACGCGGCTCGACGGGCTTGGACCCGGTCCGTTCGTCGTGCCCTCGCGGCAGCAGCGCGCCGCCGCGGGATGGATGGAGCGATTGAGCATTCGCGCGCGCAGCCCGCGGCAAGCCGTCAACGAGCTTTCGGGCGGCAACCAGCAGAAGGTCGCGATGGCCCGGCTCCTCCATCATGACGTCGACGTGCTGGTGCTCGACGAGCCGACGCGCGGAATCGACGTCGCGAGCAAAGCGCAAATCTACGAGCTGATCGACGCGCTCGTCTCCGAGTCATCGGTGCCGAGGCCGAAGGCCGTGCTGATGGTCAGCAGCTATCTGCCGGAGCTGCTCGGGCTGTGCGATCGCATCGCCGTGATGTGCCGCGGCGCGCTCGGCGAGCCGCGCGCCGTCGACGATCGGCTCACCGAGCACGAGCTGATGCTACAAGCGACCGGCGCCGGAGACGCGGCGTGAAGCCCCGCGATCTCCTCGAATCCGCCGGTCCGCTGCTCGGGCTGGCCTTCGTTGCGATCGTCTTTGGCTTCCTGGTCGGCCCGCATTTCTTTCGCGGCAGCAATCTCGAGCTCATCGCGCGTCAAACCGCGATCGTCTGCACCGCCTCCCTCGGCATGACGATGGTGATCGTCGCGGGCGGCATCGATCTGTCCGTGGGATCGATCGTCGCGCTCACCACCGTCGTGATCGCGTTGATGCTCCGCGCCGATCACGGTCCAGCGATCGCGGCCGCCGCCGGCATCGGCGCCGGCGCGCTTTGCGGACTCGTCAGCGGCCTGCTCATCACGCGGCTGCGCGTGGTTCCTTTCATCGTGACGCTTGGGATGATGATTCTCGTGCGCGGCGCCGCGAAAGGGCTCGCGGGCGAGCGCCGGCTCGAGGCGCCGTCGAGTTGGCTGAACGATCTGCTGCGCACGCTCGAGCCCGGCCGCGGCTTCCTCGTTCCCGGCGGCATCTGGATCGTGCTCTTCCTGGCCCTGACCGTCGCGATCACGCTCCAATACACGCGCTTCGGGCGGCATCTCTTCTCCATCGGATCCAACGAGCGCACCGCGCGCCTCTGCGGCGTGGCGATCGAGAAGACGAAGGTCGCGGTGTACACGATCGTCGCCGCGCTCGCCGGCGTCGCCGGCGTGCTGCAGTTCTCTCGACTCTCGGTCGGCGATCCAACGGTCGCCGACGGGCTCGAGCTCGACGTGATTGCCGCCGTGATCATCGGCGGCGGCAGCCTCTCGGGCGGCCGCGGCACGGTCCCAGGCACGATGCTCGGCGCCGCGACGATGGCCGTGATACAGATCGGATGCTCTCAGCGAGGATTGCCGAACTGGGTGCAGCAGATCGTCACCGGCGCGATCATCGTGTTGGCGGTCGCGCTCGATAGGTGGAGACAAAAGATCTAAACGGTGCCGCGCGCCTTCGGCGCAGACACGGCTCACGGCTCACGGCGTCGGGTTCAGGCTAAAGGCTTAAGGCTCAGGGCTCGGGCCTAGGGCTCACGGCTTGAGGCTTCAGGCACGCTCAGGGCCATCCAATGAATCGATCAGCGCGTTGAGGCCGGCGCACAGTTCCGTGTATTTCTTCTCGAGTCGCGTTCGGTCGACTTTCGTTAGATACTGCAGACGACCACAGACACTCGCGCCACAAACCATACTTCTCATGATCAGGAAACGATCCAGACGCTTGATAAACAGCGAAAACCAGCGTGTCGGCTAGAGCGAACACTCGCAGCTTTCTATGATCGCGACTCATGACCGTCGCTTGCAGACATTCAAAATCTCTGCCTTGAGCCTTGAGCCCTTGAGCCTTGAGCCTTCTCCGATGCGAATACTCAGTCTGGAAACCTACGACCTCCGCTTCCCGACGTCCCGCACGCAGGACGGCACCGATGCGATGCACACCGATCCGGATTACTCGGCGGCATACGTCGTCCTCACGACGGATTCGCGCCTCGAGGGGCATGGGCTGGCGTTCACGATCGGGCGCGGCAATGAAGTGTGCGTCGCGGCAATCGAGGCGTTTCGGCATCTCGTGGTCGGCCGCAGCCTGAACGAGATCACCGAGAACTTCTCGGGGTTCTGGAGATCGTTGTCGGGCGAATCGCAGCTGCGCTGGCTTGGGCCCGAGAAGGGCGTCGTGCATCTCGCGCTCGCGGCGATCGTGAACGCGGTATGGGATCTGTACGCGAAGTCCGAGGGCAAACCGGTTTGGAAGCTCCTGGCGGACATGACGCCGAAGCAGCTGGTGTCATGCATCGATTTCCGCTACATCACCGATGCGCTGACGCCGGAAGAGGCGTACTCGATCCTCGATCGGCAGGCGAAGACCAAACCGGATCGCGAACGCGAACTGCTGCGTACGGGATATCCCGCCTATACGACTTCCGTCGGATGGATGGGATACTCCGACGCGAAAGTGCGCGCGGCGTGTCAACAGGCGCTGAGCGAAGGATGGACGCACTTCAAGGTCAAGGTCGGCGGCGATCCTGCCGACGACGCGCGGCGCGTTGGAATGGTGCGCGCGGAGATCGGTCCGGATCGGACGTTGATGGTCGACGCCAATCAGCGATGGGATGTCGGCGAAGCCATCGCGCGCATGCGCGATCTCGCGCAATTCAATCCGCTGTGGATCGAGGAGCCGACGAGCCCGGACGATGTGCTGGGGCACAAGGCGATCGCGGACGCGGTCCGGCCGATCGGCGTGGCGACCGGCGAGCACTGCGCGAATCGCGTGATCTTCAAGCAGTTGCTGCAGGCAGGCGCGATCAGCTTCTGCCAGATCGACAGCTGCCGGTTGGGCGGCGTCAACGAGAATCTCGCCGTGATCCTGATGGCGGCGAAGTTCGGCGTGCCCGTGTGCCCGCACGCCGGGGGCGTCGGCCTGTGCGAGATGGTGCAACACTTGTCGATGTTCGACTACATCGCGGTGACCGGCACGATGGAAGGTCGCGTGGCGGAGTTCGTCGATCACCTGCACGAGCACTTCGTCGATCCGGTCATCGTCAAGCGCGCGCGCTACATGGCGCCGGCGAAGCCGGGATATGGAACGGAGATCAAACAGTCGTCGCGTGCAGTCCACAGATACCCTGATGGCGGGGTTTGGGCTTAGCGGTTCCAGGGTTCACGGGTTCACGGGTTCACGGGGTTCACGGGTTCACGGGTTCACGGGTTCCAAGGGTTCAAGGGTTCACGGGTTCCAAGGGTTCAAGGGTTCTGAGAGGTTGTATGAAGACGCATCGTCTGTTAACGGCCATCGTCACTGCACTCGCGTTGTCGCAGGTCTCGGCGACGCACCAGGCCAAACCGGGCGGATACATCATCGAGCGCGACGCGGACGTCGCGAAGAACGAGCCGGGGACGCACAAGGGCGGCGGCGAGACGGTTGGCTACTCGTTCTTCGCGAAGGCGCCCGACTTGCGGATGGTCTTTCGCAAGCGGGCGTTGAGGCCGGGATCCGGGATCGGCTATCACGAGCAGAAGGAAGACGAGATCTACTACGTGATCAGCGGACGCGGCGTGATGACGATCGACGGCAAGAGCTTCGACGTCACTCCGGGGACGGCAATCCTCACGCGGCCCGGCAGCTCGCACGGTTTGAAACAGGCAGGCACTGAAGATCTCGTGATCCTCATCAACTACGAGCAGCAGCCGCGGCGATGACGATGAGAGCTCTGATCTCGACGTTCGCAGTTTTCCTTGGAATCGCCGTGGCGGCGCAGGAGACACCTTCTCGGTCGCCCGCGATCGCGCATTCGGAATTCCTGTACGACACGGCGCCGTTTCCAAGCGCGCACGCGTCGACGATCGTCGAAACGGCTGACGGGCTCGTCGCCGCGTGGTTCGGCGGCACGCGTGAAGGCGCGGCCGATGTGGGGATCTGGTCGTCGCGTCAGGCGAAAGGCGCGTGGTCGGCGCCCGTCGAGGTCGCGAACGGACTGCAGCCGGACGGAACGCGTCATCCATGTTGGAACCCGGTGCTCTTCAGGAACGCCGACAACTCGATCAGGCTCTTCTACAAAGTCGGACCTAGCCCGCAGCGGTGGTGGGGCATGTCGCGATCGTCGGCCGACAACGGCCGGACGTGGAGCGCCGCGGAGCGGCTCCCCGACGGCGTGCTCGGCCCGATCAAGAACAAACCCGTGCGCCTGAGCGACGGCACGATCATCAGTCCGAGCAGCACCGAAACACCGGAACAACCGAGCGTGTGGCGCGTGCACTTCGAGCGATCGTCGGACAACGGCCGCACGTGGACGATCGTCCGGCCCGCCGTCGCCGACGGCGCACCAGAAATGCAGTCGATCCAACCGAGCATCCTCCTCCACCGCGGTGGACGCTTGCAGGCGCTCGGCCGCACGCGATCGCAGCGTGTGTTCGAGACGTGGTCCGACGACGGCGGCCGCACGTGGAGCGCGATCGCGCTGACCGAGCTGCCGAACCCGAGCGCCGGCACCGATGCCGTCACGCTGCGCGACGGCCGGCATCTGCTCGTCTACAACCACACGCCCAAGGGACGCACGCCGCTGAGCGTCGCGACCTCGACGGACGGCAAGGCCTGGGACGCGGCGCTCGTGCTCGAGCGCGAGCCGGGCGAGTACTCGTATCCCGCGGTGATTCAAACCTCCGACGGCCTCGTGCATGTGACCTACACCTGGCGCCGCCAGCGCATCCGGCACGTCACGATCGATCCGGCCAAGCTGCCAGCGGTGCGGATCGCCAACGGGGAGTGGCCCGGCGCGGTGAGATAGGGAACGAACCTTCGAACCCTTCGAACCCTTGAACCTTTGAACCCTTGAACCCTTGAACCCTTGAACCCTTGAACCCTTGAACCCCTGAACCTACAGTCCTGTAAGATTGAGAGCCATGGCCCACACGGCTGTCGGTCAGGCTAAAGACCACTCGAACGAGACGCGCCGGCTCGCGACGCTGCTGGAGATCAGCCAGGCGCTGTCGAGCGTGTTGAACCTCAAAGCCGCGCTGCATTCGGTGCTCGACATCCTCGAGCGCCGGCATCAGGTCGCCGGGAGCGCGGTGATGATCGCGGACCGCGACAGCAAGGACGTCCACGCGGAGGCGGCGGGCGGCGCGCGGCTGCCGGGGCATCGCGCGCGCAGCCGCTCGGAAGCCAGCGTCATGACCGAGCGGGTGATCGATTCCGGCAAGCCGATCGTCGTGCCGCGCGTGAGCCAGGAGCCGCATCTCGCGCCCGGACCGCCGGAGCGCTCCCGCGGCGATCGCGAGCTCTCGTACATCGCGGTTCCGATCGTCGTCGGGCGGCGCCCGATCGGGACGGTCGAAGTGGCGCTCCCCTTCAAATCCGATCGCGACTTCCATCGCTCGCTGGAGTTCTACCGCGTCGTGGCGTCGATGATCGCGCAGGCGATCAAGGTGAGCCGCATGGTCGAAGCGGATCGCCATCGGCTGACCGAGGAGAACGAGCACCTGCGCGACGAGCTGCGCGAGCGGTACGCGTTCCGCAACATCATCGGCAACAGCGCGCCGATCCAGCAGGTCTACGAGCAGGTCGCGCAAGTGGCGCGGACGAATACGACCGTGCTCATCCGCGGCGAGTCGGGGACGGGCAAGGAGATGATCGCGCACGCGATCCACTACAACTCGCCGCGCGCGAAGAAGCCCTTCATCAAGGTCAGCGCGGCGGCGCTGCCCGAATCCCTGATCGAGTCGGAGCTCTTCGGCTACGAGCGCGGCGCGTTCACCGGCGCGCAGGCGTCGAAGAAAGGGCGCTTCGAGCTGGCCGAGGGGGGGACGCTCTTCCTCGACGAGATCGGCGATCTCAATCCGTCGACGCAAGTGAAAATACTGCGAGTGCTGCAGGAGCGCGAGGTCGAGCGGCTCGGCGGCACGGCGTCGATCAAGATCAACGTGCGTCTGATTGCGGCCACGCATCAGCCGCTCGAGACGCTGATGGAGGAAGGGCGCTTCCGCGCGGACCTCTACTACCGCCTCGCGGTGTTCACGATCTTCGCGCCGCCGCTGCGCGAGCGGAAGCCGGACATCATGCTGCTCGCCGATCACTTCGTCGAGAAGTACGCGCGCGATCACGGCAAGCGGATTCGCCGCGTGTCGACGCCGGCGATCGACATGCTGACCTCGTATCACTGGCCGGGCAACGTCCGCGAGCTGGAGAACACGATCGAGCGTGCCGTGCTCGTCTGCGACGGGGGCGTCATCCACGGCCATCATCTGCCGCCGACGCTGCAGACCGCGGAAGCGTCGGACACGGTGACGCGGCAATCGCTCACCGAGAGCGTCGCGGCATTCGAGCGCGATCTGCTGCAGGACGCGTTGAAGACGACGCGCGGCAATCGCGCGCACGCGGCGCGGCTGCTCGATACGACCGAGCGCATCTTCAACTACAAGGTGCACCGCTACGGGATCGATCCGCGGCGCTTCAAATAGCGTGCGAAAGCGGGAGGAAGCAGAGAGCGCCGAGGTTTATCGCCGAGATCGCCGAGTGCAGAGGAACGCAGAGAAATCGGATCTACCAATCACCATTAACAGACGAGCGGCCGCGCCGCAGGCGCGGGTAGGCGTGCAAGAGCGTGGATGAATCAGAGCGCTCAACGATTCAGCGAGCGTTCTGATACATCCACGCTCTTGC
>DATBJJ010000179.1:0-45422 GCA_036556425.1 Vicinamibacterales bacterium
GCTTCGGCGAGGCGTTCGCCGCCATCAACCAGAACTTCGAGGAGACGTTCTCGACGCTGTTCGGCGGCGGTCGCGCCGGCCTCGTCCTGCTCGACGAGAGCGATCAGCTCGAGAGCGGCATCGACATCACCGCCCAGCCGCCGGGCAAGCGGCTGCAGAGCGTTCAGCTCCTCTCGGGCGGGGAGAAAGCGCTCACCGCGATGGCGCTGATGTTCGCCATCTTCAAGTACCGCCCGAGCCCGTTCTGCCTGCTCGACGAGATCGACGCGCCGCTGGACGACGCCAACATCGGGCGGTTCGTGGAGATGCTGCAGGGCATGCAGGAGCACACGCAGTTCATCCTGATCACGCACAACCGCAAGACCATGGAGATCGCCGATCGGTTGTGGGGCGTGACGATGGAGGAGCCCGGCGTCTCGAAGTTGATTTCAGTCCAGCTGAACTGAGCCGTTCGCTTTGAACGAAGACAAGGCAGCCCGTTTTCACAGGCTGAGCCGGCGGACCGCGTGGGTTGCGCTGCTGCTCAATGTCTGCCTGATGATGCTGCTGCTGCCTGGCGGCGCGTCCATCGTCTTACGCGACGCCGCCGTCTCCATCTCCAGCGCATCCTCCTCGTCGCCGCTGACTGTTGCGATCTTCACGGCACTGCTCGCGCTGCTGATCGAGGCCGCGGTGTCGGCGCCCGGCTTCTATCGGACGTTCGTTCTCGAGCGGCGGTACGGGTTGTCGTCGATCTCGCTGCGCACCTGGTCGATCGATCATCTCAAGGGGTTGGCGATTGGCGTCGCGCTGGCCGTCGGCGCCGCCGAGATCATGTACTTCACGCTCGGGCGCTGGCCGCGCTGGTGGTGGGCCGCCTCCGCCGGGGTCTTCATCGTCGCGCTGCTGATCGTGGCACGCATCGCGCCCGTGCTTCTGCTGCCAATCTTCTATCGCTTCAAGCCGCTCGATCGCGAAGGCCTTCGCGCGCGGCTCGAGACGCTCTCGGCGCGCGCGGGCATTCCGGTTCTCGGCGTCTACGAATGGGGCCTGGGCGAGAAAACGCGCAGGGCCAACGCCGTTCTCGTAGGCACGGGCCGAAGCCGGCGCGTTCTGTTGTCCGATACGCTGCTGGCGTCGTACACCGACGACGAGATCGAAGTGATCCTCGCGCATGAATTGGGACATCACGCGCACGGAGACATTCGAAATGGATTGCTGATCGAATCGCTGCTCATCCTCGCGAGCTGCGCGTCGGCGTCGGCGGCGCTTCACGCGCTGTGGCCGTGGCTGGGACTCCACGGTCCGGCGGATGTCGCCGGCTTGCCCCTCGTGGTGCTCGTCAGCGGCGCGGTGTCGCTGCTCACGCGGCCTGGCGTCAATGCGCTGTCGCGACGCAACGAGCATCGCGCCGATCGGTTCGCCTTGCGCTTGACCGAGCGGCCTGACGCGTTCGAATCGGCGATGCGGCGCCTTGCCGCCCACAACCTGGCCGAGGAACGGCCTTCCGCCGCCACGCTCTGGTTCTTTCACACGCATCCCCCTTTCGAGCAGCGTATTCGGGCCGCGCGCGCGTTCCTGTCTTGATGCATGTGTGGACTTCCGGCTGAAGCCGGAAGCCGCGATTACACGCGAGCGCTCGGTGACTTCCGGGTAAAGCCGGACGCGACGACTCTCGGGTTGACATGTAATTTAGTTTAAACTAAAATATAACTCATGACGCCGGACACGCCCACCCTCAGCGCGATCGCGTCACCCCGGCGGCGCGAGATCCTGCGCCTCGTCTGGGCGGACGAGATGGCCGCCGGGGACATTCATCGCGCCATGCCGGACGTGACGTTCGGCGCCGTCTCGCTCCAGCTGAAGGCGCTCGTCGACGCGGGCCTCGTGTCGTCGCGCGCGGACGGCCGCCATCGCTACTACCGCGCGCGGCGGGAAGCGCTCGGTCCCGTCGCGAAGCTGCTCGAGGAAATGTGGGACGACGCGCTGTGGCGGCTGAAGATTCAAGCGGAGTTCCTCGAGACGCGTCGAGGTCCGAGGCCATTGAGACGGGGGCACGCGGCAAAACGCAGGCGGGCCCGCAGCAACAAAAGAAAGAGATCGTCATGAGCGCACTCGAGCACCGATTGGATCGCACGATCGTCATCGACGCGACGCCGCAGACCGTCTTCTCGTTCTTCACGGAATCCGATCGCTGGGCCGCGTGGTGGGGCGCGGGCTCGACGATCGAGCCAAGAGCCGGCGGCCGGATGTACATCCGTCATCCCGGCGGCGTCGAAGCCGCCGGCGAAGTCGTCGAGCTCGTCCCTCCGGAGCGCATTGTCTTCACGTACGGCTTCTCATCCGGCCACCCGATTCCGGAGGGCAGCTCGCGCGTCACGATTCGGCTCGAGCCCGTGATCACCGGCACCCGCCTGCATCTCCTGCACGAGTTCTCGGAGTGGAAGACGCGCGACGAGCACGTGCAAGGCTGGCGCTATCAGCTCTCTCTCTTCGCCAACGTCGTCGCCGACGCGCTGCACGCGAACGCCCCGACCCTCGTCGACGGCTGGTTCGCCGCGTGGTCGGAGACGGACGCCGGCGTCCGCGAGGAGCGCCTGGCCGCGATTGCCGTGCCCGACGTGCGGTGCCGCGATCGATTCAGCGCGCTGACCGGCATCGCAGATCTGGTTCCGCACATCACCGCCGCCCAACGCTTCATGCCCGACATGCACCTCGAGCGCCGGGGCGACGTGCGCCACTGTCAAGGACGGTTGCTGGTCGACTGGATCGCGTCCAACAGCGAGGGCCACGAGCGCGGCAGCGGCAAGAACGTCTTCACGCTCGGCGCGGACGGCCTCATCACCGACGTGGTCGGCTTCTGGGATCCACCGAAAGCGAAGTGAGGACATGCGCACGCAGATTACCGCGGCGCTCGTGATGCTCCTGGCGGGCGCCGGTCAGCCGGCGCAATCGCAGGAGGGCCGGACATCGAAGGGAGGGCTTCGCTTCACGCTCGACGGCCGCGGCGCGGACGTCGTGCTCATTCACGCGTTCCAAATGGATCTTCGCGAATGGGACGATATGGCGGCGCATCTCGACGGAAAGCGGCGGGTGCTGCGGTACGACGTGCGCGGCCACGGCCGTTCGGACGCGATCGATCCGCTGCCGTCGTCGGTCGAAGACCTCCGATCGCTCCTCGACGAGCTCGGGATCTCTCGCGCGACGCTCGTCGGCTGCTCGATGGGCTCGACGATCGCGCTGGACTTCGCGCTCACGTATCCAAACCGAGTGGAGCGATTGATTCTGCTGTCGCCCGGCATTCCCGGGATCAAAGCGACGGCAAGCTTCGACTGGATGCAGCCAATCATCGCGGCGGTCAAAGCGAAGGATCCAAACGGCGCTGCCGCACTGTGGTGGGAGAGCCCGCTTGTCGCTGGCTTGCGCGGCATGCCGAATGCCGCACGGTATCGCTCGATCATCCTCGACAACGCGAGAATCTGGACGATCCCGCGGCCGCCGCCGCCCCTCCAACCGGCGGCTGGCCAGCGCCTGAAAGACGTCGGTGTGCCCGTGATCGTCGCGGCGGGGGAGCTCGATCGCTCCGGCAGCATCGAGAACGCGCGAGCGGTTGCCGACGGCGTCCGGCGCGGTACGTACATCGGCGTGCCGAACGCCGGCCACATGCTGTCGATCGAACGCGCCGAACTGGTCAGCGGATGGATCCAGAAGCATTGAGAACCAAGTCGCCACTCCTACACAAAATACTTTGCATAACAAAGGCGATTGTGATTAAATCGAACCCGTGAAGGCCTCGCGCGCCGCGCTGGCGGTCGGCGTTCTCATTGCCGCTTTCGCTTTCGCGGCATTTCTCACCCATGCGGTCACCGTAACAGCGCCTCTCTTCGCGCAACCGCCGGACGTGCCGTCGGTCAGCGAGTCGGCGCCCTCGCCGCAATGGGCGGCAGCGGTCGATCGCGCGCGGCCGATAGTGCGCGCGGCCATCGTGGAGCAGAACCTGCCAGGCGTCTCGATCGCGGTCGGCATGGACGGGAGCATCGTCTGGGCCGAAGGGTTCGGATGGAGGGACGTCGTCACCGGGACGCCCGTCACACCGGCTACTCGGTTCAACATCGGCACCGCGGCGCCTGTGGTCACGGCCGCCGCGGTCGCGTCCCTCGGCATGACCAACACCGGCACTGATTCGGCGGCTGATTGGAGCCCCGGTCATATCGGCGAGCCGGAAGAGGACTTCCCGGGCTTCACGTTCGTTCACGACATGATCCTCAGGCCGATTGGTATCGCCGATCCCGCGCAGCCATTGCCGGGCGATCGCGCGACGTTCTACGTCCCGGCGACACGATGGCGGGGCGACACTACAGATCCCCGCCAGGGACGACGGCTGATGTACATGCGCGACCTTGCGTGCTGCGCGGGGAAGATGGCGTTCTATTCCACGCCGTCCGACCTCGTCCGCTTCGCCCTGGCGACGAAAGCCGACAGCGTGAACGGCGAGCTCGCAGGCGGAAGCGTGATGTCGCTCATGACGCGCCGCGGCAACGGGATCGCCGTTGTCGTGGCGTCGAACGTCGCGCACGCCAACACGGCCGCTCTCGCGCTGAAAGTGGCTGACGTGTTCGCCGACGACAAATAATCCGCAGCGCCGCGAAACTGCATGGCCGCCGAAACAGTTCGTCGCTCTTCGCTCGTTAGCGCGGCAGCGCCGCGGCCGGAGGTCCGAGCAGCGCGCGAATCTGCCGCAGCCACTCGAGGCTCACGATCGCGGACGAGGACGGCGGGTCCGATCCTCGGCTGAGGAGCAGCTGTCCGTCGGGCGCGACGCCCTGCAAGGTCGTTCGAAGGTCGAGCCTCGCCCCGTAGTACATGCGGTGGCCCACTCCATCGTCGATCGCAATCTCGTCGCCGTTCGTCCTGATGGCTTTCCGCATCACGGTTCGACCCCATTGATAGTAGAGCCCGTCCGCGGTCCACGAAGGTTTTTGCCCGCCGTTGGTCGACACGAGAATGCGCCGTCCGTCGCGCAAGCGCTGAACGTAGATCTCCCAGCGACCCGTCTCAGCGGATTCGAACGCGAGGAGCTCGGAGTCGGGTGAGAAGCTGGCGGCGCCCTCGTCGAAGGGGCTCTGCACGAGCACGCGCGGCGGTCCGCCCTGGAGCGGGAGCAGCCAGAGATCGGCGCGCGTGGCGTCGGACGTTTTCAGGAACGCCAGCTGCCGCCCATCCGGCGAGGCGGCGAGCGGAAACGCGTTGCGGTCGGAGGCGAGCACCCGCACGGGCGGCTGCGTTCCATCCGCGTCGCGCCGCCAGATCTCGAACGCGCCATTCTCGCGGGACGCATAGAACACGGACCGTCCATCCGACGACCACACCGGCGACGCGTTGGTGCCTTTGTGCGCCAGGCGAGTCGCGTTGGGACGCTGACTGTCTGAGATCCAGATGCCCGCGCCGGTCGCGAGAAGATTCACGCCGGCGATCCGGCTGCCGTCCGGAGCAATCGCGGCTTCGCGCAGCGCGAGATTCTGGCGGACCGGCTCGGTCAGCTTCGTTGGCGGCTGAAAGAACACGATCGTGCGGTTGCCGGATTCAGGCGCGATCGCGTGGACGAGCGATCCAGCCGTCGAGAGCGCGAACTGCGCGCGGCCGCGCGCCGTCGCGAGCTGACCGCGGATCGCGCGCGGCGTTCCGGATAACGCGACGCGAACGGGATCGAATCCGACGGCATGCAGTTCCGAGTCCCTCGCGAAGACGATCGTGTCGCGCGCGGCTGCGCGCGCGAGGCTGACGTTCGCCAGAAGCGTCTGCCACTGCGACGCCCGTGCCGCAGGCGATCGATCCGACGTTCGAGGGTTGAACGACACCGCAGCGAGCGTGCCCGGCGGCCCCGGACTATCCGTCGCGGGCGTTCCGTCGACGATGAACAGCACGATCCGCGTACCCGGCACGACCGCGGGCCACGCGTGGCGCACGTCGCCTCCGGATTCGTTCGGCGTCGTGAACGGCTGCGGCTCGCCGCCGTCCGACGAGACGCGCATCAGCCCGCCCGTTGGCGAACCTGCGAACACGATCTCCCGCTCGATCCACGCGCCGCCGAGCGGCGTCGGCGCATCGGCAAGCGTGATCGGCGATCCTCCCGCGAGCGCGACCTTCGACAAGCGGCCGTTCGCGAAGAACGCGATCCAGCGTCCATCGGGTGAGAAGAACGGCGCGTGCCCGTCGTCGGTGCCCTCGAGCGGCATCGCGTCGATCTGATCGAGGCCGCGCGTGTAGATCCGGCAGCCTTCGTCGCTGCACGCCGACCACGCGAGCATCGTCCCGTCCGGCGAGAACGCGAGCGACGGTGCCGTCTCGTCGAAGCTCACGCCGGCCGGCAACTCGATCGCGAACCGCGCCGCGACGGGATCCGCCGCCGGCGCGCGGCGCGTGTATTGCCACACCGCGACGGCCGCGACGAGCGCGCAGATGACCGCGACGCTCCATGGCACCAGCTCGCGGCCGATCGACGGCGAAACACGGCGGCGATCCTGAGGTCCCGCCGCGGCGGCGGACTCCTTCGCAGCATCGGGCTCCTGCGACACCGGCGCCACGAATCGATACCCCCGGCGATGCAGCGTCTGGATGTAGGTCGGCGCTTGCGGATCGTCCCCGAGCACCTGCCGGAGCACGCTGACCGCTTCCGCAAGGGACGTGTCCGTGACGAACGCATCCTTCCAGACCGTGTCGATCAACTCCTGACGCGGCACGACGTCGCCGGCCCGATCGAGCAGCAGCTCGAGCACGCCAAGCACGCGCGGCGGCAGCGGCAGTTCCTGACCGTTCCGCTTCAGCAGACGGCTGGTCTTGTCGAACGCGAACGGGCCGAAGGCCAGCGGAGGCGGACGCATGAAAAGCCCAATGTTATAGCGCCCTTCAGAAGAACTTGAGGGTTTCTTCGACGCGATTGACGCCAACTTCATGACTTCGTACGGCGTTCAGCTGTCAGCTATCAGCTCTCAGCTGTCAGCTATCAGCTAAGAGCATAGCGATCTCATTCAAGGATTGGGATCTGAAAGCCCTTAGCTGAGAGCTGAGAGCTGATAGCTGAGAGCTGATAGCTGAGAGCTGAGAGCTGAGAGCTGACAACCATGTCCATTCACGCGACGAAGAGCATCGAGCAGATTCGAACCGAGCAGCTTGCGGACGATCCCGCAGGAGGACTCCCCCGGGTGCTGGGACCCAATCAACTGATCATGCTCGGGGTCGGCGCCATCATCGGGACCGGGATTTTCGTCCTCACGGGGCAGGCGGCGGCCGCCAACGCGGGACCGGCGATCGTGCTTTCCATGGTGCTGGCTGGGCTGACGAGCGTCCTCGCGGCGCTCTGCTATTCAGAGTTCGCCTCGAGCGTTCCCGTTGCGGGCTCCGCCTACACCTACGCATACGCGACGCTCGGCGAGTTCGTCGCGTGGGTCATCGGATGGGACTTGATTCTCGAATACGCGCTCGGGGCGGCAACCGTCGCGGTGGGTTGGTCCGGGAATTTCGTCACGCTGCTCGGTCAGCTTGGTCTGAGCTTTCCCGCGGCGTTGAGCGCCGCGCCGGGGACCGCTGTCGCCGTCGCCGGCGGCGATCCCGTGACCGCCGTCTTCAACCTCCCCGCGGTCTTCATAACGATCGCGGTGACGATGCTCCTCGTGATCGGCGTGAGCGAATCGGCGAACGTCAATTCGGCGATCGTCGTGATCAAGGTCGCCGTCGTGCTGATCGTGATCGGCGCGGGCGCGTTTTTCATCGTGCCGCAGAACTGGCATCCGTTCATTCCGGAGAATACGGGACGTTTCGGCGAATACGGCTGGAGCGGTATCCTGCGCGGCGCCGGCGTGATCTTCTTCGCGTATATCGGCTTCGACGCCGTGTCCACGTCTGCGCAGGAAGCGAAGAACCCTCAGCGCGATATGCCGCGCGGCATTCTGGGATCGCTCGCCGTTTGCACCGTGCTCTACGTGCTCGTGTCCGGCGTCATGGTCGGTCTCGTGCCTTACAAGGAAATGCTGAATCAACCGGCGCCGCTCGTCGTCGCGACCGAAGCGGCGGCGGGACGCGCGGCGGGGACGCCGTGGGCAGGCCCGATGGAAGTCGTGAAGATCCTCGTGACCGTTGGCGCGCTCGCCGGCTTGAGCTCCGTGATGGTCGTGATGATGCTGGCGCAGCCGAGAATCTTCATGGCGATGGCGAAGGATGGCCTCCTGCCGTCGTGGGCGGGCCGTCTGCATCCACGATTCCGGACGCCGCACGTCTCAACGCTCGTGACGGGCCTGGTCGTGGCGGTCGCCGCCGGTCTGACGCCGATCGCGACGCTCGGAAATCTCGTGAGCATCGGTACGCTGATGGCGTTCGCGATCGTCTCGCTCGGCGTGATCGTCCTTCGCCGCACGCGCCCGGATCTGCCGCGCCCGTTCCGCATGCCGTTCGTTCCGGTGCTGCCGATCTTGTCCGCGTTGGTGAGCCTCCTGCTGATGATGAGCCTTCCGTGGAGCACGTGGGAGCGATTGATCATCTGGATGGCGCTTGGCGTGATGTTCTACTTCGCGTTTGGCTATCGGAACAGCCGATTGCGAGGGCTGGCTCGAGAGTCAGGGCCCGGGGCTCGAGCAAAATCGTTCTGATTGCGATAGGATCCGCGGCATGACTCGCCGCACCTTTCTGCAAGCCTCTCTGGCCATGACCGCCGCGTCCGCGCTGCCGTCGACTGGATTCGCGCAGTCGAAGAAGATCGATCGCATCGGGCTGCAGTTGTACAGCGTCCGCGATCTGATGAAAGCGGATGTTCCAGGCACGCTCGCGAAGGTCGCGGCGGTTGGATTCAAGGAAGTCGAGTTCGCGGGGCTCTTCAATCTCGCGCCGAAGGACGTGCGCGCGATGCTGGACAAGAACGGGCTCACCGCGCCAGGCACGCACGTCGACTGGGTCACCGTCGATACGAAGCTGCCCGAGACGCTCGAGACCGCCAAGGTCCTCGGGCATCGGTTCGTGATCGTTCCGTATCTGAGCGATGCCGATCGGAAGAAGCCGGACATGTACAAGCGTCTAGCGGACGTCCTCAATCGAGCCGGCAAGGAGAGCGCCAAGTCGGGCATCACGATCGCGTACCACCAGCACGGCTTCGAGTTCGTTCCCGCGGAGGAGCTCGGCGGAAAGCTGCCCTACGACTTCCTTCTCGAGAACACCGATCCGAAGCTGGTAGCGATGGAGCTGGATCTTTGCTGGATTACGGCGGCGGAGAAGGATCCACTGTCGTACTTCGACAAGTACCCGGGACGCTTTCCGCTCGTGCACGTGAAGGACTGGTTGAAGGACGGAAAGCCAGCGACGGCGTACGCCGGCGCGCTCGGGCCGAACACGAAGTTCACCGGCAACATGGCGAACGTCGGCGAAGGCTCGATCGATTGGAAGCGGATCTTCGCGCAGTCCGACAAGGCAGGAATCAAACACTACATCGTCGAGCACGACAATCCGAAGATGCCGCTCGAGGATCTCGCCGGGAGCTTCAAATACCTACGCGATTTGAGATTCTGACGCGCTATCGAACGATCAGCTCTCCGCGCATTTTCTTGCAGCGATCGTCCTGCTTCAGATTGCAGTAGAACGGAAATCGTCCCGCCTCGTCGGCCCGGAACTCGAAGACGACCGTCTGCCCGCCGGCCGCGCGCTTCGAGATGCGGTAGGGAAGATCGATCGTGAAGCTGTGGGCGAGATCCTTCGCGGTGAACCTGATCTGCACGAGGTCGTCTTTCTGGACCTCGATGCGGGACGGCGCGAACGCGAAGTCGTCTCCGACGACGACGATTTCGCGGACCTGGACGCGAGGGCCGGCCGTTCCGCGAATCCAAAACGCACCGAAAGCGAGCACGACACCGGCGACTGCCGCGGCGGTTCTTCGCTGCCGTCGATTCATGCCATTCATGCCCACCCCCTGCCTTACTAGAGACGCCCGGGGGGCCCGTTTGGTTGTCCTACCCGCGGGCCTCGCCCTTCCGCGACCCCTCGCCGCCCCCGGCGGGCGCGGCCGGCGGCTCGATTAAAGCCTTGCGGCTCAACCGGATCTTCCCGGAAGGGTCGATATTGATCACCTTCACCATCACCTGCTCGCCTTCCTTCAACTCGTCGCGCACGTCCTTGACGCGGTAGTGCGCGATCTCGGAGACGTGCAGCAGGCCGTCGAGCCCCGGCATGATCTCGACGAACGCGCCGAAATCGGTGATGCGCTGCACCTTGCCCATGTACGTCTTGTTGAGCTCGGGCGTCGCGGTCAGTTCCTGGATGATCCCGATCGCTTTCTGCGCCGAGGCCTCGTCGGCCGACGCCACGTTCACGCGGCCGTCGTCTTCGACGTCGATCTTCACGCCGGTCCGCTCGATGATGCTGCGGATCATCTTGCCTCCCGGTCCGATCACGTCGCGGATCTTGTCGACCGGAATGCGGATCGTCACGATGCGCGGCGCGTACGCGGAGACGTCTCCCCGGGGTTTCTGTATGGCCTCTCGCATCTTGTCGAGGATGTAAAGACGGCCGACGCGCGCCTGCTCTAGGGCCTTACGCATGATCTCGGCGGTGATGCCCGAGACCTTTATGTCCATCTGGAGCGCGGTGATCCCCTCGGCCGTGCCCGCGACCTTGAAGTCCATGTCGCCGTAGTGATCTTCCGCGCCGGCGATGTCGCTGAGGATCGCGTACTTGCCGGTCGCCTCGTCCATGATCAGCCCCATCGCCACGCCTGCGACGGATGACTTCAACGGCACGCCGGCATCCATCATGGCGATCGATCCGCCGCACACCGACGCCATCGACGACGATCCGTTGGACTCCAGAATGTCGGAGACGATCCGGATCGTGTAGGGGAACGTTTCCTCGGCCGGAATCATCGGCGCGAGGGCGCGTTCGGCGAGCGCGCCGTGGCCGATCTCGCGGCGGCCCGGGCCGCGGAGGAACTGCACTTCACCGACCGAGAACGGCGGGAAGTTGTAGTGGAGCATGAAGCGCTTCCACGACTCGCCGTCGACGAGCTCGATCTTCTGCTGATCCTCGGCGGTGCCGAGCGTCGCGGTCACCAGCGCCTGCGTTTCGCCGCGCGTGAAGACCGTCGATCCATGCGTGCGCGGCAGGACGCCCACCTCGATCGTGATCTGCCGGATCTCGTCGAACTTGCGTCCGTCGAGGCGCCGTCCGCGCTCGAGCGCTTCGTCGCGCATGACTTTCTCTTTCAAGCCCTTGAAGATCTGCTTCACCTCGGCGCGTTTGACTGCTTCGTCCTCGGGGAAGCCTTCGAGCAGCTCGTCGAGCACGTCGTCGACCGCGGCGTAGTTCTCGAGCTTGTCCCTGATCTGCATCGCGGCGCTCAGCGGCGCGAGCGCCTTCTGCTCGACCTCCGAGTAGAACACGTGATCGACTTCTTTCTGCGCGTGCTCCCGCTTGGACTGTCCCGCTTCCTTCGCAAGCGCGTCGATCTCGGCGATGATGTCCTTGATCGCGGCGTGCGCGATGTCGAGCGCCTTGAGGACTTCCTCTTCGGTCACTTCCTTCGCGCCCGCCTCCACCATCACGATCGCGTCCTTGCTTCCGGCGACGATCAGATCGAGCCGGCTCTTGCGGCGCTGCTCGAACGTGGGATTGACGACGTACTCGCCGTCGATGATGCCGATGCGGACGCCGGCGATCGTGCGCGTAAACGGAATGCTGGAGATCGCGAGGGCCGCGGACGCGCCCGTGATTGCCAGGACGTCGCTGTCGTTTTCGGTGTCGGCCGACAGCACCAGCGCAATGACCTGCGTTTCGTGGCGCCATCCGGCGGGGAAGAGCGGACGGATCGGGCGATCGATGAAGCGGCTCGTGAGCACTTCTTTCTCGCTCGGCTTGCCCTCGCGCTTGAAGAAGCCGCCGGGGATCCGGCCCGAGGCGTACGAGTACTCGCGGTAGTCGACCGTCAGCGGAAGAAAGTCGATGCCTTCGCGGGGGGAAGACGCGGCGCACGCGGTGACGAGCACCATCGTGTCGCCCGAGCGAACGACGACCGAGCCGTCGGCCTGCTTGGCAAGGCGGCCGGTTTCGATCGACAGCGTCTGTCGACCGAGGGAAATAGTGCGGGTATGCATTGTCGGTGTCTCTAAGCGGGCTGTGACAGGAAAAAGGGCCAAGGGAACGCGCGCCCTTGGCCCTGTCGACCTCTTACTTGCGAATCCCCAGCCGTTTGATCAGATCCGAGTAGCGGTCCGTGTCCTTGCCCTTCAGGTAATCGAGCAGGCGTCGGCGCTGGCCGACGAGCTTCAGAAGGCCGCGGCGCGAATGATGATCCTTGGCGTGTGTCTTGAAATGTTCCGTCAGGTAGTTGATGCGCTCGCTCAAGAGCGCGACCTGAACTTCGGGGGAGCCGGTATCTGCCGTGTGAGTTTTGTACGACCCGATGATGTCTGTCTTGCGGTCCTTGCTCAAAGCCACGTCGAACCTCCACGAACGGCCCAGAACCCTCGGCGTCGTTCACGTTCGTCGTGTCCGCGCCGCACCAAGCCGCCGTTGACTGCGTTTAGTGCCGTCTCTCGAACGGGCGCCCGTGCGCTCCGTTGGGAATTCGCAATTCCAAGCGACTCAACATCTTACACCAGAACGATTGTCGGATGCAAAATGCCGCCGGCGCGTCTGGCGATGCCGACGAGGCTCCCGTTTGGGTCCAACAGCCGGAACGACGGATCCGCCGGGGGTTCGGATGCCGGTTCCAGCGGCGTGACGAAATCCCGCGCGCTCAGCGCGTTGCCGTGGCTGGCCCGAGCCACGCCGTCCGGCGTGAGTGTGACAGCGGGAAAGCCCGGGAGCAGCCGCGCCATTGGAAGGACTCGATCGCGAACGGCGCTCCCGCCGCCGGCGATCGCTTCGAGAGAAACCGCATCCCGCAGCGTGAAATCGCCGGAGCGCGTCCGCCTCAGGCTCTCGAGAAACGCGCCGCACCCGAGCTGCTGTCCGAGATCGTGCGCCAGCGACCGAACGTAGAAGCCGCTCGAGCAGACGACCTCGAGCTCGGCGACGCCATCGGCATACGCGCTCAGCTCCAGCGCGTGGACGGTGACGAGCGACGGTTTGATGTCGACAGGCTTGCCCTTGCGCGCCAAGGCGTACGCCGCGATTCCGCCGATCTTCTTCGCCGAAAACGGCGGAGGCTGCTGCAAGTACGTGCCGGTGAATCGGGGGAGCACATCGGCGATCGCCCGTTCGGTGGGCGCCGGCGCAAAACGGTCGGTGTCGGTCGGCGCAGTTTCCGCGTCGTAGGTCTCGGTGCTCGCGCCGAACCGGACGCGCGCCTCGTATTCCTTGTCGGTGCCGCTCAGGAAGGACGCGAGCCGCGTCGCGCGGCCGATGACGAGCGCGAGGACGCCCGTGGCGAGCGGGTCGAGCGTACCCGCATGTCCCGCGCGCTCGACGCCCGGCAGCCGCCGCACGATCGCGACGACGTCGTGGGACGTCGGTCCTTGCGGTTTGTCGACGACGAGAACCCCGTCCACGCTAGATCTTGTCGGGCCGCGTCTCGAGTCCGTCGGCGATGGCTTTCACGATCCGGTTGACGATCTGCGCGCGCACGGCCGCGAGCGGGCCGTTGACCGTGAACCCGGCCGCGTTCTTGTGGCCGCCGCCGCCGTACTCGTTGGCGACGACGCGCACGTCGACGTCGTACTTCGAGCGCATGCTGACGCGAACGTCGCCGTTCGAGCCGCCCTTGAAGAACACGACGGCCTGAATCTCGCGCGCGGTGAGCGGCAGATTGATCACGCCTTCGGTGTCGTTGTGCGTGCACCCGCACGCCGCCAGCATCGCATCGTCCATGTAGAGCACGGCGAGGCGTCCGGCGTCCGTGAGCTCCATCGCGTCGAGCAGCGCGCCTATCAGCTTCAGCTTGCCGAAGCTGTTGCTGTCGAAGACGCGGCGCGCCATCGCGGCCGGATTCACGCCGGCCTCGACCGCCTGACGGCAGATGTCGAACGTGCGCGGCGTGATGTTGGAGTGGTGGAACGATCCCGTGTCGGTGAGGATCGCGAGGTAGATGTGCGTGGCGATCTCGGTGCTGAGCGCGACGCCGAGCGATCGAATCAGATCGAACACCATCTCGCCGCAGGCGGCGGCGGATTCGTCGAACCAGTTCAGCGCGCCGTACATACGATTGCCGGCGTGATGATCGATGTTGATCGTGTAGCGGCCATCGAGGCCGCCGACGCCGGTGCGGCTCAGATCGCTGCACTCCATGACGATGAGCGCGTCCGCTTCGGCGCTGGTGGAGGGCGCGATCTCGATCCGGCTCATCCCCGGGAACTCGCGGTAGTGATCGGGCGCGGCATCCGCGTTGACGATGCGAACCTGTTTGCCGAGCGCGTCGAGCGCGAACGCCATCGCGAGCTGCGAGCCGATCGAGTCGCCATCGGGCCGCGCGTGCGACGTGATGAGGAACCGCTGCCGCCGGAAAATGTTCTCGCAGATGAGCTCGAGTACGTCGGCGCCGACCGCCGTGCGGGGCCGCCTACCGCTCGTCGTCCCGGTCGTGTCGTGAGTCATCGTGAGTGACCGCCGCCGTCTCGCCGCCAGTGGAGGCGTCGCGCTCCGCTTGGAGCTGCTGGAGGATCCGCTCGATCCGATCGTGCCGCTCGATGCTGTCGTCGAAGAAGAACTGGAGGTCCGGCACGTGCCGCAGGCGCAGACGCCGGCCGAGGTGCCGCCGAAGGAAAGGCCGGGCCCGCTCGAGCGCGCGGCTGGACTCCCGCCGCGCCTTCTCGTCGCCCATCGTCGTGTAGTACACGCGGGCGAGCTGGAGATCGGCTGTGAGATCGACGCGCGTGAGCGTGATGAACCCGATGCCGGGATCGTGGACCTCGCGAGCGACGAGGTCGGTGAGCACTTCGCGAATCTGCTCGCCGACGCGGATTGGACGATTGGACATCCAGGAACCTAGACCGGCGTGGCCACTCTCTCGACGGCGAAGACCTCAATCACGTCGCCGACCTTGATGTCGTTGAACTTCTCGAAGCCGATGCCGCACTCGAGGCCTTGCTTGACCTCGGACACATCGTCCTTGAAGCGCCGCAGCGATCCGATCTTGCCCTCGTAGACGACGACGTGGTCGCGGAGCAGGCGCGCCTGCGTGTCGCCGGCGCGCGTGATGCGGCCTTCCATCACCATGCAGCCGGCGATCGTGCCGAACTTGGGGACCTTGAAGATCTCGCGCACCTGCGCGGCGCCCGTGCGCACTTCCTTGAACGTCGGATCGAGGAGGCCCGCCATCGCCTTCTTCATCTCGTCCACGACGTTGTAGATGACCGAGTGCAGGCGGATGTCGACCTTCTCGCGCTCCGCGACGTCGGACGCGTTCCGATCGGGCCGCACGTTGAATCCGATCACGATCGCGTTCGACGCGGAGGCGAGGAGCACGTCCGATTCGTTGATCGCGCCGACGCCGCTGTGGATGATGCGGATCTTGACCTTCTCGTCGCTCAACTTCGTCAGCGTATCGCCGAGCACTTCGGCCGATCCCTGCACGTCCGCCTTGACGATCACGGGCAGCTCCTTCATGCCGCCTTCCGCGATCTGCTGCTGCAGCGATTCGAGCGTCAGCCGCGATCCTTTTCCGCCGAGCGCCTTTTCCTTGGCTTGGGTCTGACGGAAGAGCGCGATCTGCCGCGCCTTCGCCGCGTCGGAGAGCGCCTGGAACGCGTCGCCCGGCTGCGGCAGTCCGCCGAGGCCGAGGACTTCGACCGGCGTCGCGGGTCCGGCGTGCTTCTGCTGCCGTCCGCGATCGTCGATGAGCGCGCGGACCTTGCCGACGATCGTGCCGGCGATGAACGTGTCGCCCACGTGCAGCGTGCCGTCCTGCACGAGAATCGTCGCGACGGGACCGCGGCCCTTGTCCAGCTTCGCCTCGAGGACCGTGCCCGACGCGCTCCGCTTCGGGTTCGCCTTGAGCTCGCTCATCTCGGTGACGAGCAGGATCATCTCGAGCAGCGCGTCGAGGTTCTGCTTCTTCTTCGCCGAGACCTCGACCATGACGGTCTGGCCGCCCCACTGTTCGGGAACGAGGCCGAGATCGGACAGCTCTTTCTTGACGCGATCCGGATTCGAGTCGGGCTTGTCGATCTTGTTGATCGCCACGAGAATCGGCACCGACGCCGCCTTCGCGTGATCGATCGCTTCCCTGGTCTGCGGCATGACGCCGTCGTCGGCGGCGACGACGAGAATGACGACGTCGGTGACGCGCGCGCCGCGGGCGCGCATCATCGTGAACGCCTCGTGGCCGGGCGTGTCGAGGAACACGACGTTGCGATCGTTCACCTGGACGGCGTAGGCGCCGATGTGCTGCGTGATGCCACCCGCCTCCCGTTCGGCGACGCGCGCGGATCGAATCGCGTCGAGGAGCGTCGTCTTGCCGTGATCGACGTGGCCCATGACGGTGACGACGGGCGCGCGCGTCACGACGTCCGCCGGGCTGACGTCCTCGGCTTCGACCTGCAGCATCTCTTCTTCGAACGTCTGCATCTTCACGTCCGCGCCGAACTCGCGCGCGATGAGCGATGCGGTCTCGTCGTCCAGCGTGCTGTTGATCGTCATCATCATGCGGCGATCCATCAGCTTGCGCAGGACGTCCTTGGCCTTGACGTCGAGCTTCGTCGCGAGATCCGCGACGGTCATCCCTTCGGCGAGCGTGATGGTCCGCGTGACCGGCGGCGGCGCGGAGGGCGTCGGCGTCGGCATGGGCATACGCGGCGACGAGTCGCGGCGCTGTGCTCCCCCGGGCCGCGCGCCAGGCCGCGGCGGCGGAGGACGATATCCCGGTGTCCCGCCGGGTCGCGGCGGCGGCGCCGGACGAATGGGCTGCGAGGGCAGAGGACGCGGCCCACCCATCGGCGCGCGAGGGGGCAGCGCTCCACCTGGCCGCTGCGGCGCGCGAGCGGCGACGCCCGGCGCGGCCGGTGCACCGGGCCGCGCGCCCGCGGGCCGGCTGAGGTTTCCGGTCGGCGCCTGCGGCGCCGCGGGCGGCGCGGAGACGGGCGGACGCACGAGCACCGGCCGGCGCGGCGGCGCGGGCGGCGCTTGTCCTGTCTTTGGATCCTCGACGCGCAGACGAATCGTCGGCGGCACGATGCGTCCCGTTTGTGGCGGACCGAGCGGGCGCGGCTGCGCCGATGCAGCGGGCCTCGCGGCGGCCGGAACATCCTTCGCCGCCCCCGGCGCGTCGACCTCTTCCTTGCGAACGCGCGGCGCGCTGGCGGTCGCCGGCTCCGGCGCGCGCGCGGCAACGGCGGGCTCCGCGATCGCGGGCGGCGGTTCGACGATGGGTTCCGCCGCAACAGGCTCGGGCGCCGGCTCGGGCTCGACGGGAATCGCCACTTCAACCGGCGGCGGAATGAGCACGGACTCGGGCGCCGCGGGCGGCTCCGGCTCGGGCTCGACGACCGGCGCGGCCGGCTTCGCGGTCTTCACGAGCCGCGGCGGCGGAAGCGACGGCGCGGCCGGGCGCTGCGGCTCCGGCGTCTTCGCCGCGGGCTTCTTGCCGCGGACCGCGGCCGGCGCGTCGGCGAACGACGCGTTCGACGGCACCGTGATGTTGCGCTGCCGCGCGAGCCGCTCGACGAACTGCCGCGCGACGACCTCCTCGATCGTGCTCGACGCGCTCTTCACCTCGATCCCGTGATCGCGCTTCAGCAGCGCCATCACTTCCTGGCTCGACGTGTTGAGCAGTTCCGCGACCTTGTAGATCCGAACAGTTGCCATTTACCTCTCTTCTATCACCGAGGGGCTTCGCCCCTCGCTCGCTCGCGTCTTCTACCGGCACATCGCGTGGCTAACGAACGCTGCCGTCCTCGGCCTCGCCCGCGGGCTCGGTATCGGCAGAGGCGGCGGCCTCGCTGGTGCTGTTCTCGGCGCCGCCGGTCGGTGCCTCGGTCGTCTCGCCGGCCGACGCTTCAATCGTCGCGGCCTCGGGCTGCTCGGCCGATTCCTCCGACGGCGGTTCGCCAATTTCGAGCGCGCCGAGCTGAATCTCGACCTCACGCCGCTTTTCTTCTTCGCTCTTGATGTCGATCTTCCATCCGGTCAGCTTCGCGGCCAACCGCACGTTCTGACCTTTCTTGCCGATCGCGAGCGACAGCTGTTTGTCCTCGACGATCACTTCCATGACCTTCTCGGCGTCGTCGACGATAGAGACGCGCTGGACTTTCGCGGGGCTGATCGCGTTCGTCACGAAGAGGACCGGATCCTCCGACCATTCGACGATATCGATCTTCTCGCCGCGGAGCTCGCGAATGATCGACTGCACGCGCGTGCCCTTCATCCCGACGCAGGCGCCGACCGGATCGACGTCGCGCTCGCGGGAATAGACCGCGACCTTCGCGCGATCGCCGGCCTCGCGGACCGCGCCGCGAATCAACACGGTGCCGTCGTAGATCTCCGGCACTTCCTGCTCGAACAGCTTGATGAGCAGCGCCGGATCGGTGCGCGACAGCACGATCTGCGGCCCCTTCGCGCTGCGGTTCACGCCGCGAATCACGGCGCGGACGCGATCGCCGACCGTGTAGTTCTCGGCGCGCGACTGTTCCTTGCGCGGGAGCTGCGCCTCGACGCGGCCGTTGACGTCGACGATGATGTCGCCGTTCTCGAAGCGCTTCACCATGCCGTTGACGACGTCGCCGATCCGCTGGCTGTACTCGCCGTAGACGTTCTCGCGCTCCGCCTCGCGGACCTTCTGGAAGATCACCTGCTTCGCGGTCTGCGCGGCGATGCGCCCGAGATCCTCCGTCGGCCGCGGGAACTCGATCTCCATGTCGACTTCCGCTTCGTCGCCGTACATCTTCCGCGCTTCGTCGAGCGAGATCTGCGTCGACGGATCGGTGACGTCGGCGACGATCGTCTTCACGGCGTACAGGTCGAACTGTCCTGTATCAGGGTTCAAGCGCGCGCGGAGCGCCTCGCTCTTGTACCGCTTGCGCGCGGCCGCCTCGAGCGCGTCCTGCACGGCGCTGATGATGATGTCCGGCTCGACGCCTTTTTCCTTGGCGATCGCGTCGATCTGCTGCAGTAACGGGTTCGTCGTTGTAGCCATGGTGCGTCCGAAATTCCTCTGACATCAAAACTCGACGGCCAGGTGCGCGCGCTTGATCCGCGCGAGCGGCACCTGATGCTTCTTCCGGCCCTCTTCCAGAATCACCGCGCGCCCCGCGCCGGAGCCGGCGACATCGATGTCGACATCGATATCAACCAGGCCGACGATGCGCCCCGAGAAGGCCGACTGTCCGTTGAGCGGCGCCGACGTGACGAGCTTCGCGAGCCGTCCCGTGAAGCGCCGATAGTCGGCTTCGTGCCGGAGCGGCCGATCGAGGCCCGGCGACGAAACCTCGAGCGTATACTCGCGCCCGAGCGCCGACGCGCCGAGGTCGCTCGACTCGTCCAGCTCGACATCCAGCACCGCGCTCAAATCCTGGCTGACGCGCTGGCAATCCTCGATGCCCACCGCGTCTTCCGGCCCTTCGGGTACGCCGCGATCCGGCCGATCGATGATCACCCGGAGCACCGTGCCGATCGATTCACGGCGAAGCTGCACGTCGAAAATCTCGAGCCCGTATCCCCGCGCGACGCGCTCGGCCGCGGCACGAACCGGCGCCAGGCGTTCCGTGTCGGAGCCCAAAAACCGCCCTCAAAAACAAAAAGTGGGCACGGGCCCACTCGGGTACCTTACTCGAATCTGCCACCCATGAATATAGCACGAGGGCGTGCGCGCTAGAGCGCAACGGGCGCGGCGACGAGGTCGTAGCCGCGTGCTTGGACGAGGCGAGCCCGGATGAGGTCTCCGCCTGTGAACCGGCTGGGGTCGCAGTCGGTGAGATACGTCACCGAATCGATGTCCGGCGCCTGCCCTTCGAGTCTGCCCTGCAGGACCAGGGGATGATCGGGGGAGGGACCATCCAGGAGCACGTCGACTTCCTCCCCGATCCTGGCGCGGTGCGCGCGCGCCACTATGGTCTTTTGACGCGCCATCAGCGCGTTCCGTCTCCGGCGCTTCTCCGCCGGCGGCACGTCATCCGCCAAACCGAACGCGCGAGTCCCTTCCTCGTGCGAGTACGTGAAGACGCCAAGGTGATCGAAGTGCGTGTCGGCGACGAAGCTCTCCAGCTCCGCGAAATCCTCGCGGGTCTCACCCGGGAAGCCGACGATGAGCGTCGTGCGGAGCGTGACACCCGGGACGCGCCGGCGGATGCGACCGAGGAGCGCGTCATACGTGCGGCGGTTGCCCGGACGACGCATCGCTTTGAGCACCGGCGCGGACGCGTGCTGCAGCGGCAGGTCGACGTAGCGGCAGACCTTCTCGCACTCCGCCATCGCCTCGAGCACGTCGTCGGTGATCGTGGTGGGGTAGAGATACAGCAGACGGATCCAACGAAGCCCGTCGACGGCGTTCAACTCGCGCAGCAGCCGCGCGAGCGCGCCGCGCTCGCCGCGATCGATGCCGTAGAACGTCGTGTCCTGCGAGATCAGCAGCAGCTCGCGCACGCCTCGCTCGGCGAGCGTCCGCGCCTCGCGGACAATCGATTCCGCGGTACGGCTGCGATACTTGCCGCGCAGCGTCGGAATGATGCAGAAGGCGCACGTGTAGTCGCAGCCTTCCGCGACCTTGACGTACGCGAAGTGCTTCGGCGTCGTGAGCAGGCGCGGGGTGTCGGCGTCGTAGAGGTAGTCGGGGAGCCGCTGTCCGCCGTCCGCTGATCGCCGTCCGGCCGGATCACCGGCGCCTCGGAAAAACGTCAGCGGCACAGTCTGAACGGTTGTCGCGTCGGGCAGCGGACCGCGAACCGCGGACCGCGGATCGATCGCATCCACAATCCCTTCAACGTCCCCCGTCCCCAGCGTCACGTCGATTTCTGGAATTTCTTTCTTCAGATCGTCGCGATAACGTTCCGCGAGGCAGCCGGTCACGACCAGGCGTGAGCAGCGGCCGTCGCGTTTGAGCGCGGCCATCTCGAGGATCGCGTCGATCGATTCCTGCTTCGCCGAGTCGATGAAGGCGCACGTGTTCACGACGAGCACGTCCGCCGACGACGCGTCGTTGACGACCTCGTGCCCGGCGTCGCGCGCGAGGCCGAGCATCACCTCGCCATCGACGAGGTTTTTCGGGCAGCCGAGGCTCAGGAAACCAATCTTCACGGGTAGATCCGATACAGCATGCGCGGATATGGAATGGCCTCGCGCAGATGATCGATGCCGCAGATCCACGTGACAACGCGCTCGATGCCCATGCCGAAACCGCCGTGCGGCACGGTACCGTAGCGACGCAAATCGAGATACCACTCGAACGCTTCCTGCGGGAGGTTGTGCTCCTTGATTCGTTGCACGAGCAGATCGTAGTCGTCGATGCGCTGGCCGCCGCCGATGATCTCGCCGTAGCCTTCCGGCGCGAGGACGTCGACGCAGAGCGCAACCTCCGGCCGATTCGGATCGGGCTTCATGTAAAAGGCCTTGATCGCCGACGGATACCGGTGCACGCAGATCGGCCGATCGAATTCTTCCGAGAGCGCCGTCTCGTCCGGCGCGCCGAAGTCGCCGCCCCACTCGAACGGCAGCCCCTTCTTCTTGAGAATCCCGGCTGCTTCGTCGTACGACACGCGCGGAAACGGCGCCTTGACCTTTTCGAGCTTCGACGTATCGCGCTCCAAGACCTTCAGCTCTCGCTGGCGCCGCTCGAGCACGCGGCCGACGACGGAGACCACGAGCCCTTCGGCCAGTTCCATCACGTCGTCGAGCGTGGCGTACGCCACCTCGGGCTCGACCATCCAGAACTCGGTGAGGTGCCGGCGGGTCTTCGATTTCTCCGCGCGGAACGTCGGACCGAAGCAGTACACCTTCCCGAGCGCCATCGCGTTCGCTTCGTTGTAGAGCTGGCCGCTCTGCGTCAGGTACGCGGTCTCGTCCTCGAAGTACTGCACCGGGAAGAGCGTCGTCGTGCCCTCGCACGCGGCGGGCGTGAAGATCGGCGTATCCGCGAGGATGAATCCGCGCTCGTTGAAGAAGTCGCGGACGGCATCGATCACCTCGTGGCGGATGCGCAGAATCGCCTGCTGCCGTCCCGATCGGATCCACAGATGCCGCCGATCCATCAGATAGTCGACGCCGTGCTCCTTCGGCGTGATTGGATAGTTCTGCGCCTCGCCGACGACGTCGAGGCCGGCGACGTCGAGCTCGAAGCCGCCCGGCGCTCGAGCATCCGCGCGCACGCGGCCCGTGATCGTCAGCGAGGTCTCCTGCGAGAGGTGATCCGCGCGCGCGAACGCCTCGTCGCCGACGGCGGCCTTCGACATGACGCACTGAATGAATCCCGTGCCGTCGCGCAGTGTCAGGAAATGAATCTTGCCGCTCGATCGCCGGTTGTGCAACCAGCCGCGAAGCGTGACGTCGTGGCCTTCGTGACTGGCGATCTCTTCGATGTAGGACATCATGCGTGTGTCAGCGCGCGCTCGAATCGCTGACGCGCGCGCCTTGCCTCTTCGAGAACAGCCGTGGGATTGCCCGTGCCCGCGAGCTCCATCAGGTACGTGCCCTCGTAGCCGATCTTCTGCATCGTCGCGAGCGCCAGACCCCAGTCGATCGATCCGAAGTACGGGACGAGATGCTCGTCCTCGCGGCCGTGGTTGTCGTGGATGTGCGTCGTGATGATGTGTTCGGCAACCGTTTCAATCGCGTCCGCGACGTCGCCCATCAGATGCGCGTGCCCGAAGTCGAGGCAGATTCCCGGGCTGTAGCCCTCGATCTCGTTCTCGAGCAGCGCCGTCAGGGACGTGGTGTCCGAAAGGCGGTTTGGAATCACTTCGGCGGCCACGCGCACGCCGAGCGGATCCGCCATCTGACAGATTTCTTCGAGGCTGCGTATCGCGGCGTTCCGATGGTTGTCGTCCGCATTGTGCGAGCTGGAGGGCGTGCCGAGATGGAGAACCATGACGCCGAAGGGGATCCGCGCCGCGATCCGAAGCGCGGCTTCCGTTTCCTTGACCGCGGCCTCCCGCCGTTCGTGCGCGCCCGCCGCGGTGGAATACGTCGTCGCCGATTTGCCTCCGAACACGTCCGTGATCGGCGCGTGTACGCCGTGGAGCGTCAGGCCCGTGTCCGCGAGCCACCGCTCGAGCTGCTGGATCGCCGACTCGTCGCGGTAGTCGAAATGACTGCGCGTGGCGAAGAGCTCGATCGTCTCGAACCCATAGCTCGCGATCTGCGCGAGGTGATCGCGATCGAGACGACGATCGTGAAAGATGTGGGTGGAAATCCCGAATTGCATGAACCGGCTCTTTTTTGTTCGGTAAACCCTGGATCTTAGCATGCGATTCTTGCACAGGGTTCACGGGTTCACGAGTTCAGGGGTTCACGGGTTCACGGTGAACCTGTGAACCTGTGAACCTGTGAACCTTTGAACCTTTGAACCTTTGAACCTCTGAACCTGTGAACCCGTGAACCCTTGAACCTGTGAACCTTGTGTTCGAGTTATTTGAATTCGTCGACGTGCGCAGCGAGGAGCTCGTGGAGGCGCGAGAAGCGCGGCTGGTGGGCGAGGTTGTCGCGGACGTAGCGAAGCGTCCGCGGGATGTACTGGATGTAAACCGGATTGCGCCGCGCGGTCGTCTGGTAGCCGAACGTCCCGAGCGCCTTCAAGTTGCGCTGCAGCGCCATCGCGTCGAATCGCTTCCGGAACTCCGCCTCCTTCCCCGTGCCGCCCTTCAGCGCGAGGAAATACGCGATGAGCTCCTCCACCGTGCGCTCTGGAAGATCGACGTACGAGTCGCGCAGCAGCGAGACGAGATCGTAGGTGTCCGGCCCCATCCGCGCGTCCTGGAAATCGATGATGTAGAGGCGATCCTGATGGAGCATCAGGTTCCGGCTGTGATAGTCGCGATGGCAGAGGACGCGCGGCTCCGCGGCCAGCTCCTCGATCAGAACGCGGAATCCTTGTCGAAGCTCCTCGCGCGCGGCCGCCGCGACGACCACGCCCTTGTAGGCTTCGATGAAATGCTTCGTGAAGAAGTCGAGCTCCCACGTCAGCTTCTCGACGTCGAAGGCGATCCCGTACGGAATGTATTTCGCGCTTGCGAGCTCCGCGCCGCGGCGCTGCAGCGTCGCGATCAGCGCGACGGCCTGCCGATATCGTGCGGCGTGCTCCGCGGACGTCGCGGCGCCGAGGTGAGCCTGCAGCGTGACATCGCCGAGATCCTCTAGGGCGAGAACGCCGATCTTCTCCGCGTGCCCGAGGACCGTCGGCACCGGCACCGGCATCTGCTGCAGCAGCCCGGCGACGTTGACGAACGAGAGGTTGTCGAACTCGAAGGGCGCGGAATACAGCGACAGGACGATCGACGGCGCGTCGGGAATGAGGATGCGGTAGTAGCGCCGGTCCGACGCGTCACCCGTCAGCGGGACGACGCGCGGCGATCGCGACGCCAGGCCGCTGCGATCCAGATAGGCATCGATGCGATCGCGCTGGGTTGGAAGCTCGGCAATTTGCGTCATCGGTCCCTCTGCTCAGGGCGCAGGGTGTGGCTCAGGGTACATTCACCGGAGCTCTTTGACGAGCAGTTTTCCGTCGATCCGCTCTCCCGTTTGCGGCGCCCGCCCATTGGCTGGAACGATCGCGCACCGCTCGAACGTCGAGCCCTCCGGAATCATCGCTCCGTCCCCCACGATGCAGTCGCGAAGTGATGCTCCCGCTCCAATCACCACGTCGTCCCATACGACCGTGTTCGCGAGCCGCGCCGAGGGATGAATGTACACGCGTTCGCCGATCAATCGCGGCCCTTCGGCACGTGCGAGCGACACGGATGTGTCGAGGCAATCGCGCGGCGTTCCGATATCGAGGAACGACGCTGGCGAAATGTAAGCGGCCACGGCGCGCGGGTTCGCCGCAATCAAGCGTGGATAGAGCGCGTTGACCGATTCGGCCGGAACGCCGTCGGCAAGATCGGCGAATGCGGCAGCGCGCGCGACCTGCACGCCGATGAAATGGAAGTTCGGCCGACGGCTCTCCGCCCACGCCCGCGCCGGGCTGAAGCTCGTCACCCAGCCGTCAGACGAGACGTGCACGCCGCCGTACTGCTCTGGACGCGGATTCTCGATGAGCGCCATCGTGACGAGGGCGCCGGACGACTTGTGGCGCTCGACGATCGCGCGCAGGTCGAGATCGGTCAGCGTGTCGGCGTTGACGATCACGAAGTCATCATCCTCGCCGCGCCCATCGACGAGGAGCGGCAGCGCGCGGCGCGGGCCGCCCCCGGATCCGAGCACGGGCTGCTCCCACGAGTAGCGGACGCGCACGCCGAAGTCGCTGCCGTCGCCGACGACGGCCGCAATCGTTTCGGGCCGATGATGAAGATTGAGGACGAGATCTCGAATGCCGGCGCGCGCGAGCCAGTCGATCGCCCGCGCGACGAGCGTCCGCCCGTTGATCGGAACCGCGGCTTTCGCGCGAAGGTAGGTGAGGGGGCGCAGCCTCGTGCCGAGACCGGCCGTCAGCAGGAGCGCGCGCGGCGCTCCGTTCATCAACTGGCGCGCTGACCGCGCTCCCGCCTCAAACTCCGCCATCCGATCCGTCGAACAGCATGTGCTGTCCGTCGAGCCCGAATGTGCCGCGCAGTTTGAGGAACAGCCCGCGATAGGAATCCTGGATGTAGTCCGCCTCGCGGCGGCCGAGCGCCTCGGCGGTCGTGTTGATGCCCTGCTCGCTGCCTTCGATCTCCACGAACACGCCGACGGGCGTCTCGTCGATCGCGACGATGACGTCCTCGAAGGCGAACTCCTCGCGGTACTTCTCGTAGCGGAACCAGACGTGGAGCCCGAGCTCCTTCAGGACGCGGAGAAGGATGTCGCCGTCGCCGACGACCGTCTCGATTTCCTCGCGCACTTTCATCAGCCCGGGCTGCACGGGACCTTTGAAGGTCAAACGGCTCTTGCCGTTCTCCATCCGGACGCGGAGCACGCACCGCCGGCGGCGCAGATCCTCCTCGTCGGTGTCGAGCAGCGAGTCTTCCTGCAGGCGCCGGCCGAGCATGGGCGTCGCGCCGCACGCCACGATGGCCTCGCGCGCCTCGTCAGCCGAGTCGAACCGCAGCTTGATCTCGCGTTCGAGCGTCGTAGTCGACATGAACGGCTCCAGGCGGCGGATTATACACAGAGCCGCGGTCCGCTGCGCGCGATCCGGTGTCCGAAAAGCCATTCGAACATGCGGATCGCGGGCCGCGGATCTCAGCGGCTATCTCTTTCTCAGAGTGAGGAAGGTCTCCTGTCCGCCGTTCGGCCCGACGCGCCAGACGACCATGAACACGGTCGACCCGGCCTGCGCGCGCTGAAGCTCTCGCGTGATCTGCGCCACGTTCGACACGGGCACGCGGTTCACTTCGAGGATCACGTCGTTCTGCAGCACGCCGGCGTTGAACGCCGGGCTGCTGCGGCTGACGCTCGAGACGATCGCGCCCCCGCGTCCGCGCGGCAACTCGAGCTCGCGCGCGATGTCTGGCGTCATCGGCTCGATCACCATGCCGAAGTCGGTGGAGGTCGGCTCGGTGTCGGTGTCGGGCCGCGTCGGACGTCCGCCCTGTTCCGCCTCGAGATCGAGCTCGCCGATCGTGATGTTCATCGACTTGCGCTCGCGATCGCGATAGATCGTGAGCGGCACGGTGGTGCCGGGCTTCGTGCCGACGACCATCGAGACGAGTGTGTCGCTGTCGACGACCGGACGTCCGTTGAACTCCGTGACGACGTCGCCGGGCTTGAGGCCCGCTTTCGCGGCCGGCTGATCCGCCGTGACGCTCGTGATCACCGCGCCGTTCGTGCTCGGCAAGCCGAACGCGTCGGCGTCACCCTTCGTGAGCGCGTACGTGCGGACGTTGACGCCAATCACGCCGCGCGTGACCTTTCCGGTCCGCAGCTGCGGCAGGATCGCGCGAATCGCGTTGATCGGAGTGGCGAAGCCGATGCCGATGTTCGCCGCGCGCTGATCGGTGTAGATCGCGGTGTTCATCCCGACGACTTCACCGCGCACGTTCAGCAGCGGCCCGCCCGAATTGCCCGGATTGATCGCGGCGTCGGTCTGGATCATGTTCTGCGGCCGGCCGGTCACGGGATAGAACGGCCGCCCGAGCGCCGAGATGACGCCGACGGTGACGGTGTGGCTCAGATTGAACGGGTTGCCGATCGCCATCACCCAGTCGCCGGGCTGCATTTGATCGGAGTCGCCGAACCGCGCTTCCTGCAGCGGCGTCGACGGGAGCTCGGTGAGCTGGATGAGCGCGCTGTCGGTCAGCGTGTCGCGTCCGATCACTTTTGCCGCGTAGAGATGCTCGTTCGGGTTCGCCATGTTCGCCCCGAACAAGCCGACCATGATCTCGTCGGCGTCTTCGACGACGTGGTTGTTCGTGAGGATGAAGCCGGCCTTGTCGATGATGAAGCCGGTGCCGGCGCCTTGCTGGATCGGCAGCTCTTCGTCGCGCGGCGGTCCGGGACGGCCGCGTCCGCGCGGCTGATTGAAGAACCGGCGGAGCAGATCCTCGCTCGCGTCCGTCGATTCACGACGCATCCGCGCCGACGTGCGCAGGTTGACGACGACCGGTCCCTGCGACTTCGCGATGTTGCGGAACGTCGTCGCGTCGATCGGCCCCGTGAGCGGCGCCGTGTTCGCGGCGGGCACGTTCACGGACTGAGCCGAGGAGGCCTGCGGAATCCCCCACTGCGATGAAATCACCATCCCGACCGCCGCCGACGCAATGGCTATGAGAACGATGTAGAAAAGCGTTGTCTTCCGAGTGGGCATCGTGCTTCTCCCGCTAGATCAATGGGCCACGAGCGTGACGATGTCGCGCTGAAGAGCGCCCGTGACGACCGCGTCGTTTTCCTTCACGAACATGTTGATTTCGGTTCTGACGCCGTATCGGTCCGTATATACGCCGGGTTCGATCGTAAATCCCGTACCGGGAATCAAGCGGCGATCGTCGTGCGTCTCGTAGTCGTCCATGTGCACGCCGTTGCCGTGAACCTCCTCGCCGAGGCTGTGGCCCGTGCGATGGATGAACTGCGCGCCGAAGCCCGCGCGCGTGATGACGTCGCGGCAGGCGCGATCGACCTCGAAGCCCCGCAGCGCGCGCCCGGCGCGCACCGCCGACTGGACGAGCGCGATTGCCGCGTCGCGGCCGTCGCGCGCGGCCGAGAAGGCGGCCGCCAGCTCGTCGGGCACGCGCGCGCCCGTGAACGCCACCCAGGTGATGTCAGCAAACACCGCGCCCGGCGTCGGCAGCTTACCCCAGAGATCGATCAGCACGGCCTCGTTGGGACGGATGGCCCGATGCGACTCTCGAGTCGCCTGGTAGTGCGGATTGCCCGCATTCTCCTGCGCCGACACGTTCGGCGGCGAATCGGAGACGAGTCCTTCTTCGCGAAACCACTCGACCATCGCCTCTTGCACGTCGATTTCCGTGAGAGGCCCGCCGGCCGCGATGCGCTGCCGGATGAGATCGAACGCGCGATCCTTCACGCGGTAGAGCCGCTCGGCCGCCGCGAGATGCGTCGCGAACACCTCATCGCTCCAGACCGCCTCGAATCGCTGCACGAGATCGCCGGAGGACACGACAGACGCGCCACATTCCTTGACGGCTTCGATCGTGCCCGCATCGACGCGCGACACATATGGGATCGCGTTGCGCGGCGAGTACTCCATCGCCACGCGTCCGGCGCCCTTCAGGAGATCGCGCAGCCCGGTCGCGAGCTCGTCCCGCCCCGCATACGCGCGCTTTTCACCGGGAAGGTCGTCGAGATTGTGACGCTCGATGGCATGGACGAGACCGCGAGGCGCGCCCTCGGCGGGCACGTAGTAGTACCACCGGCGCGTCGCGAGCTTGCCGGACGAGGCGAGCCCCGTCAGGCGAGAAGCGATAGGATTCGATCCCCGGAAGTCGTAGAGCAGCCAGCCGTCGAGGTGTTCCTCCTTCAACGCACGCTGGACGGCGTCGATGGGCAGCGCCATCTCTTGAGTATAACCGTCCTTCGGGCTTCGGCGGGCCGGGCCGGCAAAGCCTATAATGAATGAGCCTGCCGGGAAAACACGAGCGTCGGTGCGACATGCGAACAAGAGCTGTAGCCGTCTCGATCCTGATCCTTCTCTCGTGCCTCGCCACCGGCGCCGAGCAAACACAGCCACGCCCGGGCGATCAGCCGCCCGTGACCTTCAAGGTCGAGGTCAACTACGTCGAGATCGACGCCGTCGTCACCGATCAGCAAGGCAATTTCGTCCGGAACCTCACGAAGGATGATTTTCAGGTCATCGAACAGGGGAAGCCGCAGACCGTCTCGGTGTTCTCGCTCGTCGACATTCCGATCGAGAAGTTCGATCCGCCGCTGTTCAAGACGAAGCCCATCGAGGCGGACGTCCGCAGCAATCGGAAGGAGTTCGACGGCCGCGTGTTCGTGATCGTGCTCGACGATCTCAACACGCACTTCGCGCGATCGGGGCGCGTGAAGGCGGCCGCGCGGCAATTCGTCGAGCGCTATCTCGGCGCGAACGACATCGCCGCGGTCGTGCAGACGGGCGGCGCGAAAGCGACGGGCCAGGAGTTCACGAACAGCCGCGCGCGCCTGCTGCGCGCCATCGATACGTTCATGGGGCAGAAGGAGCGCTCCGCGACGCTCGAGAAGATCGACGACTACTTCCGGCTCCGCAACATGGGGAGCACCGATCTCCCGCGCGATTCGATGGAAGCGATGCGCGTGTACAAGGCGCGGAACACGTTCACGGTGCTCAAGAACGTCGCCGACTACATGGCGGGAATCCGCGGACGGCGCAAGGCGGTCGTGTTCTTCAGCGAAGGCGTCGACTACGACATCTACGACGCGATCACGAACCGCTACGCCACCGACATCCGCCAGTACGGACAGGACGCGATTGCGGCCGCCACGCGCTCGAACGTCAGCTTCTACGCCGTCGATCCGCGAGGGCTCGGCGGCCTGGACGACGCCGGCGAGCTCGGATCGATTCCCGACGACCCGACGCTCGGGCTCGGGATGACCTCGATGCAGCGCGAGCTGCAGATCTCGCAGGACAGCCTCCGCACGATCGCGAACGAGACCGGCGGATTCGCCGCGGTGAACTCGAACGATTTCGGCACGAGCTTCGGCAGAATCATCCAGGACAACAGCAGCTATTACGTCCTCGGCTACTACTCGACCGACTCGCGCCGCGATGGTCAGTTCCGGACGGTGAACGTGCGCCTCAAGAATCCGGCCTTGCAGGTGCGCGCGCGAAAAGGATACGTCGCGCCGCGAGGCCGGCCGCCCGCGGGCACGCCGCCGCCTCCCGGCATCGCCGCGTCGATCGCGATGCGCGAAGCGCTCGACAGTCCGCTGCCCGTCACGGGTCTGGGGCTGACCGCGTTCGCCGCGCCGATGGCAGGCGCCGTGGTGCCCGGGAAATCGCCGCAGGCCTCCGTCCTCGTCGTCGTCGAGATCGACGGAAGCGCGCTCAAGTTCAAGGAAGACGCGGGCATGTTCGTGAACGACGTCGAGGTGGCGATCGTCGCGATGGACGAGGGCGGAAAGATTCGCGGCGGCGCGAAGGACACGGCGCAGTTGAAGCTCCGGTCGGAGACGCACGAAGCGGTCGTGAAGAACGGCATTCGCATCACGCGCCGGCTCGATTTGGTGCCAGGGCGTTATCAGCTGCGAATCGGCGCGCGCGAGAACGTCAGCAACCGCGTGGGGTCGGTGCTCTACGATCTCGACGTTCCCGATTTCAGTAAAGGCGATCTCGCGATGGGCGGCCTGCTCGTGACGTCCGCGTTCGCGAGCCGCACGCCGACCGCGAATCCCGACAAGGACTTCAAGGACATCCTGCCGGCGTCGCCGTCGGCGCTGCGAACGTTCCCGACGGGCGATCAGGTCGCGCTCGCCGTCGACATCTACGACAACCGCGCGTCGACGCCGCATCGCGTCGAGGTCCGCACGACGTTGACGGCGGACAACGGCACGTCCGTCTTCAGCGCGCGCGACGAGCGCAAGTCCGAGGAGCTCAAGGGCGGCAACACGTTCGGGCACGTCGCGAACATTCCGTTGAAGAGTGTGGCGCCGGGGCGCTACGTGCTGCGCGTCGAAGCGCAGTCGACGCTCGCCAACGGCGCGACCGCCGCGCGCGAGGTCGAAATCACGGTGCGCTGAATGCCGGACCCCCGGGCGCCGGATGTCGTGACGATCGCGAAGGGCGACGGCAGCCGGCTCATCGAGCAGCGTCGATTCGTCGCGCGCGATCGTCAAGCGTTTCAGGCGGTCTGGGCCGCGCACGCCGGTCCGGACGCGCCGGCGCCCGCGATCGATTTCACGACGCGCATGGTCGCCGCCGTCTTCGCGGGCGAGCGGCCGACGCCGGGATTCCAGATCGAGATCACCGGCGCTCGCCGCGAGGGATCCGCGCTCGTCATCGTGGATGAAGAGCGTGTGCCGGCGGCCGATCGCGTCGCCGCGCAGATCCTCGTCTCTCCCTTCCACATCGTGTCGCTCCCGCGCGACGACGGCGAGATCCGATTCGCCACGCCCGACGGTCCGCAGCAGACGACGATCATCTTCAAAGCACCACGCGCGGATGGCGCGAACCGCGCGAGGATTGCCGGTCCGCAGCGTCGATCCGATCCGCGCGATCCGTTCGATCCGCGCAATCTGCTCGATCCGCGCGATCCATCCGATCCGCGCGATCCGTCCGATCCGCGAGATCCGCGTCTAACGTCGACCGGCCTCACGCCGCGGATGGCGGCGGCGATGGCCTATCTGGCGGGGCCGTTTTCCGGCGTGCTGCTGCTCGCGACCGAGCGCAGGAATCGGTACGTGCGGTTCCACGCGTGGCAGGCCGTCGTGGGTCTGGGCATCCTCGGCACGGCAGCCGTCGGATTGCTGGTCTTTGCGTTTGCGTTCCTGATCGTTTCGCCGACGGCGTTCTGGGTGATGTTGTGGCTCTCGGCCGCGACGGCGGTCGCGTGGCTCGCGGCGTGGGGCGTCTGCGTGTTCCACGCGTACCACGGCCGCGCGTGGAAGCTGCCGCTATTCGGCGACTACGCGGAACGCCGCAGCGTCCGGCTTTAGCCGGACCTCCCGCCTACCAATTCTCTCGGCGACGAAGCTCGGTGATGTGCGCGGCGTGATGCCGTCCGTGCCACGCATAGAGCTGAAGCATCCAATCGAGCGTGATGGCGCCGCGCTCGGAATGCAGCAGCGGCCTCGCGAAATCCGATTCGCTCATCGACTCCAGCAGGACCACCCAGCGCGCGTGAAGCGCGTCGAGCAGCGCGAGCGACACGTCCGGCGGCGTGCGCGCCGTATCCGCGACCTTCGCCCACGCCGCCTCGTCGTACGCCTTGATGGCGGGATTGTTCTCGGTCAGCGCGAACTTGTAGCGGCAGTACGCGTTCATGTGGCTGTCGGCGACGTGATGCACGACTTGCCGAACGGTCCACCCGTCCGGCCGGTACGGTGTCTCGAACTGCCGATCGGAAAGATCTCGAACGGCCGCGCGCAGCGCCGCGGGCGTTTCGGCGATCTGACGGATCCACGCCGTGCGCTTCTCTGCCGTGACGCTCGAATCGACCGTGAACTTGCCGACCGGATATCGAAGATCGCTGGACATCGGCGCTACTGGAGCTTCGTCACCTTCGTCGGCTTGATCGTGCCGCCGGCGTGCTTGAACATCAGCATGTTCGTGTAGAGATCCGGCTTGTCCGGCGACACGATCTCGAACTCGATGATCTCGCCGGGGTTCAGCAGCGCGCGGTGACGGTAGATGCCGCTCGAGGCGATCTCGCGCTTCGTGTTGTACCAAATCTCCTCGACGGAGACGAGGCCGAGCGAGCCCTTCGAGGTGTTCTTGAGTTTGATCTTCGTGTGGATCTCACCCTTGACGCGCTGCGGCTTGGCCTGCATGAACTCCACGTAGCCTTCGCCTTTGACCTGCGGCACGAACTTCGCCGGCGCAGGCGGCGGCGGAGGCGCCTTGTCCACGGCTGGTTTCGCTTGCGCGAGGGCGGAAGCCGGAATCAATGCGGCGAACAGACACGCGACGGCGATCGACGCGAAGCGGCGGTTCATTGCTGACCTCCGGTGGGCTGAAGCTTCGAGATTATCGCTCAGAGTATATCCAGATCGCGCAGCGTGCAACCGACGGGAACGCGGGAGAAACCTGAGGAAAACTGGAAGCTGGCCCTACTGAAATTACATCTCGCCGTTCCAGTCCTCGGGCTCTGGATTCGAGGCGCGGAAAATCTCGAGGTGCCACTTTCCGCCGCCCCACGGCTCGATGACTTCGGCCGCGACGACGTCGACGAGGATTTCCGCGAACGTGCGTCCCTCGGGATCGCCATCCAGATGGTAGGCGGGTTCGTCCCACCCGAAGCTGGGGTACAACACCATCGTCAAGAACAAATCGTACCCGTCGTCGACGACGATGAGCTGACCGCACGGACGCTTCAGCGTGGAGTGGTAGATGAGGTACTTCTCCGCGCTGTGCGCGCGGATGTAGCGCTTCAACGCGAACTCGCGCGCGACGATCTCTTCGACGGCAATCTTCTTGTCCCAGCAATCGCGGCAGTACCGTTCCTCGCCTCGAGGCTCCGATACGTCCTTCGCGCCGCACAACGCGCAGCGCGCCTGGGTCATGGCCTTACGGGACATTCACAGATCCTAGCAGAACCCTGAACCCTGAACCTTGAACCCTGAACCTGACCCGCGTCTCAGTCACCCATCGCCGGCGTATACATCGACTCTGCGTATTCCTTCACCATTCTGCGCGCGGAGAAGCGCGGCGTGACGGTGCGGATGGCTTCGCGGACGAACGCGAGCCAGCGGCGCGGGATTCCCTGCGCATCGCGATCGTAGAACGTCGGGACGACCTCGCGCTCGAGGAGCTGATACAGCGCTTCCGCGTCCGCGGCATCGACCGCTTCCGCGTCGCCAGAGGAGGATTGGCCTTCGATGAGCCAACCGTTCCGCCCCGAGTAGCCTTCGGCCCACCAGCCGTCGCCGATGCTCATGTGCGGCACGCCGTTGATCGAGGCTTTCATGCCGCTCGTGCCCGACGCTTCGAGCGGCTTGCGTGGATTGTTCAACCAGACGTCGCAGCCCTGCACGAGGAAATGCGCGACGTGCAGATCGTAGTCGTCGACGAACGCGATGCGGCCCGCGAACATCGAGTCGACGGCGCGCCGATACACTTTCTGGATGTTGTGCTTGCCGGTCTCGTCGGCGGGATGCGCCTTGCCGGCAAAGACGATCTGCACCGGCCGCCGCGCGGCCGTCAGGATCCGCACGAGCCGATCGGGATCGTGGAAGATGAGCTCGGATCGCTTGTATCCGGTGAAGCGGCGCGCGAATCCGATCGTCAACGCGCTGGGATCGAGCAGCGTTCCGGCGGCGACGACGCGCGCGGCGGTGACGTGTTCTTCCTGCCATCGTTTGCGCGCCCGCTCGCGCAGGAACGCAAAGAGGTAGGTCCGCAGCGCCTTTCGCGTGTCCCAGAGCTCTTCGTCCGGAATCGCGAGGACCCGGTCCCACAGCGCTGGATCGTCCTGACGATCGCGCCATTCGGTCGACAAGTGCTTGTCGAAGAGCGCCGCCATCTCCATCGAGAGCCACGTGGGCACGTGCGTGCCGTTCGTGATCGCGCGCACGGGCCTGCGCGCGTTCTCGACGCCCGGCCAGATCGGCGCCCACATGTCGCGCGTCACCTGACCGTGAAGCTGGCTCACGCCGTTGGCGTAGTTCGCCGTCCGCAGCGCGAGCGCCGTCATATTGAACAGCGGTCCGCTGCCGTTGTCGTAGTGGCCGAGCGCCATGAAGGCGTCGCGATACTCGCCGAGCGTACCCCACGCGCCCGCGAGGTGCGTCTCGACGAGGCTGAACGGAAACGCGTCGTGCCCCGCGGGCACCGGCGTGTGCGTCGTGAACACCGTCGTCTTCCGCACATCGTCGAGCGCCGTCTCGAACGAGGCGCCTTCTTCGATCCGATCGCGGATGCGCTGCAGCACGACGAACGCGGCGTGGCCCTCGTTGAGATGCCAGGCCGCGGGCTGGATGCCCATCGCCTTCAACGCGCGCACGCCGCCGATGCCGAGGATGATTTCCTGTTGGATGCGCGTCTCGCGATCGCCGCCGTAGAGCCGCGCGGACAGCTCGCGATCCCACGGCGCGTTCTCCTCGAGATCGGTGTCGAGGAGGAACAACTTCACGCGGCCCAGGCGCACGAGCCAGACCGACACGAGCACGGTGCGATTGCCGAGCGGCACGGCAATCACGCACGGACGTCCGTCCGGCGCGATCGCCTGCTCGATCGGCGCGTCGGCCCAATTCAGGCGCTCGTAGATTTCCTGCTGCCAGCCCTCGGGCGAGACGGTCTGATGGAAGTATCCCTGCGGATACATGAACCCGATGCCGATGAGCGGGATGCCGAGGTCGCTCGCTTCCTTGCAGTGATCGCCGGCGAGCACGCCAAGGCCGCCGGCGTAGATCGGAAGCGATTGATGGAGCGCGAACTCCGCCGAGAAGTACGCAACCGGTCCGTGATCGTGCGGATGCCGGTGCCTCCACCACGTATCGTGCGCGCTGCGCGCCGCGTCGAGCGCCGCGACCGCTTCGTCGTAGGTCGCGACGAACTCCGGATCGGCGGCGGCGCGCGCGAGGAGGTCCGGCGTAATCAGCCGCAGCATCAGCACCGGGTTGTGCGCGGTCTGACGCCACAGCGGATAGTCGAGCAGCCGGAAAACCTGGCGCGGCTTCGCGTTCCACGTCCACCACAGATCGGTCGCGAGCTCCGGAAGACGATGAAGCCGATCGGGAATCGAAGGGGCCGACGAATCGCTGACGTGAACGGTCACTGCGGGTCCTTCTGCAAAAAGATGCGCTGATGAATCGGGATCCGGGATCCGGGATCCGGGATCGGGCAGAGCGTCGAGATCCTAATCGCATCGACTCGATCTGAATGCTCTTCCTGATCCCCGATCCCGGATCCCCGATCCCCGCTCTATCCGCACGCTCCCACGAGCTTTGCGAATTTCGCGAGATCGATGTTGCCGCCGGATACGACGGCGACGATCTTCTCGTGCCCGCGGTTCGCAATCACCGGTGAAAGCGCGGCGGCGACCGCGCATGCGGCGGCGCCCTCGCACACGACGTGCACGCGATCGGCGACGAGCCGCATCGCTCGCGCGGCCTCATCGAGCGACACGACCACCGATTCCGCGACCCAGGCCTGGAGCAGCGGCCACATGGTCGCGAGCACCGACTTGCCGCCGGCGCCGTCGACGAACGACGGCGTCCAGTTCTCGAAATAGCTCGCGCGCCCCGCGTCGAACGACGCCTTCAGCGGCGCGGCGGTCTCGGGCTCCGCCGCATACACGGCCGCCTCGGGACGCGCGGCGCGCATCACGCACGCGATCCCGGCGAGGAGCCCGCCGCCGCCGAGCGGCGCAATCACCGCGTCCACGTCGGGAAGATCCTCGAGGATCTCCAAGCCGATCGTGCCGTTCCCGCTGATGAAATGATCGTCGTCGAACGGGTGAACGAAGTGGCCCTCCATGCGATCGGATCGGTGGCACTCGACGGTCTTCCAGCACTCCTCGTAGGTCGCCTTCACGATCGTCGCGCCCAGCCGCTCGATTGCGCGCAGCTTCGTCTCCGGCGCCGTGTCCATCACCATCACGCTGCTTCGCGCGCCAACCTTGCGCGCGGCAAGCGCGACGCCCTGCGCCGCATTGCCCGCGCTCACCGTCCACACGCCGGCAGCGAGCTGTCCCGGATCGAGACGGCGCACCGCATTGTACGCGCCGCGGATCTTGAAGGAGCCAATCGGCTGTAGAGTTTCGAGCTTGAGATAGATCGACGGCGTGCCCGGATCGGTGGGGAGGAGCACCAGCGGCGTGCGCGCCGCGGCTTCGTAGACGTGCTTCGCGGCGTCTCGGACCGTGTCCAGGGAAATATTTCTAGTCAATCTCTCGTTGGGCGTGGGCTCGGAAGCGGCGGATCACAGCATCCGGCCGGACGTCATCGTATCACGCTACACTACGGCACCTGTCCGAATGAGATCTCGACATCCGTGGAGTGCATCATGCGCCTGCCGGTGAGCGTGCGGTCGCGCGCACACATCGCGATCGCGGGATTGGTTTGCGCGGCCGCTGCCGAGCTCGCGCTCGCGCCGGACGCATGGGCGCAGGCGCCGACGACGCGCGAGATCGAGCGCATCAACTGGATGGAATTCCGGGAGGTCGTGCCGAAACGCGTGGACACCGTGCTGTTGCCGCTCGGCACCCTCGAGCCGCACGGCGTGACCGCGAACGGCGCCGACATCATTGCGCCGCTCGCCATCGCCCGCGCGATCGCGCCGCGCGTCAATGCGCTCATCGCACCGGTGATTCCGTACGGCATCACGGGATCGATGGACGCGTATCCTGGCGCGTTCACGATCGCGGAAGATGTCTATCGTCCCTACGTGAAGTCCGTGCTCGCCGGCCTGGCGAAGAACGGATTCAAGAACATCATTCTGATCAACGGCCACGGCGGCCCGCAGACGGCGGTCCTCAACGCGCTCGGTGTCGAGATCGGCCGCGAAGCGGGCGTGCGCACGCTCGTCGTGAACTGGTGGACGTATTGCAGCGACGTGACGCTCGACGTGTTCGGCGAGGACGGCGGCCACGCCGGCGAGAACGAGAACGCGTTCATGCTCGCGATCGATCCCGCGCTGGTACACAAGGAGCGGTACACCGGTCCGGAGATGACGACGGCGAATCCGCCCGCCGGCACGTGGAGCGCATACCCGACCCCGTCGAGCATTGGGCTCTACAAAGAAGGCCAAGGGTTTCCAAAGTTCGATCCCGTCAAAGCGAAGCGATACTTCGAGCGCGTGAACGACAAGATGGCGAAGCTGGTCGAGGAGACCATCCGGAAGTGGAACATGATTCGGTGAGATCAAAAACATGACACGCAAAGTAAACCGTCGTGAGTTCGTCGTGTCCAGCGCCGCGGGACTCGCGGCCGCGGCCCACACCACGTCGTCTGCCGCGCCCGCGATCGTGCAGAGCAGCGTGAAGCCGCTGGTCGTCTCCTCCGCGAACGGGAATCAGTACAAGAACGGCGGCCCGAAGACCGGCGTCGAGATCGCGTTCGAGATGATCACGGGCGGCAAGGACGTGCTCGACGCGCTGATCGCCGGCGTGAACCTGTGCGAGCTGGATCCCGACGACACGAGCGTTGGATACGGCGGGCTGCCGAACGCCGACGGCGTCGTCCAACTCGACGCGTCGTGCATGCATGGTCCGCGGAAGCGCGCCGGCGCGGTCGCGTGCATCGAGGGCGTGCGCACCCCGTCGCTCGTCGCGCAGAAGGTCATGAACGAGACGGATCATCATCTGATCGTCGGGCGCGACGCGCAGCGCTTCGCGCGCACCATGGGATTCAAGATCGAGGACGACCTCAACACCGATCGATCGCGGACCGCGTGGCTCGAGTGGAAGCGCCGGACCGATCCCACGCGCTATCTCGATCCCGCGAAGCGCGAAGCGGCGCTGCGGCGGATCGAGCGCGAGATGATGGAAGAAGGCTGGGTCGATCCGAACCATTTCTACGGCACGATCAACTGCAACGGCATCAACGCGAAGGGTGAAATCTGCGGCGTGACGACGACGAGCGGGCTCGCGTGGAAGATCCCGGGACGCGTCGGCGACTCGCCGATTCTGGGCGCGGGCTTGTACGTCGACGGCGAGATCGGCGCCGCCGGGTCGACGGGCCGCGGCGAGGCGAATCTGTTCGGCCTCTGTTCGTTCCTCGTCGTCGAGGAGATGCGGCGCGGCAAGCATCCGAAGGACGCGGGCATGGAGGCGCTCCGCCGAATCAAGGCCAACACGATCGAGAAGCGGCTGCTGAACGCGCGCGGCGAGCCGAACTTCAACATCAATTTCTACATGTTGAACAAGAAGGGGGAGTTCGCGGGCGTCGCCATGTATCCCGGCCCCAAAGGACAACGATTCGCCGTGTGCGATGAGAAGGGACCGCGGTTCGTGACGAGCGACACGCTGCTGCAGGGAGTGCCCGAGTAGCCGGCATATAATCTGCCGCATTTCACGCGTTCTGGGAGGAGCAACGAAATGAGCCTGCACCGGTTGCTTGCCGTGGCGCTGTCCGCGGTCGTGCTGTTCGCCGGACGACCGCTCGTCGGACGATCGGAGCAGGCGCCCGCGCCTGCGGGCGACGCCTCGCCGTTCGACTCGCTGCACTTTCGGCCGATCGGCCCCGCGGCAATGTCCGGCCGCATCACCGACCTCGCCGTCTACGAGACGAATCCCGCGATCTACTACGTGGCCACCGCGCACGGCGGCGTGTGGAAAACGACGAACAACGGCACGACGTTCGAGGGCGTCTTCCAGACGCAGGGCCCGCTGTCGATCGGCGACGTCACGATCTCCCAGTCGAATCCCGACCTGGTCTGGGTCGGCAGCGGCGAATCGAGCAACCGCCAGAGCATGTCGTGGGGCGACGGCGTCTACAAGTCGACCGATGGCGGCAAGACGTTCACGCACGCCGGCCTGCGCTCGTCGAAGTCGATCAATCGCATCGCCATCGATCCGCGCGACAACAACATCGTGTTCGTTGCCGCGACGGGAAGCCTGTGGGGAGCGGGCGGCGAGCGCGGCATCTTCAAGACGACCGACGGCGGGAAGAGCTGGAAGCAGACGCTGAAGGTCGATGACGACACCGGCGCGAACGAAGTCGTCATGGATCCATCCGACAGCCAGATCGTCTACGCGACGATGTATCAGCGGCGGCGAACGGCGTGCTGCTTCAACGGCGGCGGCCCGGGCAGCGGCATCTTCAAATCGACCGACGGCGGCGAGACGTGGACGAAGTTGAAGGGCGGCGTGCTCGACGGACCGCTCGGCCGCATCGCGATCGATGTCTATCGCAATCGTCCGAACGTTCTCTACGCGCTCATCGAGGGACCGGTGCCGCCTGGCGCCGGCCGCGGCGGACGCGGCGGCGGGGGCGGCGGCGCGGCCCCGGAAGAGGGACCCGGCGCTGCCGCGGCGGCGCAGGAAGGCGGCGGAGGATTCGGCCGCGGCGGCGGCGGCGCGTTGAACAACTCGCCGACCGGCATGTATCGCTCCGACGATGCGGGCGCGACGTGGCGCAAGGTGAGCAACGCGAATCCCCGTCCGATGTACTTCAGCCAGATCAACATCGATCCAACCGATGCCGACGTCGTGTATCTCGGCGGCGTCGGTCTTCACCAGACGCTCGACGGCGGGAAGACGATCGCGACCGACGTCGCGGAGCCGATTCACGACGACGTGCACGCGATCTGGATCGATCCGCGGAATCCGCTGCACGTGCTGATTGGCAACGACGGCGGCCTCGCCGTCTCGTACGACCGCGCGAAGACGTGGGCGTTCCTGCCGAACCTTCCAGTCGGGCTCTTCTACCACGTGAGCTACGACATGGCGATCCCGTTCAACGTGTGCGGCGGGATGCAGGACAACTACAACTGGTGCGGACCGAGCGAGGTGCGCGGCGCGGCCGGCATCGCGAACCATCACTGGAGCACATTGCAGGGCGGCGACGGGTTCGTCGTCCTCCAGGATCCCAGCGACTATCGCATCGCGTTCAGCGAATCGCAGGACGGCAACATCGTCCGCGTCGATCGCGTCACCGGCGAGACGATGGCCGTGCGTCCGCAGCCGGCGCCCGGCGAGCCGGCGCTGCGATGGCATTGGGACACGCCGCTGATTCTGTCGCCGCACGATCCGAAGGTCGTCTACGCGGCGGCCAACAAGGTGTTTCGATCGGCGGATCGCGGGCTGTCATGGACGGCGATCAGCGCCGACCTGACCACCGCTCAGGATCGCGACACGCTCGAGACGATGGGTGTGAAGGGCAGCGAGATCCAGTTCTCGCGCCACGACGGGATCCAAGCGTGGCCGGCCATCGTGGCACTGGCGGAATCGCCGAAGCGAGCGGGCGTGCTCTACGCCGGCGCGGACGACGGCAGCCTCGCGGTCACGCGCGACGGCGGCAAGAACTGGACGCAGATCATCGAGAAGGTGCCGGGCATTCCGAAGGGGATCTTCGTGTCGGAAGTCGTGCCGTCGCGGTTCGACGAAGGCACGGTCTACGTGACGTTCGACGGCCATCGCCAGAACGATTTCGCCACGTGGATGTTCGTCAGCACCGACTTCGGCCAGAGCTTCCGCGCGATCTCGTCGAACCTGAAGGATCAAGTCATCCGAACGCTGACCGAGGATCAGCGCAATCCGGACGTGCTCTACGCCGGCACGGACACGGGACTCTTCGTGTCGATCAACCGCGGGAAGAGCTGGCAGCGTCTCAAGGCGAATCTGCCGACGGTGCGCATCGACGAGATCACGCTGCATCCGCGCGACAACTCGATGATTCTCGCCACGCACGGGCGCGCGATTTGGATCCTCGATCATCTCGAGCCGATTCAGGAGTACGCGGCGGCGGAGACGTCGACGGCGGATGCGAAGCTCTTCACGCCGCCGAGCTACGCGATGTATCGGCGCCCGGCGCGCGACAAGAACTACGAGTTCTGGGGGAACCAGACGTTCCTCGGCGAGAACCCGCCGCAGGCGGCGATCATCTCGTGGCATCAGAAGAAACCGGTCGGCACGCTGCAGCTGAAGATCACCGACGGCGGCGGCCGTGAGGTTCGCGAGATCTCCGGGACCGCGTTGGCGAGCGTCAACCGCGCGGGAATTCAGTCCGCGTGCTGGGATCTGCGCGTGCAGCCCGGGCCGGCCGCGGCGTTCGGCGGCGCGCCGGGCCGCGGACAAGCGGCCGGCGGACGAGGCGGCGCCGCGCAGAGTCCGTTCGGCGCCGGCTGCGGCGGCGCAGGGGGTGGTGGCGGCGGCGGTGGCCGCGGATTCGGGGGCGGTGGCGGCAATCCCGGACCGCTGGTGCTCGCGGGCACCTACAACATCTCGCTGGTCGTCGATGGCAAGACGGTCGACACGAAGCCGCTCCGCGTGATGTCGGATCCGGAAGTCGTGCTCACCGAAGCCGAGCGCAAGAAGCTCTTCGACATGGCGATGGAGATGCACGAGCTTCAGCGCCGCAGCACTGAAGTGGCGACGGGCGTCGCGTCGTTGAACACCCGCCTGCCCGAGCTGGCGAAGGAAGCGCTGAGCAAGACCGAGCTACCGGCCGACCTGAAGAATTCGATCGAAACGCTGCAGAAGGAAGTCGCGGCGCTCGCGCCGAAGCTGGTGATCCAGGGCGGCGGCCGCGGTGGATTCGGCGGCGGCGGTGGCGGCGGTGGCGGACGCGGCGGCGCGACCGACAATCTCGCCGCGCGCCTCGCGCTCGCGAAGAACGGCCTGATGGGCGGCATGTGGCCGACCGAAGCCACGATGAAAGCGTACGCGGACTCGAAGGCGCAGATGCCAAAGGCGATCGCGGAGGCGAACACGCTTTTCACGCGCGCGGCCACGCTCGGCAGCGCGCTGACGAGGCACAGTCTCACGCTGACGGCGCCGACGCCAGTCAAGTAGTTCAATCGCTGCCCGCGGTTCGCGGCCCGATGCCCGCTATCCGCGGTCCGCTATCCGCGGTCCGCGGTCCGCTGTCCGCGGTCCGAAGAACCTCAGATCTCTCGCCGATCGGCTGAGTCTAGAGGATTTCCGGCCAGCGGTCCGCGGGCAGCGGAACGCGAGGATGCAAAGAAAACCCATCCTCGCTTTATCGACACGCGTCATTCCGCCATGGACGAACTACGCCTCGCGTTTCGTCGCCTCACCCATCATCGCGGTACCACGATCGCTTCCATCCTCACGCTCGCGTGCAGCATCGGGGCCGCCGCCGCAACTTGGTCGCTGTTCTCGGCGGTGCTGCTGCACCCGCTGCCGATTCGCGATCCGGCTCGCGTGTTCGTGGTGGGGCAGTCGCGCGACATGCGCGGGATGCCGGCGGTGTCGGAGGCGCACGTCTATTCCGCCGTTCAGCTGGTTCGCGAAACCGGCGCGTTCGCGCACGTGGCGGCCGGCGGGATCGGGGCTGGATCGCTTCTCGTCGAGACGAGCGGGCGTCGGGTTCCCACGAACGTGTACTTCTGCACGTTCGATTGGTTCGACCTGCTAGGCGTGCCCATGGCCCTCGGGCGACCGTTCCGCGAAGTCGAGGATCGACGCGGCGCTCCTCCAGTCGCCATCATCAGCGATGGATACTGGCGCGCAGCGTTCCATGCCGATCCGCAGATCCTCGGACGGGCTCTCAACGTCGCTGGTACCGACGTCGCGATCGTCGGCGTGGCGCCTGCGAAGTTCCGCGGGCTGAGCCTGGCGTATGCTCCCGACATCTACCTTCCCTTCCATGTGGTCGCCGACGCCACCAAATCGCCGATGAATTTCTTCGCCGAGGCGAACCGTTCGTACTCGCCGACGGCTTGGATAACGATCGTCGGCCGCCTGCCGTCGGACTCGAACGCAGATCGGGCGCTGCAACAGCTGCGCGTGCTCGACGACGAAGGAGGCCGCGCGCCGAGACACCATGTGCTCGTCCCCGTGAACACCGCGGCGCTTCCCTCGAGCGCACGGTTCAACGTCGCGCAGTTCACGCAGCTCCTTGCCACGACGGTTGGACTGCTGTTCGCGATTGGGTGCACGACCGTGGGAATGCTGCTCCTGGTGCGGACCGAAGCACGGCGGGAAGAGTTTGCGATGTGTCTGGCGCTCGGTGCGTCGCGCGCGCGCCTCGCGCGCGGCGTCGTGCTGGAAGGCGGGCTCATCTCGGTTGCCGCTGCGATCCTCGCCCTGCCGGTTGCGCTCTGGCTCTTCTCGCTGGTCAGAGCATTCCAATTGCCCGGCAGCGTGTCGATCGATCGGCTCGCGTTGTCGATCGATTGGAGCGTAGTGCTCGCGGCCGCCGCGAGCGCGGTGTTTGCGACTCTGCTCATCGCCACGGTGGCGGGCGTGTTTGGATTCTCCGCGAACGTCGCCGACGCGCTGCGCACGCGCGCGGGCGCGACGCCGAGGCTGACGCGCCGTCGCACGCGGACGCTCTTGGCCACGGCCGAGATCGCCGTTGCCCTGCTGCTCCTCTCTGGAGCCGGGTTGTTCCTTCGCAGCGTTTCTGCCGCGCTCGGCTTGAACGCCGCGCTCGACGCCGATCGAATCGTGACCGGGAGCGTGGGACTGCAACCTTACGGCTACACTTCGATCACGGCGGAGCGCTTCGGCGCCGAGCTCGCCGCGCGCCTGCGCGGGAACCCGGCGATCCGATCGTTCGCGCTGAACGAGTTTCAGGCCGGGATGGGGGCGGCGGGCCAATTGATCATCGACGGCCAACCGCGCCAGTTCCCGACGATGGTCTCGTTCGTCTCCGTCGACGAGCACTACTTCGCGACGATGCGATTGCCCGTGACTTCTGGGCGCGGATTCACGTCGACCGACACCGCGTCGGCGCCGCCGGTGGTCATCGTCAGCGAGTCGTTCGGCAGGATGATCGCCAACGGTGGCAATCCGCTCGGGCGTCGGATTCGCGATGCCTCGTATCGTCCACCGGCCCAGCCACTGATGCGCGAGATCGTCGGCGTCGTTCCCGACGTCGTCGCAAACGTGGCGATCGAGGAGCCGCTGGTGCTGTATTTCCCGATGGCGCAGACCAATCGCAGTACGTTCGTGCAATGGAGCGCGCGCGCGGAGGGGACCGCGGCATCCGCGATTCGTGAAATCCTGAGCGCGATCAAGCAGATCGATTCGCAAGTGACGCCGTCGCAGATGCTGACGCTTCGCGATCAGCTCGGACGTCAGATGAGCGCGCAGCGCTTTGGCGGAATCGTCCTGACGGCGCTCGGCGTCATCGCCATCCTCCTTACCGCGCTCGGCACCTATGTGCTGTCCGAGACGATGTCCGCAATGCGGCTCCGGGAGATGGGCATCCGCGCGGCGATCGGCGCGAGTGGTCCGCAGCTCGCGGGGATCGTCCTGCTCGAAACACTCCGACTCGTCGGGATCGGACTCTTGGTGGGTCTCTTTCTGGCGTGGCTCGGCGGAGGAACGATCCGCGCGTTTTTGTTCAAAGTTCAACCGCTCGACGCGCTGACGCTGTCATCTGTCGCGGCGCTGATTCTCGTCCTGGCGCTCGCGGTCAGCTTGAAGCCCGCGCTCCGCGCCGCGCGCGTCGATCTCGCCAGCGTGCTTCGCGAGACCTAGATTTAGATCGCTGCTCGCGGTCCGCGGTCCGCTGCTCGCGGTCCGAAAATCATTCAGATCGAATTCGAGGGCCTGGGATCTGAATGCTCTTGCGAGCAGCGGCCCGCGAGCTGCGAGCAGCGGCCCGCGGCCTGCGAGCAGCGAACCGCGGCCATCGAGCAGCGAACCGCGACTATCGTCCGTACTTCTTGA
>DATBJJ010000180.1:0-1674 GCA_036556425.1 Vicinamibacterales bacterium
GCGTGCTGGAGTCGACGTTCCGGTATCTCTCGTACGACCGCACCGAGAACTACCACGAACCGCGTGGTATCACGGGCGGCGTCATGCAGCGCGAGTTCCGCGATCAACTCCGGACCAACGATGACTGGAGCTGGTCCGTCACTCTGTCGTCTCCGGTCGATCTCGGAGCGGGAGGTCGGCATGACATGGCGATTGGAGCGGATGCGCTCCAGCAGGATCACCTGTTCCGGTTCGCCACGGCGCGTCAACAGAATGCGGGCGGACCCGTACCTCCGCTCGCGCTCGTCAACCCCGTCTATGACGCGACGAATTCGGCCGACTACGGTCTCACACCGGATCGGTTTTCCACCGACACCGCGACATCGACGCGCGCCGGTGTCTACGTGCAGGACCTGATCGCGCTCGGTCTGCGGTGGAACGTTCTCGTCGCCGGACGTGCCGACCGATACGACGACAGCGGTCGTTCCGCGGGACAGGACCTTTCTGCCGACCACACGGCGCTGACGGGGCGCGCCGGTCTCGTCTTCAAACCACGCCGCGAGATCTCGATCTACGGAAACATCGCGAACGGCTTCAATCGTCCGTCGATCCTGTCGCAGGTGCCGAGCGCCAACGGTCCACATGATCCGGAAACGGCCCGCCAGGTCGAGGTTGGCGCGAAGAGCGACTGGCTCGAGGGGCGGGTTCAGTTGACGGCGGCGTTCTTTCACGCCAGGAAGACCGACGTCTTGCGCCCCGACCCCGCGCTCGGGCCGGGCGGCAACAACGTCAATGCGGTCCTCTCGGTGGGCGAAGTCCGCAACCGCGGCTTCGAGTTGGATCTCGCGGGCGCCATCGTGCCGCGCTGGAATCTGGCGTTCAACTATGCCTACCTCGACTCGGCGATCACGCGCGATCTCAATCCCGCCCTCGTCGGCCATCGCATGCCGAACGCGGCCCCTCACGAGATTGGGTTTTTCACGCGTATCGATCTACCCGCCGGCGCTGCGGTCGGCGGCAGCATCGAGTACGTGGGTGAGCGCGAAGAGCCGTTTGCCGGGATTCGTGCACCGGCGTACGGCGTGGTCGATCTGCACTACTTCCAGCAGCTCGGCCGCCGACTTCGCGTGCTGATGCGTGTGGACAACGTGTTCGACACGCAGTACGCGGCCAGCTCGCTCTTTGCCGCGCGCGCTGGAAACATGCCCGGTCAGCCGCGCACGGCGTCAGTCGCCTTCACGGTCTCGACCCGGCGCACGCCATGATCGGGACAGCCCTGCGCGTCGCTCGCCATGAACTTACCGCGCTCCGCGGCACGTGTTTCGTGACGACGGCCGTACGATATGGAGCCGCCTGGACACCGTGGCGTTGACCATCCTCGCGGCCGCCGTCCCCAGCCTCGGTGCGATCGGCCTGGGGCGTGCCGAAAGCGCATCCGACTGAGTCAATATTGCACATGCGATTCCTGAGCAGTTCCACGTTTCGCGTCACTCTCATGACGCTTGCAGCCGCGGCGTTGCTCGACGCCACAGCGACCGCTCAGCGCCCGCCGTTCGTGCTCGCGGGCCAGTCAATTTCGCCAGGAGAGCGAGCCGATATCGATGTGGGAGTTCCGGCTGGCACAACTGATCCGCCGACGTACGTTCCGGTGACCGTGTTTCACGGCACGACCGCGGGTCCTGTGCTCGCCCTGAC
>DATBJJ010000181.1:0-90370 GCA_036556425.1 Vicinamibacterales bacterium
TTCGACAGAACGTACGAGACCTGATAGCCGAAGCGCTGCTTGAGCGAACTGGACAGCACCAGCATCATCCCCTTGTAGTTCCGTCTCGGATCGGCTGTGGCGATTACGCTGCCGTCCGCAGCAACGTACTGGAACCCCTCCGTATTCCGGATGAAGAAGTTCTCGTCAGTCGTCGCGGCGTTCGCCCAGCGGTATCCGGTGAAGCTGGTATTCGTGAGCTGGTTCGTCAGGTTGACCGGCGTCCAGCGAGAGCCGTCGATCACGTTGTTGATGAAATTGTGCCCCCATCGCCAGATGCCCGATGCCGTCAACCGAAGCGTGCGCGTCAACTGCGTTTCGAACGAGACATTGAATTCATCCGTGCGCGGATGATTGATGTCGTCGTCGATGCCGTAGACGATGCCCGGGATGATCACTTCGGGCGGCCCGAACGCCCCGCCCCCGAGAATCTCGAGGTGCGCGTAGTCCTGCACGCCCGGCGTCGCCTGCGTGTAGAACGCGCTGGCGGCTCCTTCGAAGTAGCGGCCCCAGAACGCCTTGAGTGCGGTGGTGCCCCTCCCGTTCAGATCGTAGGCCACGCCAATACGCGGACCCCATGACGTGTTCGGCTTGTAGACCGTCTCGTCGAGCACCGGGCTGAAGCCGCGGATGCGATCGAGGCGCAGGCCGATGTTGAGCGTCACGCGCCCGGCCTGCCACTGATCCTGCACGTAGGCCGACGTGCGGCGGTTGTCGCCCTGCACGTCGTAGCCGTAGCTCACGCCGTAATAGGGCACGCCGCCGTACGCGTAGATGTACACGCCCGCGGGTCCGTAGGGCTGATACTGGCTGCGGACGTGGCTGCGCTCGATCTCGGCGCCGAACTTCAACGAATGCCGGCCGAACTTGTTCGCGTACTTCGTGAACGACACCTGGACCTGATTCCTGGTGCGGTCCGCGTAGTAGAGGCCACCGCCGCCGCCTGAGTACTCACCCGTTTCGCCGTCGAACGTGAAGATCGACGGATCGACCGGATCGAGATAGTAGTAACCCCAGTAGCCCGTGAACTTCGCTTCGAGCAGATTGTTGCTGCCGATGATCTTGCGATACTGCGCGTTCCAGACCCATTCGGGGGCGTCCTCGGTCACGGTCTGATTGTCGCCAGCCTGCGATACGGGCCAGTAGCCCACGCGTCCGGTCAGGTTGTACGCGTCGTATTGCGTGCCGAGAATCAGCGTGTCCGACGCGCTCGGCTGGAGGGTGAACTTCAGGTTGAAGCGCGGGCTGATATCGGTCTGCTTCGTCACCGGGCCGGCCGGGTTCTGGTTCTGCGAATAGCGCTGCACGCTTCCGAAGAAGAACGCCTTGTCGCGCTTCACCGGTCCGCCGAGCTGGACGGTGTAGTCGACCAACTTCGTCACGACAGCGGCATTGCCGAGAGTCGGGTTCGCGGTCAGGAACGCCTGGCTGATGTTGTCTCCCGCGAGCGAATCGTTGGTATACCGCATCGAGAAGAGCCCGGCGTAGGCATTGCTGCCGGACTTCGTGATCGTGTTGATGATCGCGCCCGTGAAGCCGCCATACTCCGCCGGCGCGCCCAGGCCGCCGATCTGGATCTCCTGAATGAGGTTCTGATTGAAGAACGTCCACGCAGAACCGCCTTCGGGATCGCGTGTGTCCACGCCGTCCATGAGGAGCGCGTTGCCATACGTACCCTGCGAGCCGTAGGCGGAACTGCTGTTGATGCCGGGCGCATTGTTCAGCAGCCCGGTAGACGTCGCCGAGTAGATCGGCATCAGCGTGAGAAGATCCGAGCTGACGCTGGTCTCCGTGGCGGCGCTTCGAACGTCAACCGCCGACGCTGCCGCGGCGACATCGACCCGCTCGCCGAAACTCGACAGCTTGAGCGTGAAGTCCACCGTGGTCGTGCGTCCCATCCCAACGGTGGCCTCGGATTCCTGTACGGCGAAGCCGGACATCTCGGACTTGACTGTGTAAGTCGCCGGTTGCAGACCGACGAACCGGAACACGCCCTCAGAGTCGGTCACCGTCGTCTGCGTGCCGCGCGGCCCCGTCAGCGTGACGGTGGCGCCCGGGAGCACGGCGTTCTGCTGATCGACGACCTTGCCTTCGACCGTGCCGGTCTGCGTCTGCGCCGCGACCGGAGTGACGCAGAGTCCAAGCGCTAGGAGCAGCGAGAGGACTCGAGTGAGACATCTCATTTGTTCGCCCTCCTACTCTCTGCCCGGTGAGCTGACGCGATCGTGCGACGTGGAATACAGCGCGTAGCCGACGCCGGCTGCGATCACAGCCAGCACCGCAATGCCAGGCCCCGTCTTGAAGAACGCCGACGACTGCTTGCCCGTATCCGCTTGATCGGATCGAGCAGAGCGACGCGAGGCTGTGCGTGATGCCGTCGATCTCTGTGCGAGATCGCGGGAGTCGAGCTTTTCAATCGCAGCTCGGATGGGCCGCGCTTCCGGAGCGCCCACGCTCTGGGCTTTCGCCGGATCAGGCGGGTGCGACGGTCCTCCCGCCGCAACCGGCAGCGGGATCAGCGCCACGGAGACCGCAAGAATCACGGCTCGTGGTAACGCATGGCGCGACAGGGGGAACCTGGCTGTCACGGAATGCTCCTTTACATGAAAGAGCCTGCAGATCGTCACGCCGCGAGCGCACCTCACGGCGGTTTTCCAGCGGTTGGAGTATACAAGAAAGATGCAAGAGGTTGAGCGCCTGTTTATGGGGGCATTTCGACGGCGAACGACCGCGAATCCAAGAGCTTGAAGCTACTTCCTCGCTTTCATGGATTCGAGCGGCACATTCGTCCCTGGTTTGGCAGCTCTGCTAAAATCCCCGATTGTGAGCGAACCTCGTGCTCCGATTCAGCGCTCCGAGTCGCGTGAAATCTCCGAGCTCAGACGTCTGAAGGAAGAGCATCCAGACCTCTCCTCCGCCGCGGACCTCCAGATCGAGCTGCTGCAGCTTCAGCGTCGCGTGCAGGCGCGCGTGCCGCTGCCCTCCATCAAGCTCGAGACCGAGTATCTCAACACGCTCCTCGCGAACGGTCCGATCCTCCAGTTCGAGCACCTCCCCGTCGACTGGAGCGACGTCCGGTTTCTCCTGCGCGGAATGGCGACGGCGATGCGCAATCACGATGCGCTCGACGATGCGGATTACCGCAGAGCGGAGGCGCTGTCGCGCGACGCGGAGCGGCTGCCGAGCATCGTGCGCACGTGGTACGAATCCGTCCGGCCAGGCGCCGCGCCCGTCAGCGCGGAAGCGGCTGGCCTGGAATCCTTGCTCCTGCAGGCAATGCGACCGTTCCTCACGCGCGCCGGCGACGCGGTGATGGCGCGAAGCGATCTCGCGGGATGGAAGCAGGGGTCGTGTCCACTGTGCGGCGGCGAGCCGGATCTCGCCGTGATCACGGCGGCAGCCGAGCGGCTGTTGATCTGCAGCCGCTGCGCGGCGCGATGGCGCTTCGATCAGTTGACGTGCCCGTTCTGCTCGAACGCGGACCGCTCGCGCATCACGTCATTCGCGAGCCGCGACGGACAATACCGCCTCTACGCGTGCGGCGTGTGCGAGCGCTATCTCAAGGCGTACGACGCGCGCAACGCCTCGCGGCCCGTGATGCCGGTCGTGGATTCGGTGGCGACGCTGCCGCTGGATGCGGCCGCCATTCAGAAGGGGTTCAGGTGATGGTCCGGCTAGCGCCGGACTCTACTGCTGTTCTTTGAAGAGCGCCGCGGTCTTCTGCGACAACCAATTGAACAGGTGCCGCGTTTCCCAGAAGCGGCCGACATTCGAGTTCGCGCCGAGCACGACGACCGCGACCTGCTGATTGGTCTGCGGCAGCCGGATCAGCGTCGCGAGGCAGTGGCCCGCCTTCGAGATGAACCCGGTCTTCCCGCCCATGACCTCGACGTCGCCGTCCATGACGAGCCGATTGGTGTTGTGGATGCTGATCGTCCGCCGGCTCGTGCCGACCTTGTACTCGGCGGTCCGCATGATCGGCGCGATGATCGGCGCGAGCTTCTCGTCGGTCGCGGCGTACGTAATCAACCGGGAGAGGTCGTAGGCCGACGAGACGTTCTCGGCCCTGAGCCCCGACGGGTCGGTGAACGCCGTGCTCTCGAGTCCAAGCTCGGCCGCCTTCGTGTTCATGCGCTCCACGAAGCTCGCGGTGCCGCCGTGCGAGAGCCGCGCGAGGATGCGAGCCGCCGCGTTGTCCGACGCGATGAGCGTGAGGTGCAGCACCTGATCGAGCGTGAGCCGCTCGTTCGCGCGCAGATACGTCGTCGACGCGGCGTAGACGTCGCCGCGCTCGACCGTGATCGTCTGCGAGAGATCCGGCTGATCCTCGAGGAAGACAACCGCGGTCATCACCTTGGTGATGCTCGCGATCGACCGCGTCGCCTGCGCGTTCTCGCCCCACAGGACCTGACCGGATTGCGGATCGAAAATGATGGCGGCCGCCGCGCGCACGTCGGGGACCAGGGCGCCGCTCGCATCCATCTTGAAGCGGGGCGTCATGGCTTCCTGCGTCAGACGTACGGCATTCAGACGGGCGCGCTCGCGGGCGCGAACCGCCGCGCGGGCCCGGGCCAGCCGCGCCTTGCGCGCGCTGGACGAGCTGGCGGAATACGTGGTCTTGCGGGCGGTCGAGACTTGTTTCGTGGTCGACTTGGCCGATTTGGCGGCCTCGGCGCCCTGGACGACAGCCGGTACAGCGAGGCCCACCGCGCAAAACAGCGCGAAAACACGGGCCATTTCGGTCGGGCGGATCACACGCACGAATCCTCCGTCACGGCAACCGGCTGGCTGGGAAGCAACCGACCTGGTGAGACTGGAACGCCAAGGAGTTTAGCAACAAACCCCATAACCCGCAACCATTTATGTAATCGACTCGACGGAACGCGCCCGATAGGACCCAAATTACGGTCGCTCTCGATGACGGTCGCTGGCTGCCTTTTCAAGGCGAATGCCAATTCTCGTCCGTTCTGACTTCCTTCACAGTCGGTGCACTCGCCGCATTTCGAGATCGTCATCGTCCTGCGTGTTCGCGCTTCCGCAGACAGATGTCGCCCGAGAGGCAGACTCCGCGCGCGATCGTTGACATTTATCGGCTGTTTCGAAGATCGGTTGCTCGGTCGTTCGGACGCTCGGACGCGCGGGAGAGTCTTCCGATCGCAGCCGCGCGACGGAGGATCCGAATGCTTCGAGCTTCCGAGCCACCGAGGTTCCGCCATCGACAGACTGTCCCGAACATAAGCAGTTTGCCCAGAACTGTAACGAGCTGACTCGCGTCTCGATCTTAGAGAAGCGGCCAGGATCCAAACCCTTGGTGGGTGGAATTCAACCCGGACGGCGAACATAGACTGCCGGGGATGGATCCGCGTTTTCGCGCCGTGATCGCGCCTGCAAACGCGCATCGCAGCGGCGCGCGAGAATCTGCGCGAATTCCGTCGGTGTCTAAGCTTGTGCGCGACGCGATCCGAAACTCTATCGATTCTCTCGCACGAGCGGTACAGGAATTGCTCAGCGATGCACGCAAGAGGGGGCCGCGCAGATCGACGGCGCGGTATCAAGGTTCAGGGATGATGAGTCTCGTTCGTCTTCTCGGCTTCAGGAATCTCGCCTGCGGGTGCGTGACCGGTCATTACCGGGAGCTCGCCACGAATCGCGAGATCACCTACGTCGAGGAGAAAGGGTCATCCTGCGATCATCACGATCACCGTCGCAACCACACGTTGGCGACGACGCGATTCCGGATGAGCGCGGTAACGGCCAAAGCCTCCTAATCGAGGTTCAATCACACACGCCTTGGCGTACGCCGGGGTCGTAGGTTCTGTTTGCGTATAGCAAAGGGACCTGCGGCCCCTTTTTCTGTACACTCTCTCGCAATGCCGCTCGCGCGGAAGTCCTTCGACAAAGCTCAGGACCAACCGAACCTCCCCAGGCCTCACACGACGCTGACCATCAACGGCGCGAGCCTGCGCTTCCATCTGGGCGACTGCCTCGATCTGCTCCGCGCGTTCGAGGCGGGATCGGTGTCTGCGATGGTGACCTCCCCGCCCTACAATCTGGGCGTTCGCTATCGCACCTACAACGACTCGCTCCCGCGCGAGCGCTATCTCGAATGGACCGGCGCGTGGATCGCGGCGGCGGCGCGCGCGCTCTCGGGGCGCGGATCGCTCTTCCTCAACGTCGGCGCGAAACCCACCGATCCTTGGACGGCGCTCGACGTTGCGCAGGCGGCGCGCGGCCACTTGACGCTGCAGAACACGCTGCATTGGATCAAATCGATTGCGATCGACAAGGACGCCGCCGGCGCGGCCGCCGCCCTCGATCGCGATCTCGCAGTGGGCCACTACAAGCCAATCAACAGCGACCGCTTCGTGAACGACTGCCACGAGTTCGTCTTCCACTTCACGCCGGGCGGCCGGACGCCGCTCGATCGCCGCGCGATTGGCGTCGCCTATCAGGACGCCTCGAACATCGGGCGGTGGCAGAGCGGCCGCGGGAACCGCCGCTGCCGCGGCAACACATGGTTCATCCCGTACGAGACCATCCAAAGCCGCGACAAGGATCGTCCGCACCCGGCGACGTTTCCGCCGCGCCTCGCCGCGTACTGCCTTCGCCTGCACGGCCTGTCGCGCCTGCAGCTCGTCGTGGATCCGTTCCTGGGTCTAGGGAGCGCCGCCGTCGCATGCGCCGAGCTCGGCATCGATTTCGTGGGGATCGAAATCGACGAGCACTATCTGCGGGAGGCGGTGGAGAGGGTGAAGCGGGTGAAATGAGCCGCGGTCCGCTGCTCGCGGGCCGCTGCTCGGAAAGCGTTCCGATCCCAATCGGCGATGAGATCTGAATGCTCTTCGGACAGCGAGCCGCGGGCAGCGAGCCGCGATAGCCTAGAACCTGATCCTCGCCCCCAGTTGCATCTGCCAGCGTGAGAGCAAGTCGTTCCGCGTGAACTGCTCGCGCGGTGTCTGCCGGACGCCGTTCAAGAACAGGTTCGCGAGGTTGTAGGTGATCGGGGTCGTCGTGTTGGTCGTGCGTACAACGAGCAGATCGTTGAAGTTCGCGTACTCGAGCAAGCCGTTCGAGCGATCGAACACGTTGATCAAGTTCAGGAGATCCCAAGTGATCTCCGCCTTCACGCGCTTCAGCGGCAGGCCGACGTTCACGCGCATGTCGAACGTGTTGATCCACGGCGCGCGGCAGGCGTTGCGCACGTGAATCTTGCCGATGAAGTCCTTCAGGCACGGCTCGGCGTTCACGAACGCCATGAGGTCGTCGAAGGTGCCGTTGGTGAAGATGAACTCGTCGGCGCGCGCCGGGATATAGAGCAGATCGTTGGTCGTCCGCACGTCGCCGTTGTAGTCCGTCCCGAAGTTGGCGGACCACGGACGGCCCGACTGCCCGCTGTAGTACGCCGACGTCGTGACGGTGAAGCCGCCGGGCACCGGGATGTCGTAGCCGCCGGAAATCGTGATGCGGTGACCCGGGTCGAAGTTCGATCGCACGACCGGCGGATCGTTCGGGCCGGTGCTGCCGATGTAGACGTTGCCCCAGTTCGACGCCGCCTGCGACGACGTGCCGTCGAGAATCGACGTCGACTCGCCGTAGAGATACGACGCGCTCATGAAGAAGCGGTTGCGGAACGGCCGATCGACCTTGAACACGAGGCTCCAGGCGTCGCCCTTGTCGGTGTTGGTCAGCAGGATCGCGTCGGAGATCTGCGCGTTGACGTTGCGCGCATACACGGGCCGGCCGTCGGACCGCGTTCCAACCTGCTGCAGGTTGAGGTTCTGGTACTTCACGTCGTTGACGTTCTGCGAGTAGAGGAACTCGGCAGTGCCGATGAACCCGAAGAAGCCGAGATCGCGATCGTACGCGGCGTTGAAGCGCACGAGCGACGGGTACTTGTAGTCGGGATCGATCATGTCGACTTCGTTCGTCGCGGCGCTGCCGACCGACGTGGGCTGCGCGGTCGGATCCGTCACGAACGTCACGCGGTTGTTGGCGTTGAACCCGACCGCCAGCCGGCGGAACTCGATGCCGGTGTTGCCGTACTGATTCGAGAGCCACACGTACGGCGTGCGGCCCGAGAAGAGGCCGACGCCGCCGCGGATCTGCTCGGTGTTGTTCGTCGACAGCGCGTAATTGAATCCGACGCGCGGCGACCACATCACGCCGCCAGGCACCTCGTCGGTGCGGAAGCCATACGACGCGACCGCGAGTGGATTCGCGGTCGGCTTGTCCGGGAACGTCGGAATGTCCGCCCGCACGCCATAGGTGACCGTCAGGTTGCTCATCGGCCGCCACTGATCGCCGGCGTAGAACCCGAATTGGCGGACGCGGAAGCGCGCCGACTGCAGGGCATCGCCGGTCAGCGAGAAGCTGTAGTCGTACTGCTGCGCCAGCCCCTGCTCGAACAGATCGAGGGTGGCGAAGCGATACGAGCCGAAGCTGTCGCGGATGAACAGATTCCGGAACTTGAAGAACTCGTTGTGCGTGCCGAAGGTCAGCGTGTGCTTGCCCTTGATCCAGGTGAAGTCGTCCGTCAGCTCGTAGACGTCCTGATCGAGCTCGTTGGCGGTCGAGAAGTTCTCGCGTCCCGCCTTCACCTGTCCCGAGCTGAGATCGACGGTGACGTTCGGGAAGATGCGCTCCTCCGTCGGATTCCCGCCGCGGCGATCGCGGATCCGCTGGTACGTGAAGCGGAGCTCGTTGACGCCGCCGGCGAACGTGCTGTTCAACTGCGCGACGGTCGAGTTCGTCTTGTTCTTGATGCGGTAGAAGTTGTCCGGCATCAGGTACAGCGACAACGTCGGGCGGCCGATATCGTTGAGCGCGTCGAGGAAGTTGTGACGCACGGTCAGCTGATGACGCGTCTTCACGTTGAAGTCGCCGCGCACGAAGAACTTGTTGCTGTCGAGCGTCCGGATGAATTCTTCCTTGCCGCCGCCGGGCGTGTAGTTGTACCGCGTGCGAAGGATGCTCAAGAAGCGATCGATCTCGGGCTCCCGTCCGAACAGCTGGCCTGTCGTGCTCACCGAGAGGCCCGACGGATTGTCCTTGCGCGTCCAGTCGATGTTGCCGAAGAAGAACGCCTTGTTCCGCATCACCGGCCCGCCGAGGCTGCCGCCGAACTGCTGATCCTTGAACTGCCCGATCTTCGTGCCGTTCGGCGCTTCACCGACCCAGTCCTGATTGCGGCCGAAGAAGTACGCGGTCCCCTTCATGCTGTTCGTGCCGCTCTTCGTGATTGCGTTGATGCCGCCGCCCGAGAATCCGCCCTGGCGCACGTCGTACGGCGAGACCACGAGCTGCAGCTCCTGAATTGCGTCGAGGCTGATCGGCTGCGCCTCGGTCTGGCCGCCGGGGGTGCCCGACGCCGCGAGCCCGAAGACGTCGTTGTTCACCGCGCCGTCGATCTGCACGTTGTTGTACCGGTTGTTCCGGCCGGCGACCGACAGCGCCAGCGGATCCTCGTTCAGGCCCGCGGGGTTGAAGTACGGCGACGTCCGCGCGATGTCGACGATGTTGCGGCTGATCGTCGGCAGCGATTCGACCGCCTTCGCCGACACGTTGTCGGCGGTGCCCGCGCGCGAGCTGTCGATGATCGAGCTCATGCCGATCACTTCCACCGTCTCGGTCAGCGACTCGATCGGCAGCTTGAACTCGACCGACCGCTGCTCGCCGAGCGTGACGGGGACGTCCTTCTGTTCCTCCTTGCGGAACCCGCTCATCGACACGGCGACGGTGTACGGTCCGACGCGCATGTTGAGAATGTTGAAGCGTCCCTCGCCGTCGGTCACCGTTTCGTACGGCGTACCCGTCGGCGTGTGCGTCGCGACGACCGTCGCGCCGGGAAGCGCGCCACCCTGAGCGTCGGTCACGATGCCGGCAAGGCTGCCGGTCGTCACGGTCTGCGCGCTGCTCGTCACGGCGGCGGCGGCGAGAAGACAGAGAGCGGCCACGAGGCTCTGCAAAGCCTTCCTACAGGAATTCATCTCGTTGTTCTCCAGAAGCTGCGTTCCTACGGCGAAGTAAACAGGGTTCCGCGAGTACGGGCCACACGGAGGAGGAGGCTGGCCCGAACGCGCGGCGTATCGTCGGCTGCGCGTTCGGCCCGAAAGTATATCAGATGAGTCGCAACGGAAGTGTGACGGAACCGGCCTATTTCGCCGGATTCGTGCCGCCGCGCGGGACCTTCAACGTGTACGCCTTACGATGCATCACGCTGAGATCCTGCCGCGTCACTTTGATCTCGATGGATCGATTCTTCTTCCGCGGATCCGGATTGTTCGAGTAGTAGCCGACGACGTAGTAGTCGCTCGTCTCGGCGTCGATGCGCTTGAGCGCCTTGTCGAAGTCGTTCTGGTTGATCGCGGCGTAGCCGCCGGTCAGCTCGGCGATCGTCCGCAGGCTGTCCTGCGACGTGCGGATGTAGTTCTGCCACTCCACCATGTCGACTTTCTCGTCGAGATCGGGCATGCCGACCAATCCTCGCGGATCGATCGTGTACATCGTGACGTTCGCCTTGTTCGCGTTGCGCGTCAACCACGAGAGATCCGACACGAGATCCGCGTAGTGGAACTGGTTCCCCTGCTTCTTGAACGGATCGCTCTCGGTCTGATCGTTGCCGTCGCCCGTGCCGCTCGTGTCGCTGGGATCGTTCTCGGTTCGCGGCGTCCCGAAGCGTTCGGCGTCCTGCTTCCTCCGCGTTTCCTGGAACGGGTTGAAGTCGTAGCCGTTGCTCACGTAGATGAACGCCTTGCGCCGGTTGTGCACCTGCGCGAGCTGCGCGATGATGTCGTTCGCCGTCGAGAAGGCGACGTGCGCGCGGTAGCGGACTTCGGGCGGTCCCTGCGCCCCTTCCGGCACGTCGAGGATGTCCTTCGGCGCGAGCCCCGAGCCGGTGATCTTGTTGATCGCCTGATCGAGCCGCTTGCGGTCGTACGTGAGATCCACGGAGAGCGACGACGGTCCCGTCGAGACGATCCCGAACATGTCGCCTTCGTGAATCAGCTCCTTCGAGATCTTCTTGAACAGCTCTCGAATGCGCCCGGTATTGCGGAAGTCGAGGTGCAGGTCGTCGACGAAAATCAGGAAGATGCGTCCCGCGGCGTCGTTGGTCGGGCGCGCGGGCGGCAGGATGATCCCCTCTTGCGGCGGTGGCGGCGGCGGCGCGGCGACGTTGAACACGCGCCCGCCGTGCGTGAGCGTGAACGAGACGAGCTGCTGCTTCACCCCGTCTTCGAAGACCTCGAACTCGTCCTTCTTGAGGTCGGCCACGAACTGTCCACGGTTGTCGCGCACGATCACGTCGGTCGTGATGAGCTCGACCCCGGTGCGAATGACCTGTTCCGGCGGCGAGCCGGCAGGCGGCTGAGACTTCGCGGGCGGATTCTGCGCGCTGATCGCGGGCGCGGTCAGCACCGCCGCCAACGCCATCGCGCAGGGCGCCAGCGTGCGGGAAACGGTGTTCGGGTGCATAGGCCGATTATACCGAGAGTTACAACTCGCCGGATCCCGATTCGCCCCCGGAGGGATCGTCGGATGGCTCGTCGAAATCGTCCGGATCGTCGGCCGCGGGCTCGACGTGGTCCTCCTGAGCTTGACCCGAATCGCTGCCCTGCGTCGCGGCCGCCGTCCCCTCACGTCGTCCGCGTCGCCGCCGCCGGCGCTTGCGTCCGACGACCTGCCGGAGCATCGCGAACACGGTCTCGTATTCTTCGAGGCCGCGCGTCACGTCTTCAGGTGTGAGCCACGCATCCGGATTCAAACGCTCCGCGGACGCGCGGAGCTCATCACGCCGCGCGGGATCCTGCGCCCGTTCGTTGATACGCGCGACGACTTCTGCGTAGCGCGATCGCAATCGCTGGACGCCGTCCGCGCCGAGCCGCTCGAGCAGCGCCGGAACAGGCTCCTTTGCGGCCGGGGCGTCGGCGGGAGGGGCGGGGACACCCACCGGGGCGTCGGCGGAAAGGGCGGGGACACTCAACGTTGGGTGTCCCGATTGGGTGTCCCGATTGGGTGTCCCGATTGACTGTCCCGATTGGGTGTCCCCGCCCGGCCGGCGGCGGCGGATGTCGGGAGGCGTGCGGGGTTCAGATGCGGGCGCGCCTTGACCTTTGAGAATCCGCGGCCAGTCGAACTCCATTCCAGGATTCAACTGTTCGATCAGGTGGATCGTCTCTTCGTCGAGCGCGGTGCGTCCGACCTTGACGCCAGGCGGCGTGCGGAACCAGTACAGGATTCGCGATCGAGGCTTGCCGCGGCGGCGCTGTTCGGCGTGGACGACGAAGGTGTTCTCGTAACCGCGCTTGTCGCGGTTGAAGCGCAGATACGGCAGACGCTACTTCCTTTTCTGCGACGCGCGACCCGCGGATGAAGACGAGGACTTTCGTGCGGACGATGACGATGATGACGCCCGGCGCGCGACGCCGGCGGCGCGTTTCTTCGCCGGACGCGCGGGCGCGGGACGCTTTTTAACCGCGGCGCGCGCGGCGCGCGCCGCGGACGATTCCGGTTCGGCGCTCCGACGCTCGGCGCGCGGCTCCGGCGCGGGCTTTCGCGCATCCGGCGCACGGTGCGCGAGCGTGAACCGCGTCTGATCGCCGATCGTGTGATAGCTCCAAATCTCCGAGACGTTCACTTGATTCTCGACCGCGAGACGCCGCGCGATGTCGACCGATCCCGCGGGCACGTACAGATGGAACGGCGCGCGCGCGCGCCCGAGATGCGCCCACTGCGCGCGCGCTTCGAGGTGATTGACCGATTCGGACGTCTCGACTTCGACCGTCCCCATCAGCTTCCGGCCGCGGTCCAAGGACGTCAGCAGGAGATCTGGAAAGATTTGCAGTTGCCCGATCTTGACTGGCGTGCTCTGGTCGTCGCCGATATTGGCGGTGACGTCGACCTTGCGCTTCAGTTTGACCTGCAGGAGCCGGATGACCCTATCGTGCTCGAGTTGTTCGCGGACGGGCCGTACCAGGATCGGGCTCACTGGACCTCCGGAAGGCAAACGCACTAAGACCTGGCAGAGAACCGCCAATTATAGATAGTTTTGCGGCATTGTATACCGGATACTGCAGAAATCCAGGCTCTCTTCTTGACGTGGATGTCTTTTCCACTGAGAATGATGCGGTGATTTCGTCCCTCGAAAGTCATCCCGCCGAGTCCGCGACCCGCACGATCCTCATCGTTGACGACGACCGGTCCGTGGCGGATACGTTCGCGAGGATCCTCAAGCTCGAGGGATTCGAGGTCGCGACGGCCATGTCCGCCGAAGCCGGGCTCGAAATGGCGGACAACGTGGCGCCCGACGCGATCATCCTCGACATGCGCATGCCCATCACCAATGGGCTGCAGTTTCTGCGCATGATCCGGACGAAGCCGCATCTCGTCGAGGTCCCGGTCGCGATCGTCACGGGCGATTACTTCCTTGCGGATCCGATTCAGAACGAGCTCAAGTCGCTCGGCGCCTCGATCCGGTTCAAGCCGATGTACCTCGAGGATCTTCTGACGCTCGCCCGAACGATGGTTTCGTAGGGTGAACGACCGCTTCCTCCGGGCCTGCCGGCGCGAGCCGGTGGACGCCACTCCGGTCTGGTTCATGCGCCAGGCCGGCCGGTACCTCCCGCAATATCGCGCGCTCCGCGAAAAGCACTCGCTGCTCGATCTCTGCCGCAATCCACCGCTTGCCGTGGAGGTCACGCTCCAGCCGCTCGACGTGCTCGACGTCGACGCCGCGATCCTCTTTTCCGATCTGCTCCTGCCCTTCACGCCGATGGGTCTCGACTTCGATTTCGTGAAGGGCGAGGGCCCGTCGATCGCGAATCCGATTCGCTCCGCTTCCGACGTCGATCGCATCTCGCGCTTCGAGCCGCGTGAATCGCTCGGTCACGTGCTCGAAACGATTCGACTCCTGCGGCGCGAGCTCGACGGCCGCGTGCCGTTGATTGGCTTCGGCGGCGCGCCGTTCACGCTGGCGTCCTACGCGATCGAGGGAGGTCCGTCGCGCGACTATCTTCGGACGAAGTCGTTCATGTACGAGCAGCCGTCGGCGTGGCACCGGCTCTGCGCGCTGTTCGCGGACGTGATGAGCGACTATCTGCGCGCGCAGGTCGAGGCCGGCGCGCAAGCGCTGCAAGTGTTCGATTCGTGGGTCGGCGCGCTTGGACCCAACGACTATCGAGAGTTCGTGCTTCCGCACACGAAGAGGATTTTCGACAGCGCCGCTCGCACCGGCGTGCCGATCGTTCATTTCGGCGTCGGCACGTCCGCGATTCTCTCCGACCTCGCCGCTGCCGGCGGCGACGTCATCGGCGTCGATTGGCGTCAGGGCCTCGATGAAGCATGGAGCGCGATCGGATCCGATCGCGGCATTCAGGGCAATCTCGATCCGGTGCTGCTCTTTGGTCCGCGCGATCGCCTGCTTGCCGCGGCGGACGACGTGCTCCGGCGCGCGGGCGGGAGGCGCGGACACATTTTCAATCTCGGTCATGGCGTGCTGCCGACGACACCTGTCGAGAATCTCCAAGCGCTCGCCCGGCACGTGCACGAACGATCGGCCGCGCGGCTTTCAACGTGACCGAGGCGCCATCCGTCGTCGTCATCGGCGGCGGCATCGCCGGCCTCGCCGCTGCGTTCGAGCTTCACACGCGCGCGATCCCATTCGTACTGCTCGAAGCCTCGGATCGCCTCGGCGGATTGATCTTCAGCGAGCAGGTCGACGGCTTCACGATCGACGCGGGCGCGGACTCGCTGCTCGTGCAGAAGCGCGCCGGGATCGAATTCTGCGAAGCGTTGGGGCTCGGCTCGCGATTGATGCCGTCCACGCCGCCGCGGACGGCGTTCGTCCACGCGCGCGGGCGGCTTCATAAACTTCCCTCTCCATCGATCCTCGGAATTCCAACGACCGAAGCAGGAATCGCCGCGTACGATCTGCTGCCCGAGACCGCACGCGCGACGTTGCTCGCAAGAACCCGGGAACCCCGGAACCCCCGAACCACGGAACCCGGGAGCCCTGGCACCCCGGAACCGCCTGAAGACGAATCCGTCGCCGACTTCTTCCGCCGAGAGTTCGGCCCCGAGACTGTCGGCCTCATCGCCGAGCCGCTGCTGGGCGGAATCCACGCCGGCGACGTCGAACGGCTGTCGATCGCGTCCGTCGCACCGAGACTTGCCGCGCACGGACGCGTACGCGGCAGAGCGATGCGCGATCTGCTCGACTCCACGCAGCCACAAACGCAGAGCGATGGGCTCTTCCGCTCGCTGCCGCGCGGCATGGGCGAGATCGTCGAGGCAGTCGAGCAGCGCATTCCATCATCCAGCATTCGACGTCGGAGCGCGGTGCGATCGATCGCTCGCGCGGACGATGACTGGCGTGTTGGAAGCACGAGCGGCGATGTCACCGCGCGCGCAGTCGTCATCGCGGCGCCTGCGCACGCCGCGGCTGAAATGCTCTCCCCGATTGACCGCGACATCGCCGCGCTGTGCGCGGCGGTGCCGTACGTGTCGACCGCGAGCGTCGCGCTCGCGTGGCCGCGCGCCGACGTCCATCATCCGCTCGACGGCAGCGGCTTCGTCGTCGCGCGCCAGCACAGCGATCTCCGCATCACCGCGTGCACCTGGGCGTCGTCGAAATGGCCGAACCGGACGCCGCCCGGCATGTCGCTGCTGCGCGCGTTTCTCGGCGGCGCCACGGATCCGGACGCCGCGTCGCTGTCCGACGGCGAGATCCTCGGCATCGCGGTGCGGGACGTTTCCCGCGTGCTGGGAATTCAGTCCTCGCCCGCGCTCGCGCGCGTGCATCGTTGGATTCGCGCGGGCGCGCAGCACAACGTCGGCCATCGCGCGCGCGTCGAAGATCTCGAGCGCCGTCTCGAGCGGGCACCTGGCCTCTTCGTCGCCGGCAGCGGATTCCGATCGATCGGCGTGCCGGACTGCATCGCCGACGGACGCGCGGCCGCCCGCCGCGCGCTGGACTACGCTAAAATCGCTCCGTGATGCGAGCGAAGCTCATCGTTTATTCGATCTCTCTAATCTCGTTGATCTCCTCTGTCGTGCTCGTTCTGTCGCTGTCGTTGGCGACAACGACGACGGCGCCGCTGCAGGCGCCGTCGGCCGAGATACAGAAGATCCTCAGCGACATCAAAGCGCACGACGAAGGGCAGCTCGCGGTCTCCGAAGAGGACGGCCGCTTTCTTCGAGTGCTGGTCGCCACGTCGAAAGCGAAACGCGCGCTCGAGATCGGCGGCGCCAGCGGCTACAGCGCGATCTGGATCGGCATGGGCCTTCGCGAAACGGGCGGTCATCTCGTGACGATGGAATACGACCCGGTGCGCGCGAAGGAGCTCGCCGAGAACATCAAGCGCGCGGGGCTCTCCGACATCGTCACCGTCGTCGCCGGCGATGCGTTCAAGCACCTCCCGTCGACGTCCGGATCTTTTGACTTCGTCTTCCTCGACGCGTGGAAGAAAGACTACAAGCGGTTTCTGGATCTGATGGTACCGCGCCTCAACAGGGGCGGCGTGTTCGTGGCGCACAACGTCGTCAACAAGCGCAGCGAGATGGAAGACTTTCTCGACGCGATCTGGAAGAGTCCCGCGCTGTGGACGACGATCGTGTCCCCGTCGAACGAGGGAATGTCCGTCTCGGTGAAGCGCTGACGCGGACTACGACGATTCCGCCGCGGCTTTCTTCGGCGTCCGCTTCTTGCGAGGCTTGCCGCTGCGGAGGCCTGCCGGCACGGGCTCGTCGCTCGGCTCGAGGCGCGACATGCTGGTGAGGAATTTCTTGATCCCGTGCTCGTCGAACTGCACGCGCGTGTAAGCGTCCTCGACCGCCACTACTGATCCCAGACCGTACGTGGGCTCGACGACCCTGGCCCCAACCTCGAACCGCTTCATCACGCGCTCCTTGAGCCGGCAAGGCGGCCGTGTGAGGCCACCGAACTCTCAGATTATCTGATATTTACCCTGATCGTCAACCGCGGTTGCGTATAGTACAGTCTCGGCTCATGCCGCCTTCGGCGATCCATCTGATTGGGGTGTCGCTCGACCTCGGGGGGAACCGTCGCGGCGTCGACATGGGCCCGTCCGCGTTTCGCATCGCCGGACTGGCGGAACGGCTGACGGCGCTGGGGATGACGGTCGTGGATGAAGGCGATCTCGTCGCGCCGATTCCCGAAGTGAAATCGCTCGGCGATCCGAACAAGAAGTACATCCGCGAGATCGCCCGCGTGTGCGAAAAGCTCTACAAGACGTCGCTCGCGGTGCTCGAGAAGGGCGGCCTGCCGCTCGTGCTGGGCGGCGATCACAGCCTCGCGGCAGGATCGGTGGCGGCCACGGCGGATTTCGTGCGCCGGGAAGAGAAACCACTCGGCTTGATTTGGGTCGACGCTCACGGCGACATCAACACGCCGTCGTCAACCAACAGCGGCAACGTGCACGGGATGCCGCTCGCATCGCTGCTCGGTCCCGAACCGGCCGAGCTTTCGCGCATCGGCGGCTTCTCGCCCAAGGTTTCGCCCTCGCATACGGTGCTCATCGGCATCCGCAATCTCGACGCGCGCGAAAAGGAAAACCTGCGCGCGTCCGGCGCCACCGTCTTCACGATGAAGGACATCGATCGATCCGGCATCGCCTCGGTCGTCGAGCAAGCGCTCGCGGTTGCGGGGAAAGGCACGGCCGGCGTTCACGTGTCGTTCGACCTCGACGTCTGCGATCCAGCGATCGCGCCCGGCGTGGGCACACCGGTCAAGGGCGGACTCGACTATCGCGAAGCGCACATGGTGATGGAGATGATTGCCGACTCCGGCCTCCTGCGCGCGCTGGATCTGGTCGAGGTGAATCCGATCCTCGACGATCGGAACCAGACGGCGATCCTCGGCGCGGAGCTCGCCTCGTCTGCGCTCGGGCAGAAAATAATTTGAGAAGGGAATTGGCAACGCCTCTCACGTGTTGACAACAGTCGGACAGCTCACTCTTCAGGAGGGACAGCATGCGACAGAGCGGATGTACGGTGCTCGCGGCAGCAGCGGTTGTGGCGTTCGGATTGACCGGCTACGCACAGAAGACGACGGAAGTGCACCCGGGCAAGGGGGGTAGCCCGCACGTGAAAACCGTGTGGACCGTCGACGGCGCCAACATCTCCATCGAATACGGACGGCCGTCGGTCAAGGGACGCACCGACGCACAGGTGATGCCTCCCGGTCAGCCTTGGAGGACCGGCGCGGACGAGGCAACGGTGCTCACCACCGACAAGCCTCTCAAGTTCGGATCGGTCAGTCTGCCCGCGGGAACTTACACGATCAACACGCAGCCCGGCGACAAGGAGTGGCAGATCATTTTCGGCAAGCTTGGAAAGCCGGGCCAGTGGGGCATTCCGTACAACCAGGCCCTCGAAATCGGGCGCACCCCGATCACGGCGACAAAGACGTCGGCGCCGGTCGAGCAGCTCACGATCTCGATCGACGACACGCCGAAGGGCGCGACGCTGCGCATCGAGTGGGGCGGAACGAGCGCGCGGGCGCCCTTCACGATCGGATAAGCAGCGTTCCGGGTTCCGGGGTTCAGGTTCCCGGTTCAGCGAACCTGGAACCCGGAACCCTGGAACCGTTATTCGCTTCGCAGCGCTATGAGTGGATCGGTGCGCGCGGCTCGGCGCGCGACGGGCAGCACCGCGGCGGCGGCCGCGGCGACGAGCACGGCCACGGCGATCGCGACGCTGACGACGTCGAAGCGGCCGATGCCGAAGATCACTCCGCCCAGAGCGCGAGCGGCCCACATCGACACGAGAGCGCCCGCGCTCAAACCGAATCCGACGAGCACCGCGCCGTGCCCCACCGTTGCTCTTAGAATCCGCATCGGATCCGCGCCGAGCGCGATCCGCAGCGCGAGCTCGGACCGGCGGCACGCGACGTCGTGCGCGATGACGCCGAACAGTCCAATCGCGCCGAGCGCGACCGCGAGCGCCGCGAATCCCATGAACGTCCCCGTCAGCACGCGGCGCGCGGGCATGCCTGGTGACTCCGCAACGACCTGCTGCATCGTTCGCCCGCCGTACACCGGAACGCTGCCGTCGAGCCGCGCGACCTCTTCACGAACCGCGGCAATCACGTCCGCATCGGCGCGCGGGTTTCGGACGAGCAGGATTCGCGATCGCGAGCTCGTCTGCCAGGCGGATTGGTAAACGGTCGGAGACGCCGCTTCGTCCAACGCACGCTGCTTCACGTCGCCGACGACGCCGATCACTTCCGCGGATTGCGTCCGCGCGACGGTGATCTGGCGGCCGACCGCGCGATCGCTTCCGAACAGCCGATCGGCCACCGCTTTGCTGAGGACGACCCGCGGCAGCACCGAGGCGTCGTCGTTGGCTTCGAACGATCGCCCTTCGAGGAGCGGGATTCGCATCACGTCGAAGTATCCGGTGCCCGCCTCGCGCACGACGACTTCGCGTGCGTCGTCCGCGCGAGTCGCGCTCACGGAGATGCGATCGCGATCTCCGGTGAGCGGGATCTCGTTGATGATCCCGACCGTGCGCGGTCCGAGCCGTTCGTCGAGCGCGCGTTGAAGCGTGGCGTAGAACCCGATCACGCGATCGGGAGTGTCATAGCTCGCCGCGGGGACCGACACGCTCAGCACCAACACGCCTCGCGCGTCGAATCCTGGGTTGACGTCAATCGCGCGGAGCATGCTCCGTCCGACGAGCATCATCGAGACGAGCAGGACGAACGCGACCGCGATCTCCCCCGCCACGAACACGCGGCGCAGCGCGAGCTCTTTCGGCGCAGCCGTCGCGCCGCGGCGCAGGACTTCCACGACGCTCCGCCGCCGCGACACGAGCATCGGCACCAAGCCGCATACCCAGGCGCAGACGAGCGCGAGCATCGACACGCTCGCAATAACGCGCCAGCTGATGTCGATCTCGCGATGCGAGAGCGCGCCGAATTGCGAGAGCGCGAGACGCCCGACCGCGGGGGTCATCACTGCCGCGAGCACGATTCCGCCGACCGTGCCGATCGCGACGAGGGCGTGCGCTTCGAGCAGCAATTGGCGCGCGATCTCCGGTCGCCGCGCGCCGAGCGCGGTCCTGACCGCGAGCTCGCGCCCGCGATCGATCGAGCGGACGATCAAGAGTCCGGCGAGATTCGTGAACGCGATCAAGACCGCCAATGCCGCCGCGCCGGCGAGCAGCCGAAGCAGCCGCGGAGAGTCGCGCGCGATGGCTTTCGCGAGCGACGTCACGACCGCTTGCGCCGGCGGCGACGATTTCCGGCTGACTTCGTCGAGCGCGCGCGCCAGATCGGACGACGTGACGCCTGGCGCGAGACGGCCGATGACGCCGACGCGCTGCCCCGCGCGATTCGCGGGTCCGCCTATCGGCACCCACACGGAATCGTCGCCGAGGCCGGGCGCGACGCGCTGCGGCAGAACGCCGATCACCGTATACGCCTGCGACCCGAGGACGATCGGTTGTCCGATCGTGCGAGGGTCCGCCGCGAGCTTGCGGCGCCAGAACGCCTCGCTGACGACAGCGACGCGCTGGCCCTCGTCTGCGGCAGTGAACGTCCGCCCCATCGACGGTGCGACGCCGAGAAGCGCGAAGTATCCGGGCGTGACGATCCCGGCGCTCACGCGTTCCGCCGGACCGAGCTGGGTCAGCGTGAAATTGGTCCCATCGCCGGCTTCCAGCGCGGCGAGCGACTTGGCGCGTTCGCGCCACGCTTCGAACGTGGAGTAGGTCACGTTGCGCGAGGCGGCCGCGGGATCGGCAATGGAGCGCTCGCCGATGGTGACGAGCGCATTCGGATTCGCGAATGGGGGCTGCGTGAGCAGAACCGCGTCGACCACCGCGAAGATCGAGGCGCCCGCGCCCAACGTCAGCGACAACGTCAGAATCGCGGCGACCGCGCTCGCCGGCGATCGGCGCAGCGTGCGAACGAGATGACGAAGGTCGAGGAGCATACGTAACTCACCTCGCTGGACTGCGTTTCAGTATCGCGGCCTTCTCGGGCCCTTGCCCGTTGGTCATTTGCATCGCTCCTGGCCTGGCTCTTTGACGGGACGGCGGCGGCTCGAGTTTCCCTGCGCGACGGTTGGGGTCAGACCCCCGCGACGGTCGGGGTCAGACCCCTCCGTACTAGATTCGTCTTGCCTGATCCGATAGAGTGTCGGTTCGCACACAACGGGTTGGGAATCGGAGGTAGCTGCGATGCCTGCGACGTACCACATCGACGCGCCAGCCCGGCTGGTCGTCATTACCTGGTCCCCTGGCATCCCTCAACTGACGGATTGGACCGCGACGATCACGGCGGTCATGAGCGATCCTGCGTTCGAACCAGGATTCAGCATCCTCTCCGACTGGCGAGAAGCCGCCGCGCCTCCGGATCGCCTGCTGATGGAAACGCTCGTCGACAGCATCCACGCACTGGTCGTCGAAGGTGTTTATCGATGGGCGACGGTGACACCGCGGACGAAGGCGTCGGTCGGCGCGGGACGCATGGCCGAGCTCATGGCGGGTGTCAACGAGCTGCCGATTCGGGTGTTTCAAGAATACGCCGACGCGCACGCGTGGCTGTGCGACGACCGCGCTACCAAGAACCAGCCTCGGAAGCATTGAGCTGGTGGGCCGCCCGGGGATCGAACCCGGGACACCCTGATTAAAAGTCAGGTGCTCTACCACTGAGCTAGCGGCCCTTGGGACGTCCGAATATCGTATCGAACATCCACACCGCGAATCTACCGCGCCGGCCACGTCAGGCGAAGCTCGATTCGACGGCGTGCGGCATCCCCCTCAGCGACCGTCAACTTCGCCTGCGAGCCGTTCTCGAGGATCTCGAAGCCCTCCGCGGCGGCGAACTCACCATCGGTCAGCACGATTCGATAGCGATCGAGATCGTCGACCAGGCTCGCGATCGGCGTGTCATGGCCGTCGCCGGCCGCGGATTCATCCTCCGGAATGTCGAGCGTGACCCACAACGTCGCGCGGCTGCCGCTCCATTCGAGCGACGCGCGGCCGTCGAGCCGCAGCGCGTCGAAGAACGACTGAATGACGCGATCGATGCGTGCGAAGCGCGCGTCGGTGAGGACGGCGTAAGGACGCTCCGCTCGCAGCAGACGAACGGACGTGCGTTCCGCGCCGAGCGCCTGCAGCCCGAGATCGATCGGATGGCGGCCGGACACGACGCCATCCAGAAACTGCCGCTCTTCGTTCCACCGCTTCGATCCGTCCTCCTCCGCCGACCGCACGTCGCGCTCGAGGACGCTCCACACCACGGATCCGTCGGGCGAGAGATAGAGCGTATGGCTCGTGTCCTTGACCAGACAGCCCGTAAATCCGCATGAAACCAGGACGATCGCCGCGCTCGCCAATCGCTTCATCGTGACCTCCTGATCGTAAAGACGGTACCGGCGGCGAAAACCGAACGCGCCTTCCGCGGCGGCCGGCACGAGCCACAAATCGATCGCGCAAGTGATAACGTGTCCGCTATGGCGGACCCTTCCAGCACGGACGTCATTCGCGCGGCGCTTGCTGGACGCCGCGACCCGGAGGACGCCGGCGAAGCGTTCGAGCGGCTCTACGCGCGATACTCGCCGCGGCTGCACTCGTACATTCGGTTGAAGCTCGGGAGCTCGCTCAGGACGCGCCTCGAATCGCGCGACATTCTTCAGGCGACGCTGCTGAAATCGTTCGATCGCTTCGGCGAGTTCCGCGGGACGGACGGACGATCGCTGATGGCCTGGCTCGCGAAAATTGCGGAGCGCGAAATCGGCGACCGCGCCGACTACTACCAACGCCAGCGGCGCGATCCTCGCCGCGAGACGCCCCTCGAGGACGATTCACAGCGCGATGATGGATCCGCGCGCGCGGACGTTCCGGCGCGCGTGCGATCGGCGCTGTCGCAGGTGATCCTCGACGAGCAGGTCGACCAGCTCGAGGCGGCCATCGAATCGCTCAGCGACGCCCATCGTCAGATCATCCTGCTTCGCAAGTTCGAAGATCTCTCGTTCGGCGAGATCGCGCGCCGGCTCGGCAAATCAGAGGACGCGTGCCGCATGCTCTTCGCGCGCGCCATGACGGCGCTGACGCTGAAGCTCGCCGGCTCCCGCACCACATGAGCAGTCCGTCGACAGACCTCGAGCCGCTCTTCATGCAGTTCGTCGAGCAGCACGTGCTCCACGGACGGCGGCTGCAGGCCGAGGCGCTCTGCGGCGGGCGCGTCGATCTGATCGCGCCTCTGAACGCGCTCATCGATCGCTATCTCTCGATCACCGCCGCGCTCGACGGCACGGATCTCGGCGCGGTGGACGATGGGGTCGCGACGACCGAGCTGCCGCGCTTCGAGGGATTTCAGACGATCGAGCGCCTCGGCGCGGGCGGCATGGGCGAGGTGTTCAAGCTGCGCGATCTGACGTTGAACCGAATCGTTGCCGCGAAAGTGATCCGGCGCGATTCGCGCGCGCCGGCGGCCGTCGCCGAGTTCCTGCGCGAGGCGCAGTCGATGGCGCTCTTCGCGGACCGCCGGATCGTCCGCATCTTCGAGTTCCGTCCCGACACCGATCCGCCCGTCATCATCATGGAGCACGTCGACGGGTTCGAGCTGGGCCGGATCGGTTCGTCGCTCGAGTACGCGCAGCGCGCGCGCGTGATGATCGAGATCTGCGAGGCGCTGCACCACGCGCACGCGCTCGGCGTGCAGCACCGCGATCTGAAGCCCTCGAACATCATGCTCGACGCGCAGCTCTCGCCGAGGATCCTCGACTTCGGTCTGGCCTCCGCGCACCCGTATCGCGGCCACTTGAAAGGGACGCTGCACTACGTCGCGCCCGAACAGCTCGATCCGTCGAAGCCGATCGATCGGCGCACGGATCTCTACGCGCTCGGCGTCATCTTGTACGAGCTGCTGTGCGGCCGGCCGCCGTACGCGGGCGCGACGGATGAAGAGGTCATCGGACGGGTTCGCGGCGGTCAGCCGAAGCTCCCGGTCGAGATCGAGCCGCGCGTCCCCGAGCCGTTGCAAGCGATCGCTTTGAAGGCGATGGAGCGCGATCCCGCGCTCCGGTATCAGTCCGCGCCGGACATGGCCGCCGACCTTCAGCGGTATCTCGACGGACGGCCGGTGGAAGCGCGTCCGTCGGCGTACACGTCGACGCTCGATCATCGCGTCGCGCCGCACCTTCAACAGATCGGCGAGTGGCTGCGCCTGCGCCTCATTCACGCGCACGAAGCGGACCGCCTCCGCTCCGCCTACGCGGCGCTCGATCAACGCGACGAAGACTGGATCATCGAGAGCCGCGCGCTGTCGTATTCGCAGATCGCGCTCTACCTCGGCGCGTTCCTGCTCATGTGCGGCAGCCTGTTCTATTTCGCCGCGCACCGCTGGTATGACGCGGTCCATGGCGTCGCGCGGCCGCTCGCGGTGCTCGGCCTGCCGTTCCTCGGGCTCAACGCCGCGGCACACCTGCTCTACCGTCGCGATCACAAGGCGGTTGCCGTCGCGTTCTACCTCGCGGCCGTCGGCCTGCTGCCGCTCCTGCTCATCATCCTCTTCCACGAAACAGGATTCCTCGTCGTCGCGCCAGACACGCCCGGCCAGTTCTTCGGAAACGGATCGATCTCGAACCGACAACTACAACTGACAACGGCCATCGCCTCGGTGTGGTGCGGCGTCCTGGCGATGCGGACGCGAACGGCGGCGCTGAGCACGGTCGCCGCGGCGTTGGTGTTCCTCTTCGGCGTCTCGGTGTTGACGGATTTCGGCCTGCGCAACTGGCTCGCGACGGGGCGATGGGATCGGCTCGCGCTGCACGCCTTCCCGCTCGTGCCGATCTACGCGGTTGCCGGGGCGATCGCGGAGCGGCGTCAGTGGATTTGGCTCGCGAGGCCGGCCTACGTCGCGGGCGTAGTGCTGCTCATCCTCTTGTTGGAGCTCCTGGCGCTCGACGGCCGCGCGTTTCACTATCTCGGATTCTCGCTGCAGGCGTTTCAACAGAGCGGCGTCTCCGATCCGGCGCTCATCGATACGCTCGCGGCGATGACGCTCAACGGCGTCGCGTTCTACGCCGTCGGCGCGGTGCTCGATCGCCGCGGAACGGCGCTGCAGGGCGTCGCATCGCGATTGCTGTTCACGATCGCGCCGTTCGCCATTCTGCAGCCGCTCGGCTACCTCGTTCGGAGCGGCGAGTACTCGCTGCGATACGACTGGATCTATCTCACGCTCGGCGTGACGATCGCGCTCCTCAGTCAGCAGCGTCAGCGGCGCGCGTTCTACTATGCCGGCGTGCTCAACATCGGCGCCGCGCTCGTCCTCATCGCCGATCATCGAGCATGGTTCGACAAGCCCCGCTGGGCGCTCGCCGTCATCACGGCGGGACTGCTCACGCTCGCCGCGGGGTTCGTGCTCGATCGCCGCGCGCGCGCACGATGAGACGCGCAGCTAGCCCGATCGGCGGGACCACGTGGGACCGACGCGATCGGGCACGTCGAGCGCGGTGAAGATCCCCATGGCTTCCATGCGGACGACCAGCCGCTGGCGCTCCTGCTCGAGCGCGCGCACTTCGTCGCTGAAGTCGGCGAGGTGCTTCTCGTACACCACCATCTCGCTCCAGTACTCGACGAGCAGATAGCGCTCCGGATGCGCGAGATCCCGCAGGAACGAGCTGCCGAGAAACGAGCGGCTCTTGCGCGAGAGCGCCGTCCACTCCCCGTCCGCGCCGTAGAGCCGTTCGAATCCCTCGTTCTCGTTCGGCAAGATTTCGATGTTCCACACGACTGCGACCACCGCGGACCTCCAGGTTTTGCAGTGTAGCAGGACGTATGCACGAGTTCGACGCTATGCTAGGGTGGAGCTAGCAATCGGTATGGCCACCTGCCCGCGATGCCATGGGCATCTGACCGACAATCACCGCTGCCCACGCAGTACGGGCCGAAAAGTCTTTGAAATCTCGCTGGCCGCCATCGCGGGCGGCCTGGCCGCCATGCTCCTCTTCTCCCTCATCGATCCCAACGCGCAAATGGCCATGGATGGCATCATGCTCGTCGGCGGGGCGCTCGTCGGTATCGGAATGGATCGCTGGCTCCGAGGCTGATCTCCCCTTCTCCGGTGTCGACCGGATTCAACATCGCGCCGGTCGCTGCTATAAATGAATCGAGACCAGGTTCGCGTCGATCGCGAGCCGGGCTCAGCCATTCGTGGCGGCAAATTTCTTGCTCTGCCTTTCGCAATGCAGCGCCTCGCTCGCACCCACTCGTCACCCCGAACGGTCGCATCCGCGGTCCTCTCGGGATCGGTCGTCACGGCGACGCAGCCGTCTCACGTACTGATTGCAGACGGGAACGCGCGGACGCTCGCCACGCGCTCGGCGCAGCTCGTGGCCGCCGGCCTGCGCGTGTCGATGGCGCATACGTCCTTTGCAGCCATAGTGAAGGCGTCGTGTCACGTGCCCGATGTGATCCTCCTCGACGGATCGCTCGCGGACTTGGACGCGGCCGAGACGGGACATCTGCTGACGACGTGCCCCGTGACCGCACACATTCCAATCTATAAACTGACGCCCGGACGGCGGGTGCCGAGGAAGATCCTCGCGGCCGCCCTGCGGCAGTCGGCGTAAGCGGAAAATACACGGTCGGCCCGGAGCGCCATGTAGGAATTTGGCAGCGGAATTTGTGATCGAATGTACCGAAACGATCACGTGCGTTGCACACGATTGCGCTCTTGAAGTGACGCCGCCACTCGCGCGATACTGTTGAGCATCCCCCCGGCAAACTCCCCCCTGCCAGAACACCGGATCACAGGCCCATGGCGAATGTGCGTTTCTGCTCGAAGTGCGGCGCGAGCTTGTTCGACGGCGAGGATCGCTGCCGGTTGTGCCGTACCCCGCTCGACGCAATGACGTTCGTGGCGCCGCAGAAGACGTCGGCGCAATTCGATTCCTCTCCGTTCGTCGGGGTCTGGTTGAACCCGCGCGACACGATGCGATCGATCATCAGCTCCGACCCGACCTACATGGTGATCCCGCTGGCCGCGGCCGGCGGCATCATGCAGGCGCTCGATCGCGCCGTCGGCAAGAACGCGGGCGACGTGCTCTCGCTTCCCGTGCTCCTGCTGCTCGTGCTGATCGCCGGACCGATCGGCGGCATCATCGGTCTCCACATCGGCGCGCGGCTGCTGCACTTCACGGGCAAGTGGCTCGGCGGAGCGGCGTCGCCCGAAGAGATCCGCGCGGCGGTCGCGTGGGGCGGCGTGCCGGCGCTCTGGGGCGCGCTGCTGTGGGTCCCGATCCTGCTGCTGTCGGGATCGGCCGTGTTCACGTCCGACATGGGCGTGGAGCAAGTCAACGGCATCGCGCTGCTCCTCAGCGGCGCGATGATCCTCGTCCAGGTCGGCACTGCGCTGTGGTCGGCCTTCACCGGCTTGCACACGCTCGGCGAGGTTCAGGGATTCTCCGCGTGGAAAGCCTTCTGCAACGGCCTCCTCGCGGGCCTCGTCGTTCTGATTCCGCTGTTGGTGATTGGATTCGGTCTGGTGCTGCTCGTCGCGGGCCGCTTCTGATACGAGGGGGGAGTCAGACACGAGTCTGACTCCCCCGTTCACTAGTTCGTGGTCCGCCGCTTCACGGCGTCCTGAATGTCCTTGGCCTGCGCGTGGTGGTGGTAGATAGTTGGATAGCTGTCCGCCGCCCACTTATTCAGCTCGAAGGTGAACGGATTGTCGCTCGGCTCGGCAACGATCGCTTCCGCCTGAGCGCGCTCCTCGACCTTTCTGCCTGCCATGCGATCTTCCATCTTGGTGCGCCAGTCGCCCAGCCTCTGCTTGTCGATTCTCGATCCGACCTTGTCGAGCACATCGTCGTGCCCGCTGACCATCGCGTCGATGTACGCCTTGTCGAAGTCAGCGCCCTGCTTTTTCGACAGGTCGTCGCGCAAGTCGCGATGCTTCCCGTCCAGCTCGGTCGGCGTCTCGATCTTGTAAGGACTCGCGATCCTCTTCAGCTTGTCCTGCGCCGCCGTGTGATCGTCGATCATCTGCTGAGCGAATTTCTTCACGTCCGCGCTCGCGGCTTTCTCGACGGCCAGCCTGCCCAGCTCGATCTCCGCCATGTTCGCGATCACCAGATCGTTGACGAAATCTTTATCGCCGCGGCTGACGTTCTCGGCGCTCTTTCCGCTCGTGCCGATCGCCGGGGATCCGTCCGCGTTTCGCGCGCGGTCGTTTCGATCGCAGCCGATCGTCAGCGCGACCGCCAGCGCGATTGGCACGACACCAATCCGTTTCATAGTTGCACCCCTTCCGGTGAGCTCGTCACCTAGTTCTCTCGCGAAGAAGATTGCAAGCGAGATGACCTGAACCGTGCATAGTCGGCGCGGTCGCAGACTCCGGCGCAGGTCTGCAATTTGACGAGGCGATTGCGAGTGGAAGTTCTGCTGTGCGATCGCGATGGTGCCTGACGCGCCCTACTGCGACCAGGGCGGCGCGATTCCGTTCATCCGCGCGTACGCGATCGACTGCCCCATGTGCTCGTTGTTGTGCACGAGGATTCGTAGGAACACGCCGTCGGCAACCGCATCCTTGCCGAAGAACTGCACCTTCTTCTGCCGATCGGCCGACTGATAGCCTTTGCTCACCGCCTCGAGCGAGTTCCGCAGCCAGCGGATCACGTCCGCCTTCTTCGTGATGTTCTTCTCGGGATCCTTCGGCACCGCGGACGCGAGATCGATCGGCGGCTTCACGCCGGCGCGCTCGAGCAGAAGGTAGTTTCCAATGGCGAGGTGGATGTACACCTCGCTCGTCGACCGCACGCCCGGCGCGGGACGCCATCCGAACTTCTCCTCCGGCGTCGCGTCCGCAAGCTGCAAGAGCTGTCTCGAGGTCAACGTGAACTCCGGCAGCCATCCCTGCCCGAGCTCCGGCGGAATCGTCTGCGCGGTGGCACGCTTCCCGGGACTGAAAAGAGCCGCGCACGCGAGCGCGACGATCAGTGCGGCAGCGAATTGAAGTCTCGTCACGGTGCACCTCGGTGAGGAAAGGTCAGGATGGTGCCCGTGCCCCAGCCGAGCGCAATCGCCATCCGCGCGGACGAAAAACATGTGGAGCACGTCACGGCGCCGATTGTACGCGCGGCCGCGCCGTACGGCTATTGAAACAGGCGCTCGAACAGCACGAGGTAGCGAGGCGCGAACGCCGCGAATATCGCGGCGAAGTAGGCGGCGATAGCGCCTAGGGCGAGCACGAAGAGACCCGCGTCGCGCCACGAACGCGTCCGCGATCGAAAGTAGCCAACGAGCGACAACAGCGCGAGGCCGCCGGTCGCGATCGCGGCGGGCGCCGCGATCAACACGTCGGGCTGATCGACATGGCCCGTCCGAAGAAGGATCGCGAGCTGCTCGAACCCGTTGCGAACGAACGTCGTCCTCGTCCCCGCCATCCAGAGCCAGAACCCGCCGCTCGCGAACCCGAGAATGTACCCAGGTTTCTTTTGGCGAAGCGTCAACATGGCGGCCACGAGATACGGGACCGCTTCGAAGACGTGCAGCATGCGGATGGTGGGATCCCAATAGGCACTGACGGCGAGCACGACGACGAACGCCGCCGCGCACGCCGCGGAAAACACGTCGAGCGTGGGCGATCGTGTCATCTTCCCTAGTCAATACGCGTTCGCGCGCACCGGGGTTAACGCGCGCACCTGTTACCATCTCCCGGTGTCCCGCGCATCAATCTATCTTTGCCTGGCGATCGCGGCTCAGACCGGCTGCACGAGATCCGCCGTCAGGGTCGATGGGGTCTCGGGCATCCTGGACGCCTTCACGTCCCATCACATCGTCGCGCTCGGCGAAGGCATGCACGGCAACAACCAGGCGCACGCGTTCCGCCTCGCGCTCGTACGCGATCCGCGCTTCCCGTCCCTCGTCAACGACATCGTCGTCGAATCGGGAACCGCGGGCTATCAGAGCGCGATGGATCGATTCGTCCGCGGCGAAGACGTCCCATACGCGGAGCTCCGGCACGCGTGGCAGGACACGACCAACCCGACGCCGATCTGGGACACGCCGATCTACGAGGAGTTCTTCCGTGCCGTGCGTCAGGTGAATGCTTCGCTTCCCGACGATCGGAAGCTTCGCGTCCTGCTCGGCGATCCTCCGGTAGATTGGGACGCCGTGCGCACGAAAGACGACGTAGTGCGCCTGGTCTCCCTGCGGGTGCACGTCGTAGATGTGATCAACAAGGAAGTGCTTTCGAAGAATCGCCGCGCGCTCGTCGTCTACGGCGACGGCCACTTTCTTCGGTACAACCGATGGGTCGGCACTCCGTCTGTGAGCGAGTCGACGCTGAACAGGATCGAAGCGCTGGGGACGAAAGCGTTCAACGTCTGGACCAACACGACCGTGGAAATGGAGCGCATGCAGCGCGACATTGCATCGTGGCCCGTTCCGAGTCTCGCAAAAGTTCGCGGCACGAGGCTGGGAAGACTCGACTTCAAGTACTTCTCCGGGATTGAGACCGACCCTCGCACGAAGATGGAGGATCAGTTCGACGCGGTGCTCTACCTCGGTCCCCCTTCATCGATCACGCAGTCGGAGTTGCCCGCGAGCTTGTGCGCCGACGCCGAGTACATGAAGATGCGCGCGGCGCGCCTCTTCATCGCGTGGGGAGAGGATGGCGTGGCGTCGCTGAAGAAGGAATGCGCCACACACACCAGAACACGGTAGCCGAGATGCCGCCGACGATGGAGCCAATCGCGATTGCGGAAAGATTCCCGGCAATGAGCTCCGAAATGGGAACGAGGTGATCGCCGATCGTGCCCGCGATCAGATGAACGAGCAACCCGCGCGCGGCCACCGTCGCGAACAGCGCGAATGGGACATTGCCGAGAATCAACCCGGCAACGAAGACCTGCCGAAACGAAACCGGCCCACGCTGAATTAACCAGAGCACGGTCGGCATGGCGCCGAATACCGTAACGAGCAGCCCCAAGAATCCGGTCATCGATCCGAGCGAGCGCGCGATCTGATCCGCATTGTGGGCGTTCGCTCCGTGGGCAACCAGCGGCAAGCCGACGTAGCCGATGATGAAGTCCACGATCGGCACGACGGCGAAGGCGATCCACAGTCGATAGGTCATCTGCACGTGACCGACGCTCCTCGATAGAATACAGCGGCCGAGCTGACACCTCATCAACTCTCGCCACTACTTACGCGATCTGTAAGGAACTCCGCAGAACAACGAAAGCGGCCCGCGCGCGTTCGTCCGCTGACCGCGAAAACCGGCCAGATTCCTTCGCATCGCGGGGCTCCGTGTTTGCTAGACCGTTCGGCGAAGGAGTTCCAGCGATGTCCATGCGATCTCATTCACTCGTCGTCTTGATCGGTGCAGCAGCGCTATTCGTCGGATGCGAGAACGCCCCGCAACCGGTCGCTCCCTCCACTGTCGAAAACACGCGAGCTGACGCAGCGACACCTCCGGCTCAGCTCGCCGCGAAAACTGGACAGCAGCACGTCGTCACGATGTTCGACGCGTGCGATCCGGAGACGTTCAACGCGGCATTCGGCGCCGGCACGTGCACGCGCTCCGGGGGCGTTCGCGTCGAGAAGTTTCTCGAGCAGCTCGGCCGGCATCACTCCATCGGCGCGTGGCGCTTCGCGCCGCCGAACGTGATGATGCGCGTCGGGCAGATGCTCGTCGCGATCAATCGCGGCGGCGAGGTGCACACGTTCACCGAGGTCGAGGAATTCGGCGGCGGCATCATCGCGGACTTGAACGAGCTCACGGGCCTGACCACTGTCGCGCCCGAGTGCACGCGGCTCGCGCCCGGCGATTTCCTCGCGCCAGGGGCGTCGTCGAGCGAAGTGGAAGAAGAGGCGGGCGTCGAGAAATACCAGTGCTGCATCCATCCGTGGATGCGAGCTGAAGTGCGAATCACCGAGAAGTGATCGAGCGGACTGAGGCTTGCAACAAAGATCCATGGCAGCAGAAGGGAGCTGATCCATGGATCTTTCGACTGGCCTGACGATCGCGCTGATCCTTTGCCTCGCGCTCTGGATTCCGTTCTTCATCATGAACCGGCGCGGAAAAGCGCGCGGCCACACGTGGTTCACGTGGTGGAGACCGCGCGGGCACTCCGATATCGGACCGGATACGGGATTCCGTCAGACTCGGCCGGGAGCGGACGATGCGCGCGGCGCTCGCTACTGATCCGTGCGGTCGTGCGCGGCCGCCATACGCTTGACGTCGTCATCCGCACGGCGCACGCGATCGAGGAGGTTGCCGTCAACCTGATCCATCACGGACGGCGCCACTCGCCGCGTGCGCCATGGCAGCATCGATTCGAAGAAGAGCCAGGCTGCCCCTCCGGTCGAACCATCCGCCGAGCCAATTCCTCCCAGCCAAACGAGTCACAGTTGGCGTACTCTACGCCAGACCAGGTAGAGACCTTTCCGGCTGGAGGCACCGTCATGACCATCGAAGACTTGGTACCTCTCACGAACGGACTGACCGTGATCGCGTGCGGAAACACGCTCGTCTGCGATCGCGCGCGCATCACGCCGGTCAGAAACGACGCCATCGACATCAAATTCCTGATGGTGGGGACGGACTTCGCCCCGCGATTGAGGCTCCTGCGCGAGCGCGTGCTCGAGGCGACGCCCGATGAGGTGAAGAAGCTCGTCCAGCGCGTGGCGAAGAACGCGATCGCGTGCCGTTGATTCCACGCTTGCTTTCGCGAAATCAGTCGGCAGACAATCTCGGGCCGCGGAGCTGAATTGTCACGCGGCGGCCGGAGTCTCTCGTCCACGAAGGAGGAGTGCCGATGCCACACAAGCGATTCGACGTCAATCGGCGAACGTTCGTCACGCGAACGGCCCTTGCGGCCGGGGTCACGACCGTAGGAGGCGGCATGTTCGACGCGCTCGTTGCGCGCGCGCACAACGAAGGCCGAAACGATCGTGACGGCAGGAGAAACGACGTCGGCTACGGACCGCTTCGGCCCGCGGGCGATGACCTCGCGCTTCCTCCGGGATTTCAGTACCGCGTCGTGAGCACCGAAGGCGACAAAATGGACGACGGGTTCCCCGTGCCGAAGGCGATGGACGGGATGGGCGCGTTCCCGCTGCCAAACGGCAACGTGCTCCTGGTCCGCAACTGCGAGGACAACGAGGATCCGAACCGTTTGCGGCCGCGACCGGCCGGCAGCACGTCGAGCTCGGCAGGGATCCTCAACGACGTGCTCGACACGGATTTCGGGCCGCGCGCGTTTGCGTACGACGCCTATGCCGGCGGTGGCACGACGACGCTCGAGGTCGAGACCCACGGCCAGCGTGAGCTCGTCTCACAGCATTGGAGCCTCGTGGGCACGCTGCGCAATTGCGCCGGCGGCGTCACGCCCTGGGGCAGTTGGTTGTCGTGCGAGGAGACGCTGCTGAGCGGCTCGCCGACTGCGGTCACTGGCTTCGCGCAGAACCACGGCTACTGCTTCGAGGTGCCGATCGACACGATGCCCGGCTCGCCCGCCGATCCGATCGCGCTCAAACATCTCGGACGGTTCGCGCATGAAGCGGTTGCGGTCGATCCGGCGACGGGCATCGTGTACGAGACGGAAGATCAGGGCGACGGATCCGGATTCTACCGGTACGTTCCGGCAGCGCGCCCCACGCGGCCCGGGGATCTCGCCGTGCCAAATGGCGTCCTGCAGATGCTGAAGATCAAGGACGCGCCGCAATTCGAGCTGGCGATCAATCAGACGGTCGGCGTGCCGATGCAAGTCGAGTGGGTCACGATCACGACGCCGGATCCGGCCACACCGACGGGCGCGGGCGGTTTGTCCACGGTGTTCCTCGAGGGGCTGGCCGCGGGCGGAGCGCGATTCCGGCGGTTGGAAGGATGTTGGTACGGCAACGGCCGCATCTTCTTCGTCTCCACCAACGGCGGCGACATGGGCTTCGGACAAACGTGGGTCTACGATCCATCGGCGTCGACACTGACGCTGATCTTCGAGTCGCCGGGCCACGAGGTCTGCGACGGTCCGGACAATTGCTGCGTCACGCCGCGCGGCGGCCTCGTCATGTGCGAGGACGCCGGCGGCGCGCAGTTCCTGCGCGCGCTGACGCCGAAGGGAGAGATCTTCGACCTTGCAAGGAACCTGCGAAACACGATCGAGTTCGCGGGTGTCTGCTTCAGTCCCGACGGCCGTACGCTGTTCGTGAATCAATACGGACGGTCGACCGTGCGCACGACGCAGCCGTATCGAGCCCCGCTGCAACTCCCCGTCGGTCCGGAGCGGTTCGAGCGCGCCGCGACGCTGGCGATCTGGGGGCCATGGAGGTCGGGCCCGCTCTAATCACACGTGTCACAGCGACGCATCATCGTGTACGCCGCTGCGATCGCGGCGCTCGGCGCGATCGCGGCGCTCGGCGCGGCGGTCACCGCGTCCGCTCCGCAAGGGCCGGACGTCTCCGAGCGCGCGGTCGTCGCGGCGGCGGCGAGCTACGTCGCCTCGTATCAGACGCTGCTGACGTCGATTCTGGCAGACGAGGCGTACGTGCAGCGGATCGTCGAGCAGACGCCGTTCGATCGAGACGGCCCGCGGCGCCGCGAGACGCGCAGCGAAGTCTTCTTCATGTTCGCGCCCGCGCGGCACGACTGGATGACGATTCGCGACGTGATGGCCGTGGACGGACGAGAGCTTCGCGATCGCCGCGACATCAGAGAAGCCTTACGGACGCTGCCGCCACAGGACGTGGCGGCAGCGTTCCGAGCGGACAACGCGCGCCACAACATCGGACGCACGTTCCGGAACTTCAACGAGCCGACGCTCGGTCTCCTCGCGCTCGACGATCGCCACCGCGCGCGTTTCTCGTTCGATCGCCGGCGCGTCGAGCGATCCGGCGGCGCCACGCTCGTCACGCTGGCGTTCGCAGAACGCGACAGGCCGACGCTCATCAGAGATCCGAACGGCGGCCCGGTCTTCCTCGAGGGCGAAGCGATCGTCGAGGCCGGCGGCGGCCGTGTGCGCCGCGTGCAGATCACCGGAAAGGATGAACATCTCCGCTTCGATCTGACGACCGTCTACGAGCCGGACGACCGCCTTCAAATCTGGGTGCCGTCCCGATTTCACGAGGAGTACGAACGCGGCACCCAGCCCCCGGCGGGGTCGACGTCGCGCGTCGAGCACGAACGCATCCTCTGCGACGCGGTCTATTCGAACTTCCGCCGATTCGACACGAGCGTGCGCATCAAGTAGCGACTCGGCGCGTGATTCGTCCCGGCGGCGACCGTAGAACCAGGGAACACGTCTCGCTGCTGTATGGCGACTGATCTGAGCCTCAACCCGCAGGGAGTCACTTCATTCGCTGCAGCTCGTAATAAGAGGCGACCGATCCGAATCCGCTCTGTTGAGCGGGCGGCGCGGTCGCCTTCTCGAAGTACTCGCGCGCGCGAGCCTGCCGCCCGTTGACGAGGTGCCACACGCCGATGCCGTAGGCGACGGTCGGCAGCTGCAGGTTGTCTTTTTGCATCGCCTGCGCGACCTCTTCTTCTTTCTTGACGCCCTTGAACAGCAGCAGCCGATCGAGGTACGCCACGCTCGACTGCACGGTCGTATCGGGCGTGATGCGCTCGAGAACTTTGTCCGCGTCCCCTTTCCTTCCCGCACGCAACAACGCGACGTATTGCCAGGCCAGGCACCCGACGCGATTGTCGTCGGTCTTGGCGTTCGGGTAGCACTGCTCGTACTCCTGCGCCGCTCTCTTGAAATCGCCGGTGACGTAGTACGCGAGCGACAAGTGATATGCGACGCCGTACGGATCGGCGCCGAGCGTGCGCGCTCGAAGCAGATCGGGCAGCGCCTTGTCGGCCTGACGCAGGTTGATCAGGAAGTGGCCGCGCTCGAGGAACGCCTGCGCGTTCTTCGCGTCGAGCTTCAGCGCGTCCGAGCAGCTCTCGATCGCTTCCTTGTGCCGCATCAGCCGCGCGAGCGTCCGGCAGCGTCCGACGTGGTACTCGGGCTTCTTCGGATCGATCGCGATCGCCTTGTCGTACTCGGCGAGCGCTCTCTCGTTCTCGGTTTTGTCGAACAGCGCGTTGGCGAGCTCGAACGCCGCGCGGGCGTTCGCGGCGGCATCTTGCCAACCAGGTGACGGAGCCATCACGGTGAGGATCAATGCCAAAGCAATCACGCGTTCCTCCTGAAGCGCGGTGAGATCAGCTCCCACAGCGAAAGACGCTTGTCGCGGTAAATCCCGCCCGTGTGATGACAGCGTTCGTCGATCACGCGCGACGGCGCCGGAAGCGAGAACGGCGGACGCTCGAGGTTGATCGGACGCCACTCTCCGGTCGTGATGTCGTCGTTCGCCTGCCGATCGACGAACGTGTTCGTGAGCAGCCACCGCGAGCCGCTGCGCGCGAAGTTGTCGAGCGTCCGGTGGATGTCGGCGAACGAGAAGTGCGGCAGCACGTCGCGGCAGAGAATCAGATCGACGCGCGGCAGTGCATCGCGCGTGATGTCGAGACATGCGAACTCGCATCGCGGACGCGCGTACTGCGCGCAGGCGTCGACGACCTCGTCGACCACGTCGACGCCGATGTAAGCGTCGAGGTCGAAGCTCATCGCCTGCATCCAATGGAAGTCGCCGCAGCCCGCGTCCAGAAGTGAACGGACTCCGAGCGATCGCACCAGCGAGTCGAGATCGGCGCGGATGCCCTCGGTGCGGGCGAGGCCCGACCCGGGCCCCGAGCGCGACTCGCCATCACCCCACGACCGAAGCCGATAGATGCGGGCGAACACCTCGGCGATCGTGCCGCTTTCCTCCATCGAGTCCAGGTTATACACCGACTCGTTCGGAACTGGTCCTATACTGCCGCCATGGGCGACCCGATCGAGCCGCCGCCGGAGCGCCTCAACTTCGCCGCCCATCTCTTCGCGCTCAACGCGATGCGCGGGCGGAAGATCGCATACCAGGACGACGCGCGCACGCTGACCTACTCCGAGCTCGCGCGCGCCGCGCGATGTTTTGGCAGCGCGCTGCTCGCGTCCGGCATGCGGCCCGAAGAGCGCATCGTGCTCGTGATGCACGACACGGTCGACTGGCCGATCGCGTTCCTCGGCTGCCTGCACGCCGGCCTCGTCCCGATCCCCGCGAACACGCTGCTCGCGATCGAGGAGCTCGGCTGGATCGTCGCGGACAGCCACGCGCGCGCGGCCATCGTGTCGCCGCCGCTGAAGGCGGCGTTCGACGCGGCGCTCGAGCGCATTGGCGTACGCATCCCGGTGATCACCGACGTCGCCGCATTGGTCGAACGCGGAGATGCCGACGCTGCGGCCGCCGACACGCCAGCCGATGCCAGCGCCTTCTGGCTCTACTCATCAGGGTCGACGGGCCGCTGCAAGGGCACGGTGCACACGCACGGCAATCTCTTCGTCACCGCGTCGACGTACGGACGGCACGTGCTGCAGCTCTCGGAGGAGGACGTCACCTTCTCCGCCGCGAAACTGTTCTTCGCGTACGGCCTCGGCAACAGCCTGACGTTCCCGTTGAGCGCCGGCGCGACCGTCGTATTGATGCCCGAGCGGCCCACGCCCGAGGCCGTGTTCAAGCGCATGATCGAGCGCCAGCCGACCGTGTTCTTCGGCGTGCCGACGCTCTACGCCGGCATGCTCGCCTCGCCTGCGCTGCCGGCGCCTCACGCCGTGCGCCTGCGGCGCTGCGCATCGGCGGGCGAAGCGCTGCCGCGCGAGATCGGCGAGCGTTTCACCGCGCACTTCGGCGCGCCGATCCTCGACGGCATCGGCTCGACCGAGATGCTGCACATCTTCTTGTCGAATCGCGCCGACGATCTGCGTTACGGCACCAGCGGCAAAGCGGTGCCGGGGTACGAGCTGAAGCTGTTGAACGACGCGGGCGAGCCGGTGGCCGATGGCGAGATCGGCGACCTCTACGTGAAGGGCGACAGCCACGCGCTCTTCTACTGGTGCAACCGCGCGAAGACGCGCGCCACGTTCCTCGGCCACTGGACGCGCACCGGCGACAAATACGTCCGCGATGCGGAGGGCTACTGGACGTATGCCGGCCGCAGCGACGACATGATCAAAGTGAGCGGCCAGTACGTGTCGCCGTTCGAGGTCGAGAGCTGTCTGGTGCAACACGCCGCGGTGCTCGAAGCCGCGGTCGTCGGCGTGCCGAACGAGGACGGCCTTCTCCGCACCAAGGCCTTCGTCGTCTTGAAGTCGAGCGAGGACGCGACGTCCGACTTGGAGTCGGAGCTCAAGAACCACGTGAAGAGCCGGCTCGCGCCGCACAAATACCCGCGCGCGATCGAGTTCGTGACCGAGCTGCCAAAGACGCCGACCGGGAAGATCCAGCGCTATCGCCTGCGCGAGCGATGAGGCGGCTCGCCGATCTGTATAATCGCGCCGGACGCTTCACATGACACATGCCGTGACGTTCGGCGCGATACTCACCGTCTCTCTCCTCGCAGCAAGACTCACCGCGACTCCGCCTCAGACCTGCGAGAGCCTCGCGTCGCTGAAGGCGCAGAACATGACGATCACGCTGGCCGCCGTCGTTCCACCGAACGGATTCTCGCGGCCGGCGGGCGCAACGCCCGCGCAGCAGGGACCCACGAATTCAGTCGCGATGTGCCGGGTCGCGGCGATCCTCACGCCCTCGCCAGATTCCGACATCAAGATCGAAGTCTGGATGCCTGTGACGGGCTGGAACGGCAAGTTCCAGGCGGTCGGCAATGGCGGCTGGGCAGGGACGATCAGCTATCCAGCGATGAGCGACGCGCTCGCGCGCGGCTACGCGACCAGTTCGACCGATACGGGCCACACGGGCGATGGCGGCAGCTTCGCCCTCGGCCACCCCGAGAAGTTCGCCGATTTCGCCTGGCGCTCGGTGCACGAGATGACGGTGCGGGCGAAAACCATCATCGAGACCTTCTACGGCAAGCCGCCGCGGCTGTCCTATTGGAATGGATGCTCGACCGGCGGACGCCAAGGCCTCATGGAAACGCAGCGCTTTCCGTCGGATTACGACGGCATCATCGCCGGAGCGTCGGCGAATCCGCGCAGCCGTCTCAACGCCGCGGGTCTCGCCATGCATCAAGCGTTGTGGCGAGATTCGTCGAGCGTCATCCCCGAATCCAAGTACCAAACGATCCACGCCGCCGTGCTCGACGCCTGCGACGCGCGCGACGGCCTCAAAGATCGGCTCATCCAGGATCCGGCGGGCTGCGATTTCGATCCCGACATGCTCGTCTGCAAAGGCGAGGACGGGCCGTCGTGTCTGACGCGGCCGCAGGCCGCGGCTGTGAAGACGATCCTGACGCCGTTGAAGACACGCAGCGGCGTCGAGGTGTTTCCGCCACGTGAACTCGGGTCTGAGCTGGGCTGGGGCTTCCTCTTCGCGCGCCCCGATCCGCTGCCGCTCGTCGCCGACACATTCAGGTACCTTGTCTACAAGGATCCTCAATGGGACTGGCGAACGTTCGATCTCGATCGTGATCTGGCGAAGGCCGAAGCGTCAGCGGAGATCCGCAGCGCCGATGCGATCGATCCAAACCTGCAGCCGTTCGTGAAGCGGCGCGGCAAGCTTCTCATGTATCACGGATGGAGCGATGCGCTCGTGGCGCCGCGCGCGAGCGTGAACTACTACAACGACGTGCTCGCCCGCATGGGCGGCGCTGCCAAGACGTCCGACTGGATTCGATTGTTCATGGTCCCCGGCATGGGCCACTGCCGCGGCGGCGACGGGCCGAACACGTTCGACGCAGTGGGCGCGTTGGACGAGTGGGTCGAGCACGGCAAGCCGCCCGACCGCATCGTCGCGTCGCACGCAACCAATGGACGCGTCGATCGCACGCGTCCGCTCTGCCCGTACCCGCAACTCGCCGTCTACACAGGCAGCGGCAGCGCCGACGATGCGGAGAACTTTACTTGTCGCGCCCGGTGACGGGCGTCGTCAGCGTCGATCCCTTCTTCGCGAAGATCATCGCGAGCAGCTGGGCGGGCTCCGTCTGGCTCGGGTTGCCAGACTCTTCGTGCACCGCGCCCGGCGGCTCGAAGAACATCTCGCCGGCTTTGTAAATCTTCGCGGGCCCCTGGCCCGAGATCTTCGTCATGACTTCGCCCTTCAGCACGTAGGCGAGCACGAAGCCCGCGTGCCGATGCGCCGAGCCCACGCGTCCCGGCGCGTAATCGACGTGACTGATGGTCACTTCCCAATCGTCCATCGAGAGATTTGGCAGATCGAATTTGATCGGCGCGCGCGGCCGTTCGGCGGGCGCTTGCGCGCTGACGTCACGCGCGGACGCGATCAACTCGGCGAACACGGCGAGCGTTGCGACGACGTCTCGGCGGGTCATTTTCACGGGGAACCTCACTGAAGGAAAAACGACTCGTACGCTAGCGCGCTCCCGCGAGCAGACGTTTGAGTTTAGCTTTCTTCAGCGCGTCCGCGGGAGTCGCGTTCGCGCTCTCAATCCAACGTTGAAGCTGGTGAACGCTCAGCGTGTGATGCGAGCCGGGATCGCGCACGGTGATCTCGAGCTTCGTCGACGGGCCGAGGCCTTCGATCCAGCCGTCCTGCTTCAATCGCGCGAGGCCCATCGCGGCGGCTTCATACAGCGACGCCGCCTCCACGTCGACCGAATGTGAAATCCCGGTGGCGGCCGTGAAGCCGATCGTGCAGACGCGCAGAGACACGGCCGTCAGCGTAGCATATTCGCTCTTTGTTCGCTCCATCCAAAGTGCATTCGAACCGGCAGATAACGCGTAGAGTACGCGCGAGTGAATGCGTTTGGCCTGAGGAAACAACATGGGATATCGGTGTCGCACCTGCGGCGTTTGGCACCACGAGCGCCCGACGTGTTTCGGCCTCGACCTTCCGGCGGCGGTTGCGGGCCTTTCAGAGATCGAGTTCCGAAGGCGCGTCGAACGGGGCTCCGAGCAATGCGTTCTGGATAACAAGCACTTCTTTATCCTCGGGAACTTGGACGTTCCGATACGGAACTCGTCGGAGTTCATTCGCTGGACTGTCTGGTCGACGCTCAGCGAAGCGCACTTCATGCGTTCGTCCGAGCTTTGGAACACGACCGGCCGGGAGTCCGAGCCGCCGTATTTCGGATGGCTCAGCAACCAGATCCCCGGCTACCCATCGTCGATCAACATCAAAGCCACGGTGCAGACGGAGCCGGTTGGCGTTCGACCGACGATTCGCGTGATCGACGAAGGACACCCGCTCTCCGTCGATCAGGAGCATGGCATTACAGAAGAGCGCGCCGAGGAGCTCATTCATCTGGCGCTCCATGGACACGACCGTTAGTGGCGACGCATCTGCGGGTATGACCGAGGTGAGTAGTAGTATGTCACTCAGCTGCCGTGTTCGTCTGGCACGCCGACGCAACGGCGAGCATTTCACGTCCGCAGTCCGCTGTCCGGGGCTCGCTGTCCGAAAGCATTTATGGCTAACCGATTTCCTCTTCTCGCAGTCGTGCTGCTCGCGGCTGGCGCCGGCAGCAACTCGATGACGACCGCTTCGGCCCAGGGACCGCCGCAGTCGACGGTGCCCGATGCGATCGTGCCGGAGCGCACCATCCAGTTGTTCAACGGGCGGGATCTCTCCGGGTGGAAGCCGGACGTGCCAACCAAGGACACGACTCCCGACGCGCCGGACAGTTTCATCGTTCGCGACGGGATGCTCGTCAGTCTCGGCCTGCCGCGAGGCCATCTGCTCACGGAATCGGCCTACCGTGACTACCGGCTCGAGGTCGAGTACCGGTTTCCCGCCAAGCCAGGCAATTGCGGCGTCCTCGTTCACGCGTCGCGGCTGCGCGCGCTTGATCGGATGTTCCCGCAATCGATCGAGGTGCAGATGAACCACCTGCACGCCGGAGACTTCTGGTGCATCCAAGAGAACATCGAAGTGCCCGACATGCAGACGCGGCGTCCGCGAAAAGAAGGTCAGAAATATGGTGGCAGTGAGGGCGACGCACGCCGGATTCTCAATCTCACCGACAACTCCGAGAAGCCGCCGGGCGAGTGGAACACGATGATCGTCGAAGCGCGCGGCCGAACGCTGAAGGTCTGGGTCAACGGCGATCTCGTCAACGAAGGATTCAACAGCACCGCCGACCGCGGACGGATCGCGATCCAGGCCGAGGGTGCGGAGGTCGAGTTCCGGCGCGTCCAGATCGGGCCCCTGCCACCACCCGCGAAGTAGCGGGCGTCACCAGCGGTAGCCGATGCTGGCGAAGTACTCGCCTTCGCACGACCACGCCGTTCGGCGCCTTAAACGCCACGCCTTCGGTGATTCCCAACACCGCCGTCGTGCGTTCGCCGACCCGGCGCATCGCAATCAGCGATGAGCGTCCGTGCCCGATCCACCACACAGCTCAGATCGAGGTCCGCGATCTCGCACCAATAGGACAGCATCGGCGACCCGGATAAAAAGGCTCGTGCGCTCGCATTGTCGATCAGCGCCCCGTTTGGATTGCGCACATCTCGAACGGCTTGATCGATGACGCGTGCCGCGAGCAATCGGTGGGAATGCCGCTGCACGGAACACCTCCATCACGTCGCGGACGGACTCTCAGGTTGAAACCGCCATCCTCAGCATCGGGGTTCCTGGCTCGTAGTATTCGGTCACCCCGCAGCTCGTGCAGCTCACACGCCAGCCTCGCTCCGCATGTTTGGCGAACTTCGATGCGTCATTTGATTGCTGGACGGCTAACGGCGCGCCGCAATGCTTGCACGCAAAGCCGATCCACCACTGCGCCTGCTTGTCTGTCGTCATTTCCGCAACCCACACTAGACAACCGAGTTCTTGGGGTCTGTTCCGTTTAGCACACACCTCGACACCCCGGGTCCGTCCAGAAGTGAACAGCGAGGATGAGGAAAAGCGGGTATGCTTCGCTCATGGGATCAACTCGCACAAGCGCGCCGTCGTGCCCTCAGTGCCATGGGACGACACTGCGGAACACGCGGCCCAGCCCATCGGGCTGTTACCGCATCTGCAGCAACTGCAATCACATGTGGCACGTGACAGGGGAAGCGCTGCGCGCAGAAAAGGCGCCGCTGCCTTCTCGTCGCCGGACGGCCCCTGACATTCCAACAAGTTGAGCCGCGCGCGGCGAAAATCTCCGATCCTGCGAGGTGTAATGATGACGGGAAAGATTCGAACGTTACGAGTCGACAAGGGGTTTGGGTTCATCAAGGGCGATGGAGGAAGCGACTACTTTTTCCACGAGAGTGCGGTGTATGGCGAGGGCCTCAAGGATCTGCGTGAGGGTGACAGCGTCGAGTTCGACGTTGGCCAAGGACCCAAAGGCCCGCGTGCGGAGAACGTCCGGCGCACCTCCACCTAGACGCCTGTCGGCTCTGAGCCGAAAGCCATCCGTTCTGCGCATGCCTCTGCAGAGGACTTCCCATGCGGAGCATCGCGTGTCTGACGGTCTTGCTGTTGCTGGCGTCGCGGGGTGTCGCGAACGCTCAGTCATTCCAAGTCCTCGGGTCCGCCGGGCCGGTCCTTCGCGAGAGCGGATACAGCCTGGCGGCCGGTGTTGACTTTTCTCCGATTCCGTATGTCGCGTTCGTGTTCAACGTCGAGCGGACGCACATTGCCAGCCGGGTGGACCGCGATGGCGACGTGATCTCGACGTTTCGTGGCGCGACTCTGACGCTCGGGACGGCGGAGCTGCGCGTGACACCGTTCGGCCACGATCGCATTCGACCATATGGGCTCTTCGGGATGGGCGCCGGCGTCGCGCGTCCGAACGAGGACCAGCGGTTTCCCGGCGAAGGGACGACCGGCGGCGTGCGCGCGGTGTTCCTAGGCGGCGGGCTCCAAGTACCGGTCCGAGAGCGTCTGAGCATCTTCGCCGAGTTCCGGATGATGCTCGTGGGAGAGGTGGAGGGCGAGGGGCTCCTCGGGGCGGGACCGTTGCGCGCGGGTCTTGCCTGGCGCTTTTGAGCCGCGGTTTCGGCCGTCGAAAGGTGCGCTGATGTTGGTCGCCATCGACGTTCGGTTTCTCGCCGCAGTCGTGATCGGGATTGTCCTCGTCGTGATTCTGATTCGAAACCGGAGACGGTAGCGCGTCGGACTGCTTCGGGATTTTGACGCATTGCTCGTCGAGTTTCAGCGCCTCGTGCGTCCACTGCTACGTTCGAGGACGTAGCGCGCACCGATCTCTTCGCCTTCAAAATACCCAAGCGACCCGGGCACGCACGAAAGGAGAGTTCCGTGCCCCCGTCCCCGTATCCGAGTCAGAGCTTCCCTGAGCGTAACGGTCCTACCGTCGAGTTCTAGGTCGGTGGAAATGGCGTAGCACATGTCCGGAGCGCCTTTTGACCGGAGCAGAGCCTCGACGCCTTCCACGCTATCTTCAGCCGCAGGAATATTGCCGATGAAACGTGGATCGAGGTCCGCGAAATGGTACAGCCTGCGCAGAACATCCTGACGGCGCTTGGGCCTTCCAAGGAGTTCGACGAGCCGATCACGCTTGGCCGGAGTGATGAAGGCACGGATGAACGCGGCTTCCTGTTCGAGATCTGGCGCCATATTCAAACCGATGATCAGTCGGCGAGCTGGCAAGGTTTAGCGAACAATCGTCGCACGCAACGACGACGAAGGTCGATGCCGTCTCGCCCGTCAGCGGTTGCCGATCGGCGGGCGCTCGGGCAATTCCAGAGTAGCGCGGCGTTCGGCTGGCACGCTCAAGCCGGAGATCGTGTCGCGGATTCGTCCGTCGAACGCCTCCAGTCGCACTTGTAGATTCCGGCCACTCACCAAACCCACTTGAAATGACGCGTCGACCGTGCCCGCCGTCCCCCGTGTGACGCTGGCTCGATCCGCAGCCATCGTCGAGCTCGAACGGTCCGTGCAGCCGGATCGGCCGGCGTCCCACCACCAGATCCCTTTGGGATCCTCGGGGTCGATAGCGAGGCACAGTCCCGGATGAGCAGAATCGATCAGCTTCAAGGGAGTGGACGTCACGATGTAACGCGGCTGTGACGCGCACGCGACGAGAACTGTCAACAGGCAGGCGACGAAACAACGGCTCAACGTGCTCTGGTCCTTCGCTCGCGTGGGTCTGTCGCGTGGAGAACCTTCGTGGTGCGGGCGTAACACAAATTGGCGTCCCCAATGCATCGCCGGTCGTCGGCAGACAGGCCCCTGAGGACCGCCGACGGGATGTGCTTCGACATAGAGAGTGAATCCCGCTGCGCGTTGCGGGGAGAACCGTCCGTCAGGTTAGACGGCCGGTGGCCAGTGAATCAAGGTTCCGTGCTCTCAGGCAGGCACAACCCGATCGAATTGTGTGCCAAGCTGGAATCGTCCTTGAGGAATCTGAGACTGCACTTCTGAAGAGGGTTGGCGAATTCGCGCTGTGGCGTGGTCGATACCCGGTGCCACTCAAGATCGAGCTGTATGGCCCGTCCATGACGGACTCACATCGCTCTTCAGCTTCGGCGGCTAGGCTGATCCCCGAACAACCGTGTTCCGCGATGACGATTCGGATGGTGGTGATTTCAATCGTGCTTGGCATCTCGGCCGCCGTGTGGATTGTCCGCGTCGGCGGTCCGTCCGAGCGATTGGGCGAGACATGGGCCTTCGGCTTGTACGCGCTCGCGATCGGCGTGGTCCTGGCCGAAGTGATTCAGCGGCTTCGGCGCTCACGATAGTATTGAATCGGCGACTAGGCTCGCGAACGCCGGCTCGCCGCCGATCGATAGTGATGAGAGACGCGCTCATAATGTCGCCGTTTGTGATCGTTGGGCTGGTCTTCGTTTTCCTTCCAGCGCGCGTGCTGCGGTTCTACGAGTGGTTGCACGGCCCTTCGTTCCGGCGTCTCGGGAACGAGCCGAGGCATGTCCGCAACGCGGGCATCCTTTGGTTGGTGCTGTTGGCGGTCATCCTGTACCTCGATTCGGACCGTTAGGAGGCGTGGTTTTCAAAAGCCACGTTTCCTTGAGCTGAAGGGCAACTGATGAAACCTTCGCGTTTGCGACAGACGCCGAAGCCGGCACAGGTTCACGTCTGCAAATACGGCTGGATCTGCGAGCAGCATCCCGACCAGGGGCTGGCTGCATGATGACTGCCCAGGTCCGGGGACGCCGTGCCGGACGTGCAATCGGGACTCACCGCCGAGGATGCCGAGCGGGTGGGAGTCGAAGCAGGACCAAATGACGATGCTGAAGCACCGCGTGTTCTGGATTGTCGTGATTGTGTTGGCGGCAGTGCTGACGTGGAACTTCTACGTCAACTTTCGCTGAACTTGCGGCGCGTTGAATTGCGCTGGGTCGCGAATGACGAGATTCGAGAGTCCCGCGCGGCCACGATGGACTTGCGATGCTCGATCTCGCAGACGAGCGGAAGCAGCAGTTTCAAGCGAAGGGTTGGATTGCGTGGACATGGTCATCACGAGCTGAACTCGGAGCATCCGGCGGCACTACGCGCAGAGCAAGCCCGCCCGCTCGCGTGGGCGGCGTCGTCAGTGCTGGTGGTGCGTCCCCAAGCGGATCGAGCACGGTTGGACCAGCGTTGCCTGCTTATCGGTGGAGGCCTGGTGGCGGCCTGATGACCGCTGTGTAGGTCAGATGATCCCGGGCCCGAGAACGAGATTTTTTTGAAAAAGGCCCGAAGGCTGTAAAAAGTTCCGTACGGATATCCGTACGGAACTTTTTTTATATAGGCCGACGAGGAGACGTCCACACGCCCAGGCAAACATCGACACCTGGATCAAATCGGAGAGCAAACTCAATGTGGGCGAGTCCATCTCGCGACTAGGGTAAGCCCTGTCGAGTTGGCGTTGTCATAGAAAGATCAGATGGCGCCGATGCGTTGAAAGCATCGACTAGGACTTCACTGGTTCGGGGAGACCTGTGGCAGCGCTGTGTTGGCCTTCAGGTTCAGCGAGAAGACGGCCTGCTCGACTCGATCACCTGCCAGCGTTGAAGTGTCGAAGGGTCAACGCGCAGGATCCCGAACTTGTCGCTGGCCGGCGCTTCTTCCGGAAACACCTTGTTGCCACAACAGGAGACCTGCCATCTGGACTCAACTGGCTGATCCGGGCGCATGACCATCGTGACGAAGGCAAAGATCGCCCCGCCGTTGTGAAGAGGTTCCTTGACGTTGCCTTCGAAGTGGTGGGCGCGTGCCCCGTTGATGATGTAGATCTGTGGTTTGGCCTTGATGATCCGCCTTCACCTCCACTGACACGACTTGCGCTTCAGGGACGTTCAGGTGCCAGTAGAACTGCGCCGCGGTCGTACTGGCTCTGTTCTCAGCCATCAGTTCAAACTGCACCCGCTTCGTCCCGTCGGGCAGAGGCTCAATCTTCCAAAGTCGAAGATTTCGTCCAGTGGTACTTGTGAAGTGGCGGCCGTCCGGCCAGTCCTTTGGTCAACGACAGTGAAATGAGCCGTTCCTGATGGATCGAGAATGTCGAACGCTGGGAACGTTGCCTGCCGTTTGACTTCCACCCGGTACCGTTCGTCAGATGATGTGGTCTGCCAAACGACGCGACGTGAATAGTCCCGCGCAGGATGAAAGGAGCCTGCTGCAGCCCGAATAGTCCGATGAGTCCGGCAACCACCGCAAACGCTCGCATACGATTTGAACTACCCATAGCTCGAGAATAGCCGGGTTCGCGCCTTGAACGGGATTCACGCTGGTGTATGGCGCTTCGATCAGGATCAATTTGGCCGGGCCAGGCGCATGCATGTCAGGCTGACGCAGGTTCGTAATGCGTGTGCGCGGAAGACAGGGCGTCGCACAGGTTTGGAGTCGGTGCAGCTGCCATGGTCGCGGTAGAATGAGATAGAAAAGCTCGTTCCGACTCGGAGGGTGTCGTGTCGGTGCTGAAGATCTTCCGCAAGCGTCGGCCGTCACAGGAACAGCTCCGCGAGGAGGCGCGCCTGAGCCTCGCCAGGGTTCTCAGTCCTTGCGGCCATTGCGGCTCACCACTGTCAGGTCACGAGTACGCACTGGTGGCCGCCGAAGTCATCAACGACAACGCGGAGTCGGTCACGCGACTATTCGGAGCTGTGAAGAAGCATGACTGGCTGACGCTTCGAAGTTTTCAGCGCTGGGAGGGGCGGTTCGACAACCTCGAAGTCTATGCAATCCGCTGCCTTCGGAACCGTCTCTCAGTTGCGGTCCTGAAGGCGCCATTCGAGTTTTTCGAGCCCGACACGCTGTTTTGCCGTGAGGTCCTCGATGCCGACCAGGCAGTGGCACTCCGAGGAGCATTTCCGACTATCGAGTGGTTTCAGTTCCCGAACGAGACGCCCTCGTGACGAACCACACTCCGTTCTAGCGACGCAGGCGACTAAAGCCTCTGCCGGGGCTCGAGTCGCTGATTCCCAGTGCGTGCGTGTGTGTGGTTGTGATCTTCCGGTAACAGGCAGTGAAGCATGTGACGCTCACCACGCTTTTGTGACTTGGGTAGCGTCCCCAACGGGATTCGAACCCGTGTTTTGGCCTTGAAAGGGCCACGTCCTAGGCCTCTGGACGATGGGGACGATTGAGAGCGGTTCCGCGCTGCGGCGGAACAGCCAAGTTTAGCAGCCCACAAGCCATCCGCCAAATCTGAGCGACGCTCACGATTCTTCAGCCTTTTCCTGAGAGTCCATCACGCTTCTTCAGCCGTCCATCACGACGGCGGCCCGTCGAGCTCCATATCGTAGTGGCATGAAGAAGATGATCGTTGCAGCGATGTTCGCGCTCGTGATCCCGTCGCGTCTCCATGCGCAACCCTCCACGGCCTGCGACGCGAGAGCCGCGTTCGGCGTCGCGGGCTCGCTCTTCACCGCCCGCACGCCCGTCGATCCGGTGCGCGCGGGAAACGGCCCGCACGTCCTCGCGAACACGACGCGGCGCGGACCCGAGGGCTCGATCCATGCCCTCGTGCCGATCGACGGCGATCGAAGTCTAATCGCCGAATTCGGCGTCGGCACGATGCACGTCGCGATCGAGAGAGACGCGGCCGGCAATGGCGTCGACAAGATTCCCGCCGGCAGCGTCAGCACGCAGCGCTTCAGCGCCGGCTTTCTGAACTTCGCGCAAGGCCGGCGCCTCTGCGGTTACGCGGGCGCGAAGGCGGGACTCTATCGATTCAGCTATCGCGGACTCTCGTCGGCGATCGGCGGCGTCGCGCTCGACATGGGCCTCGAGACGGCAATGTCGGCGTCGACGACGATCTTCTTCGAGCTCGATCTGACGATCGCGCTCAACAAAGCAAAGCCGCCGCTGACCGACGCCTCCATCTTCTTCAACCTCGGACCGGTCGTCGGCATTCGCCATCGTTTCTAGCTCAGTGTAGTATCTGCGGGACCATTGCACTATGTGTCCCGCCAGCACGGTATGGTACCGGCCTCCGAAGATTCCTGAAGCGTCGAAGACTCATGCATTGGTTATCGGCACGAGCAAGTACGATCACCTCCCGACGAAAACGCTGAAGCTTGGACAACTGGATTGCGCGGCAAGCGCGGCCTACGAGTTCGCACGTTGGTTGAAGCACTCGTATAGAAACGACCTGGCGCCGCTCGCATCGATCCGAGGTCTCGCGGCGCCGTCCGATCTCGAGCGGACCGCCTATCGCGGCAACGATGTGCTTCTCTGGCCTCGATCGACCGGCGACCAGGTTCAAGAAGCCCTCGAGCGATGGCAAGATGACTGCTTCGATTACCCTCGCAATGTGGCCATCCTCTACGTCAGCGGCCATGGCATCGTGGAATCTCCCGATCACCCATACGTGCTGCTGCAAGACATCGGACGCCACGACAACTTCAACAACGCGCTGAGCATCGCTCCGACTCAAATCGCGCTGGGCGTCCGAACACTCGCAGCGAGCGCGATCTTCGTCGATTCCTGCCAGCAGCTGTCGCCCAAGCCTGAATGGGATTTATCCGGCGGCCGCCACCTCAACGCGCCGCGCATCGCGCTCAACGAGTCGCGCTTCGCTCGTCCGATCTACTTCGCTGCGGCGACCGGCGCCGCGGCGTTCGGCGTCGCGGGAGAGAGCACGTTCTTCTGCAGGGCGCTCATTCGATGCCTCGATGTGCTCGCGGTGCGTCCTGTGGGCAAGCCGCCGACATGGGCGGTCACCACAACGTCGCTCGCGGAAGCGTTGATGACCGAAATTGCGCGAACACGACCAAAGCAGCGCGTGCAGCCCGGAGGAAGCTTGGGGCTGCGCAACATCCACGTTCCCGAGCGGGCGCCGACGCTCGCGTCGAGGTTCAGACTGCGGCCCGCACAGAATTTGCCGTGGGCACGAGGGCTCCTGAGAAACGCGAGCCCCGGCGCTGCGTCGATTCCCTTGAACCTCCAGTCGTCCGAGTTTCAAGAGGAGCTCGCGTGCGGCGACTATATTCTGCGCGTCAGCAGCACGCCTCCGCCTCGATTCAACGAGCGCGAGCATCACTTCACCCACATTCCACCTGACGGCGCGGACATCGAGATAGACATCGAATGAACGGCTGGGCCTTCCTCACGGTGCAAATGCCTCCGCGCGTGATGGCGGAGTACGAACCGACGTTTCCTCCGGTGCGGCTCGAATCATCCGACGGCGTCGACGTATGGGATCTCAGAGCTAACGGGAGAGCCGCACGCGTGCCGTCCGGCGTAGTGCGTTTGACCGCGCAAGCGAGCGGCGCCCCACCGATCACGGTGACGCTCGAATTGGGCGATGGAGAATCGCGCACGTATCGCTTCACCGACCGGCAGTTCCGCGTGGTTCAACCCCGGCAGCTCGCGATCGCCGGAGTCGGAGACGCGTTCCGAGGGGCGTCTGGTGCGTTTTTCGTTCGATTCCTCGAAGGTCCGAGACGCCGGCCCGTACGCGCCACTCACATCGTCTCCGGAACCGCAGACGGCGGCCTCACCGTGACGTTCGAACGCGAGCCCGGCGCGCCGCTGTTTGCCGATGTCCTCGCGCCTGGCCATTCGCGATTCCTTCTCTCATTGGCGACAACCGAGCTACCGGAAGGATATCGAATGACGCGGCTCAGCGTGGATCGACACGCGCCGACGGCGACGATTTCGGGTGACCTCGCCGATCCGGAGCTAAGGGCGGCGCGTCAATTCGCATGGGGCGGGAATCTGGGCGAAGCCATGCATCTCGTCAGACCGTACTTGGACGATTACCGCGTGAACGAACCGACGAACGACCTGGAAGCGGCCGCGGTTGCGTATATCGTGATCCGCGCCGGGGACGTCAATGCGCTCTTTCCGTGGGGTCTCGAACTCTCGCGATCGCCGCGGCTAGCCGCCGATGGCCTCGTCGTTGCCGCAGAGTGGTTTGCTGAAGCGGGCTGCCATCTGACCGCCTTGAACATGCTTCGCCGGATGACGAGCATGGGCTTCCCTCTGTTCACTGATGGATACTCTCTTGCCATCGCGCGGCTGGCCTCGTACGCAACGGTCGACATTCGATCTCGGAGCGATCTCGACAAGGATGAGCGTCAGTCCGCGATGATGATCGGGCAAGAGCTTCGTGAATGGAATCGGCTCGAGGCGCGGGCGGCGCACAAGCAGCTCACGCGGCGGATCGCGCAAGTGGATTGGTCCTCTTATTGGATCCGAGCCGCTCCCCGTCCCCGCCTGCCGCTGCCTCGATTCCTTCGAACGACCTGGGACCGACTCGATACTCTCCTGACGTCCGACTGGACGCGCATCGCGTGGCAGGTTCATGAATCACCACAAACAGATCCGAACGCAAGGAGCACGACATGGCAGGATCGGAAGTCGAAGTCAGACCTGAAAGGCGCTTGACGGGCCCGGCGTTGTACGGGGCGTTCCTCGCGCTTGGCCTGTGGACGTTGTTCGTCATCGTGATGGTCTGGCGCTCCGACACCGCCAACGATCTGGCGTGGTCGCGCATGTCCTTCTTGTTCGCGTCCGTCGAGGCGGTGGCGTTTGGCGCCGGCGGCGCGCTGTGGGGCGCGTCTATTCAACGCGAACGCGCCGAAAAGGCGGAGGCGACAGCGGCCGCGAACCAGCGGGATGCGACGAGCGGCCGGGCGCTTGCGACGATGCTGATCGCCGAGGGAGAGGAACCCGAGAGATTGTCTCCGGCCGAACGGCAAGTGAGGTCTGACGCTATCGAGGTCACCGTGCGTCACGCGAGAGCGGCGCGCAGCCTCTTCCCGTCCATTTGAAGCCGCCTCGGCTGTAAGATGTTCTCGCATGGTTCCCGAAGCGAAGAAAGCGCCGCAAGCGGTGACGGCGGACGGCCGCCTCGTTCTCCAGGATTCGATCGACGGGCTCCGCTTCCACGACGTCCGCAGCGTTCCCACGAAGAGCGGCGTCGTCACGGAGCTGTGGCGGCCCGAATGGCTCGGCGCGGAGACGCGTCCCGCGCACGTCGTGCACGTCGCGATGGTGGGGTTCGGCGAGACGAACTGGCACTGCCACCGCGTGCAGAACGATCTGCTCTTCGTCGTGAAGGGCCACATCAAGGTGGCGTTCTACGACGATCGCGAACGCTCGCCTTCGTACCGGCGGCTGATGGTGCTGCCGTTCAGCGCCGCGCGTCCCACGCTCGTGGCCATCCCGCCGGGCGTGTGGCACGCGCTCAAGAACGCGAGCCCCGAAGAAGCCGCGTTCATCACGATGAACGATCGCGCGTTCGCGTATGACGACCCGGACGACTGGCGGCTCCCCGTTGGAGAGGGAACGCTGCCGCAGCCTTTCTGAGCGAATGCCCGGTACGCGCGAGCCGGACACGTTCTCCTTCACGCTGACGGCGATCACGCGCGATCCGGATCTCGCGCGCCGCGCGGACGCGGCCGGCGTCGATCGCATCGGCGTCGACGTCGAGCGGCTCCTCAAGCGCGACCGACAGCGCCACATCCCGGACGCGAGAATCTCCGACCACGAGCTCGACGATCTCGCCGCGCTCGGAGCGTCGGTCCGCCGCGCCGCGCTCTTCGCGCGGCTCAACTCGCTGCACTCGCAGTCACACGAAGAAATCGACGCCGCGATTGCCGCCGGCGCAGCGGTCGTCATGCTTCCCTACTTCACGACGCCGTACGAGGTCGAGCGCTTCGTTCGATTGGTCGACGCGCGCGCGCGTGTGGTGCTGCTGCTCGAGACCGCCGCCGCCGTCGTCCGCCTCCATGAGATCCTGCGCGTCGACGGCGTCCACGAGATCATCGTCGGCCTCAACGATCTGCGGATCTCGACGGGCGTGGCGAATCACTTCGAGATCGTCGCGTCCGATCTGATGACGACCATCGCCGGCCGCGTCCTCGATCGAGGCCTCAGGTTCGGCTTCGGCGGGCTCGCGCGCGTGGACGATGTGACGCTGCCGATACCTCCGGATCTGGTGATCGCCCAGCATGCGAGGTTGGGATCGAGGTCGGCCTGGCTGTCGCGTTCGTTTTTCAACGGCGCGCCGGATCATCTGGATCTGGGCGACGAGGTGCGGCGGCTTCGAGAACGCCTGCGCTACTGGATCGCGCAGCCGGCGGATGCGCTCGACGCCGAGCACGCGCGCCTCCGGCAACACTTGAACGGCCTCGTCTTCACGTGATGTCGCGTCGCGCGTACGTGACGTACTTCGATCAGCGCTATCTCGCGCTGGCCATCGTGATGCTGCGATCGCTGCGCCGCTGGGATCCCGAGGCGTCGATCTTTCCGCTCTGCTTCGACGGTCCGTCGTTCGCGGCGGCCGCGGCTATACCCGATCCGAAGATCGTACCCGTGTCCCACGCGGAGATCTTGGCGTTCGAGCCGCGACTGGCCGCCTGCGCGACGCGCACGCGCGGCGCGTTCTATGCGACCCACAAGCCGGTGCTGCCGCTCCTCGTCCTCGCACGGCGGCCGGAGCTCACTTCCGTGATGCACGTCGACGCGGACTGCTGCTTCCATTCGCCGCCGGCTTCGCTCTTCGACGAGATCGGCGACGCGTCGATTGCGCTCAGCGCGCACGATTTCAGTCCGGCGTTCGAAGCGCTGATTCGATGCGGCCCGTTCAACGCCGGATTGATTTACTGGCGGAACGACGCGACCGGACGCCGCGCGCTCGCGGACTATCGCGAGGACTGCCTCGACTGGTGCGAGCCTCACGTCGACGCGGACGGACGCTTCATGAACCAGGGATATCTCACGCGGTGGCCCGCTCGGTACTCGGGCGTCCACGTGATCCGGCATCCGGGTGTGAACCTCGCCTATTGGAACATCGCGCGCCGCACGCTGCGCGCTAGCCGCCCGCTCACGGTCGATGGCCAGCCGCTCGTGTGCTATCACTTCAGCGGGCTGTTCCTCGATCCGATTGGCATCTGGCGCACCGCGCGCCGCGAGTTCGGCGACAACCTGCGGATCGCCACGCGCGCGATCTACCGTCCGTATCTGAAAACCGTCGCGCGAACCGATCGTCGTCTGCGGCGCCGCGACTCGACGCTCGCCGCGCTCGATACGGGATGGGAAAAAGAGGGCGCGCCGGTCGGCCGCGGTCCGTGGCCGCGGACGCTCTCTGGAAAGATCGCACGCGCGGCCTGGCTGATCGTCCCCGGCGCACGCGTCGAACCGCAGCATCCCTGTCGCGTCCCGCTTTAGCCGGACCTGAGCCCGTTTCCTCGCGGCTCTCGCCTTACCCACCAAACGGAGGTAATGCATGGACGCGCTCATCGCAGGGCTTGCGCTCGTCGTCAGCGCCGCAGGCGCAACCGCCCCCGCGCCGGACACACACTCCCCCGCCGCTATCGTCGCACCGCAGTCGATCCGTCAGGCAATGCAGGCCACCGAGCTTCGGCCGGACCCTGACGCCGCAATGTTTCAACGGCTGCCAGGCAACATTCTCGGTCTGCCGCATACGACGACGTTCCGGCCTCGCCACGTGAAGAACCCGAGAATGCGCGCGACGATCGCCGGCGCCGGCCTGGGAATGCTGGCGGGCGCGGTCATCGGCTATGTGGTCACGAATCGATCGAACTGCGACATGTGTGGCTTCGCGGGCCTGACGTTCGGGGTTCCGATTGGCGGCGTCGCGGGCAGCATGCTCGGGTGGCACGGCTCACGCTGATCGCGGATCAGCTGATCGCGGATCAGCTGATCGCGAGAGCCAACCCGATATGGATCGGGTCGCGGCGGCCATGGCACTCGGCGTGCTGTCTCCCATCGAGAGATGCCCTTGTGCCCTTCTTAACGCCCGCGAAGACTACACGGGTGGAGTTCAACCGTCTGAGAAAGCTCCAAAGGCGGCTCGAAGCACTCATGTCGGAGACCCGAATGCTGCGGGAGCGACTCGAGATCCTGTTCAGCTTTCATGAGGTGGCGCTTCGACAGCTCAGCCACGTACGCCGCCGCCGCCGGCCCGAGAATCTCAAGCGCGCGAATCGGCTCTTCTGACGCGCGAGCGCGCGATCACCGGCCGCCCTGCGACACCTCGTACAGCGCACCTCCGATAGCCAACCATCCCGTTCGCGCCGCGCCGGCATTCGGCGCGACGACGAATTGCACGAGCCCGTTGCCCGTGCCGGTTGCGCCGGCGGTGATCGTGATCCAACCCGCGTCGGTCGTCGCGGTCCACGCACACGGCCCGGTGACGATCACGAGGATCGCGCCGTTGCCGCCGTTCGCATCGAAGCGATGCAACGGTGGAATGAAGGTCCACGTGCAGGGGGATGCCTGATTGATCGTGAAGGTGCTTCCCGCAAGCGAGAACGTGCCGGTCCGCGCGGGACCGTTATTGGGCGACACCGTGAACGCGACTTGACCCGGACCGACGCCGGAGCGCGCGCCGAGCGCGATCCATTCCGCATTGCTCGCCGCGTTCCACGTGCAGCCGGCGCCCGTGGTCACGGAGGCGGTGCCCGCGCCGCCGGCGCCCGCCACGTCCTGCGACGCCGGCGAGATCGAGTACGTGCATCCGCTGGCCTGCGCTATCGCGAACGTGCGTCCACCGATCGAGATCGCGCCGTCGCGCGCGGGGCCCGCATTCGCCGCAACGGAGAATCGCACCTGACCGCTGCCGCTCCCGTTCGCGCCGTCGGCAATCGCGATCCACGGCGTCGCGGTCGTCGCGGCCCACGCGCATCCGGCGCCGCTTCCCACTTGCACGACTCCTGTGCTCGCACTCGCAGGAACGCTCGCGCTGACGGGATTCAGCGCGATGCTGCATCCCGATCCTTGCGTGATCGCGATGGTTTGATCCGCGACGCGCAGCATCGCGGTGCGGGCGGAGCCGCTATTGCCGGCCGCGCTGACGCGCACCCCGCCGGGACCCGAACCGGACCCTGCTCCCGCGATCGAAACCCAATCAGTGGAGGTCGACGCGCTCCAACTGCAGCCCGCTGCAGTGGTGACGAAGACGTCTCGCGCGCCGCCGCCCTGATCGAACTCGAGCGCGCGCGGCTCGACGCTGTAGCTGCATCCGGGAGTCGGGCCAGGCCCGGTGCCCTGGCCTTGTTCCACGCGCACGGCGTTGCCGCCGATCGTGACCGTGCCGGCGCGCGGCGCGCCGGTCAACGCTTCGACTCGAAACGTGACGGCGCCGCTGCCGCTGCCCTCGCGCGCGGACGCGATGACGATCCATGAGACGTCCGTGGCGGCAGTCCACCGGCACTGCGAGCTCGAGGCCGTAATCTCAACCGTTCGCTCACCACCGGGCGCGCCAACCGTCTCCAGCGCCGACGAGACGCCGAACGAGCACGGCCTCCCCGCCTGCGAGATCTGAAGGCGCTCCCCCTCGACGACGATGCCTCCCGCTCGCGATCCCGGATCGCTGTTCGCCGCGACCCTGAAGCTCACCGATCCGTCGCCCTGGCCCGCGGCCGTGGTCGTCAGGGCGACCCAAGACGCGTCGCTGCGCGCCGACCAATTGCACTCGCGGTTCGTCGTCACGCGCGCGGTGCCCGTTCCGCCATCCGGGGAGAACGTCACGCTGTCGCCCTGGACTTGGACGGCGCACCTGGTTTGCGACGGTGCCGTAGTGGTTTGAGACGACGATCCGCAGGAAACGACTGCGATCGAAAAAAATACAACGAGGAATCTGAGGACCATGGACGCCGCGCAGTGTTGCGCGCGTCCCCGATCGCAAAAAATGTGCGCGGTTTCCTTACGGTCCGGCTAGAGCGGCCGGATGCTACTGCGGCATCTGCCGCCAGTTGAGGATCACCGTAATCGGCTCGCTGGTCCGATCGGTGGCGGGAATGTTCATGAGAAAACGCGAACCGTCGAGCGACACGACATAGCGATTCCGCACGACGGAGGTCAATCGCTGCTCGAAGAGCTTGCGCGGCGTCTGCGGCTCGAGTCCCTTTGGCCCGCGCGTCATCGCGACCGCCATCAGATTGTCGCCCGAGAGGAAATACAGCTCACGTTGATCTCTGCGCCATTGCGGCTCGATGCCGCCGCCGGTCGAGATCTGCCATTTATTGTCCGGCGCCGGAAAGGAGCGCACGAAGACCTCAGGGCTGCCGTTCTCGTTCGACACGTACGCGAGCAGCGTTCCGTCCGGCGATGGGACCGCGTTGGATTCCGAGAACGGTCCGTTCAGTACGGGGATCGATTCGCCGCTCGAGATGCGGCGCGCCTCAACATCCGATTGCGGGCCTCGAAGGACACTGTAAAAGACGAGCTGTCCGTCGGACGACCACGTCTCGACGTTCTTCGGCGTATCGGACTTCATCAGGACCGTTTCCTGCGTGAGACCCGAGGCGGGCTTCACGTAGAGATCTCGGACGCCCGCCCGATCCGACGAGAACACGATCTTGGTCCCGTCGGGCGACCACGCGGGAGAGAAATCATCGCTCTCGTCGTGCGTGAGCCGCGTCGACGTTCGACGTACGAGATCGAAGATCCAGATGTCGCGCGGGTCCGCTTGCGTCGACCGGACGCCCACCGCGACGCGCTGCCCGTCGGGCGAGAGCGCGGGATTCGAGTAGTTGTCCACGTCGCCGACGGTCCCCACCGGCTTGCCGGTTTTATCGAACCACGTGAGCCGCGAGTTGACGCGGCTCGTGCCGCCGCGATACGCGATCGCGCCTGCCGGCGACGACGCGAAGCGCATGTCGATCGCGCGCGGAGCCTGATCGGACTGACGTACCGGACGCGACGTTCCCTCGAGCGCCAGCGTTCTCGGGTTCAGCGCCTGCGCACGGAGCGCGCCGTCGGGCGTGCCGAATACCATCTCGCCGTTGTCGAAGCCGACGACGCGGCCCTCGACGTCGAGCGATTGAATGTTGCCTGTCGAAAGCGATACGGCGCGAATCTCCGTCAGCGATCGATCGGTTCGCGTCGGCGTCCGCTCCGCGTTGAAGAGCACGAACTCGCTGTCCGGGAGAAACACCGGACGCGCGTGCGAGTACTCGTTGGTCGTCGGATCGACGTTCGTCACGAGCCGTCGTCCCGATCCATCCGCGCCGACGACGTACAGCCCTTCGCGATCGGCGGCGAACGCGATCAAGCCGGCCTGGTTCCACGCCGCGGACGCGGGCTTTGCGGGCACGACCGGACGCGCGGTGCCCGATGTGAGATTGATGATCTGCAGGAATCCGTTCGCGAACACGCCGATCGACGCGCTGTCGGGCGACCAGAACGGCGCGACGGGATTCTGCACCGTGGAGATGCGGACCGACGCGACGTTGTCGAAGCGCCGGACCCAGAGACTGCGCACGCCGGAGTCGTTGGTGGCCGTGAACGCGACCGCCGCGCCATCCGGCGAGAGCGAGAAGCTGTCGACCGGCGTGAAGAAGTTGGATTCCGGCGGTGCGATCGAGAGCACCACCGCTCGCACGGGCGGCTTCGGCCGGAAAGCAAAATACGCGGGGACGAGCAGCGCGATCGCGATCGCCGCGCCGACCGAGGCCGGCACCCAGCGCGGCCGCCGGCGCGGGCGAATCGCGGTCAACGAGCCCGAGCGCACCGCGGCGGATTCGCTGCCGACGAGCCAGCGCAGCTGGAGGCCGACGTCGTGCGCGGACTGAATGCGATCGGCCGGCGCCTTCGCGAGGCATCCGCGAATCAGCACGTCGAGGATCGGCGGCGCGAGCGGCTGCGCGATGGCGATCGGCTCCGGCTCCTTCTCGAGGATCGCCGCGATCACGCTGCTCTGCGACTTTCCTTGAAACGCGCGATGCCCGGTGAGCATCTCGTAGAGCACGCAGCCGAGCGACCAGATGTCCGATCGCGTGTCCGCCTCTTCTCCCTCGATCAACTCGGGCGCCATGTACTGGAACGTGCCGAGCAGCGTCCCTTTGTCCGTCAGCGGCGTCGGCATCGTCGAGCCGGCCGAGATGCTCGTGACGATTACCCCGGGACGCGCGAGGCCGAAGTCGAGCAGCTTCGCGCCGGACGCGGTGAGCATCACGTTCGCCGGCTTGAGATCCCGATGGATGATGCCCGCCGCGTGCGCGCGGTGCAGCGCGCTGCAGATGTCGATGCCGATGCGCACGGCCTGCTCCACCGGCAGCGGGCCGCGCATGATGCGCTCCGCGAGCGTCTGCCCCTCGCAGAATTCGAGAACGAGGAATCTGACGGACTCGGCGGCGCCCACCGGACGCTCTTCGCCGATGTCGTACAGCGCGCAGATGTTGGGGTGCGAGAACTGGGAGATCGTCCGCGCTTCGCGCTCGAAGCGTTGCCGCAGATCCGGAGAGGCCGACAGGGCAGGCGAAATCACCTTGAGCGCGACGACGCGATCGAGCCGCGCGTCGCGCGCCTTGTAGACTTCGCCCATCCCGCCGGCTCCAAGCGGGGCGATGACTTCGTACGGTCCTAGTCGGACACCGGCCTGCAGCACTCTAGGAAATTATAAGGGGGCCGGACGTTACTCTTTTGCCCTGACTGCCGACCACGTGCCGGAGCCGGCGCCTTCGAACTCCACGCGTCCGCCCATCGAATCGCCGTCGACCGTACCGGTGAAGATCCCCTGCGTTTTCGTGCCTTCGATGTTGAAGGTCACGGCGAAGGCAATCTCTTTCTCTTTGATCGTGCCCTCGAGCGGCGTGACGCCGTAGTAGCCCTGATACGTGCCCGTGAGCTTCTCGCCATCCTGCTTGAACGTCAGGACGGGGCTGCCGCTGACCGACTCGAGCTGAAGCCTTCCGTTCCACTTCCCCGCCACTTTGGCTGGCTCGAGCGCAACGGCTGCGGTGAGCATGATGAAACTGCAGAGCAGAGCGACGGCGAGCGTAACGGTCCTCATGCGGAGTATCTTACGCCGAGCCGTGGCACAATCGTGCGCGTCCAGAGCCGAAAGCGAGGTTCGCGTGTCCGTTGTCACCCGCAGGAGCTTCCTTCAGACGATCGCGGCCGGCGCATCCGCTCCGGCGATCGTTCGAGCCTTTCAGAAGCCGCCGCGATTCCCTATCGCGTTCTCGACGCTCGGCTGTCCGAAGTGGCCGTGGGCGCGCGTGCTGGAACAGGCAGCGGCGCTCGGATATCAGGCGATCGAGCTGCGCGGGATCGAGGGCGAAATGGATCTGACCAAGCGGCCCGAGTTCGCCGCGGGGCGCATCGCGCAAACCAAAGCCGACCTGAAAGCACTGGACCTCGTCGTGTCCGATCTCGGCGCGTCGGCGCGTATGCACGAATCGGATCCGAAAGTGCGCGCCGCGCAGATGGACGAGGGCAAGCGGTTCATCGATCTCGCGCACGCGCTGGGCGTCCCCTATGTTCGCGTGTTCGGCGATCGCGTGCCGCAGGGCGAGGCAAGAGCCGCAGTGATCCCGCGCGTCGTCGACGGGCTGCGCACGCTCGGCGAGCACGCGAAAGGGGCCGGCGTCAGCGTCATCATCGAGTCGCACGGCGACTTCGCCGATTCGCCGTCGCTCGCGGAGATTCTGAAAGGCGCGGCGCTGCCGAACGTCGCGCTGTTGTGGGATGCGCATCACACGTTCGTGCTCGGCAAGGAAGATCCCGCGCTCACGTACAAGATGCTCGGGACATACGTGCGGCACACGCATCTCAAGGATTCCGTCGCCAAGGGTGCGGACCGGCAGTACGTCCTCACCGGGCGCGGCAACGTGCCGGTGAAGGAAACCGTTGCGGTGCTCGTCCGCGCCAAATACACGGGCTTCTACTGCTACGAATGGGAGAAAGCCTGGCATCCGGAGATCGAGGAGCCTGAGGTTGCGTTTCCGCATTTTGCTCAGGAAATCCGACGTTACCTCACCGAGGCCGGATACGCGCCGCGAGCGTAGACCGTGTTACGATTCTTCGGATTCGAACCGGGAACGGCTCGGTTAACAGGAGGTCACTGTGGCCAACGACCCGAATGAGAAACAAGGCATTACGCGGCGCGATTTCACGGCGCGCGTCGGTGCGGCGGCGGCAGGCCTCGCAGTCGGCGGCGAATTCTTGCGTCCGGCCGTCGCGCACGCCGCGACGCAGGGCCGGATCCTCGGCGCGAACGACCGCGTCGTCCTCGCGAGCATCGGCATTCGCGGACAGGGGAACTCGCTCAAGCGCGGATTCGCGCAGTTGAAGGACGTCGAGATCAAGACGCTGTGCGACATCGATGCCAACCTCGCGCCCGAGCGCATCAACGATCCGCGCCTGAAGGAAGTGCCGACGTTCAAGCCGAACTTCGTGCAGGACATGCGCCGCGTGTTCGAGGACAAGGATATCGACGGCGTGATCATCGCGACGCCGAACCATTGGCACGCGCTCGCGGCGATTTGGGCGATGCAGGCGGGCAAGCACGTTTACGTCGAGAAGCCGTCATCGCATACCGTGTGGGAAGGCCGGAAAGAAATCGAAGCGGCGGCGCGGTTCAATAGGATCGTGCAGGTCGGCACGATGAACCGGAGCCGGCCCGCCGTTCGCGCCGCGATCAAGTTCATGCACGAGGGCGGGATCGGCAAGGTCTACATGGCGCGCGGACTCTGCTTCAAACCGCGGCCGAATATCGGGAAGTACCCGGACGGCCCGATGCAGCCGGACGAGAAGTTCGCGCTGACGGTCGGATCGACGAACTACGAGCCGGCGTACGACGCCGCGTATCTGTCGAAGGTCGAATACGACCTGTGGATCGGTCCGGCGCCGAAGAAGCCGTTCAACCGCAACCGGTTCCACTACAACTGGCACTGGCAGTGGGACTACGGCAACGGCGACACGGGCAACCAGGGCCCGCATCAGTTCGACATCGCGCGCTGGGGCCTCAACAAGAGCGAGCATCCCGTCAAGGTGAGCTCGATGGGCGGCTACTTCGGCGGCGAATCCGCGCAGGAAACGCCGGACATGCAGACGGCGATGTTCGAGTACGCCGACGGAACGATCCTCGAGTTCGGCACGCGCGGCGAGCACACCAACGACGAAGGCGGCGTGCGCATCGGCAACCTGTTCTACGGCTCGAAGGGCTGGCTGTGGATCGACGAGACCGGCCGCCGCTGGCAGTCGTACATGGGTGCCGTCGGCCAGAAGAACGAAAAAGGGCCCGGCGCGGATACAGTGCAGCCGGGCGAAGAGCCGGTCGGATTGACGACCACCGAGTTCCCGCACTATCAGAACTGGGTCGACGCGCTGCGCGCGAACGATCCGAAGCTGCTGACGTGCGACGTGCTCGAGGGCCACTTGTCGTCGACGCTGCCGCACCTCGCGAACATCTCGTATCGCATGGGCCGAGCGCTCACGTTCGACGGCAAGAACGAGCGTTTCGCGAACGACAAGAAAGCGGACGCGCTGCTCACGCGCGAATACCGCAAAGGCTTCGAGATTCCGAAGCTGACGTAGTGATCAGGGTGCCAGGGTGCCAAGGTGCCTTGGTGCCAGGGTGCAGGGTGCAAGGGTGCAGGGTGCCAGGGTGAGGGGTTTAGGCGCTCCTCTCACCCTGGCACCGTTGCGCCTCGAGGCTTGAATCACTCGGCGGACCAGTACAAGGTCGTTCCCGCGTGAAGAAGGATTCCATCGGCTCGAAGGGTCATCCCACCCGACATTAGATCGAGGCCCAGGAAATGGATCGGGCGGGGCGACGGCAATGTGATGCGGCTTCCGATCGGAATGGCGGGTCCGTCGAGATCCCAGCAGCCCGCCTCACCCCAATCGAACAGCAGGGAGTTGCCCTGGCGCGGGCTCACAGATCGCCGAAGACCGCATCCGCCATATACGGCTGTTTTGAATTCGCGATCAGACCCTTGACCTGCTTGGACCGGACGAGATCGGCCATCGCGGTGTCGGATCGGAGGGCCGCACCTTGCAGTTCCAGAGCACCCGAGAAAGCCCTCTGTGGCCAGAAGTCGAACGTCATCGCTCCAAGAGCGACCGTGATTTGAACGATCAGGCCGTCATTGGGCTCCTCGTATGCCACGAGTCCGAGTTGGTCCCAGGTAAGGAGGGTATTCGCGCGACGCGAAACGCGCGACGGTTCGCCGAGGATGTCGATGAGGACTTGACGCTCGGTGGGTAACGTCACCCCCTTGCCGTCGATGGACACCTGGCTCTCATCGACTCGAATCGTCAGACGCTCGGCGCGTAGGTGGCGTGTGTCGGCGGTGCCCTTGCACCCTGCACTTTGGCACCACGGCACCCTGGCACCCTGGCACCCTATTCTGCCGCCTTCAACCGCCTCTGCTTCTGGTTCACCCGATAGTTCTCTTCCAAATACTCCACGCCCTCGGCGCTGATCTGCAGGCGCGACTGATCGTCCTTGCTTATCAGCTTCTTCTGCACGAGATACCAGATCGTGAAGGCCAGGTGCTCGCGCGGGCGGCCCGTGAGGCTCTCGAGATCGCTCGAGAGAAGCGTCGGCGTCTCGGGCTCCATCCGTCGGCGCGTATAGAGCGCCTCGAGCAGCGTCAGGCGGCCGAGCTGCTCGAGCTCGAAGTCGTTCTCCGAGTTCGCGCCGCTCTCGATGAACCGCCACCGATCCTGCTTCTGCTTGTGATAGGTGACGTCATACCGGGCGCGGCTCTCCGGATTGCTGAGAACCGTGTACGCCTCGTGCACCTGGTGAAAGCGATCGGCGTTGCCGGTCTCGGCGTTGTCGGGATGGAACCGCTGCGCAAGGAGCCGGTAAATGCGATGGATCGTGTCCGGCTCCGCGTTCACGCTGACCTGCAGCACCTCGTAGTAGTCCTTTTTTCCGTTGTCGCTCATCAGACGCTTCCTGTCTTCATCTCGTTCTTCAGATAGTCCATCGCGCGCCAGCAGAGCGCGAGGATCGTCCACGTCGGGTTCTGGCACGACGCCGACACGAACGTGCTGCCGTCGACGACGAAGAGGTTCTTCACATCGTGAGTCTGGCCGAACGCGTTCGTCACGGAGGTCTTCGGATTGCTGCCCATGCGCGCCGTGCCGAGCTCGTGAATCGACCACCCCTCGGTCAGGACGTCCCGCCGCACACGGATATCTTCGGCTCCGGCCGCCCGCAGCATCTCTTCCGCCGTATCGGCCATGTCCTTCGCCATCTTCAGTTCGTTGTCGCCGAACCGGTAGTTGAACTTGAGGACGGGGATGCCCCACCCGTCCTTGACCGCCGGATCGAGCTGGACCTGGTTCTCCCGGCGCGCCAGCACCTCGCCGAACGCCGTGAAGTTGATCGGCGTCGGGTAGTCGGCCCTGACCCGCTTCTTGAACGCCGCGCCGAATCCGGGCGTGGTATGGGCGTGCGCGGGATACTCGACTGCCCCGCTCCCGCCTTGCAGCCCGTACCCCCGGATGAAGTCCGGGTGCTTGTCGGTGATGTTGCGGAAACGCACGATGTAGGTGCTCTGCGGCCGCCCGTCGTCATTGGTGACCGGCGCGCCGCGCAGCATCCCCATCGTCCCGCTCGCGCCCGGCCCCATCACGTGCTCGCAGAAATACCGACCGAGCGCGTCGGACGAATTGGCCAGACCCTGCGCGCCGTCGGCGGACTTCGACAGCAATAGCAGCCTCGTCGACTCGAGCGTCGACGCCGCGAGCACGACGACGCGCGCGTTGAAGTCGAGCACTTCTTTCGTGTGGCTGTCGATCACGCGAACGCCGGACGCGCGGTTCGTGCGGCGATCCATCAGCACTTCGGACACCGTCGAGTTCGGCCGGACGGTGAGGTTTCCGGTGTCGCGCGCGGGCAGGATCAGCGCCGTCGGCGAGTGCATTGCCGCGTTGAAATCGCAGCCGCGTCCGCATCGGCCGCGTCCCGCGCATCGCACGCGATACTTGTTCGCGACGCCCTCGGTCGTCACGCCGGCGCGGCCGGGAATCAAGTGGCGACCCATCTTCGCGATCGCCTTCTTCAGAATCTGTTCGCCGCAATTGAGCTTCAACGCACGCTGAAAGATGCTGTCGGGCAGCTGCGGGATGTTCTCCTTCGTCCCCGAGATCCCGAGCAGCGTGTCGACGCGGTCGTAGTACGGCGCGATGTCGGCATACGAGATCGGCCAGTCCTCGCCGAAGCCGTCGCGGCTCGCCGCCTTGAAGTCGAAATCGGACATGCGCAGCGCGACGCGCCCCCACAGATTCGTTTTTCCGCCGAGCACGCGCGCGCGCACCCACGCGTACCGAGTGCCGGTCGTAGGATTCTGCTTCTCGTCAACGAGCCAGTTGTGCGTGAACGTGTTGCCGGAGTACGAGAGCAGCTTGCGGTACTTCTCGAACCGCGCGGCGGTGCCATACGGCCGATCGATCATGTTGTATTCCGCCGCGCCGAGCGCGTATTCGTCGGCCGGTAGACGTCCGCGGCGCATGTTCGCGTACGGCCACTCCATCGTGCGGTACTCGGCGGTCGTATTGATCGAGCGTCCCGCTTCGAGAAGGAGGACTTTGATTCCTGCCGCCGCGAGCTGAAACGCCGCCATTCCTCCCGCGGCGCCGGAGCCGACCACGATGACGTCATACCGCGCCGCGCCTGGCTTGATCGACGCCGCCGCTTTTCGCGACGCGTCAATCTGATCCTGAACGGCCTGCTGCTGATCGGTTTGCATGCTATTGGTGCTCAGGATGAGTGCATCCGACGAACTCGGCGAGGACGCGATTGCCTTTGTACTCGAGCTCTGTGTGAATGCCGATCTCCGAGGTGTAGTAGCCGCGGATGGTCGCTTCCTTCGTGACTCTGAAGAACTCCTCGAGCGGCGTGCGCGGGGCCGCCTCGTTCTTGCTGATGTCGGTCAGCAACGATTCGGCCTGCGCGGCATCGAGGTCCACGAACGCGTTCTTGAAACGGCGCCGCGCGTCCGCGTCGAGGAGCGCGAGGCCCGCGGTCCAGGACCGCTGCGTCGGCTCGTCGGATTCCGCGAGCAGGAGATCGATGTAGTCGGCTACGCGCGCGCCGCGCGCGCCCGGCGAGTGATCGTCCGCCGGGATGATCGCGTCCGTCAGCGCGTCGAGCGTCCGGTATTGACCCGCCGTGAGGAACGCGAGCTGCGGCGGCGCTTGCGCGGCCTGCAGCGTCGCGAACGCCGCGGCGGACGCATCGGAGAGATACGGCCACACCGCGAACGCGCCGAGGGTCTTGACCACCGTTCGCCGGGATACGCTTCCAGAATTCTTCACGACGGTTCTCCCTCAGGTGTATGTTGTGACGTTCACGATAGAGCACCAGGCATCGAACTGCAACCACGCCGAATCGACCATGCTTTCGAAGCTCACGCCTCTCGCCGTTGTGATCGCGCTGGCGCTCGCGCTGCCTGCGCCCGAGCCTCGCGCGCAGGGCCGCGCGCTGCCGCGTCTACGGGTCTCCGACAACAAACGCTTTCTCGTCACCGCGGATGGACGGCCGTTCTTTTGGCTCGGCGATACCGCGTGGGAGCTCTTCCACAGGCTCGATCGCGCCGACGCCGGACGTTATCTGGAGAACCGGGCAAAACTCGGTTTCTCCGTCATTCAAGCCGTCGCGCTCGCCGAGTTCGACGGCCTCGCGGCGCCGAATGCCTATGGCGCGATTCCTCTCCGCGACAACGATCCGAATCAGCCCAATGCGGAGTACTTCGACAACGTCGACTGGGTCGTCACACGCGCGAACGAGCTCGGGCTCTACATCGGCCTCCTGCCGACGTGGGGCGACAAATGGAATCGCGGAAAGACAGGCGTCGGACCGGAGATCTTCGACGCCGCCAACGCGCAGGCGTACGGCGCGTGGCTCGGCCGCCGATACAAGGACGCCGGCGTCGTCTGGATTCTCGGCGGCGATCGCCCGATCGACACCGACGCCCACCGCGAGATCATTCGCGCGATGGCGCGCGGCCTCAGAGCCGGCGACGGCGGCGCGCACCTGATCACCTTCCACCCGCCGGGCGCGCAGACGTCCTCGACGTGGTTTCACGACGAGGAGTGGCTCGACTTCAACATGCGCCAGAACGGCCACTCGACGGAGTTCACCGGTCGCTACGAGCTCACGCGCGCCGATTACGATCGCACGCCGACGAAGCCGGTCCTCGACGGGGAACCGATTTACGAGGATCATCCTGTGTCGTTCGACGCGAAGCGTCTCGGCCACTCGATCTCCGCCGACGTGCGCCGCGCGATGTACTGGGATCTCTTCTCCGGCGCGTTCGGCCACACGTACGGACATCATTCCGTTTGGCAGTTCTACTCGCCCGCACGGAAGCCGATCAACAACCCTCTGCTCTTCTGGACCGAAGCGATCGAGCAGCCGGGCGCGGCGCACATGCGTCATGGGCGCAGCCTGATCGAGTCGCGTCCTTTTCTCACGCGCGTCCCGGCGGACGACGTGGTCGTGCCCGACTCCGTGCCGACGAGCGTCCCCGGTGCGGGGCGCTACCGGTTCGTGGCCACGCGCGACTCTGACCGGACGTACGCGATGGTGTATGCGCCCGTCGGGCGGAGATTCAAAGTGAAGATGTCGGCGATCGCGGGTCCCAAAGTGACGGCGTGGTGGTACAACCCGAGAACCGGCCGCGCGACGCCCATCGGCACGTTCGATAGCGGGGACGAGCGGGAGTTCACGCCGCCAGATGCCGGCGAGCTGCTCGATTGGGTTCTTGTTCTGGACGCCGCGGCCAAGAGCTACGGTCCGCCCGGCGTGCCGCTCGGAATCGTGGGTGGATAGCTACCACCGCAACGGATCGGGGAAGAACTCCTCGACGAGATCCTGGTAGTACGGCATGAGCTCCTCGACGTTCGGACGAGGAGCGCCCTTCGAGTAGAGATCGTACCGGTTGAACGCGCGGACCCACTTCATCATGTCGCGATCGGTGTCGTTCGCGAGGTGCCCGTACGCCCCTTCCTTGTGCCACGGATAGAACGAGTGGTACCGCAGCATGTAGAGCGCTTCCTGCGGCAGCCGATCCTTGACGGCGTGGTAGACGTATTCGTCGTGCCCCCACGACATCTGCACGTTGTCGAGGCCGCAGCCCGGCTCGTAGATGCCGTTCTCCGTCTGATACTCGGGCACGTTCTTGTCGGGATTGTCCGCGAAGAGCTTGCTGTGGACGATCGTGTCCGACCATCGGCAGCCGACCGGGAACGTGTCGCCGACGACGGCCCACTGAGGCTCGCCGAAGAGGCACAGGATCTTGCCGAGGTCGTGCACGAGGCCGGTCACGATCATCCATCGCGGCTGATTCGCCGCGCGGATGGCTTCCGCCGTCTGCATCGCGTGCTCGATCTGCGTGAAGTCGATGTCGGGATCGCTGTCGTCCACGAGCGTGTCGAGGAAGTCCAGCGTCTCGAAGACGCTCATCTGTTTCCGCTCGAGCGGCAGGTACTCGCGCTTCTTCGCAAGGACGAAGTCCAGGGTCTGGTGGGTGTGATTCAGCCGGTAGAACTGCTCGACCCGCGGTGCCGCGTGCTCGTAGTCGCGGAACTGTTCGACGGGTTTCGGCAGTAATGGGCTTCCCGATTCACGAACCTGCATCAGAACACCTCTGATACAAATAGTAGCGCGAATCGGGCGCCGGTTTCAGACCGCCTCGGCCAGGCGCGGCTTGCGGGCGGGCATTTCGACTTTGGCCGTGATCTGCGACCCGTCGGCCACCACGAGGCGCGCCGCGCTCAACTCGCCGTCGACGACGGCCGTGCTCTTGATGTCCAGGCGTGTTTCCGCCTCGACGATCCCTTCCACTGTGCCGGAAACGATCACGGTTCCCGCCGAGATCTCGCCGACGACGTGCGAACCCTGCGCGAGCGTGAGCACGCGTCCGTCGAGGGTGATGCTGCCTTCCACCTTACCGGCGATCACCAGATCCTCGTTGCCAGAGATGTCGCCCTTGATCACAATCGACTGCCCGTTGCTCATTGGCCCTCCCCGATCTTCCGGCTGAAGCCGGAAGCCACGGATCTATTTTTTCAGGTTCGCGTTGCTTCCGCCTTAAACGGAAGTACACGCCGCGCGGTCAGGCAAGGCGCGTTCCGGATCGAAGCGGCGAATTGGCGTGACGATTCGAGCGCCGCGCGTTCGGGCGATCCGAATTGTGTAACGCGGATCACGTAAGACGCGGATTACGCGGATCTCGCGGATCACTAAGACGCGGATTACGCGGATGCTCGCGGATCGCGCGGATCAGATCCGCGTAATCGGCGTAAATCCGCGTGATCAGCGTCTTTCGTTGAAATAAATCTTCACGTTCCGCGTCGCGCGGCCCGAGGCGACGATGTCGGGTCGCTTGTCATTGTTGAGGTCGGCGATCGCCAAATCCTCGGTCGCCATCCCGCCATCGTCGATCGTGACCTTGGACCGCAGGGTGCCCTCTTTGTCGACGGTGTAGATGGCGACGCCCGGCTTCCCATCGCGCCACCCGACGGCGAGCTCGTCGTTACCGTCGCCGTCGAAGTCGGCCCATCCGAGCGCGTGGCCGCCCTGGATTTCCGATTCGATGACGGTGCGCGGCCACGTCCCTTTGGCCTCCGCATACACGACGATCGACTTGCCGTGCCAGGGCTCCACCGTCGCCAGCATGCGCCGCCCTGCGACGCGTCCCAGCTTGATTTCGCCGGGCGATCCCTCGCCGATCAGGGTTTTCGTCCAGGCCGCCTTGCCGGTGCGCTTGAAGAGCGTCACGCCCTCGCGGCTCGCCGTGAGGATCTCGTCCTGCGGGTCCTTGTCGTCGTTCAGCGGGAGGAAGTTGTGGAGGATGTGCAGCGTGTCGTCGACGACCTCGACGGGCCACGCGTCGCCCTTTGGATTGGCCGGCGGACGGAAGACGAGAATGCGCGCGCCTTGTCCCTGCCAGTCGGGCCCCTTCGTCCCGCGGCCGTGCAGTGGTGTGACGATGAGCTCGGCGCGGCGATCGCCGTCGACGTCGGCCCAGCGAATGCGGTGGAGAGTGGGCTCCTCGGCGATCGCATGGAGCTCCCAGTTCGGCTCCGCCTGCCTCACCCAGTGCAGCGTGCCGCCGCTCGCCGTGTTCGTCGGCTGCCAGGAGGCGCCCAGCGCGACATCGAGCTTGCCGTCGCGATCGATGTCCTGCAGCGCGATGCACACGTTGTCGCGCGGCGTGGCGTTGCTCAGAATGACGCGCTTCTGCCACGACGGCGCCTCGAACCAGACGAGATCCGTGGCGTTGATGGCCACCACGTCGGTGCGGCCGTCGCCGTTCACGTCGCCCGTCGCGACGGCGTAGCCGACGCCGAAGTCGCTGGCGATTTGCTCGGCGCGAAACTGGAGCGCGCCGGCCGACGTTCCGCTCTGGAACCCCGATACCAACTGCGTACACACAACGCCAACCGCGGCCAGCGCCGCAAGCCCGCGAATGCCTGTGGGCGAGATCATGTGACCTCCTCGATCTGAACTACGGGGACACGACGACACGAAGAACACTATGACAACACCTTGGACATCGTGATCATCGTGTCCGCCGTCGTACCGCCGGGCGCGTTCAACCGTTACCCTCTTCCGACATATGGCATCTTCGTCGCCATCACCGTCATGAACTGCACGTTCGCGTCGAGCGGCAGGCTGGCCATGTAGACGACGGCGCGCGCGACGTGATTGACGTCCATCACGGGCTCGATCGCGATCGTGCCGTTCGCCTGCGGGACGCCTTTCGCCATCCGCGCGGTGAGATCGGTCGACGCGTTGCCGATGTCGATCTGGCCGCACACGATGTCGTGCTCGCGGCCGTCGAGCGACGTGGACTTCGTCAGCCCCGTGATCGCGTGCTTCGTGGCCGTGTACGGCGCCGATCGCGGCCGCGGCACCTGCGCGGAAATCGATCCGTTGTTGATGATGCGTCCGCCGCGCGGCGTCTGCTTCTTCATCACCTTGATCGCTTCCTGCGTGCAGTAGAAGGCGCCGCTCAAGTTCGTGTCGACGACCGATCGCCACTGCGCGACCGTGAGATCCTCGAGCGGCACGCCCGGCGCGCTGATGCCGGCGTTGTTGAACAGCAGATCGATTCGGCCGAAGGCGTCGACCGCCTGGCGAAAAAGCGCGAGCACTGAATCGGGATCCGTCACGTCGGTGGGTACCGCAATCGCGCGCGCCGATGTCTTGCCGATCTCGTCGGCAATCGCAGCGAGGCGATCGGCGCGCCGGCCGGCGAGGACGATCGCGTAGCCGGCGCCGGCGAGCGCGATCGCGACGGCCTTGCCGATGCCCGAGCCCGCGCCGGTGATAACCGCAACTTTGTGGTCGGTGGCCATGCGTTTGAGCGGATCGTGTTCAGCGAATCAATGGAAGCCGTACGGGCCGGCCGCCCTGCTCCGCCGATCGATCGGCAGCCAGGCAGACTTCCATCGTCTTCTGCGCATCGAAGACGTCGATCGACGTGTCGCGCCCCGCGATCACCGCGTCGACGAGCTCGTCCATCTCCGCCTGGAACGGATGATGGCTGACGTCGGCGGAGCCGGGCATCGCGCAGATGATCTGCACGGCCGGCCTCCCGAGACCGTCCGCCCCTTCGGCGAGCGTGACGCCCTCGATCGGATTCGCGCGCCGCAGCGCCTCGATATCGATCGGATCGTCGAGCGTCTGAAGGACATCCTGCCGCAGCGTGGCGCGATCGCCCATCAACTCGACCTGGAAGTTGTACGGCAGCATGAAATCCGTGGAGCTCGTCACGTGTCCGAGCGCGCCGCCATCGAGCTTCGCGTTGACGACGATCGACGTCGGCCACTCGTACCCTTCGGTGAACCGCGTGTGAAACGCGCTGACCTCCTGCACCTCGAGCCCCGAGCACCAGCGCAGCGCGTCGACGGCGTGGCACCCCGCAGCAAGCAGGTGGCTCCTGCCGCTCGCGCGCGTGCGCACCCACTCCCAACCCGGATACCAGTCGGTCACGTTCGACAGATACTGCGTCCGCGCGAAGCGAATCGTGCCGAGCCGTCCTGACTCCCGCAGCCATCGCGCAAAGCGCAGGAACGGGTTGTAGCGAAGCTCGAACGAGACGATCGTCCTAACGCGCGCCGCGCGCACCGCGTCGCGGATCCGAATCAGCTCCGGCTCGTCGAGCCCCGTGGGTTTCTCGAGGACGATGTGCTTGCCGGCGCGCGCCGCGGCAACGGCTTGATCGGCGTGCAGGTGATTGGGCGTCGTGATCGAGATGACGTCGACGTCGGGCGCCTCGAGAAGATCCTCGTAGCGGGTCGTGACGCGGACGTTCGGGATCCTGAGCCCATGCGTATCGAGCGTCGCCTGCGTGCGCGCGGCGTCGCGGCCGTGCAGCCAGGTCACCGTCGCCCGCGGATTCTTCAGAAATGCCGAAATATGCTGCGCCGCGCACCAGCCGATGCCCGAGACGGCCACGCCAAGTTTTCCGTCACGCGCAGGCACCGGCATAGCCTAGACTAGACGCGCTATGAACTCAAAACTCGCTGCAGCGATGCTCTCGCTGGCGGCGCTGGCCGCGCCGGCCGCCGCCCAGACCGGATTCGTCTCGCTCTTCAACGGAAAAGACTTGAGCGGCTGGAAAGTGCCCGCCGGCGACAACGGGCACTGGAAGGTCGTCGACGGCGTCATCGACTACGACGCCGAGAGCGAGGCCACCGGCGAGAAATCGCTCTTCTCGGAAAAGGAATTCGGCGACTTCACGCTGAAGCTCGAATGGCGCATCAAGGGCACGCCGTACGTCAATCCCAACGTGCCGATCATCCTGTCGAGCGGTCTCCACAAGAAGGACGCCGACGGGAAAGAGATTCGCCTCAACGTGCCGGACTCCGACTCGGGCATCTACCTGCGAGGCTCCAGCAAAGCGCAGGTCAACATCTGGGGATGGCCCGTCGGATCGGGTGAAGTCTACGGGTATCGGATGGACGACAAGATGCCGCCGGCCGTGCGCGCGGGCGTCGTGCCGAAGAAGAACGCCGATAAGGACATCGGCCAGTGGAACGCCTTCGAGATCACCGTCCGCGGCGATCGCTTGACTGTCGTCTTGAACGGCGAAGAAGTGATCGGCAACGCGCAGCTTCCCGGCATTCCGGCGCGCGGCCCCGTAGCGCTCCAGCATCACGGCTCCAAGAAGGGCGGAGTGTGGGTGAGCCCGCCGTCGCTCGTGCAGTTCCGCAACATCTCCATTAAGGAGATCTCGATGAAGGAGCTGTAGCACGGCGGCATGTTCGGGCTTTTCTACCCGTACGGGATCATCCTGCAGGCGATCGCCATCACGCACTTCGTCCGCCGCAGGCCGGACACGTATTGGCTGTGGATCATCCTGATCGGCGGCGGGCTCGGCGCCGCCGCGTACATCTTTATCGAAGTCATCCCGGACGCCGGGCTCCTCCGCTCGAGCTTCCAGGCGTTCCCGCGGCGCCGTCACATCAAGCAGCTGCAGGCGGCCATCCTCGACAACCCATCGATCGGGAACTACGAAGAGCTCGGCGATCTCTATCTCGAGGACAAGAAATACGCGCAGGCGCGCGAGTGCTTCGACAAGGTGATTGCGTCGCGGACGACGTCGCTCGATCCGTATTACCGGCGCGCGCTCGCCGCCCTCGAGATGAACGACTACCCAGCCGCCGTCGCGGACCTCGAGCACGTCGTGAAGCAGGATCCGAAGTACGACTATCAGCGCGCGGCGGGGCTCCTCGCGCACGCGCTCGGAAAGATCGGCCAGCCGGACCGCGGCCTCGAGATCTTCGCGGACGTCACCGAGCTGTCCACGCTCTCGGAAACGCAATACAACTACGCGGCGCTGCTCGCCGATTCCGGCAAGACCGCGGAAGCGCGCGAGTGGGCCGACAAGCTGCTCCGGAAGAAGGCCACCATGCCCAACTACCTGCGTCGTCGCGAGCGCCCGTGGTTTCGAAAGGCGTCTGCTCTCTTGAAGAAGCTCCCAAAGGCCGCGGCCTGCATCGCGTTCCTCCTCGCGATTCCGGTCGCGCTGTCGTCCACGTCTTCACAGACGCCGCAATCGCGTCCGCTGCGCGTCATCGCGTTCGGCGCGCATCCCGACGACGCCGAGCTGAAGGCGAGCGGCGTGGCCGCGTTGTGGGCGGCGGCGGGACACAAGGTGAAGTTCGTCGCGATGACGAACGGCGACGTCGGGCACTTCGCCGAGGCGGGCGGGCCGCTCGCGCGGAGGCGGACGGCCGAAGTCGCGGAATGCGCGAAGATCCTCGGCATCGAGAACCAAGTCCTCGACATCCACGACGGCGAGCTGGTGCCGTCGCTCGAGAACCGCAGGACCGTCGCGCGTCTGATCCGCTCGTGGCAAGCGGACATCGTGATGGGGCACCGGCCGAACGACTACCATCCGGATCATCGCTACACGGGCGTCCTCTTGGATGATTCCGCTGTCGTCGTCGTCGCGCCGTTCTTCGTGCCCGACACGCCGCCGACGCCGCGCAATCCGGTCTACATGTATTACTCGGACGGCTTCCAGGATCCGAAACCGTTCACGCCGAGCGTCGTCGTGGGTATAGATGAAGTCGCGGACAAGAAGTGGAAGTGCATCGCGGCGATGCCGTCGCAGTTCGGCGACAAGGATTCTTGGCAGGGTCGCACGATCCCGAACATTCCCGCCGGCGATCGCGAGCGGCAGGCGTATCTTCTCGAGATCGTGAAGAAGCGGAACATCGCGGTCGCGGATCAGTACCGCGATCGCCTCGTGGCGCTCTACGGCCCCGAGCGCGGCAAGAAGATCCAGTATGCGGAAGCCTTTCAGCTCGGACAGTACGGACGTCAGGCGTCGGCCGACGAGCTGAAAGGCATGTTCCCGATCAAGTAGCTACTGGCTGCTCTTGGCGTTCAGCGGCGCGCCGTGATCGAGGCCGGCGAGCGGCGGCTCCGCTTTGATCCCGACCGGGCCGAGCGCGTACTGCGTCGGTCCGAGCCGGACGTCGGACGCCATGAGCCCGTCCCACGTGATGCCCTTCCCCGTGTACGCGGAATCGCGTCCCATGATCGCCATGAGCGTCGAGATCGCCGTCTCCTTCGCGGTGTTGATCGGCTTCCCGCCTCGAATCGCGGTGATCCAGTCGGCGTGCTCCTGCACGAGCGAATCGTTCGCCGGTCCCTCGTACTTCCAGATCGGTTTTCCGGCGAGATCGACGATCGTGCCTTCGAGGCTCGCCGTCCCCTTCGTGCCGATGAACACTTCCTCGCGTCCGTTCGCGCAGCCGTTGAGCTGACGGATGGTGCTCTCCAGGTGCACGCCGTTGTCGTACTTGTAGTCGTTGTAGAAGAAGTCGTACTGATCGCCGGTGCGCCGGCGCACGCGGGCGCCCATGCCGACGGCGCTCGCGGGCGGCTTGCCGAGCACCCAATACATCGCATCGAGATGGTGAATGTGCTGCTCGACGATGTTGTCGCCGGAGAGCCAGGCCCAGTTGACCCAGTCGCGAATCATGTACTCCATCTCGCTCCAGCCGGGCTCCGGCACGCGGTACCACAACGCGCCCTGGTTGCGGATCGCGCGGACCGAGCGGATGTCGCCAATCATGCCGTCGAGGATTCGCTTCCGCACTTCGATGCGCGCGTAGTCGCGTCGAAGCTGCGTGCCCGTCATGATGCTCAGGCCGAGGCTCGTTGCGCGCTCCGCGGTCTGCATCACGGCTCTCGCGCCGGGCACGTCGACAGCGACCGGCTTCTCCATGAAGAGATGCTTCTTCGCGTCGATCGCGGCCGCCATGTGCATCGGACGGAAGTGCGGCGGCGTCGCGTGCAGCACGACGTCGACGTCGGTCGCGAGCAGTTTCTGATAGGCGTCGAATCCGGTGAAGCACCGAGAATCGAGGACCTCTTGCCCTTTGTGCTCCTTGATCAATCGCCGCGCTTCGGCAATGCGATCGGGGAACACGTCGGCCAGGGCGGTGATCTGAAGGTTCGCGCCGGCGTCGAGGAAATTCGCCGCCGCCCCGCAGCCTCTGCCGCCGCATCCGATGAGCCCGGCTTTGAGCAGCCGGCCGTCCGGCGCCTTCGGGATCACCGGCTGCGTTTGCGCCGGCGTCCGTGCCTCGAACCGCGCGATCGATGTCGTCGCGCCGACCGCGGCCACGGTGCCGAGGAATGCCCGCCGGCTGATGTCTGGCGTTTTCGATTTCATGATGGATGCTCCCCTTGCGAAACGCGCGGAGGTAGTATACCTGCGGAGGCCGCATGATCGATCGCCGCACGTTCCTCGGTTCAGTCGCCGCAATGGGCTTCGCCAGTCGAGCTGGGACCGGGCCGCGGCTGCGCGCCGCGCAATCGCCCGCGGCGATCCAGAAGTCGACGCTCATCTCGATGCTGCCGAAGACGGGTTCGTACGCGGAGCGCTTTGCGATCGCGCGCGACGCCGGCTTCGCCGCGATCGAGATGCAGACGATCGCCCGGAACGAAGAGGCCGCCGAAATCCGCGACGCGGCCGCCGCCGCCGGCGTGAAGATCCATTCGGTGATGAACATGGATCACTGGCGGCTTCCGCTCTCGAGCAGCGATGCGGAAGTCGTCAAGGGCAGCGTCGCCGGCATGGAGATGTCGCTGCGCAACGCGGCGATGTGGGGCGCGGATGCCGTCCTGCTCGTACCGGCCGTCGTCGACGCGGCGACCTCGTATCAGGATGCATGGACGCGCTCGCAGCGCGTGATCAAAGAGCGGCTGCTCCCGATGGCAGGCGACCTCAAAGTGAAGATTGCCGTCGAGGAAGTCTGGAACAAGTTCCTGCTGAGTCCCCTCGAGTTCGCGCGCTACGTCGACGAATTCGCGTCGCCGTGGCTTCGCGCCTACTTCGACGTCGGCAACGTCGTCATTCACGCGTTCCCGCAGGATTGGATCCGCACGCTCGGTCCGCGGATCGTCAAGATCCACCTCAAAGACTTTCAGATGGATCGAAAGAACTCGCGGTACGCGTGGAAGAACATCGGCGAAGGCGACATCGATTGGCAGGAAGTCCGCCGCGCGCTTGCGGACATCAACTACAACGGATACGTCACGACCGAGCTCGCCGGCGGCGACGCCGCGTACTTGAAAGACGTCGCCTCGCGCGTCGATCGTTTTCTCGCTGGTCAGAAGCCGGTGGCGTAGGACAAACGGGATCAGGGATCAGGGATCCGGGATCCCGGATCCCGATCAATACAACACAAAGGTGTAAATCGTATCGTCGACGCCGACGAGCAGGTACTGACGTCCGTCCAGCATGTAGGTCTGCGGCGGGCTCGTGACGTTGCCGACGTGCGAATGCCAGAGCGGCGTCCCTTTCGCCGCATCGTACGCGACGATGTTGCCGCCGGCGTCGCCGGCGAACACGAGACCGCCGGCGGTCGCGAGCAGTCCGCCGCCGCCACCGCCGCCACCAAATCCAGGATACGGACGGCGCCATGCGATCTTGCCGGTCTTGTAGTCGATCGCCGTCAGGAAGTTCCCCGCCGATCCGACGTTCACCTGCTCCTGACCGCCGAGCCCCATCGAGCCGCGCGGATCCAAATCGGTCAGATAGAAGATCGAGTAGCCGTTTCGCTCGGACACGTAGAAGAGCCCCGTGTCCGGCGAGTACGCGGGAGGCTCCCAATTGATCGTCCCGCCGGCCGTCGGCGAGACGAGCGCGCCGCCGATCGACGCATCCTTGTCGAGATTCCGGCGGAGCGATCCGTTCTCCGCGATGCTCTTGACCCAATTCGTCGAGAGGCCGTACTTGCTCGTGACGATGTGCTGGCCGGTGACGCGATCGAGCGTGAAGAAGTACCCGTTGCGCGCCGCGGTCGAGACGAGCTTCCGCTTCTTGCCATCAATCACGCCGTCGATCAGGATCGGCGTCTGCGCCGAATCCCAGTCGTGCATGTCGTGCGGCGAGGTCTGGAAGTACCACGCCATCTTGCCAGTCTCGACGTTCACCGCGACGAGCGAGCACGTGAATAGATTGTCGCCGTCGCCTCGTCCGGGCGTATACGCCGGCGTCGGATTGCCCGTGCCGAAGATATAGAGCTTCGTTTCCGGATCGTAGGCGCCCGGAAGCCATGGCTGCGCGCCGCCGTGGCGCGCGGCGTCGAGACTTGGCCACGTCTCGATCCCTGGGTCGCCGGGATTCATCGGCACCGTATAGAACTTCCACTTCAGCTCGCCGGTCTCGGGATCGAACGACTGCAGGAACCCCGGTGCGTCGAGATCGTTGCCCGTGCCGACGAGGACGTGGTTGTCGACGATGACCGGCGCCGTCGTCGAGAAGTACTGCAGGCTCAGGTCGGCGATGACTTTGTGCCAGCGCTCCTTGCCCGTTTTCGCTTCGAGCGATACGAGGTAGTTGTCGGGCGTCTCCATGTAGAGGAAGTCGTTCCACATGCCGAGCCCGCGATTGGCGATGTGCGTGCCGCCTCGCGTTTTCCAGAAGTAGTGCCACAGCTCGTGGCCGTCGCGCGCGTCGAGCGCCCACGCGTTGTCCGGCATCGTGACATAGATTGTCCCGTCGACGATGAGCGCCGAGCCCTTCAGCGATCCGCCGCCCGACGCGAATTCGCCGGTGCCTTCGCCGCCGACAATCACGCGTCCGCCGCCGCGCCCGCCGAAAGGACTGCCCTGGCCCTCGTTGAGCCTGGCGACCCACGCGAGCGTGAGGTTCTTCACCGTGGCGCGGTTGATCTGCTTCAACGCGCTGTAGCGCTTGCCTGAATAATCGCCCGAGTAGGTCGGCCACGATTCGGCCAGCGGCTTGAGAAGATCTGCGGGCGCGACGCCCTTCCCCTGCGCGCCGATCGCGATCGGAAGGAGCGCGGCGGCCGCGGCGACCACGTATTTGCTGATGGTCATTTCAACGTCACCAGGTAAGCCGTCACGTCGTGCATGTCCTTGTCCGTCAGGATTCCCAACAGATCTCGATGGCCTTTCAACGGATCGTTGATCTCGACCTTCGGACGATCGCCGTCGCGCCGGAACGTCCGCTCCGTTCCGTCGGGTTGAATCAGCGTCAGGATGAAGTCGTCGTAGCGGCGCAGCGGCCCCTCCACCTTTTCGCCATCGGGAAGCGTCACCGTCGCCGTGACAACGGCACCGTTCGATCCACGTCCGCCTCCGCCGCGGCCGCCGCGGCCGCGTCCACCGCCGCCGCCTCCAGAGACCCAGAGATTCTGAATCGTCTTCGCATCCGGCGCGCGCGAGCCGATGCCCTGGAGATTGCTCGGATGGCACGTCACGCACTTCGCGGTGAAGAACGCCTGACCGGCCGCGGCATCGCCGACGAGAACATCGGGCGGTGGCGTGTTCGTTTCCGGCGGTCTACCCTGCCGTCCACCGAGCGCGAGCAGATGATGAAGGAACGAGGCGACCGCCTGCGCGTCCGCATCGTTCACCGGCATCGGCGGCATGCCCTTCTCGGGGCGGCCCTTCTGAATGACGGGGACGATCAGCTCTCCACTGTTGTCCGCGAGCACGAGCTGCGATCGCAGGAGGTTCGGCCCGCCGAGCTGTCCGCCGCGCGCGTCGACGCCGTGGCACGCGCTGCACGTCACCGAATAGATCGATCGGCCCCGCTCGATCGCGGCCGGATCGCCAGGAGGCCGCTGCTGCGCTGGATACACAGCGCCTCGACCTTGGCCGCCTTCGCGCCAGCCGAGGGTGCGCGCGTGGACGGACGACAGCGAGGATGAAGGTACGAATGCCGCGAGCGACACGACCCACACGGCAGCGATAGTGACGACATTTCTCATGATTGGATTCGAAGGCCCCCGACAAGATATCGCATTTTATTTCGCCGCGCCGCGGACGAGAGTCACGAGGCGGTCGACGGCGACGCCGGTCTTTCGCTCCCGCTCGCCGCCGGGCCATTCGATGACGACCGCGGCGATCTCCGCGGAGGCGCCGAGCCCGAAGTGCACGCGCGCGTCGCTCGCGGACAAATAGCTGCCGTCGGTGCGAACACGACGCCACAGCACAGGCTCACCCGCCCGCTCGATCCCAACGCGCGCGCCGAACGCAAATCGATTGCCGCGTCCGGCGCCCTGGTCGAGCCGCACCTGCAGCCAGTGTGTCTTGGTGGATTGGTTGAGCAGCAATCGCGCCGGCCCATTGTTGTTCGTGACGACGATGTCGAGGTCGCCGTCGTTGTCGAGATCGCCGAAGGCGGCGCCGCGTCCGATTTCCGCGCGCTGGAACGCCGGTCCCGCCGCCTTCGTCACGTCCGCGAACCGGCCGTCGCGCGTATTGTGGAACAACAGGTTGCGCATTCGAAACGGGGCCGGTTGCCCGCGCTGCGCATCGATGACGTTGACCGCACCGTTCGCGGCAAACAGGTCGAGCCAGCCGTCGTTGTCGTAGTCGAGCCACTCGGTCCCGAAGCCCGTGAACGCCGCCGTCGGCGCCGTCAGCCCCGCCTTCGCCCGCCCATCGTCGAAACTGCCCTTGCCGTCGTTGACGTAGAGCGCGAAGGTCTCGCCGGCGATGTTGGTGACGAAGAGATCCTCGTCGCCGTCGCGATCGAAATCGCCGGAGGCGATGCCCATGCTGCCCTCGGGATTGCCCGACGCGTTGACGGCCGTTCCCGAGAGCAGACCTTCGTCCTTGAACGTTCCGTCATGCCGATTGATCCAGAGCTGGTTCGGCGTCGCATCGTTGGCGACGTAGAGGTCGAGCCAGCCGTCGCCGTCGTAGTCGCCGACCGTGACGCCGAGGCCGGCGCCGTCCGCTCTCGCGATGCCAGATTTCTCCGTTGCATCGACGAACTTGCCGTTGCCCTCATTGCGATAGAAACGGTCCGGCACGGGACGATACGCGCGCGGGCTGCAGTAGTCGCGCGAGCCGACGGAATCGTGGCAGACCTTGTTGTCCGCGACGGTGAAGTCGAGGTAGTTCGCGACGAAGAGATCCAGATCGCCGTCGCGATCGTGATCGATGAACGCGGCGCTGGTGCTCCAGAGCGGATCGCTGATGCCGGCATCGCGCGTGACGTCGGTGAACGTGCCGTTGCCGTTGTTGCGATAGAGCGTCTCCGGTCCGAAGGACGTGACGAGAAGATCGAGATCGCCGTCGTTGTCGTAGTCGCCGGTCGCAGCGCCCATGCCGTACCCGTGCGCCGCGATGCCCGCGCGATCCGTGACGTCCGTGAATCGCAGCAATCGCGCACCGTTGGCGGCAACGACGAGATCGTTTCGAAACAGCCGGCTCGTGCTCCGGGCTGACGGCTGACTGTCGCGCGAGGTCACATTTCCGCTCTGCACGAGGAAGACGTCGAGGTCGCCGTCGTTGTCGTAGTCGAACAACGCAACGCCCGCACCCATCACTTCCGGCATGTAGTACTGGCCCGATGCGCCGTTCCTGTGCTCGAATGTCAGGCCAACGGCTGCCGCGGATTCGACGAAGAGCGCTTCCGCCTGAAGGCCAAACAGCGCGGCAATGCCCACAGCGAGGATCGGGATCGCCCGAATCATTTCAGCTTCGCGATCTCGCGATCGATCGCGTCCGCCAGGTCCTTCTGCCCGAACGCTATCGCGAGCTGGCGCGCCTCGAGCGACCACTTCAGTCCCTCGTCCTTGTGACCCGCGCGCACGTGCGCAGTGGCGAGACCGAAGAGGTAGCGCGGCGTCTCGGCGTCGCGCGGCTGCTGCAGCTTGTCGAGCTCGACGATCGCCTCCTCGGTTCGAGTGAGCGCAATCAACGCGCGTCCCAGGTTGAAGCGCGCCAGCCTGAAGGTCGGCTGCGCGTCGATCGCGCGGCGGTACTCCGCGGCGGCCGACTCGAAATCGCGGCGGCGCTCGAGAATCTGCCCGAGGTTGTTGCGCGCCTGCGCGTGCAGCGGGTTGATCTCGAGCGCGCGGCGGTACGCGTCCTCGGCCGGACCCCAACGATCCTGCAATCCCTGAATCACGCCGTAGTCGTAGTGCACGTCCGCGAGATCGGCGCGCGCCGCGATCGCCGCGCGGTAGTGTTCCTCCGCCTGCGGCCAATTGCGCGCGCGGCCGTACAGCCCGATCAGATTCGCGTGCGCGTCGACCATCGACGGATCCGCCGCCAAGGCGTCTTCGTGCGCCTTGATCGCGCCGTCGACGTCGCCGGCCTCCGCGAGAGAGACGCCGCGCCTCACGAGCGCCCGGGGATCGTCGCGCACGCTCGTCACGGAGGCGAGCACGGGATCGTCGATCGCCGGCCAGCGCGCGCCGTAGCGCGCGTGCTCCTCGAGCGCGCGTACGGCGGCGTCCGTCTTCCCCAGCGCTCTATAGGAGCGCGCGAGCGCGTAATACGCCGCGCCCAGCTCGGGGAAGAGCGCGACGGCGCGCTCGAATTCCTTGATCGCATCGGCGTGGCGCCGCTCCGCCGCGGCAATGCGTCCAAGCCCCATGTGCGCGGCCGGTTCCGCCGCGGGCTCCCGGACGAGCGCCTCGAACTCGCGGCGGCTCCGTTCGAGATCGCCAGCCTCGAGGCGCGCTTCCGCCAATCGCACGCGCGCGGGGAGATAGCCGTTGGAAATCGCGAGCGCTTCGTCGAGACGGGTCACCGCCTCCGCGTGGCGCGCGAGGCGTTGGAGAACGACCGCATCCAGGTAGGGCCAGTCGAAGGTTCGCGGCGCGAGCGCCTGCGCCCGGCTGTACGCGTCGTGCGCGCTTTCCCACTGCTCCCAGGCGTGCAGCACGCGCCCGAGCGCGCCGACCGCCGCGGCATTTCGCGGCTGCGCCATCGCTTCTTTGTACGCGCGTGAGACCGCCGCGCGCGCGGCCGCCGGAAACCGATCGATCGCGACAACCGGCAGCGATGAATCTTGCGCGATGGTCGGCGCGCCGACGGCAAGCACACTCACGAGCGCCAACGCCCGAGCTCGTCGATGCGGCATGACGATTCAGCATAACAGGGCGGGGACACTCGCTCTGAGCGCCCTGAAAGAACAAGGGCCCGGTGGGGATTCCCCACCGGGCCCAGGCGAGTTGTCAGATCCGCGTAATCCGCGTTTATCCGCGCGATCCGCGTATCAGAATTGGAATCGCACGCCGAGCTGAAGCTGCCGCTCGATGTAAACAGAGTTCGTCAGGGCACCACCGCCGAGCACCTGCGTGATGCGCCCGAAGTTGGCGTTTGTAAAGCCACCGTCGGGATTCGCGAACACGGGGTGGTTGAAGATGTTGTTGCCCTGGAAGCGGAACTCCAGCCGACGTGTCCCGCCGAGCGGGAACGATCGGAACAGCGCGAGATCCGCGTTCCATGCGCCGGGGCCACGGAACTGGTTGCGTCCCGTGTTCCCCTGGCGAGCGCCCGGCTGCCCGAACTGGCTCGTGTCGAAATACAACCCGGCCGTGCCAACGAGGTCGGTCGTATTGTAGCCGCCGTTCAGGTCGGCGGTCTGCGTGGTTCCCCGCGTGTTGTAGGCAGTCCCGCTTGCAGTCATCGTGAACGGCGTGCCACTGAAAGCGCCAAACGTGCCATTCAGCTGCCAGTCGCCGAGGACGGCCTTCGTCATGCTCTCGTAGCTGCCGCTGCTCTGCCACGGCAACGCGTACGCGAACCCAATCTGGAAGTTATGGGTTCGATCGAAGCCGGCGAGCGCCCAGTTGCGGTCCTGTTCGAGCGGATGCTCCCAGTTCAGACCGGTGCGGCCGTCGTTGTCCGATTCGTTCATCGACTTGCTGAGCGTGTAGGCGCCCTTGAACATGAAGCCCTTCGTGAAGGACTTGTTCAGCGCGACCTGCAGCGAGTTGTAGCGCGTGTCGAGCCGCTGTCCCCACGACTGGACGGCGTTGATTCGGCCCTGGCTGATGAAGTACGGGCGCGCCTGATCGCCTCCGCCGTAAGTGCTCGGCAGATTGACGTCGACCCAGGCGTACCCGCCAGTACCCTTGGCTCCGACGTACGCCACGTCAATCGACATGTCCCACGGCAGACGACGCTCGAAGGCCGCGTTCCACGTCTGGACGAGCCCGCGGTCGATGTTGCCGGGCTCGGGCGTCGCGATCCCCGCGGCGTTCGGCAGGGGCACACGGCCGCTGCTCTGATCGGGGGCGATGATGAGCGGAATGCCCTCATCGAGACGATTGTAGAAGCCGAACGTCTCAGGCGTCGTGAATCTCGCGAAGACCACGATCGGATAGTTCAAATCGCCGCGCATCGGCCGCGCCCATCCCATCGCGTTGTAGGTGATGCCGTAGCCGCCGCGGAAGACGGTCTCTTCGTTGAGGCGGTAGATCGCGCCGAGCCGAGGCGCGAAATTGTCCTTGCCCGGCTTGAGCCCGACGTCTTTGGGATTGTCGCCCCGCCCGCCGAGAATCATCTGCAGCGGGTTCGACGCGAGGTCGAGCCGCTCCATGCCGCGGCCGTCGGCCCGCGTCATGATCGGGTAGTACTCCCACCGCACGCCGAGATCGAGCGTCAGCTTCGGATTCAAGTTCCAGCGGTCGCGGAGATACAGCGCGTGCTGCCACTCGCGCCCCGTCATCAGGTCCGCCTGAACGCTCTTGGACACCTGCGAGGTGAGCCCCATCAGGAACGCCGCGTACGTGTTGTAGAAGTTCGAGGTCTGGCCGCCATTGAGCGCGGCGGCGTTGCCAGCGAAGTTGAACGCGCCGCGCGGGTTGTCGCTTTCTGGCTGCCAGTGGTCGAGATAGAGGAAGTTCATCGTGTAGCCGCCGCGGATATCGTGGCGCCCCGCCAGCTTCGACAGATTCGCGGCGATCGAATAAGTGCGCTCGTCGCGGAAGATCGGGTTCCAGCCGTCACGGTTGCCGACCGCGCTCAGACCCGTGTTGAACACCGGATACCCGGCGTAGCGCTCCCGGAACGTCTGACTCGCGAAGCTCTGATCGTTCGTGCCCGGAATGCCGAGCACGTCGAGGCCGAAGTTGCCGGCGTCGAAGTCCGGGCCGAGGACGTCCTGCTTCTGGCGCGCGAACCCGAACGTCGTGTCGAGGAGCAGCGTCGGTTTCAGCGTCCACGTCTGGCCCGCCGTGAACGAGTACACCTTCGTGAAGCCGCCGTCACCGCTGGCGTTCGGATCCGGTCCGAGGTAGTTCGTGAGGTCATCGACGGTCGCGTCCATGAAGCTGAACTTGCCCCAGATCTGGTGCGTCTGGCTGCGGTTGTAGTTGATCTTGACGTCGTAGTTCGAACGATCGGTCGTTCTATTCTCGGTGCGGGTGTAGTTGTTGGTCAGGTTGCCGGCGCCGAATCCGGTCGTGTTCGGCATCGGATACAACAGATCGATGATCCGGCGCGCGGCGGGACTAATCAGATTCGACGGAATCCGGTTGCCGTCGAACGCCGTGCGGCCCGTGCCGTTGGTGTTGCCAGTGAACGGGTTGTAAATCTGCTGCAGCGAGCCGTTCGTGTTGATGGCGCCGCTCATGTCGCCGTTGCGCATCGCGGCAGTCGGCACGGTGAAGAACGTGGCGGTGCTCTGCGTCCGTTTGTAGCCCTCGAACGACCCGAAGAAGAACACTTTGTTCCGCGCGATCGGTCCGCCGAGGGTGCCGCCGAAGTTGTTCTGCTCGAGCGGGAGTTTGGCCGGCTTGCTCGCCGAACCAAAGTAGAACGGCGACGCGTTCATCTTGTCGTTCATGAAGAACTCGAAGCCCGAGCCCTTGAGCTGGTTCGTGCCCGACTTGGTGACGACGGTAATCGCCGCGCCGCCTGCCATCCCCTGCTCGGCGTCGAACGTGCTGGTCGAGATGTTGACCGTGTCGATCGTCTCGGCCGGCGAGATGTACATGTTGTGGTTCGGCAGCCAGATGTTCAGGTTCGTCGCGCCGTCGGTGCGCGTCGAGTTGTTCGTGTTCGCCTGGCCGTTGACGTTGGTCGCCAAGGAGCGCGCCGGTGTGTCCGTCTCCGCGTTGCCGAACGCCATCGGCGTGGTGCCAGGCACCAGATTGATGAGGGCCTGATAGTTGCGGAAACGATTCAGCGGAATCGCCGTGATCTCCGACGACTTCAGCTCGGTGTTCACCGCGACTTTGTCGGTCTGGAGGAGCTGCGCCTCGGACGCGACGGTCACGGTTTCGCTGACCGTGCCGACTTCCATGGCCATGTCGATGCGGGAGATTTGACCGACCGAGACGGGCACGTTCGAGCGCACGCCCTCGCGGAATCCCTGCAGGGTAATCTTCACGTCGTACGGACCGGGCAAGACGCTCGCGAACGAGTACTGCCCGTCGGTATTCGTGACCGTCTCCATCTTCAGGTTCGTGTCCTTGTTGACGATGGTGACGGTGGCGCCGGGCACGGTCGCGCCCTGCGCGTCCTTGACGGTGCCGACGATGCTGCCATACAGCACCTGCGCGAGCGCTGGCGCGGCTGCGAGGCAGATGGTAAGAATGGTGGCGCCGAGCACGAGCCTACGGAGATCGAAGAACCGAGATCGACTATCGCCCACAGATCCCTCCCTCAAAAGAAACGGAACAGGCAAGTCGTACAAGGTGATGCCGAACGTACGCGGGCAGGACTGATTCCCTCCCTTCCTCCCAGAGTGGAAGAAACCGAGTATGTAAACCGTTTCGCTAAAGCGTTTCGCGCGCCGGCGCCCTCGGCGGAGGATGCGCGGGGACGGTTGTCGGCGGTGAGGCGACCGTAACACAACCCTGGGTGTCCGGGCAATGAGATTAGCGTGATCAGGTTATTCTCAAAAATCGATTGTCTAGACCGGTCTCGGGGCTCATCCGACATCGACCCAATTGAGCGTGCGCTCTACCGCTTTCTGCCAGCCTTTATACGTGGATTCTCGCTGGTCCGCGGTCCACCGGGGCTCCCAACGGCGATCGGCCTTCCAGTTCGACCGCAGCTCCTCCAGCCCCTTCCAGACGCCCGTCGCGAGCCCCGCCGCGTACGCCGCGCCGAGCGCGGTGGTCTCGGCGACCACGGGCCGCACGACGGGAACGCCGAGGACGTCCGCCTGCAACTGCATCAACGTGTCGTTCACCGTCGCGCCGCCGTCGACTTTCAACACCTCGAGGCGCACGCCGGAATCGTTCACCATTGCGTCGAGCACGGCGCGCGTTTGAAAGCAGATGGCCTCGAGCGTCGCGCGCGCGAGATGCGCCCGCGTGTGATAGCGCGAGAGACCGACGATCGCGCCGCGCGCATCGGATCGCCAGTACGGCGCGAACAGTCCCGAGAACGCCGGCACGAAGTACGCGCCGCCGGTGTCCTCGACGGTCAACGCGAGCGCTTCGATCTCCGACGCGGACTTGATGATGCCGAGCTGATCGCGCAGCCACTGCACCGCGGATCCCGTCACCGCAATCGATCCTTCCAGCGCATAGACGACATCCTCGTCCTTCTCCCCGAGCTTGTAGCAGACCGTCGTCAGCAATCCCGCCTTCGACGGAACGATCTGCCGTCCGGTATTGAGCAGCATGAAATTGCCCGTGCCGTACGTGTTCTTCGCTTCGCCCGGCGACGTGCACACCTGGCCGACGGTTGCAGCCTGTTGATCCCCGAGGTCTCCCGCGACCGGCACCTCACCACCCACAGGTCCCTGACGCCGCGTCATTCCATAGAACGTACGATCGCTCGACGGCCGGATCGCCGGCAGCGCTTCCCGCGGAACGTTGAAGATCTTCAGCAGCTCGTCGTTCCAGTCGAGCGTACGCAGATCCATCAGCATCGTGCGGCTCGCGTTGGTGACGTCCGTGACGTGCGCGCCGCCGTCGACGCCGCCCGTCAGGTTCCAGATCACCCACGTGTCGATGTTGCCGAAGATCGCTTCTCCGCGTCCGACCGCGGCGCGTACGCCGTCGACGTTCTCGAGAATCCATTGAAGCTTCGCGCCCGAGAAGTACGTCGCGGGCGGGAGTCCCGTGCGCTCGCGGATGGTTTTGCCCGCCGCCCCTTTGTCGAGCGCGCTCACGATGCGATCCGTCCGCGTGTCCTGCCACACGATCGCGTTGTACCAAGGACGCCCCGTCTTCGGATTCCACACGACCGTCGTCTCGCGCTGGTTCGTCACGCCAATCGCGGACAGATCTCCAGCGGAGAGACCGGCGTGGCGCAGCGCGCCCGCGATCACCGTGTTCGTGCGCTCCGCGATCTCGAGCGGGTCGTGCTCCACCCACCCGGGCTGCGTCATGATCTGCTCGTGCTCGAGCTGGTGGCGGGCAACCTCGTTCCCGCCCGCGTCGAAGACCATGAATCGAGTGCTGGTCGTTCCTTGATCGAGCGCGCCGACGAACCGCGACATGAGAGCTCCATTTGAATCGGGGATCCGGGATCCGGGATCCGGGACTCGGGATCCGGGACTCGAGATCCGGGACTCGAGATCCGGAAGAAGTCCCGAGCTTCAGAATCCGACAATCGAATACAACACTGCGCCGAGTATTCCGCCGATGATCGGCGCGATGACCGGAATCCAGGCGTAGCCCCAATCGGGATCGCGCTTGCCCGGAATCGGAAGCACCGCGTGCGCGAGGCGCGGACCGAGATCGCGCGCCGGATTGATCGCGTATCCCGTCGGACCGCCGAGCGACAAGCCAATGCCGAGCACGAGGATTCCGACGAGCAGCGGCTGCAACCCGCGGCTGAACACGACGGACAGATCCACGTCTCCCGGTTTCGTCAGCGTTTGCGCGTTTGCCGCGATCGCGAGGACCCCGAAGAGCAGCACCGCCGTGCCGACGATCTCGGTGATGACGTTCGCAACCGGCTGACGAATCGCCGGACCTGTGCAGAAAATGCCAAGCTTCGCGTCGGCGTCTGGGGTCTGACCCCAGTGGGCCAAATACGACAGCCACACGAGCACGGCGCCGGCGAACGCGCCGATCATCTGCGCGACGATGTAGCCGGGCACGTCCGCCCAGGGAAAGCTGCCGATCGAGGCGAGCCCGATCGTGACCGCCGGATTCAAGTGCGCGCCGCTGATCCGGCCCACCGCATAGACGGCGATCGCGACGGCCACGCCCCACCCCGTCGTGATCACGATCCAGCCCGAGTTCTGCCCCTTCGAGCGGGTGAGAAGCACGTTCGCGACGACTCCGTCGCCGAGCAGCACGAGGATCAATGTGCCCACGGCTTCGGCAAGCAGCGTCTGCATCTCTACTCCTCCTGCGTTCGTGGTTCTAATAGCGGCGCTTCTGCTGGCGGACGATGTCGAACTTCGCCGTGTCGGCGACGGCCATCACGGCCATGACGCCCGCTTGGACCGGATCGCTGACGACGAGATCCGCCGCGTCGGGAACGCTGCCGGCCATGTTCAACGAGATCACCGGCAAGCCTTTCTTGCGCACGTCCTCGACCGCTTCCGTAATCTCTCCGCCCATCAACGCGCCCGCGAGCACGAGCAGCTTGACGCGAGGCAGACGCACGATCGCGCGGACCGCCGCCGCCAGCTCCTTCTCGCCGACGAGAGGGATCGTGTCCACGGAGATGCGCTCGCCGCGGATGTTGTGGCGATCGGCTTCGGCGATTGCGCCGAGCGCGACCTGTCCGACCTGCGCGCCGCCGCCCATCACGATGATTCGCTTGCCGTAGATCTTGGCCGAGGAGGGCGTCTCTTCCACGCGCTCGACGCCCGAGGTCGCCTTGAGGCTGTCGAGGACCGACTGCGCGCGGTCATCCGCGACCGTGACCTCGAAGTAGATGCCGGAGGTCGGGCTGCCGGGATGAATGTCGACGTGCGTGATGTTGGCGTCGTGATCGGCGAGCACCTTGGTCAGGGCCGACATCATCCCGGGCCGATCGAAGGCGGTGATGTAGATCGCGTGCGCGCTCATTGAAATTAGTATGCAGTACGCAGTATGCAGTAGGCAGTAGGCCGTGACCTATAATTCTCGGCACCATGAAGAAAATCTCGATCGTCGTTTGTGCACTTCTCGTCGCCGGTGCGCTGATGCCAACGCGGACGGCGGCGCAGGGGCAACCGAACATGTACGGACCGAATATCAGCGCCGACCAGGCGAAGTCTGTGGCTGCCGCCGCAGTCGCTGAGGCGAAAAAGAACCAGTGGACCATGGCCGTCGCCATTGTCGATACCGCTGGCGATCTGGTCTATTTCGAGAAGATGGACAACACACAGGTCGGCAGCGTCGACGTCGCGATTGGCAAGGCGCGATCGTCGGCGCGGTTCAAGCGGCCGACCAAGGCGTTTCAGGACGCGCTCGCGGCGGGCGGCGAAGGCTGGCGGATCGTCACGCTCGAAGGCGCCGTGGCCGTCGAAGGCGGGTTGCCGTTGATCGTCGGTGGCAAGATCGTCGGCGCCATCGGCGCGTCAGGCGGTTCCTCGCAGCAGGACGGCGTCACGGCCGCCGC
>DATBJJ010000182.1:0-4948 GCA_036556425.1 Vicinamibacterales bacterium
CTCCGGCAGTGTCTCGCCCGAGGCGAACCGGAAATTGCGGATCACGTAGTCCGCTTCTTTCGGAGGTGGAAGGGAACCCTGGGCCGATTGCAGAAGAACGAGGGCGAACAGCAGCTGAATCATGTCACCACTCACCAGAGGCCGACTTTGCCCGCGACCGACGCGATGAGCTTCGCGGGATCATAGCCGACGCCCTGCTTGAACACTGTTTGTACCTTTCGCACGTCCGCGATCGTCGTGGATGGATCCCCGTCGAGGATGACGAGGTCGGCCTGCTTGCCCACGGCGAGCGATCCGACGCGCGCGTCGCGCCCGAGAAACATGGCGCCGTTCAGCGTGCCGATGCGAATCGCCTCGAGCGGTGTGAAGCCCGCTTCGACGAGCAGCTCGAGCTGGCGCTGATTCGAGAAGCCGGGCACGACGCCGCCGCCGCCGGTCGGATCGGTTCCGGCGATCAACACGCCGCCGGCGTTCGCGAACGCGCGCTCGAACGCCATCGCCTTCGGAAAGAGCGTCGCGTAATTCGATTGCGCGTTCTTCGTCGTTCGCGCGTAGTTCCGCTCGAACTGCTCCTTGAGCTGCGGCGCCAGGACGTCGAGCCCCGGTGGAAGCGGCCGCCCTGGCGTGAAGGTCTCGAACACCGTCAACGTCGACGTCAGCGCGACTTTCTTGTCGACGAGCTTCCGGACGAGCGCTTTGAACGACTCGTTGTTCTCGTCGATCGCGGCAACCGCTTGCTGGCCGCGGCCCTGTCCAGGGCAGACGTCGGGCTGCTTGTCCGTCACGAAATCGGTGGACGCCACGAATCCGTGCTCGAGATTGTCGATCCCGAGATCCGCAGCTTCCGCATAGGTGACGGAACAGAGATGCCCCGTCACTTTCAAACCGCGCGCGTGCGCTTCCGCGACCGCCGCGCCGAGCTCCGCGCGCGTGATGTTCATGTAGGCCTTGAACGAGGTCGCGCCCATGTCCGCCCAGTACGCGACTTGCTTCCGCGCTTCGTCCGCATCCTTCAGCGCGTGCATCTGCAGGAACGCGTTGGGACCGTTGAGATACGGCGCCGTCGCGTCGATCGCGGGACCAGCCTGCTGACCCGCGTCGATCAGCCGCTTCAGATTCAGATCCATCACGCCGTTGACGTTCCCGCCCGTCCTCATCGTCGTCACGCCGCCCGCGAGATAGAGGCGCGTGAAGCTCTGTCCGAGCTGCCCGTACACCTGCGGACCCGTCGGATAGTAGAGATGCTCGTGCACCATGACGAGTCCTGGGATGACGCTCTTGCCCGCGAGATCGATCACCGTCGCGCCCTGCGGCGCGCTCACGCGCGACGAATCGCCGACGTCGACGATGGTGTCTCCGCGGATGACGATGGTTTGCTGTTCCTTTGGAGGCGCGCCGGTGCCGTCGATGACGCGCACGTTCGTCAGCGCGACGACCTCGGCGTCGATCTTGACGAATTCCTTGACGGCCGCGCCGATTGCCGGACGCTGCGCTGCCGGCGCCGAGACGCAGACGGCAATCGCGATCGCGAGCATGAATCGAGCGGCGTTCGCGCGGGTCATAGTGCCCTTTCGCATCACGGTTGTTGGATCAAGTGCTTGTCGTAGCCCGCTTCGACCAACGCTTCGAAGGCCTCCCACACGTCGGCCGGAATGTCCTGGTGGATTTGAAACCCCTTCTCCGGGTAGACCTTCACGCGCTGCAGATCGCCGACCATGATGCTGACGACCTCGTCGCGGGTCAGCGCGTCGTTCGAATAGCGGGCGAGATACTCCTCGAGCGACACTCTCGGCGACGACACGATGACATCCTTGTCGGGCCATACTTTCTTGAACGTCGCGAAGCAGCGCCGCTCCATGTACGGCTTCTGCGCGAGGATGAACGACCGCGGGTCGAGGTTGCGCTCGCGCAGCATCGCGCGCGTGAAGCGCACGTTCTCGCCCGTGTTCGTCGATCGGTTCTCGATGAGGATGCGCTCCCGCGGCACGCCCATGGCAACCGCGATCGCGGCGAACTGATCGGCCTCGGGCTCCTTCCACAGCGTCCTCGTGATCGTGCCCAAGCCGCCGGAAAAGATCAGGAGCGGCGCCCAACCGTCGAGGAACAGCCGCGCGCCGTGCTCCGCGACCGACGTGTCGTAGCTGCAGAGGACGAGAATTGCGTCAGCCTTCGCCAGCGGATGCTGGAGCTGATGGTACTGCCACACCTTCTGCACGCACTCGTCGATACGCTCGCGGGCCACGCTAAGCCGACTCCCAGATCCCGAGCATCCGCCGGACCAGAATCAACTGACCGACGTGGTACGCAGTGTGATCGGCAACCAGCACGATCTCGCGCAAATATGTTTGCCCCGTACCGTGCGGGATCTTCGCGTCGAGATCCGTCGTGGGATTCATGGCGAGATCCTGCAGCGCGCGGCGATCTTTCTTGTACGCGGCGATGCTGTCGTCCCACGCGCTCGCCGAGGGAGGCTCGGGCGACTTCGGCCAGTAGTCGTCCGGCCATTTCATCTCTTCGTACTTTGGATTCACGCAGAAATCGAGGATGTCGTGCTGCGCGAGCCGCAAGTGCTCGAGCAGCTGCCACGAGGAGTACGGCAGTCCGGGCGGTATCCGCCCGCGAAGATCTGACGGAATGCCGGCAATCGCCTTGTCGAAGCCGACGTGCGCGTCCTCCCAGTCCAAGAACCGGCTGAGCATCTCACGGAGTGGTTTGTCGTTGGTCACGGTGGATCCGTTTCAGACTAGTCGTCGTCCTTTGGCGGACGTCTCAATCAATTTCTCGAGGCGTCTGCGCTTCGTTTCTTCGGCCTTCGCGCTCGAGACCCAGTGAATACACACGCGCTGATACGACGGGGCTTGAGCGCTGAAAAACGCCCACGCCTTCGTGTTCGCCTTGAAGCGCTTGTCGTGCGCCGCCTCGAGCTTCGGCTGCTCCGTTTGTTCGTACGCGTAACGCGCCGACTTCGCGTCCGATCGCCGCGCGAACGCCTCGAGTCCTTTGGTGTGCATCAGGCCCGCGGCGGTCAGCTCCTTCACGCGCGCGATGTTGATCGTGCTCCAGGTGCTGCCCGGCCGGCGCGGCGTGAACCGGATTGTATAGCTCTCCTCGTCCACACGGCGGCGGATGCCGTCGATCCATCCGAAGCAGAGCGCCTGGTCGACCGATTCCGGCCACGTGATGCTGGGCTTTCCCGTCTTACGCTTCCGGAAGCCGACGAGCAGTTCCCTCGCGCTCTCGTGGTTGCGCTCGAACCACGCTCTGAACTCCGCGGGCGACGCGAAGAATCGTGCCTTCGCCGCGCGCTTCATGCGTTTCCTGCCGCTCGGCCGCCAAGCGCGCGCTGCAAGATCGACAACATCCCCTCGTCGAACGCCACGAGCAAGACTCTCTCGATCGTCGTCTTTTCTGACAGGTGGCGGCGGATCTCTCGCACGGCCATCCCGCTCGCCCTCTCGGGTGGAAACCGGTAGACGCCGCAACTGATCGCCGGAAACGCAATCGTCCGCACGTGGTGCGCCTTCGCGAGTTCGAGCGACGAGCGATAGCACGAGGCGAGCAGATCGTCCTCGCCCGCGGTGCCGCCGTGCCACACAGGTCCCACCGTGTGGATCACGTGCGCCGCGGGCAGATTGAAGCCTGGCGTGATTCGCGCTTCGCCCGTGGGGCAACGCACGCCGGGACGCACTTCCGGAACCGCGCGGCACGCCTGCAGCAATCGCGGACCGGCGGCTCGATGGATCGCGCCGTCGACGCCGCCGCCGCCCAGCATGAGCTCGTTCGCCGCATTCACGATTGCGTCAACGGCGAGCTGTGTAATATCCGCCTTGCGCGTCTCGATCATTCTTGGGTTCACGGGTTCACGGGTTCACGGGTTCGCGGGTTCACGAGTTCACGGGTTCACGAGTTCACGAGTTCACGTCCCCGGATCCCTGATCCCGGATCCCTGATCCCGGATCCGCGTGCGTGATTCAGAACACACTTCTGTTCCGACGAATTGGTAGTTTTGCGCGACTGGCGGCGGAACCGCAATAGAGACGGCCACGACGCGGACGGCATATATCGTGCGTATCAGCGTCCGATCCATGTCAGCCGTCCGGCACTCGGGCAAGCTCATCGCGGGCGCAGCGCTCGCAGCCGTTGCGCTGTTCGTGTCGTCGCCGGTCGGCCTCGCACAGAATCCGTCGATCGCGATCAACGTCGACGCCAGCGCGAATCGCCGCGCGATCAATCCGAACGTCTACGGCGTGGCGCACGCCACGACCGCGCAGCTCGCCGACCTCAACACGCCGCTCAATCGTAATGGCGGCAACAACACGACGCGCTACAACTGGCAGGCGAACGCCGACAACCGCGGCAACGACTGGTACTACGAGAGCATCGCCGATTCCAGCGCCGTGGCCGGCGAACGCGGCGACACGTTCATCGCCAACGCCCGATCGGCGAACGCGAGCGCGATGCTGACGATTCCGACGATCGAATGGATCGCGAGGGTCGGCGCGAATCGGACGAAGCTGGCCAGCTTCTCCATCGCGAAGTACGGCGCGCAAACGGGCAACGACTGGCAGTGGTTCCCCGACGCGGGAAACGGCGTGCGGACGAGCGGTCAATTCGTCACGGGCAACGACCCCAACGACGCGAACGTGCCGTCGACGTCGCTCGTTCAGCAAGGATGGGTGCAGCACCTCGTCTCACGTTGGGGCACGAACGCGAACGGCGGCCTGCGCTACTACATCCTCGACAACGAGCCGAGCATCTGGCACTCGACGCACCGCGACGTCCGCCCCACCGGCGCGACGATGGACGAAATCAGAAGCAAGACGATCGAGTTCGGCCAGCGCATCAAGTCGGTGGATCCCTCAGCGCTCGTCGTCGGTCCCGAGGAGTGGGGCTGGAGCGGATACTTCTACAGCGGCTACGACCAGCAATGGGGCAGCACGCACGGCTG
>DATBJJ010000183.1:0-84071 GCA_036556425.1 Vicinamibacterales bacterium
TCAATCGGGACACCCAATCGGGACACTCAACCGTGACTGTCCCGATTGGGTGTCCCGATTGAGTGTCCCCGCCCTGGTAGAATCTGCGATGTGAAGATTTCGCTCGTCCAGCAGGCGGCGAGCCACGAAAAAACCGACAACGTTCGGCGCGGACTGGCCGCGCTCGAGGCGGCGGCGCGCGACGGCGCAGAGCTCGTCGCGTTCGCCGAGCTGGCGTTCGAGCGATTCTATCCACAGCGGCCCGCCGCGCCGCGGCCGTGGCGCCTCGGCGAGCCGGTTCCAGGGCCAACCACCGACGCGTTCTGTCGAAAAGCGCGCGAGCTCGGCGTCGCCGTCGTGCTGAATCTCTACGAAACCGACGGTACGCGCGGGTTCGATTGCTCACCCGTCATCGACGCCGACGGCACGCTCCTCGGCCGCACGCGAATGATCCACATCACGGACTACGCGTGCTTTCACGAACAGGGCTACTACACCCCGGGCGACACGGGCGCGCCCGTTTACCGCACGAAGGCGGGCGCGGTTGGCGTCGCAATCTGTTACGACCGGCACTATCCGGAGTACATGCGCGCGCTCGCGAACGCCGGCGCCGATCTCGTGGTCGTGCCGCAGGCGGGCGCGCTCGACGAATGGCCCGAGGGTTTGTACGAAGCGGAGATGCGCGTCGCCGCGTTCCAGAACGGCTACTACGTCGCGCTGTGCAATCGGGTCGGCGCGGAAGAGTGCCTGACGTTTGCCGGCGAGTCGTTCGTCTGCGCGCCGGACGGGCAGGTCATCGCGCGAGGCCCGAAGCTCCAGGACGCGATCGTTTCTGCGGAGATCGATCTGTCCGCGCTCGACACGTCCCACGCGCGCCGGCTGTTCCTCCGCGATCGCCGGCCCGACCTTTACGCCGAGTGGTTCTCGCTTTCCGGCGTGAAGAGATGAAATTCGCCGCCCGGCGGCTGCTCGTCGTCTGCCTTGCCGCCGCCGCGGCGCGTTGCTCCAATATCGACGTCGTCACCGCGTCGTACGCGTCGCGATCCGAGGCGCGCGCCAGCGGCGCGATCGATCGCGGCTGGATTCCGGCATGGATCCCGGAGAGCGCCGAAGGCATTCGCGAGGCGCACGATCTCGACTCGAATCGGCGATGGGGACTCTTCGATTTCGCGCCCGGAGAGGCGGATGCCATCCGCGCCGCGCTCGATCCGTCGTCCGTTTCGCTGACCGGGATCGAATGCGGAATCCCGGGTCGCATCGAATGGTGGCCGCTTGTGTTGCGGGGCTCGCTCGACGCCGGCAAGATCAGGGACGCCGCGCTCGAGACCTATCGCACGAAAGCCGGCAGTGTCATTGTCGTCGTGAACTGGAAGCAGGGCAGGGCGTACTACTGGGCGGAATAGATGCCGAGGGCTGGAATCGAACCAGCGACACCAGCATTTTCAGTGCTGTGCTCTACCAACTGAGCTACCTCGGCCCGAGGCAGAACCCTCATCATAACAGTCGGCCCTCGTCGTTGACAACGCTCGGAACGGCAACGAGCGTTCAGAACGACGGTCAAACTCCTTGAACTCTTCTCGAACAAGGGGGCTTGTACTTTTTTTGCGTCTGCGGTACTGTGAAGCCGCGTTAAGTAGTTGTACTTTTCGCCGAAGTCTGGTACTCTCTCACTCACACGCATGAATCCCGAGGGATCCACCGAGAGCCGCGCCGCGTACTCCGCACTGTCGAAGCTGCCCGCGCGGCGGCCGGACCGTGTCTGGATCGGCCGGACGCTGTGCTTCGCGGCGTGCGTACTGGCGGTGAACGCGCTCATCGGCGAACGCGGACTTTCTGAAACCCTTCGCGCTCGCCGGGAATTCCGCGAGGCGGTCGGGGAGCTCTCGCGGCTGCAGTACGAGAATGCGGCGCTGACGGAAGCAATCGCTCGCTTGAAACACGACGCCGGGACGATCGAAGGCGTGGCTCGCGCCGAGCTCGGGCTCATCCGGCCCGGCGAGATCCTCGTCGTCGTCAAGCACCAGGAACCGTAGGTCCGGCGAAGCCGGACACTACACCGCTGCCGCTTCGGCTTCCCTCACCATCCCCAAGTCGCGGCGGACACGATCTTCGAGCGCCTTGAACACCGCCGGGTTGTCCTTCAGGAACTGCTTCACGTTCTCGCGACCCTGGCCCAGACGATCGCCATTGAAGGCGAACCACGTCCCGCTCTTGTCGACAATCTTTCTGTCGACCGCGAGGTCGAGTAGATCGCCTTCGCGCGAGATCCCTTCGCCGTACATCACGTCGAATTCCGCTTCGCGGAACGGCGGCGCGACCTTGTTCTTGACGACCTTCACGCGCGTGCGGCCGCCGACGACGGTGTCGCCGTCCTTGATCGCGCCGATGCGCCGGATGTCGATGCGCACCGAGGAGTAGAACTTCAGCGCGCGCCCGCCGGTCGTCGTTTCGGGATTGCCGAACATCACGCCGATCTTCTCGCGCAGCTGGTTGATGAAGATGAGGCACGTCTTCGATTTCGAGACGGCGCCCGTGAGCTTCCGGAGCGCCTGCGACATCAATCGCGCCTGCAGCCCCATCTGTGCTTCGCCCATCTCCCCCTCGATCTCGGCGCGCGGCACGAGCGCGGCAACCGAGTCGACGACGACCACGTCGACGCCGTTGGAGCGGACGAGCACCTCGACGATCTCGAGCGCCTGCTCGCCGTTGTCGGGCTGCGAGACGAGGAGATTGTCCAGATCGACACCGAGCTTCTTGGCGTACTGGGCGTCGAGCGCATGTTCCGCGTCGACGAACGCCGCCATCCCGCCGCTGCGCTGCGCTTCGGCGATCACTTGCAGCGACAACGTCGTCTTGCCCGACGATTCCGGTCCGAAAATCTCGATGACGCGGCCGCGCGGAACGCCGCCGATTCCCAAGGCATAGTCGAGGCTCACCGCGCCGGTCGAGATCGCCGGGATTGCGGTCACGGCGTCCTTCTGGCCTAGTCGCATGATCGAGCCCTTGCCGAATTGTTTCTCGATCTGGCCAACGGCCATCTCGATGGCTTTGAGGCGTTCGCGGTCGGTCTCTGGCGGCATTCGGTCTCTCCTTACACGATGTCAGCCGAGCAACGATTTGCCGGCTGACAGCCACCGCATTCTAGGTTCGTGCCGGGGAGAAAGTCAAGGGCAAATCCGTGCAACTGCCGCTATTATCACGTTCATTTGGAACATCTTACGGATTCATACGACTTTCGCCTCGCGAACCGGCGGATCGCGGAATCTGCCGAGCGCCCGCACGCGGCATTTTGCAGTTCTCGCCTGATGCCGCGCTGATGCTGAGGTAACGTCTCCCAATGCCTTCACCGCTCGGGCACGTCATCGCGGGAGTCGCGGCCGGCTGGGCGATCGCCGGAGCGCCTCGCCCGCGGGAGGGCGGACGGGTCATCCTCGAAGACGTTCTGCTCTTCGGCGCGCTTGGCGCGCTGCCGGACGTCGATTTGATCGTGGGTGTGCACAGCGGTCCCACGCATAGCATCGGCGCTGCGCTCATCGTCGCGACGATCGCCTTTCTTGCGGCGCGGTTCCAGCGGATCCCGCGGCCCTTCACGACGGCCGCGGCCTGTTGCGCCGCGTATGCGTCGCACGTGCTGCTGGATTGGCTGGCGACCGACTCGAGCCCGCCGATCGGAATCATGGCGCTGTGGCCGTTCAGAAGTGATTACTACGAATCCGACCTGCATCTCTTCATGGCGATCTCCCGGCGGTATTGGACTGGATGGAGCTTCATCCACCAGAACGCGATTGCCGTCGTGAGAGAGATCGCGATCCTGCTGCCGATGCTCGGCATCGTCGCGCTCGTGCGGCGGCGGCGGTAGATCGGCCGGCGAAGCGCGCGATCACGCGCCGCGCAAGAACCAGAGCACGATCGAGAGGAGAACGAGCGGGACCGCCGCGAGCACGAACCCCACCGTGGCGAGCAGCATGCCGATCGTCCGCGCCGAGGTGTTCGCGCGGCCGCGAGCGATCTCCGGAACGTCTTCGGCGTTCTGACTGTTCGCGACTTGCAGCCCTTGGCGCATCAGGGTTGCGCCGGCGGCGACGGCAATCGCGACGACGACGACCAGCGCGGGGAGCGCGCGCGACTTGAATTGCGCCAGCGCCGCGGCGCGGTCCGACTGCGCGAGCGTCGCGAGCCCTTCGAGATACGCCGACAGATACCACACGCCCACGCTGCCGGCCGCGGCGGCCAGAATCCACGCGATGAGGGCGGTGCGATTGCTGCCGGGGCTGATCTGCAACGTCAGTATCGGTAGAATCCTTGCCCCGTTTTGCGGCCGAGATGCCCGGCCGCCACCATGCGGCGCAGCAGCGGACACGCGCGGTACTTCGGATCGCCGAGCCCGTCGTGCAGCACGTCCATGATCGCGAGGCACACGTCGAGGCCGATGAAATCCGCCAGCGTCAGCGGCCCCATCGGGTGGTTCATGCCGAGCTTCATGACGGTATCGATCGCGTCGGCGGTGCCCACGCCTTCCATCAGCGCGAAGATCGCTTCGTTGATCATCGGCATCAACACGCGATTCGCGATGAAGCCGGGATAGTCGGAGGCTTCGACCGCCGTCTTGCCGAGCCGCATGCACAGCTCGGTCGCGGTCAGGAGAGCGTCGGCCGACGTCGCCTGCCCGCGAATGAGCTCCACGAGCGCCATCAACGGCACCGGGTTCATGAAGTGCATGCCCAGCACGCGATCCGCACGGTTCGTGGCGGCGCCGAGCACGGTGATGGAAATCGACGATGTGTTCGACGTCAGGATGACGTCGGGCCGCGTGAGCTGATCGAGACGCGCGAAGAGCGCGAGCTTGGCCTCGCGATCCTCGAAGATGGCTTCGACGACGTAGTCGACGTCGGACAGCGAGTCGAGGCTGGTCGCGGCAGTCATGCGCCCGAGCGCCTGATCGCGATCGCTCGCGGAGAGCCGTCCCTTCTCGACGAGCTTCGCGAGGCTCTTCTCGATCGACACGCGCGCGCGATCGAGCGCGCCCGGCGCGGAATCCACGAGGCGCACGTCGAATCCGCTCTGCGCGAACACCTGGGCGATGCCGTTGCCCATCGTGCCCGCGCCGACGACGCCGATCCGTTTGATGGTCAGCATGAGCGGGGCATTGTACCCCGCGCGTTCTTCCTCCGCGCTATTGCACTTGGAACGTCGCGCGCGCTTCCACCGCGTACGCGCCCGCGGCCAATGTGAATGCGGCGCTCGCGGTGCAATCGCCGGCGGCGTCGCATGCCGTCAACGGCACGGTCGCGGAGACGGCATTGCCGCCGATGCGCGGCTTCACGGTGACGAGCACGGTCGTGCCGCTCGGCACGCCGCTCGTCGCGACGTCGATGCCGGTGACGCCCGGCGCGGCCAGCACGACGTCGATCGCGCCGTAGCCGCCCTGCGGAATCGCCGGCGGCACCTGACCGCCGACCGACGTGATGCGAACGGTCGGCGACACGGGATTCGCGAGCGGACCCGGACCTGTGACGCGCAGCGCAGCGATTTGCGGAGCGAACGCCGTCTGCGCGCTGGCGTCGAGCGACTCCAGCCGAATGCGGCCGACCGTTCCTGAAAATGAATTGTGACCACCGCCGCCTCCACTCGCCCACAGGCGAGCGGCGCCGCCGTCGATGAAACGATTCGCGACGAGCCGAATGGCGCCGCCCGATCCGCCGCCTCCTCCGTTCGCGCAGCCTCCATTACCGACGCTGCCGCCGCCGCCTCCCTCGGCCACGATGTCATAGTTCTGGATGTGCATCGTCCCGTTCGCGACGATGAGCAGGGCGCCGCCGCCACCACCACCGCCGCCGCCGGTGCAGTTCGCGGTCGATCCGAAACCAGAGCCGCCTCCGCCGCCGGACCCTCCCAGCAACGGGAGGAGCTCCGGGAGACCGAAAAACGTGCCGCCACTGGCGCCGGATGTTGGCGTGCCGCCGGCGCCGCCGCCAGGCCCAAGGCCGGTGCCTCCGACGTTGGCGCCGTTGATGGCCAGCGCCGAACCGTCGGCCCCCTTGAACCCGCCGTTGCCGCCGAGCGCGCCGACGCCCGCGGTGCTGGCGGTGCCGCTCGATCCAGCGCCGCCCGAGACGCTTAAGTCCGGACAGCAGCCACCGCTTCTGATGATCGCGTTGCCCGCGACGAGAATGCTGACGGGAGTGTTGGCGGCGTTGCGTCCGAACCCGACCGTGAAACTGCCGTCGACGGTGAAGCTGCTGAAGCGGAAGATGCCGTCGGGCGGCAAGGTCATCGTGATCGAGCCTGACGTGCACGGTGCCGTGCACCCGGTCGTTCCTGGAGGATATGTTGCCGGGTTGCCCGCGTTGAAGGGCTGCAGCGTCGGATCGCTCGCGCAGCCGCACAGATCGATGACCTGCTGCGCGATGTTGCTGACCGACATCAGCAGGATCGCCGTCGTCAGGCCGATCAGCCTCGTCGAGATCCATCCGAGGCGCCGCGTGTGGTTCGTGTTGGTGATCATGTGTCGTTCCTCTATGTCAGCTCTTCACCGGGTTCAGTGATCTGGGTTCATTGATCGATGCGCACGCCGATGACCGGCGCAGTGACCGCCGGAATCTGCGACGGCGGCGGATTCCCGACGACGATCAGCAGATCGCGGGTGATGCCGTCGTATTCGAACCGGATCACCGCTGCGCCCTCCGTGCCGGTCGTCACGAAATTCACAGGGGCGACGAGGCTACCGGCGGCGATCGTCGTGCCGACACCCACCGCCGCAATCGACGGGTTCGTGCTCGTCATCGTCACGGACGTTGCGGTTGACCGCGGGGCGTTGAGCAATTGCACGCCGAGCGCCGCCGACACCGAGCTGCCGGATCCCACGAGCACGCGGCCGAGACCCGAGAGCGGTACGATGCTCACGCCAACCGGCGGCGCGGAGATGATGGGTGAGTTGCCGGGCACTGGTCCGCTCCCGACGACAACGGTGAACTCACGCCGCACGCCGTTCGCTTCCAACGTGATCGTCGCGGTGCCGGCGACGCCCGTCGTGAAGCTCACGGGCACCATGCGCGTGCCCGCGGCGACGATCGCGGTCGGCGAGGTGATCGCAACGACCGACGGGTTCCCGCTCGTGATCGTGACCGGGACGGGCGTGCTCACCGGCTGACCGAAGAGCAGGATGCCGAGCGAGACCGGCGAGCCTGTCGGCGCGAACGCCGCGCCGATGAACGGCAGCGACGCAATGCTGACGCCAACGGGTTGAGCGAAAACGATCGGCGTCTGTCCCGGAGGCGGCGCGCCGACGAACACGCCGAGCGATCGGACCTCCGTGCCTGCGCGGATTGTGAGCGACACGAACCCATCGGCGATCGCCGTGATCGTCAGGGTCGTCGTCTGCGAGCCTGGCTGCACGGGCGACGCGGTCGCCGTCGCGATCGCGGGATTGCTGCTCGTGACGGTCACGGGCAGCGGCGTGGCACCGGTCAACGCCGTGGAGAGCACCTGGATCGTGACCGCCGACACCCGGCCCGCGAAGGTCAGGACCTGTCCGGCCGCCGGCGGAAGTGGAATCGCGACGCCCACCGGTGAGGCGAGCACGAGCGGCGTGACGCTTGCCGGCGGCGGCCCGACGAACACGGTGAACGATCGGACTTCGTCGCCCACGCGGATCGTGAGCACGGCGATTCCGTTCGCGTGCGCATCGATCGTCAAGGTGATGGTCTGCTGCCCGGGCAGCAGCGCCGTCGCCGTTGCCGTTGCCACCGAGGGATTGCTGCTCGTCACGGTGACGTCGAGCGGCGTCGTGCCGGTCAGCGGTTGATTGACGACCCGCACTGTCACCGTCGACGTCTGCGCGGCCGACGAGAACACGTGGCCGGCCGTGGGCGGCAGCGAGATGCCGAAGCCGGTCGTCGGCGCGAGCGCCGTGATCTGCTGACCCGGGACAGGATCGCTGACGGACACGATCGTGACGGCAGTGCCGCGCGCGGAGGTCGCGACGATCGCCGTGTTGCCGATCGCGCGTCCGCTCGCCGCGGGATCGCCGGGGCAGCTCGCGCACGCGGTAATCGTCGTGATCGCGGTCGTCTGCCCGGCAGGAATCGTGAGCTGCGGCGCGACCGTTGCGACGAGCGGATCCGCGCTCGCCAGCGCGATCGCGAGGTCCTCGCTCGACGCTTCGGCGATCGAGAATCGTATCGTGCGCGTCGATCCGCGCGGCATCCCAAGGAGCGACGGCGTTGCGGTCAGCCCGTCGACGACCGCGACGATCTTCTCAGCGCCCGCGATCTCGACGTTCGCGGCGTTCCTCGCGCTGGCGACAATCGTCAGCGACGCCGCGCTCGCGCGCGCCGGCACATTGAACGTCATGCTGAACGGCGCGGCCGTAATCGCCGGCAGCGCTGTTCCGTTCACGCTGAACACCACGCTCGCGATCGCGAGAGATCCGCCGCCCTGCGCGGTGAGCGTGATTGGCGTCCGCTCGATCACGGTCGTCCCCGCCGGGCTCGTAATCGCGAAGTTGCCGGTCAGGAACGTGAACGTGAGCGGCACGACGATCGGCTGACCGTTCGCGTCGACGAGCGCGTTCCCGGACGTGTCTCTGATTGCGCCGGTCAACTCGGTGACAACAGTCGTCTCGAATGGCCACGGGCTCGCCGGCGCCAGTCGTACCGTGCGGTTTCCGTCGAGGAAGGTGAACGTGCCGGTCACTGGTGTTCCGGCAACGAGCGCGCGGAACGACGCAACCGTGATGCTCGACGGATCGATCGCCTCGGTGAACGTCACCGAGATGGGCGATGTGGTCGGGACATCCACGGCACCGGTCGCCGGCACGATGCTCTCGACGCGCGGCGCGGTCGTGTCGGGCGACGTCGTACGGAACGTCGACGTGAACGCGGCCGCCATGGCGTTGCCAGCCTGATCGTTCACGGTGGCGTCGACCGTGACGGTATGCAGCGTGTTGATCGCGAGCGGCGTCGACGGCGTCAACGTCACGGTGCGATCGTCGCTCGCAAGGACGAACGACGCGGCAATCGGCGTCGCGCCTGCCGTCAGCCGTACCGCTGACGCGTTCACCGTCGCACGGTTCATCGGCTCCGAGAACGTGACGACGACGAGCGTCGACGTGTCGACGTTCGCGGCGTTGTTCAGCGGCGAGACGGCCGCCACGGTCGGCGCGACCACGTCGAGCACCTGAACGTTGACCGCCGTCGCTGTGCCCGTGTTTCCAGCGGCGTCGCGCGCCGTGGCATTGAGCGTCAGCGTGCCGCCCGTGGCCGGCGGCGTTCCGAACGTCACCGTGAACGTCTCGGTTCGCGACGCGGCGGGCGGCGCGATCGCTCGCGCATCCGAGGCGGATGCCACACCGGACGCGGCGAATGCGATCTGCGAGACGCCGATCGCGTCGGTCGCCTCGACGGTGACCGTCAGCGGCGATCGCGGATCGATCTGCGCGCCGGCCGGCGGTGAAACGATACGCACGACGGGCGCAATGCCGTCGGTGATCGTCACGGACCGCGTCAGCGCGCCGCTCGAATTGCCGGCCGTATCGAACGCGTCGGCGCTCAACGTCAGCGTGCCGGCCGCGGTGGTCGCGGGCAGCGTGACGGCGAAGGTTGCTTCCGCGGCCGCAGTGGACGGAGTGATCTGCCGCGTTTCGGCCGCGGTGAAGACTCCCGATGCCGCGAACACGATCCGCTGCACAGCCGTGTCGTCGGTCGCTCGCACGGTGAACGTCACCGTCTGACCGGGCGCGGCCTGCGAGCCGGCCGCCGGTGCAAGAATCGTCAACACCGGCGCGGCTGCGTCCCCGACGGACAGCACGATCGACGCTTCGTCGCTCAGATTGTTGGCCGCATCGCGCGCGCGGACGCGAACCGTGATGGTCGATCCATTCGGCGTCGTGGCCGGGATCGTCAGCGGCAGGATCGCAGCGCCCGAAACGACCGGCGGTGTCACCGGCGCCGCGCCGCTCGCGACGAGTCCGCCCTCGGTTTGATAGGCGAGCGCCGTCACGCCGACGTTGTCGCTCACGATGGCCCGCAGCGCAATCGTGTCGCCCGCGAGGACGCGCAGCGATCCGCTCACCGTTTCGAGGGTGGTGATCGCGGGTGCAACGGTGTCCGGCACCAGCACGACGCGGCCGACCTGCGTCGCGTTGCCGGCGGCATCCGACGCGCTGACGAGCAGCGTGACCGCCGATCCCGGCGTCGCACTCGACGGAACCTGAACGCTGAATGTTTGCCGCGTCGTGAGCGCGGCGGGCTGCACCGCGCGCGTGTCGCAGCCCGCGAAGGCGGGCGTGCACGTCAGCGTGACGCTCGCGACGCCGACGTCATCCGCGGCGTCGACGACGACGCTGAGCGGCTGTCCGACGACGATCTGCGCGTTGTTGACGGGTGCGACGACCGACATCGTTGGTCTGTTGCCGTCGACGACCGGCAGCGTGAGCGATGCGGGCTGGCTCTGCGCCTCGGCTGAATCGATCGCCACGGCCTGCACGACGAGCGTGCCGCCCGCCGGCGCCGTCTGCGGAATCTGCACGCTGAACCGCGTCGTGAACGTCGATTGTCCTGCGGGCACGATGCGAACGTCGCTGAACGACGCGACGCCCACGGCCGAGAGCGCAAGGCGCGACAGGCGGTCGTCGTCGGTGGCGATCGCCTCGAACTCGACGGTTTGTCCCTGCGCGACCTGGACGATCGGCGCCACGCTGCGCAGTTGAATGACGGGCGGCTGGTTCGGCTGCAGCGTGAGCTGCTGCGTGAACGTCGACGACTGATTCCCCACATCGTCGAAAGCGGTCGCGAGCACGGTGATCGTTGGAGTTGCCGGCAGCGTTGTCGTCACCGCGAAGGGGGCCGCCGTTGCGATCTGCGGCGCGGCGGCGCCGATGACGAACTCCACGCGCTGCACGTCGGTTCCGGTGACGGTTGGCGTCAACGTTACCTGCGATCCCGCGCGCAACACACCCACGACTTGAACGCCCGTGATAGTCGGCGCAATCGTATCGATCGTCGAGAACGTGAACGACGGCGTGCCTCCCGCGAGCGGGTTGCCGGCCGTATCGGCGACGCCCGAGAGTGTTGCCGTGTAGGTCGTGTTCGCGCGAAGGAGCTGCAGCGGCGCAAAGGCGACGGCGGTATTCCCGGCGGTCAGCGCCGCCTGTCCGGCGACGAGCGCGCCGGTGTTGTCCCTGATCGTCAGCGACGCCGTCACGACCGGCTCGGAGAATGCGACGCGGAACGTCGTGTCCGGAGAGACCTGCCTCGCGCCAGACGCGGGTGCGACCGAGACGATCACCGGCGCCACCATGTCGGCCGTCGTGAAAGTACTGACGAAGGCGTCGAGCATCGGGAGATCCGCGCCGTCGTCGCGCGGCCCATCCTGCCCGCCGCGGATCGTCAGCGTGTGAACGGCGTTGCTCCTGAGCGGCTGCGCCGGCCGGATCGTCACGGTTCGATTGCCGTTCGAGAACGACGGCGACAGCGTTGGCACTGCCGTCGCGCCGTCCATCAGGGACACGTTGTTCGAGAACGTGCTCGTTCGCATCGGCTCGCTGAACGTCACGGCGATGGACGGCTGCAGCTGGACGCCGATCGATCGATCGGACGGATCCATCGAGACGACTCGCGGATTCGTGTTGTCGAGAATCAGGTCGCCCAGATCGAGACGCTGTCCATTGGCCGTCAACGTTCCCGCGAGGATCCGCACGCCGCTCGTGACGACTTCGATCGCCGAGATCGTGAATGCGCCAATGGGTATGCCAGTGAGCTCGAACGTTCCCGTCAACGGCGTCGTGATCTGAAGCACGCCGGACTGCAGCGTCGACTGCGGCGTGAAGCGCAGCGTCACGATCGCTTGAGCGGCGGGCGTGATGCCATCCGGCAGCAGGACGCGACCCGCGACGATCCCGGAGGCGCCGAGCCGAATGGTGACCGATGCCGTGTCGCCGACAGCGGCAATGCCGTTGCTGACGCCGCCAAGCGCGGCGGATTCACCGGTCGCGAAGAACGCTCCGGCAGGAACGTTCTGGAACGTGACAACGCCGGAACCGTTCGTGAACCCGACAAGCGTCGTCGCGAGCGCGCCGGGACTACTGCCAAGGGCGGCGGCACTCGCGTTCAAAGTCACGCGTGCGCTCGGAACCGGCGTCGTGCCGTCGGACGCGACGACGGTGACCGCGACAGCGCCCGTTCCGCGAAACCTGACTTCGACGTCTCGCGTTTCGCCGCCTGTCGCCAGCGTGGCGCTTGCCTCGCCGCCCTCTCCAGAGTTGGCGAGCGATCGCGCGACGATTCGATATTCGCCGAGCGAGAGGAACTCGAAGAGGGCCCGACCGTTGAGATCGACGGCCGCGGTTCTCGACAACTGTCCTCGCGAGATCGTGACGTTTGCGTTGGAGGCGATTGCGCCGGTGACGTCGGCCACTGTCACGCGTATCGATCCGTACGGCGCGAGCGTCACGTTGCGATCGACCGTCTCGTTCTCGAAGGTGACGCGTCCCGTTGCGGTGCCCTCGAAGCCGGCGAGCGGATCCCGTGCGGTCAACGTGAAGTCGCCTGCGGGAATTCCTTCGAATCGGAAGCTGCCATCCGGACGCGCGGTTGCCTGGAGATCGGTCTGTACGAAGCTGCCGCTGCGAAGCCGGACGTTTGCTCCGGGAACGATCGTGGTTCCGTCCGACTGAAGCACGATGCCGGTGACAACGCCGCGCGACACTTGAAGGACGGTGACGTCGACGCTCTGGCCCTCGAAGAACAGCTCGTCGGACGCGCGTCCGACGCGGCCACTCAGCGGATCGCTTGCTTCAATGCCAAAGCGGCCCACCGGGATCGCGAGCAGCTCGAATCGACCGAGCGCATCGGTCGTGGTGAACGCTCGCACGCCGCCGGTGGCGAGGACGACTTGAGAGAATGGAATCGGCGTCGCGCCGTCGGCCGAGAGGAATCGTCCCGTCACACGGCCGGAGGCTGTGATGACGATCGCGGCCGGCACATCGGCGTCGCGAACGATCGTTCCGCTCGCGAGACCGGACAATCCGGTGCCCGGTTCTTCCGCGCGTACGCTGAACGCGCCTTCGCTCACGTTGACCAATCGAAGTCGACCGTTTGCGTCCGTCGTGCCGTTCAATCGATCGTTCGGGAACGAGCCGCGCTCGAGCGAGACCGCCGCGCCGACGACCGGCTGCCCCGTTGGACGTCTGACCGTGATCGTCGTCGAGCCGAGGCCGAGCAGTTGAACGTCGACTTCGACCGATCCACCCGCAGGCACGAACGCGCGGGCCTGGCCGCGAAGCCCCGTGGGTGCGATAGCCGTGACGACGTAGTTTCCGGTTGGGATCGGCAAAAGGCTCTCGAAGCGTCCATCTGCATCGGTCAGCACGGTCAAGTCGCCGAAGCTGATTTGCACTTGCGTGTTCGCGGGAGCGGGACCCCCGCCCGGCGCGAGCACTCGTCCTCTCATCGTCCCGTTCGTCTCGGTTGCGGCCGGGAATTGCAGCAGCACGTTGGACACATTCGGCGTCGTCGGCGTGAGCTGTCCGCGCACGCGCGCGACGATCGGGCTGAACGGCGTGACCGCTTCGAGCGTGAAGTCGCCGCCGCGCACGCCCGCCGTTTGGAACGTCGCGAGATCGAAGCGCGCAATGCCGCCGAACGAGAACGCGCCGGTCGCGGCGTCGGTCGTCATGCGGCCCAACTCGGCGACGGTCGGGAATCCGCTCTTGCTGACGGCGAGTCCGGTGATGCGCGTCAACGCCCCAATCGATCGCGACTCTGAATCGACCGTACGGCCGGAGACGGTGCCTTGCGGAAGGAATCGCACGTCGGCGACGGCGGTCGTCGAGTCCTGGAACAATTGGACCTTGTTCCATCCGAAGCCGCCGAGGTTCGCCATCGGCAATCCCGTGAGGATGGACTCGTCCACGTTCAGGAACGTGCGCAGCGCATCTTGATATGCGGCGAGCACCGCGTTGCGATCGCCGAACGATGGCGCGGGATCGCCGCCGAGGTCCGGTGGAATGTCGCCGGCCGTGAACGCGCTGCGCGGGTCGTAGCCGTTCGATTCCATGAAATCGATCAGCAGTTCCCGCGGCGGTCCCGGTGCTTGAATCAGGTGCTCGCCCAACGGGAGATCGGGGAACCGGAAGACGCCGCTGTCGTTCGCGAAGACGAACGTGTATCCGCCGACCACGGGAAGGCGCACGGTCGCGCGCGGTACCGGCGCGCCGTTCGCGTCGAGCACGCGACCCGTGATCGTCGCGCGCGCTTCGAGCGTGATGGCCGCGGTGACCGTCTGGCCTGCGAGGACGACGACGTTTGCGGAGCCGCGCCGTCTCGTGACCGGGTCGCCGGCCTCGATCGTCCGGTGACCGGCCGGCACACCTTCGAGCCTGAAGAATCCGTTCGCGTTCGTCTCGACGAGCGCGATGCCGCCGGCGACGAGCGCGCCCGCGAGCGGCTCGCCGCGCGCGTTGAACACGACGCCTTCGACGGCGCCGGACGCTTCGAGCACGATGCTGACTGACGTGGTCTGGCGAGCGAGCACCCCCGCGCGCGCGACGCCGAGCTGCTGAGAGCCGGCATCGACGGCGACGACGTCGTACGATCCCTGCGGCAACGCGCGCGTGAAGGCGAACGAGCCGGTCGCGTCGCTCATCGTGCGATCGACAGCGCTGATCGTGCCGTCGTCGCGATTGTATTGACCGATGTAGACGGCAAACCCCGCGCCCGGCGTCGCGCCGTCGCTCAGGAACACGCGTCCGACCACGTGCCCGCCATCGTCGATGCGGCCGGTGAGGACGACGTCGACGACGACCGATTGTCCGCCGCCGGCAAGCACGCCTGTTGTCTGGCCGAAGCCGCCGGATCCATCCGCCGCGCTCAACGTGAAGACGCCGACCGGCGTGTCGGCAAACGTGAATTCTCCAAGCGCGTTGCTGCGCGTCGAGAATCCTCGATTGCTCAGCACCGAGCCGGGGAGGAGCGCGACATCGGCGTTGGCGATCGGCGTTCTGCCGTCAGGGCCGAGCACGCGGCCGCGCACGAGACCGCGTCCGATGAACGTTGGATTGAGCAGCAGCTGCTCGCCTTGGCCGCGAATGCGCGCGGTCAGCGCAGCGATCTCCTGCGTCGTCGGATGCTGCGCTCTGAGAATCACGTTGCCGAGCCGCGGCACGAAATCGAAGTCGTAGCTGCCGTTCGCATCGGTCCGGATCGTGGAGACGTCGAACGAGAATGGACTGAGCTCGACGGTCAACTTCAGAACGCTGGATGGCACGCCGCGTCCATCGGCGGTGCGGACCTGACCGAAGACGCGTGCGCCGTCCGAGAGCGCCATCACGATCGATCGCGTGCTCAGGCCCGACGTGTGCCCACGCCCGTCGGCAACGTTCGAGACGGTCAGCGATCGCGGGACGAGCGCGCCAATCGGTCGCTCGAGATAGAGGTACGCGACGCGTCCGCTCGGTTGCAGCCGCGCGCCGATCACGCTGTTCGTCTCGATGGCGTAGTTGCTCGTGAGCTCGGCGCTCGCGGGGCTGACCGGCTTGTCGAAGAGGACGCCGACCAGCAAGCCATACGTCGCGGGATCGCGCAGATCGCCGGCCGTCTCGCGATAGGCGGAGACCAATTGCCGAACGCTCAGAACGGCGGGCGGCTGCTCGACGATCGCGGTCTGCTGTGGAGCGATCGACGCATCGATCGATCCATTGCCGGTTCGATCGACGGCGAGCGACGGCGCGCCTTGCGCGGTCAGATCGACGACGACGCGCGCGATGCCGCCGGCGTCGAGCTGAACTCCCGGATAGCGGAGCTGGATCATCTGTCCGTCCGCTGCACCGGGAATCGCGACGCCGAGATCGTAGCTGCCCGACGCTCGCGCGATCGCCTGCACCGTGTAGCGATCGGGCTCGGAGCGTCCGAGGATCGCGAGCCTCGCGTCACCCGCGGCACTGACGAGATCGAGGGCCGCGGCCGAGACGAGCGATCGTTCGACGCCTGACGGCGTGCGGCCGACGGCTCCGCCGGACGCGCGCTCGAGCGTGAGGAACGGTACCGGAGTGCCGGACGTGCTGCCGACGATGGCTGACACATGCGGCGCGCGCGAAACCGTCGTGCGCGCGAAGTCTTCCTGATACGCGAGAACCAGACTGCCGGATGTTTCCTGTTGGACGACCGCGGCGATTTCCGAGAGGAACGCCGCGCCGGCTTCCGTCGTGCGCAGAATCTGATCGAAGCCCGCGTCGAACGATCGGTTGCCGAGCCAATCGAGGAGCAGATCCTGCACGACGCGTCCGAGCGGCTCGCCGAACTCGATGCGCTCTCCGGCCTGCGCGAGATCGACGCCGTGATCGATCACGGTCTGACGTCTGACGAACAAGACGCCCGGCGGCAGGGCCTCCGCGGGCGCGGTGGCGATGCTGAACGCTTGACCGAGGACGCGCTGCGCCGCCGCCAACAGGTTCGACGGCAGCCGGTCCGCGGACTTCGGCAGCACGATCGCGTTCGGCGCGAGCGGCACGCCGCGCTCGTCGATTCCGGTCGTGAGCTGAATGCTGCCGCCCGCGCTCGCGCTGCCGGTGAACGAGCTGAACGTCACCTCGCCGGTCTTCTGCGCGATCAGCGAGAACCGCGCGGTGGCCGATTGGCCCGGCGCGATGGTGTCGAACGCCACGTTTGCGTCCGACACGAGCTGCGCGCCGCTGATCGCGCGCGGCTCGAGGCCGACGGTGACGAGGTTCGCCGCGCTCTGCGACGTGTTCGTGACCGTCGCGTAGAGGGAGTACGGCTCACCGCTGCGAATCGTGCGCGGATGCGCGAGCGTGACGGAGAACGTCGGGTTGCGAACGAACACCGCCCCAGCCGCTTGTCCCATCAGAGCGACCGGTCCCGACGGCAGGCCCATCAGCGTGGCGCGAATCTCGAGATCGAAGAGGTGCGATCCTTCCTTCAACCCCTCGACCAGGAATTCGCCTTCGCCGCTTCGCTGCGGCGGAATGAACAAAATGTCGTCGGCCGTGCCGCGCTGGCCGTCAGGTCCGAGCTGAATGACGGGGACCGTCGATTGAATGCCGACGCCTTCGACGCGCGCCAGACGGAGCGGATCGTCGCCCGGCGCCGCCGCGGTGCCGCGCACGCGATCGAGCCCCGCCGGGAGGACGATCGTCGCGGTCGTATCGCGAAGGACCAGCGGCGTGCCGTCGGGCGCGACGTTGGTGACCATCAGGATCACGGAAAAGAACTGATTGAGGAACGCGACGTTCCCCGGAATCACGACGAGCCCGGTGATCGGCGGAATGTCGAGATCCGGCACGCCGCCGTCATCTTCCGGAACGGGGAAGAACGGGAGCGCCGCGATCGAGAAGTTGAGTCCCGGTCGATCGAGCTGCGGCGGGAGGCGCGTTTGCGTTCCGCGCAGCGCCTGGTTGATGGCGGTGAGCTGCTGGATGACTTGAAGCTGCGTTGGACGCTGGCGCAGGAACTCCGGCGTCGGCAGCGCCGCGGGCACGTCGATCGTGAACGGCGCGCCGTCGATGTTGAACGCGACCTGGAAGCTGACCGCGCGGAAGTTGGTGTCGTCGATGACGATGCCGCGCCCGCGAATCTCGTCGAGCGAGAGCGGCCGCGTCGTCACGTTCGTGACGAACACTTCGCTGATCACGCGAATCGGAATCGTCGTCGCCGGCCGGCCGTCCTGCGCCGTCGCGTCGAGGATCGTTTGCCCGTCGCGTACGAGGCGGATGTTGTCGAGGAAGTAATCGCCGGGGACCGCGAGCGGCGGAATCGGAATGGGCTGTCCGGGCCGCGTCACGATTCGCGTGCGCGGGAGATCCGGTCCGCGCAGCTCCGCTTCGATCAAGGCGCCTTCGGTCAGCGACGCGAGCGCCTCGCGCGCATCGGTCGAGAGCCCGCCAGGAAGCGTCAGCGACGTGTTGATCTGCGTCGCGATGTTCTTCGGGACCGTGAGCACCGGCGGATCGACGACGAGGCGGACGCCGACGATGTCGAACTGCAGCTGCGCGAGCGGCGTCTGCTGCTGCGCGGACGCCGGCAGCGCCGTGGCGAACGCCGCGATGAGCGCCGCCGCGCACGACGCCGCGCTCGATCGCCTCGGCGTCATTGCCCGAACCTCACGAGCACAGAGGTCTCCGACAGGATGTCGGCAGTGTTCGAACCCGTGTAGACCGTGACCCAGATGCGGTAGGTCTGCCCGTCAACCGGGTGCGGCGCGGATCCGGCCGTCACCTCGCTCAACGGGATCGAGAAGCTCTTCGAGGCGAGCGACGCGGCGGGCAGCGCATCGCCTTTCAGCGCGACGGTCGATCCGCTCGTGGTGTCGACGCGGACTTCGTAGTGCGTGATGCGCGCGTCACGCCACGTGAATTGGATCGCCGTCCCGAGCGTGGCCCTATCGCCGAACCGCGGCGCTTCCATTTGCACGAACGGCGTGATGGCGATCCCGCGCGGTTGATAGAGCTGCGAACGTCGCCCCGTGGTGTGGTACTGGAACACGTGCGACACCGCATCGCTGCGGAGTGGCGCCGTCGCGAAGTACGGACGCGGCGTGCCGTAGATCGGGGTGGGCAGCGTCTGCCCAATGTGGGCGGTCAGGTCGGCGCCGACGAGCGCATCGTTGATGACGGTAATCGCGCCGCCGCCGCGAATGAACGTGTACGGCGTGCCGACGTGAACAGGAACCCCATCGGGATCCTGGGCGTCGGTGCCGGAGAATCCGGAGAAGCCGAGTTGTGACAGCGCGCCGACGATCGAGAGGTCCTGCTGCCAGTCGGGCAAGGGCGCCGTGATGGTGTACGGCAGCCGTCCTCCGGCGTGACTGGCCGCGGCGAACTTGCCGTTTTGCGCGTACTCGGCCTGCCACGTGAAGAGCAGCGCTTCGTCAGGACTCTGAACGGTCTGGCCGTTCGACCTGAACGCGCCGCGCTTCGGCCAGAGGTGATTGTCGAGCGGCAGCGCACGGGTCACGGCGACCATGCCGTGGAACGACGTCGCGGACTGGCCCGCAAGCGCCGGGTTGCGAAGGCTGGCTTGATGGTTGATATCGAGGATGCCGAAATTGCCGGTCTGGAAGTACGGCACGATCGCGCGTTGGCCGTTGGGATGCATCGTCATGCCGAACGGCCGTTGGGCGAACACGTCCGGTATGCGGAACTGGTTGACGATCAAACCGCCGTTGGCAGGATCCGGGCTCCACCCGAACACGACGTCGCCGGAGAACAGCTGCGTTTGCTGGCCGAAGGTGCCGCTCGTCGGCTGGGCATTGAACACGCCGGTCAAGCCCGGGGCGGCGATGAAGGTGACACCGCCGTTTGCGATCTCCCGCAGATCGCGCCGCATCTCTTCGAAGAGTTGCGGGGAGAGCTCGTTGAAGCTGTCGAGCGACGTCATGACGCCGAGCAGCCCGGATCCGCCGCCGACGCCGAGTGACATGATCGGCCCGCCCACGAGCTGATAGAACTTGTTCAGATCCAGGCTTGCAGCGGAGATGGCCGAGAACGACGCCATGCCGCCGTTGACGAGGTACAGGTGATTCCCATCGGCGCTGACGGCGACGGCCGACGGCTCGTCGCCGAGCGACGTACCGGTGCTGCCGGAGGTGGTTTGCATCGGCATGCTCGGCGAGAGCACGCTGAGATACGTCGACAAGTCCGTCTGCAGGCCGGGCGCGTTGGCATCGGCATCGTTGAACAGATTGATGTCGATAGCGAGCGCGGCGCCGGGCTGTTGACCGCCGCCGCCTCCGCTCTGGATCGCCGCGTAGAGCGTGCGTCCGTTCGGCGAGATCGTGAGCGCGGTAATCGTCCTCCCGACGTCGGTCGGCGGCGCGAGAAGGACGGACGAATCGATTCCACTGATGCGCGCGGAGAAGGCATTGGCGGGGCGGCTCGCGGCGAGTGTGTTGTACGGCGCAGGTAGATCAGCGAACGATTGGACGACCTGTTCCGACACCGTGTTGATCACGATCAGCCGCCGGCCGGCGCCTACGTAGAGCAATTTGCCGTCCGGAGAGATCGCGAGTCCGGGACGCTGCGTCGGCAGCGTGACCGGTGAGAACCCTGATGCGCCCGGCACTGGCGGAAATGGCTCGCCGGAGAGCGGAATGAAATTCTCCGCACGATTCGAGAGCGTGTTGACGACGAGCACGCCGTCGCCCATCCCCACCGGCACGGTGCTCGTGACGATCGCGTACAGACGTGGCGCGGTGGGCGAGGCGATCAAGGCCGTCGGGTTCGTGCCGAGGAACACCGCGCTCGGCAATCCGAAGCCGAGCTCGATTTCCTTGTCGAATGGCCCGTCGCGCCGGAGGCCGGTATTCGGATCGATGTTGATGCCGATGATGCGTCCCTTGCGATCGTTGCCGAGAGGCGCGTCGTTGTCGGCGACGTAGATGTGTTGGTTGTCGGGGTCGATGCGCAGCACCGCGCGGACCGCGGCGAGCACGTTCAGCCGCCGCATCGTGAACGGCGTCCACGTTCGGCTGATGTCATCTGCCGTATCGAGAAAGAGCTGACGGAGTCGATCGGGGGCGAATGGGGTCGTGCCGTCGCGAATCGCCTGAATGAGCGCCGCGGCGCCGGCAACCATCGGCGCGGCGAACGACGTGCCGATCGAATCGCCGGCCCTCAAATAGTTGCCAGGCGGAAGATATCCATTGCTCGCGGACATCATCACGTCTTCAGCGGGCGCGGCGATGGTGATCGACGGACCGCACGCGGAGCCGCGGACGTACGGCGTCGAACAGGCGATGCCGGGGGCGACGCCGCCCGGCGTGCCGAATATCGCGCGCTCGTCCGGTCCCTCACCCGTGTTGTCCTGATTCCCAGCAGCGGTGCCGCCGATGCTCCAGACGTGCGACATTTCGAGCGAGAGCGCCGACGGTACGTCGAAGCGCGTGTCGACGCCGTCGTTTCCCGACGCGGGCGTCACCACGGTGCGGCCCGCGAGGAACCCCAGCACTTCGCGGAACGGCTGCTGTGCCGTTCGGTAATCGTCGCTGTCGGATTCGTAGGTGTTTCCGACGCTGATGTTCACCGCGTCGAACTCCACACCGGTGGCATTCAGCCTGACGATGTCGGTGAACGCATTGACCGCGCCGACATCCCAATTCAGCGTCGGCGGGTCCTGGATCTGATAAACGCGAGTCGCGAAGGGCAGCGGCTCACCCGGTTTCAGGACGCCGTTGAGCACACCGCTCAAGCCCAGCCCCTCGTTGCCGGCAGAGATCACGCTCGTGACGGCAGTTCCATGTCCCTGGCTGTCGCGATAGGGCGACAGCACGTACGAGCCCGCGCTGTTTCTCGTGAAGAGCAAGACATACGGCGGGCTCGTGCTCGTCGTCTGAAAGTCGAAGAGCCCCCGCGGATCGAATCCGGTGTCCAGGACCGCGACTCGCACGCTGTGGAATGGCGCCGGGCTGACGTCAAAGGGCGGCGTGCTGCGGATCGCTTCGAATGCATCGAACAGCTTGATCACGTTGTACGCGACGCCGCGCTTTACCGACGACGTGCCCCAATTGCCCGCCCAATCCCGCGCGTCGATCGGATGCACGCGCGTCTGGAGCGCCGTTTGTCGGGAGACGAAGCGAACCTGCGGGTCGAGGAGCAATTGCCGCCGCCGCACTTCGAGCCCGGCGATAGTTTGATTGCCGACGAACTCGAACATGTACGCATTGAGCGTCGGGTTGACGCCGACGACCGTCGCTCCCGCCTGCTGCGCCTTCGATTCGGCTTGCGCGCGAGTGACGAGCGCATCGAAGAACACGTGTAAGCGCGTGACGTCGAGGATGGTGCGCGTGATTGGATCGCGGCGGGCGTTTTCCGGATCCGACGGAAGGACGAATACGGGAGCAACGGTCCCGTTGTTGCCCGTCGCGAATCGCGGGCCGCGGAGTCGGCGATCGCCGCTGACGATCTCGATGTCACCGTCGACGGCGTTCGCTGGCACCTGCACCTGGATGCGCGATCCGGTGGACGAGACAACCTTGCCGGCAATGCCGCCGAACAGCACCTTGGTTCGGGATGGATCGGTGCTGAAGCCGGCGCCGTCGATCGTCACGAGCGTAGCGGCTGCGCCGCTCAGCGGCGCGACGCTCGCGACCGCGAGCTCTCGCTGAACGAACGCCACCGAGAGGCTGTACGAAACCGCGGCGTTCCCTTCGACGCTGACGAACGTCTGACCATCAGAAGCGGAGACCGAGAACTTGCTCGTGCGGCCGGTGGGCGTGAAGCGCCCGATCTCCGCTCCGCTCGCATTGCGAACGACGACCGTCAGGCCCGCCGTGGCCGCGCCATCTGGAAGCGTCAGCGTGACCGTTAGCGTGCCCGCGGCCGACGCGTCGGTCCGGAACGCGTCGCGCAAGTCTGTCGTGCCATCGAGGGTGCCGGTTATCGTGCGACCCGGAACCAGACGAGACGCGGTCGAATCGCTGGAGTTCGGCTCGTTGTCCGCGCTGCCGGGAAGGATCGCAATCATTTCAGAGTCGGTCAGGGTCTGACCGTTCGCTGGATTGACGATGGACGCCGTGACCGTGATCGTCGCGGCCGCGGTGAAGCCGTCTATCAGCGCCAGCGCGACACCTGCATGCGACGTGAGCCCGGTGACAGGCGCAACGCTTGCGCCCGTGATCGAGAAGATGATGGGCAGCCCTTCGAGCGATCCCGTGCCGGTGATCACCGCGCGGGCTTGCACTTGTCCTTCGTCCGTCGTAACGGTCGATGTGAACGGCGCGAGATCGATCGCCGCGATCGCCGGCGCGGTTCGCAGTTCGACCGCGCCCTTGATCTGGGCACTGAAAGCGCCGTTCGCAACGGTGATAGGGGATACGCCGTTGGATACCGCCGCCAGCACGCCAGCCGCATCCACGGAGAGCACGCTCGTATTGCCGCTCGTGAACGACGTGCCTTGCACGCTCGCCGCCGGCCGCGTCGATCCATCGGAGAAGCGCGCGACGACATCCAGCGTCTGCCGTTCGGCGAGGCTGGTCAGCGTGACGTATGGTGACGAAGCCGTCAGGCCGGTGAGGACGGCGCCGCGCTCGACGCGCAGCGATCCGTTGCCGACGATGTTTCCATTGCGCGCCTCGACGTCAACAGTTCCGCCCGCGCCAGGAAGCGCGAGCCCATTTGCGTCGATCGAGGCGACGACCGTGTCCGACACGGTGTAGGCGGTGCCGGTCTCCGCTCGCGTGACGTTGAAGGTGCGTCCATCCGACAGGACGCCACCGACGCGGAGCTGAAGATTCGCCGCCTGTTGCGCGATTACGGCGGCAAGCGGATCGATTCGCAGCGAGCGCAGCGTGGCGCCGCGGAAATCGGGCGGCGCGATGTGCACCGCCAGCGTGCCGAGCACGGCGCCGGACGCGGTTTGCGCCGACAACGTGACGTCGCCCGTCGAGGCCATGTTGGCGGCGTCGACTCGCAGCGACAGCGCGTTGAGACCATCCGTGAGCGGGCGCGCGCTCGAGCCGTCGGCGAACGTGAGTCGCGCGCCCGAGGCCGCGGATCCTTGAATGACGAGAACCAAGCCGGATTCCGAGGGGCTCACCGCGTCCACCGTGACCTGAACCGCGTCGTCGGTCGCGAACGCTTCGCGCGATTCGAGGATGGATTCTTCGTCGCCGGTCGTCGTGGATATCGGATCGCGCAGCAGCGTGGTGAAGCGCGTCCGAGGCGGAATCAGCTGCACGACGGCGGCGCCCGCGGGACCATCGGCGACGAGGGCAACTCCGCGCGAGCCGTCGACGGCCACGCGCGCCGCGGCGCCCGATGTGGACACCGAGCCGAGAATGCGATCGTCGAGGCCGTTGCGATCGAGATCGATCGGCTGAACGCTTGCCGGCCCGTCGAGATCGACGATCGCGAGACCTCGACCCGCAAGCGCGACATAGGCGAGCCGCTCCGTCGCATCGAGCCGCACGGCGGTCGTCTCGGCGCCGGCAAATCGCACGGCGGAGAGCAGCACCGGATCGCTCGCTTCTGGAACGCGATAGAACTGGAGCGTGCCGTCGAGGCCGTTCGCGACGACAGCGAGATCGAACACCTCGCTCTCGGGAACGACGACGCCATCGCCGTTGACGTCCATGCGGAACGCCGTCAGCGCGGCGACGCCGCGCGCGTCACCGGTGGTGGAGATGCCACCGACGCGGTGCAGCGTCGCAACGTCGAGGACCGTGAGCCCCGCCGCGCCGGCGACGAGCAGACGATTGTCGAGTCGAGCGACGTCGTGCGCGCTCTCGGCGCCGGGAGTGGGGTAGCGCGGCCCGGCGCCCCGTGCGGGCGTCGAGGGATCGAGTGGAATCGCTTGGCCAATCAGCACTGACGAAGCGCCGACCGATTCGATCGCGACGAACGCGCGGCCGTCGTCGCCGACGGCAATCGATGTCGGCGTGCCCGTGAATGCTGGAACGTTCGCGGGCGGTGATTGTCCGGATGCGTTCGAGAGTTGCGTCGACCCGATTGCGGTTGGCGATGCCGCGGTGCTGATGTCGACTGTCTGGAGCCGGCCGCCCGCCGATGGAGACCCCGCGCCGACGAGCGCAAACGGACCGGCGATGCTGTTCCCGTTGCGATCCGTGAGCGGCGTTCCTGACAGGAGCGTCACCGCGTTCGCGCCGCCTGCGACTGGAACCTGTCCGAGCGTTCGAGGATCGCGCGGCGACGCGATGTCGATCGTCTGAAGCGCCGTATCCGTCGCGACGAGCGCGGTCGCGCCCGAGATCGCAACGTCTCGCACCGACGCTGTCGCGATCGTCCCGACGACCGATGGCGAGAACGTCGTGAACTGGCCCGCGAACGCCGCGCTCAAGCGTGCGCCCGACCGCGCGAGCAGCGTCAGCCCCAGACCGTAGCGATAGGTCGTCGCGAATCGCCACCGCCGCGACGGCGTGAACGTCGCGCGCAAACCGTCGCCGGCCACCACGATCTGACCGAACACGCGATTGCCTGCGGCGTCGCTGACGACGAGCGCGCTCGACAGGGTCCGCGCGTCGACGGGCTCTGAGAATCTGAAAACGAGCGGCGTGTTGATGTCGACGATCGATCGCTCGTCCGGCTCGGCGCGTACCGTCAAACGTCCGGCCGCCGCGCCCAACGGATCGCCGACGTCGATCGTTCCTGCCGCGGGCGCTTGGCCGGTCGCCGTGCCTCGCGCCTGACCGTCGACGTTGAAGAATCGCAGCGTGAACGCCTGATTCGCGCGGAGCGGCAGAACGAATCGGCCATTCGGTCCGCTCGTGCGGAACGCGAACGGCAGTCCATCGGCGACGACGATGGTCTGCACGCCGCTGGCGAGACCCGTGACGAAGATCAACACGTCGTGCGCCGCCACGATCGCGTAGCGGCCGTCCGCCGTGATGCCGGGGAACTCGCCGCCGTTCGTGCGGAGCGTCGCCGTGCCGCCGGACGAGGCGATCGCGAGACGATCTGAAATCAGCAGCCGCGATTCGGCGCCGACCTCGATCGGTTGAACGAGCAGCAGCGTGTCGCTGCTCAAGACGCCTGACGGCACTTGCTGCTGGAGATCGATGCGAGCCGCCGGAGCGATCGCGCGCGCGCGCAGGAGCTGACCGGGAATCGTTTCGCGCGGAGCGAACACCTGCACGGTGGGGAAGTCCGCGACGTGCGAGGTCTCCACGATCGCCGCGTCCGGCGTGCCGCCGACGATCGTCGTCATCGCCGATGCGGTGTGGCGGAGCCCGTCGGCGTCCTGAACGACGGCGGAGAAGCGCAGCGCGCTGTTGACGAGCGCGTCCGTTGGCGTCGTCAGCTCGCCGGACACGGCCAACGGCGGCGCGAGTGCGGTCGCGGGCGCAAAGCGATTCTGCGTATCGGTGAGCGTCAGCGATGCCGGCGTCTTGAACACCGCGCCGCCGACCCGCAACGAGAACGTGTCGACATACGCGAGGTCGGTTGGCAGCGCAGGAAGACCCGACGAATCGGCGGCGTCGAAGCGGAAGACGCCCGGCTGTGCAAGCGCGCGGGGCACGATGCGCCCGGTTCGTCCGCCGTCGCCCGCGATCGTTCCGCCGGCTGCGCCGATCGACGTCGATCCATCAGCGCCTTGGAACTGCGTCAAGCTGATGGCGAGATCGCGGCCGTCCGGTCCGCGCAGCGTCAGCACGAGCTCGTCGCCGATCGCGGCCGCAACGCGGAGGCGGAACGATCCGTCGGGGAGCGCGAGGACGGTCATCGTCTCCTGCGTGCGGACGTTCGTCAGCGTCACGGGCGAATTGCTCGCGGCAACGCCGGCCGTACCGGTGACGAGTACGAAGCCGTCCTCATCGGGGAGCTCGGCGACGACGAGCCCGGCCTGAGGCTGCGGTGGGCGTGACGGATCGAGCGTCGTGAAGGACGCGCCCGCGAACCCGGTAAGCGGATTGCCCGCGAGATCGCGCAGCGCCGACGTCAACGACAGCGAATACGTGGACGTGCCCGTAAGCGGCGCGGACGGCGTGACGACCACTCGCCGGCGATCCGCGGAGACCGTGCGTTGTCCCGCAATGGGCGATCCAGCGAGCAGCAACGCAACGCTCGACTCGGTGACGCTCGCCGGATCGAGCGCTTCCGAGAAGTCGATCGCGATCGAGGCATCGAGCGGCACGTTCGTCGCGCCGGCTGGCGGCGCGATCGCGACGACGGTCGGTCCAACGACGGCCAACGTCAGGTTGGCAATCAGAGTCTCGCCGGCTGCGTCGAGACGAACGGATGCTGACGCGGTATCACCCGACGACGAGTGAAGCGCGCGCAAGGCGACGTCGACGCCGACGCGACCCGGTACGATGTAGGCCCCGGTCTCGGACGTGAAATCCGCGATCGAGCTCGAGTCCGTCGTGACGAGCGCCGCGGCAACCGGCGCACCATCCGTCCGCGTCACCGATCCACGGATGATGCCGATCGGCTGCTGCGCCCGCAGGAAGACGAAGTCGCCGCCGCCACGAATCCCTTGCAGGGGCACCGTTCCAAACGTCGCGCGCGTGACGACGCGTCCCGCGACGAGCTCGCCGATCGCGACGAGTCGTAGACGGCGCTGGCCGGTTGCATCGGTGAACGCGGAGGTGATGAGGATCTGGTCTTGCGCGGAAATGCCGGCCGCGCCAATCGAGAGAATTGCGGACTGCGCGAACGTGACGCCGATCGCATCGACTTGAATCGCGGCAAGCACGTCGAAACCGGTGATCGTGCCGCCCACGGATTCGGCGCTCGATAACCGCCGGACGGCGATCGGCGCGTTCGCGCCAAGAGCGCCGGCGGGAATCTCCAACGCGTCACCTTCGGCGTCGGCGATCGTTCCGCCGGCCGGTCCAACGATCGTCGCGCTTCCGTCAGCGTCGAATCCCGTGACGTCCAGGCGAATCACGCCCAGCATCAGCTCTTGAATCGTGAAGCTGCGCGACGGCGTGATCGGGAACGTCGCGCCGAGGCGGCCGCCGCCGGTCGGCGCCGGCACCGCATAGGCGACGAGATCCTGCGTGAACGGCTGCGTGACGATCTGTCGCGAGTCGAGCAGATCGAATCGTTCGTTCACCCGCGCTTGCACGAACGTGCCGCTCGGCGCGGGCGTCGTGCTCGCGAGTCCAATGCGTCCCACCGCGCGCGCGCCATCACCCGGAGGCGCAGTACGCGGAACCACGTCGCCCGCGGCGCTCAACCCCGGCGGAATGTTCTCCGGACGCGCGACGCCGAACAACGGCGCGCCGGCGGCTGGCGATGGCGGCGTGAAGGGCGCGGCGTCGGGAAGGATCAACGCGTAGTGACCCGCAGTGTCGATCGCGGCGCTGAATGCGAGGCCAGTCGGAGCGAGCGTGGCCGTGCCCGCGCCAATCCAGGAGTGCGTTGCCGACTCGTATCGAACGAGGTGCGTGGTCGAGCCGACCGCGATCGCCGCGGGATTCGTGAGCGTGAGCGTCAATGGGAACCCGAACGTCACGTTCGCAGGTCCCACGTGGACGGCGGCAATCGGCGACCATCCAGCGGGCAGCAGGCCGGCGAGACCTTGCGGGCTGACGATCGTCAGCGTCAGCGCCGCGTCAGCGGTCAAGCCGCCGGGCGGCACCTGAAGCACGGCACGCTGCGACTGATTCGTCGCGGTGCCGCCGATCGCCGAGCCGATGGGATTGAGCCGCGCGTCGAGCGGCGTCAAACGCGCATCGAGCAGCGTCGCCGCGCCGCTCACCGGAATCACGCCGGTGCGCTCGACCGATGTGAATCCATCCTTCGCGATTACCACGACCGCGTCGCCCGCGCGGCCGGGGAGCGCGAAGCGTCCGCGATCGTCGACCGGCACCGCCACGGGAGGGGCAAGCGCTCCGCCGCCATCGCTGATGAGCGTTGCCGTCGCTCCGTTCATTGGCAGGCCGCGCGTGTCGTCGAAGACTTCGCCGCGTAGGAACCCCGTACCGCCGCTGATGCTGACGGTGACCGTTGCGACGGCCGACCGCGTATCGTGCCGTGCGGTCATCGTCACGCTGCCATTGGCGATGGCGGTCACGCGCCCGTCGCTCGAGATCGTCGCGACGCTGGTGTCGCTCGACTCGAATGTCGTCCCCGCAGCGGTCGTCAAATCTCTCGTGGTGGCGTCGGAGAACTGTCCCGTCAGCGTCAGCGGTTGTGTGGCGCCCGGCGCACGCAGCGTCGCGGCGGACGGCGTGAGCTGCAGCGTGTCGAGCGTGACGCCGATCTCGACGGCAATCGACGCGATATCGCTCAGCGCGCCGTTGCGCGCGGTAATTGTCGCGTCGCCGTTCGCGACGGCGGTCACGACACCCTCGGAATCGACGGTCGCGACGAACCGGTTGCTCGATTGATACGTGGTGCCTGACGCGGGTGACGTCAGGTTGACGATCTGTCCGTCGTTCCTGCGGCCGGCCACGTGGAGCGGCCGTGCCTCGCTCGCCTGCGCGAAGCGGATTGCTTCCGGCGTCAGTTCGATCGCGACCAGCGCGGGCGCAGCGGCGACCGCGATGTGGTACGCCTGCTGGTTGGTCCCGCCGCGTCCATCCGACGCCTCGACGACGACGCTCTGGGATCCGAGATGGGCGGCTTGGGGCGTCCATGCGATCGCTCCGGACGGAGTGATCGTCATTCCAGACGGCGAGGTGACGAGCCGGAACGTCACGGCATCGTTGTCGGGATCGGTTGCCGTCAACTGATAGGTGTAGGGATCGCCCTCGCGCCCCGAGAGGACCGGTGCCGACGTGATCGTCGGCGGGCGATTTGGATCGACGATCGCGAAGCCATTCGTGAGCTGCGCGGTCTGCGTCGGATTCACCACAAGGATCGTCCGCGGTCCGAGGGCTGCCGACGGACCCACCGTGATCGTCGCGATCGCGACGGTCGGCGAGAGCACCTGGACGGCGTTGACACTCACGCCGGCGCCAAACGTGACGGCCGAGCGCCCCGCGACGAATTGAACGTTCGGCGATCCGGCGACGCGGACGTTGATCTGCTGCGCGCCTCGCGCCGCGGTCGCGATCTCCGGCAGCGCGATTTGAACGATCTCGAGCGCGCGCCCCGACGAGAGCTCGCCGGTCGTCGTGTTGCGGACCTGCACGAGCGCCGTGCCGATCGGCAGCCCCGCCGGCACGCGAATGCCGAGCCGGCGAAGGCCTTTGGACGCATCCAGCGTGACGATCGATTCGGGCGCGACCTGAACGGCCGTCCCGCCTTGCGGCGTGAGGAGGACGACGTTGCGATTGAGCGTGGGATCGAAGCCCGTGCCGATGATTTGGACCGAGACGTCCGCGGACGCACCGAGCGGCGCAACCGACGTCAGCGAGACGACCGCGAAGAGCGGGATCTCGAGACGGGTCGACGGCAGCGCGACGGCCATCGCCACCGCCACCGCCGCAACCAACCGGCGCATTCGTCGTCGGAGGTTCACGGGAGTATCGCCCTCGTTCGGTCAGTGGCGACGGGACGCCAGGGCGCGGCCGAAGATCAGGAGACCGACGCCCATGAGACCCAGCGTGGTGGGTTCGGGGATGCCAGCGGCCTCGAATTGCAGGACGACCGACGTGTTCGGCTCGAGGAGCGACGCCGTCAGCGTGACGAGGTCGTCGCCGACGAGAAACGAGATCGACGCCGTCGCGATGCCCGGGATCACGCCGAGCTCGAACAGCTGCTCGAAGTTGATGCCGCCGATCGGAAACGGCGGCGCGAGAGTGGACCACAGTTGCTCCGAGCCGGGCAGGGACAACCGGTTGTTGAAGAGTGTCGGGCCGGGGATCTCGCCATCCCAAATGTTGGTCAGGCTGAAAAGCGAGAGAAACGTCGCCTCGATCGGCGAGCAGAACGGATCCAGCGGGTCGCACGCGACGCCGGGATCGATCTCGATCGCGTCCCATCGGAACTCGGCGACGTTGATGGGCAGCGCGTGGACCGGTATCGCGGGGGCGATCATCAGCAGCAGCGTCAAGAGCGTGACTCTCGTCGTCGTGGTTCCCATCGTGGCCTCGTGTGCCCCGCGTCGGACTTTGTTCATCTGTCGCGCAGCCTTTTTCGATCGCAGCGGGAGATTTCTCCTCGAGAAAGGCTGATGACGGCTCACAGATCGCCGTCATCTAAGGTGGCGCACAAAATGCGACGGAAGGCTCACGAGGAGAGTGAGCTAGAATTCCCGCGTCCCCCGCCACATATGAGTGACGTCACGGCGCTGCTCGATCAGTGGAACGACGGCGATCCGGAAGCGCTGAAGAAGGTCCTGGCGCTGCTCTATCCGGAGCTGCGCCGGCTCGCCGACGACTTGCTGCGGCGGGAACGCGTCGGTCACACGCTGCAACCGACGGCGCTGGTGCACGAGGCGTACATCAGGCTGACGGGTCTACGGGAAATGCGCCTCGAGAGCCGCCGGCATTTCTATGGGGCGGCGGCGTCGGCGATGCGGCGGATCCTGGTCGATCACGCGCGGCAGCGCCGCGCGCAGAAGCGCGGCGGGCCGGATCTCGGACGCGCCTCGATCGACGAAGCGCTCAACGCGCCGGTGGATCTGCGGATCGATTTCGAGCGCCTCGATGAAGCGCTCGAGGAATTGGCGGCATTCGCGCCGGAGAAAGCACGCATCGTGGAACTGCGGTACTTCGCCGGACTCTCCATTCAAGAAACGGCGGCGCTGCTCGACGTCGCGCCCGCGACGGTCAAGCGCCACTGGACGTTCGCGCGTGCCTGGCTGCACCGCTCATTGACCGAATGAGCGACGCTCGTCCACCCACCGGCGCGCGCGGGCTGACGCCGGCCGAACTGGCCGACCTCGAAGCGATCTTTGCCGAACTCTCGGAGACCGACACCGCTGCGCGGCCGGCGCTCCTCGCGGCGCGATGCGCCGGACGGCCGCGCCTGCAAACAGAGCTCGAGGCGCTGCTGCACTCGCACGATCACGTCGGCGAATTCCTCGACAGTCTGGTCGACGCAGGATCGCCGGACTCACACGACGCGGACGCCATTCTGGACGACCGTCTGAAAATCGGATCGACGATTGGGCCGTACCGATTGGTGGAGACGCTGGGAGCGGGCGGTATGGGCGATGTCTATCTCGCCGAACGCGCCGACGGCAGCTTCACGCATCGCGTGGCCGTGAAAGTCACGCGCGCATCGGTGCGCGAGCGCGAGACCGCGCGCCGATTCCGAAGCGAGCGCCAGATCCTCGCGACGCTGCAGCATCCGCATATCGTCACGCTGCTCGACGGCGGCGCGACCGCGACAGGCGAAGCGTACCTCGTGATGGAGCACGTCGCGGGCGTTCCCATCACCGACTACTGCGCAGGAAGCCGTTCGACTCGGATATCACTCGAGGCGAGGCTCCGGCTGATCGCGCACGTGTGCTCGGCCGTTCAATACGCGCATCAGCACGGGATCGTGCATCGCGATCTGAAGCCGGGAAACATTCTCGTGACGGGGGAGGGCGTTCCGAAGGTCCTCGACTTCGGCGTCGCGAAGCTGCTCGAAGGCTCGGGACACGCAGACGCCACCATGACGCGAGCGCTTGCCGGTCCGCTCACGCCGAACTACGCGAGCCCCGAGCAATTGCGCGGTCTTCCGATCACGACGGCGAGCGACGTCTACGCGCTTGGCGTGCTCACTTACGAAGTGGTGTCTGGTCGACGCCCGTACGAGACATCCGGCAAGACGCTCGACGAAGTACTGGAGCTCGTGCTGAAGACGGAGCCGCCGCGTCCAAGCGCGGCGGCGTCGGCGTCGTCGAGCGCCGGGCACGCCGATTCGTATCGGCGCCTCAAAGGCGATCTCGACGCGATCGTGCTCAAGGCGATGAGCAAGGAGCCCGAGCACCGGTATGGATCGGCGGGCGAGCTCGCCGACGATCTCGAGCGCTTCCTCGCCGGCAAACCGGTGGTCGCGCGCGAACCGTCGATCGGCTATGTCATGCGCCGCCTCGCCGGGCGGAACAAAGCGGCCGTCGCGATTCTCGCGGCGTCGCTCATCGCGATCCTGAGCGCGCTCGGCATCGCGCTGTGGCAGCGGCAAGTGGCGATTGGTGCGCAGGCCCGTGCCGAGCAGCGGTTCAAGGACGTGCGGCAGCTCGCGAACGCGCTCATCTTCAAGATTCACGACGCCGTCATGGGGCTTCCGGGGTCGACGCCCGTGCGCCAGACGATCGTCAACGAGGCGCTGTCGTACCTGGAGCGGCTCGAGGCGGAATCCAAGGGAGACGAGTCCCTGCAGATCGAGCTGTCGGGCGCGTATCGGCAGATCGGCAGCATCCTTGGCGATCCAGGCCGTCCGAACTTGGGCGATCGGGATGCCGCCATTGCGCAGTACGAGAAGGCGCGCAAGCTCGTCCTGCCGCTCGTCCAGCGTGATCAGCCGTCGTTTCAGGCGATGGCGGCGCTCGTCAACACGAACGTGCTCCTGTCCGCCGTTCTCAACCGCAATCGTGACGAGCGCGGCAGGGTTCTCGCGGACGAAGCGGTCAAGTACGCGCAGCGTCTCACCGAGATTCCGAATCCTCATCCGGAAGCAGGCTTGCTGTTGGGGAGGGCGATGTTCAATCTCTCCGGGGTCCTACCCGACGAGGAATCCGTCGCGGTGTGGCAGCGGACCGTCGAGATCTATGAAGCCGAGGCCCGCCGCCGACCAAACGACACATCGATGCGCCGAAACGTCGCGCTGGCGGAAAAATACCTAGGAGGCACCTTCGACACGCTCGGCCGGTTGTCGGAGGCCGAAACGCACTATCGACGCGCGCTCGACATTGACGAGAAGAACCATGCGCTGGCGCCCGACAATCGGACCGCGCGGTTCGATCTTGCCATCGATCTCGCCAACGTCGCGTCGATTCTCGAAGCCCAGGATCGCATCGGCGAGGCGTATACGATGTTCTCGCGCAGTCTTGAAATGCGCAGACTGCTGTCGGAATCGGACCCCACCGATCAGTTGTCGAAGGGCCGCCTCGGGTTCGTGCTCACGAGGGCAGCTCGGCTCGAATTGGAGCTGGGCAACAAGGCGCTGGCGGTTGCGCACGCGCGTGAAGCGGTGGAGATCACTCAATCGGTCCTCAACGTCACCAAAGATCCCAGCAGCAGAATCGATAGCGGCAAGGCAATCGCGGTCTGGGGCGACGTCGAGTGGGCGACCGACGATCGCGTCAACGCGTGCGATGCGTATCGTCGTGCCGCGCGGATCTTCGCCGACCGCGAGGCCGCGCGCAGCGAGCTCTTCTACGCGAAGATTGTCGAGAGAGGCCTCGAGAAATGTGGAAAGGCGGGACTGCTCAAGTGAGTCGCTCGACGGCGAGCGCCACGCCGTTCCCACCGCCCAGGCACAGCGCCGCAACGCCTCGCGTCTTTCCCGTCCGCTCGAGCGCGTAGAGGAGCGTCGTCAGCACGCGCGCGCCGCTCGCGCCGATGGCGTGCCCCAGAGCCACGGCTCCGCCCTGTATGTTGACGCGCGCGGGATCGATCCCGAGCTCGCTCATGACAGCGATGGCCTGGACCGAGAACGCTTCGTTGATCTCGAAGAGGTCGACGTCTTCCAGCTTCCAGCCGATCTTCGACGCGAGTTTCCGGACGGCTTCGACCGGCGTCATCATCACGAGCTTGGGCGGGAGCCCGCTCGTCGCCTGCCCGATGATGCGCGCTATCGGAGCGATCCCGAGCGCGCGCGCTCTCTCCGCGGCCATCACGACGAGCGCGGCGGCCGCGTCGTTGACGCCGGGCGCGTTGCCCGCGGTGACGCTTCCATCTTTCTTGAACGCGGGCTTCAACGCGGCGAGCGATTCCGCCGTCGTGTCTTCGCGAATCGGCTCGTCCTTGTCGACGACGACCGGATCGCCTTTTCGCTGCGGAATCGAGATCGGCAGGATCTCCTTCTTGAACCAGCCTTCGCGCGTCGCGTGCGCCGCTTTGCGATGGCTGTCGGCCGCGAACCGATCCTGTTCGGCGCGCGCGACGGAGTACTTCTCCGCGACGACCTCGCCGGAAATGCCCATGTGGCAGTTCTCGAACGCGCACCACAATCCGTCGTTGATGAGCGCGTCGACGATCTTGCCGTCGCCCATGCGGAGGCCTTCGCGCACCCGCGGCAGGAGGTACGGTGCGCTGCTCATCGACTCCATGCCGCCGGCGACCGCGATGTCGATATCTCCCGTGGCGATGCCTTGCGCCGCAAGCATGACGGCCTTGAGCCCCGAGCCGCACACTTTGTTGATCGTCAGCGCGGCGACGTGATCGCCGAGGCCGCCGTTCAACGCGGCCTGCCGCGCCGGGTTCTGACCGGCGCCCGCTTGAATGACGTGGCCCATGATGCACTCGTCGACGCTCGCGGGATCGATGCCCGCGCGGCGGACCGCCTCGCGGACGACGAGCGCGCCGAGCTGCGGCGCCGTGAAGTCCTTCAAGGCGCCGAGGAATTTTCCCGTCGGCGTGCGGACAGCGGAAACGATCACCGAGTCTCGATTGTTCATAGGCATTTCGCTCAGCGCTCGACGTGCAGCCTCTTGACGCTCTCGCTGCCGAGCAGGTACTGCAGCCGCTTCAGGACGACGTCCTGCGCCCGCGCGATCTCCTGCGACCATCTCGGATCCGACGCGTGGACCGTCAACACGCCATCGGCGAGCGTTACGGTCGTCGTCCGCGCGAGCGCCGGACCGACGGCAAGCTGCCACGCGAAGCTCGTACGCGCGGCGCTGGGCGGCTGTTTTCTCACGATCTCGGCGAGCACGCCGGAGGTCAGGTGCTGGATGGGGAACATTTGGTAGCTATCAGCTCTCAGCTATCAGCTGTCAGTTAAATCATTCAGATCTTAATCGATCGGTTGGGAAGCTCATAGCTCGGAGCTGACAGCTGAGAGCTGACAGCTGAGAGCTGACAGCTGAGAGCTGACAGCTGAGAGCTGACAGCTGATAGCTGAGAGCTGACAGCTATGATTGGTGCCGTGCCACTCATTCTTGCCTCCGCCTCGCTCCGGCGCGCCGAGCTCCTGACCGCCGCGGGATTCGACTTCCAGATCGAGCCCGCGAACGTCGACGAACGCGTGCACGAGGGTGAAGATCCCACCGCGTACGCGCTGCGCGTCGCGCGCGCGAAGGCCGACCACATACTTAAGACGCGCACAGCTCGCGATCCGGTGCTGGCGGCGGACACCGTCGTCGTCGGCGGCGGGCACCTCATGGGAAAGCCGGCCGACGATCGCGACGCGGCGTCCATGCTGAAAACGCTGTCGGGGAGCGTGCACGAGGTGCACACGGCGGTCGTGCTCCACGGCAGGCGCGGCGGGCGATCGGAGCTCGTGACTACGCGCGTCCGCTTTCAACCGCTCACGGACGCCGAAATCGAGTGGTACATCCGCACCGGCGAGCCCGCCGGAAAGGCTGGGGCATATGCGATTCAGGGAAGGGCGGCGCGATTCATCGACTGGATCGACGGCTCGTGGTCGAACGTCGTCGGATTGCCAATCTCGGCCGTTTATCGCCTGCTGAAAGAACTGGACGAGCTGACCGAGACCAGCGATTGACCGGCTCGCGCGGCGACTGTATTCTGAGGCGAGCTTTCCCACGATTTCAGGCAGCGCTATGAAACCCAAGACTCTCAAGATCGCTCTGACTGCGGTTGTCTTCGTCCTGGCGTTGTCCGGACTGATGTATTCGAGCCTCCGCGACGGCACCGAGTACTTCACCAACGTCGACGAAGCCGTGAAGGCGCCTCAGGCCTGGAAGGGAAAGAAGCTGAACCTCCACGGGTTCGTCGTCGAGAAGTCGATCCTCCGCAAGCCCGACACGCTCGAGTACCGCTTCCACGTTCAGCACAACGGCAAGGTCCTTCCGGTGAGCTACACCGGCGTCGTTCCCGACACCTTCAAGGACGGCGCGGAGGTCGTGCTCAAAGGGCATCTTCGCGACGAGGGCTTCGCGGTCGATCCGAACGGCGTCGTCGCCAAGTGCCCGTCGAAGTACGAAGAAGAAAAGTTGAAGGCTCGCGCCACAGGCACATAACCCATGCCCGCACTCGGCACGTTCGCTCTCCTGGCGGCTTTCGTCACCTGCGCCTATGCGATTGCCGCCTCGGTGGCGGGAGCCCGCCGCCGCTCGACGCGGCTCGTCGAGAGCGGCGTCGGCGCTTTCTATTTCCTCGCGGCGCTGATGGTGGTCGCCTCGTCCATCCTCATTCACGCCTTCGTCACCGGGGACTACTCGATCAAGTACGTGCAGCGCTATTCGGATTCGGCGCTGCCGCTCGCGTACAAGATCGCGTCGTACTGGGGCGGCCTGGACGGATCGATCATGTTCTGGGTCACGCTGCTCGCGATGTTCGGCTCGATCGCGATCTACGTGAACCGCGACCGCCATCGCGAGCTGATTCCCTACGTCGTCTCCACGATCGCCGCCACGGAGATGTTCTTCATCTTCTTGATGGTGGTTCACAACAACCCGTTCTCGACGTTCCTGACCGAGACGCCGGCCGACGGGCGTGGATTGACGCCGCTGCTGCAGAACTTCTACATGGCCATCCATCCGCCGTCGATGTACATCGGCTTCGTGGCCATGACGGTGCCGTTCGCCTTCGGGCTCGCGGCGCTCATCACCGGGCACTTGGACGACGCGTGGCTCCGCGCCGTGCGTCGCTGGACGATGCTCGGATGGCTGTTCCTGTCCTTCGGCCTGACGCTCGGCATGTTGTGGGCGTATGAAGAATTGGGATGGGGCGGGTACTGGATGTGGGACCCCGTCGAGAACGCCGGGCTTCTGCCGTGGTTCACGGCGACGGCGTTCCTGCACTCCGTGCGAGTGCAGGAGCAGCGCGGGATGCTGCGCGTGTGGAACGTGACGCTCGTCATCGTGACGTTCTTCCTCACGATCTTCGGGACGTTCATGACGCGGTCGGGCGTCGTGCAGTCGGTCCACGCGTTCGGCGAGGATCGCGAGCTCGCGATCCTGTTCACGATCTTCATGGTGCTGACGCTCGTCTTCAGCTTCAGTTGGGTCATTTATCGATTGCCGCTGCTGCGTGCGCGCAACGAGCTCGACTCGTGGGTATCCCGCGAGGCGGCGTTCCTCGCGAACAACTGGATTCTTCTCTTCTCCGCCTTCTTCGTGCTGTTCGCGACGATGTTCCCAACGCTCAGCGAGGCGGTCACCGGTCAGCGCCTCACGGTGGCCGGGCTGTTCTACAACCGCTGGATGGCGCCGATTGGCTTGATGCTGCTCGTGCTCACGGGCATCGGTCCGCTGCTCGCGTGGCGCAAGTCCACGGTCGAGAACCTCGTGTATCAGATGCAGTGGCCGGTGACCGCTTTCCTCGTCACTGGCGCCGGACTTTACGCGTTGGGCGTCCGCATCTGGAGCTCGGGCTTGTGCTTCGCGCTGTGCGCGTTCGTGCTGGCCACGATCACGCAGGAGTTCATCCGCGGCGCGAACGTGCGTCGGGCCGCGTCCGGCACGGACATCTTCACCGCGCTCATCGGGCTCGTCGGCCGATCGAAGCGCCGCTACGGCGGCTACATCGTGCACGTCGGCGTGGTCCTGATCTTCCTTGGCTTCGCGGGCGAGGGCTTCAAGCAGGAAGAGCAGGCGCTGCTCAAGCCTGGCGAGCAGATGAAGGTGGGGCAGTTCACGCTGCGGCACGACGCGCTGCGCGTCACCGAGGATGCGCAGAAGCAGATGATTTCCGGGCAGCTCAGCGTGTTCGAGGACGGCACCCCGGCCGGCACGATGGGTCCTGCGCGCTGGTTCTACAAGAAGCGCGAAGAAGAGCCGACGACCGAGGTCGCGATCCGCCGGGCGATCGCCGAGGATCTCTACGTCGTCCTCGCGGGCTACGACGCCGCCGCGCAAACGGCGACCTACACGGTGACGATCAATCCGCTCGTCAACTGGATCTGGTTCGGCTTCGGCGTGATGGCGCTGGGCACGATCATCGCGCTGCTGCCCGACACCGCGTTCGCGTTCGCGAGCGCTCGCGCGCCGGCGGGCGCCGCGGCTGCCGCGCGCTCGGCGACGATGCTGTTGATTGTGATGTTGACGCTGCCGGCGGCCGCGTCCGCGCAGCACGTGGAGACCGCCGATTCGATGCGCGTCACGATCGCGCGCACGCCGCTCGAGAAAGAGCTGTGGCGCGAGCTGATTTGCATGTGCCGGACGTGCGGGCGCAAGCGGATCGGCGATTTCTGCTGCGGCCACGCGGCGAAGATGCGGATGGAAGTGGCGCGGCTGCTCGACGCGGGGAAGACGCGCGAAGAGATCTACCAGCACTTCATCAAGGAATACGGCAGCCAGGAACCGCTCGGCGCCCCGCTCGATCAGGGGTTCAATCGCCTCGCGTGGCTCTTCCCGTATCTCGTCGGAGCAACGGGCGCGATCGGCATCGTGTTCGTCGCCATGCGGTGGTCGCGCCGCGACGACGGATCGGCCCGAAACGCGGCGCTCCCCGCGGAGGATCCGGCGCTTCGCTCGAGGCTCGACGATGAGCTCCGTGACCTCGACTAGCGCGGACGACGTCCGGCTCAAGCCGGACCAGAACACCTTTCGCGCGTCGCATTTTTTCGTGCTGGCGTCGCTGATGGCCGCGACCGGCGCCGTCATCATGTCGCGTCAGGCGACTCCCGAACGTCTGGTGCTCGTGAGCCTCACCATTGGCGCGGCCGGCCTTGCCGCGGCCGGTTTCTATCGCATGCTGTCGCCGCTCGTGAGCGACGCCGCACATGTAATGTCCGAGCCGTTGTCCGAACGTGCGCGCGCGGTCGTCGAGCGCGAGAAGACGCTCGTGCTCCGCGCGTTGAAGGACCTCGAGTTCGATCGCGCGATGGGGAAGGTGTCGCCATCGGACTTCGATCAGATGGCGGCGCGGCTGCGAGGGCGCGCGCTGTCGCTGATGAAGCAGTTGGACGAGGACGGCACCGGCTATCGCACGATCATCGAGCGCGAGCTGAGCGCGCGTCTCGCCGCGAAATCGACCGATCGGTCCGCGCCCGCTGCGCCTGCCGCTGATCCTGCGCCCGTCCGCGCCGCCGGCACGTGCGAATGCGGGACCGTGAACGACGCCGACGCGCTGTTCTGCAAACGGTGCGGCTCGAAACTCGCCTCCGCTTCGGCCGCGCGATGACATTGATTTCCGCGACGCGCATTCATGGTCTGGTGGCCGCGCTGCTGATTGCTGCCGCTGCGCCTTCGACCGCTCGCGCGCAGCAGATGCCGGATCCACGAACGATCGCGGGCGTGCCGCTGCCGGTCGGCGACGTCGCGAACGGAACGGTTGTCGTGCGTGTCATTCGCGGATCCCTCTCGAACAACATTCCCGATCAAAAGGTCGACCTCCTCGGCGCCGATCGAACAACTCAATCCGTGACGACCGACGCGACCGGCCGCGCGCAGTTCACCGGATTGAAGGCCGGACTTCGCGTCACCGCGGTCACGAGCGTCGGCGGCGAGCGGCTGCAATCGCAGGAATTCGCCGTTCCCGCGACGGGAGGCGTCCGCCTGCTCCTCGTCGCGACCGATCCGGACCAGCAGAAGCAGGCCGAGCGCGATCGAGAGCTCGCGGCGGGACCCGCGCAGCCGGGAAGCGTTGCGTTGGGCGGTGAGTCGCGGTTCGTGTTCGAGATGGGCGATGGGAGCCTTTCGGTCTTCAATTTGTTCCACGTTCTCAACACGGCTCGAACGCCAGTTCAAACCACGCAGCCGATCGTGTTCGACCTTCCACGCGGCGCGACGGGCGCTGCGATGCTGCAGGATTCGTCGCCGCAAGCCGAGCTCGAGAAGACCCGCGTCGTCGTGAAGGGTCCAATCGCGCCCGGCACGACTGTCGTTCAATTCGCGTATTCGATGCCGTACTCGTCGGACACGCTGCGCATCGAACAGAAAGTGCCGGCGCCGCTCGGTCGCGTGATCGTGCTCGCGCAAAAGGTGGGCGACATGCGCCTGTCGTCGCCGAAGCTGAGCGAACAGCGCGAGATGACCGCGGAAGGGCAGGCGTACATCGTCGCGCAAGGACCGGCGGTCGGAGCGGGCGACACGATCGCGTTCGACTTCTCGAATCTGCCGCACGCGCCGTTGTGGCCGCGGAACGTCGCGCTGGCGCTGGCGGTCGCGGTGCTCGCCGTTGGCGCGTGGGCGGCGGCCGCACGGCGCGGCGCAGAGCCGTCCGGCGATCGCCGGCGGAATCAGCTCGAGACGAAGCGAGGACAGCTCTTCGCGGAGCTGACGGCGGTCGAGCGGCAGCATCGCGAAGGCCGGATCGATCCGCAGCGGTACGCGGCGCGCCGCGCGGAGCTCGTCGCGGCGCTCGAGCGCGTCTACGCGGAGATCGATCGTCAGGCCGCGTAAGGCGCGGCCGGGCCGATCCCCGGATTCATGGACTTCACTTCGATCAGCTTCACCGACGTCACGCGCAGTTTCGGCCGGCGGCGTGCGCTGAACCGCGTCTCGTTCGCGTGCAACGCCGGCGATATCGTCGCGCTGCTCGGGCCGAACGGCGCGGGGAAGTCCACGCTGCTGTCGATTGCCGCGACGCTGCTGCAGCCGTCGAGCGGCCGCGTCGAGTACGGCGGCGCGCCCGCGCAACCGGATCTTCGCGCGCACATCGGCCTCCTCGCGCACGATTTGTATCTCTATCCCGAGCTGACGGCCGCCGAGAACCTGACGTTCTTCGCGCGGCTGCACGGCGCTCGGAATCCCGGTGTGCTCGTGCGCGCGGCGCTCGATCGCGCGCAGCTGTCGGATCGCGCGGACGATCCGATCGGCGGATTCTCGCGCGGGATGCGCCAGCGGCTCGCCCTCGAGCGCGCCCTGCTCCACGATCCGCGACTCGTGCTGCTCGACGAGCCGTTCACGGGGCTCGACGATGCATCGACGGAGACGCTCGTGGGACGCATCCGCGCGCTGGGCGCGCGGGGCGCGATCGTGCTGATCGCGACGCACGATCTCGAGATCGTGGACGGATTGATCTCGCGCGCCGTGATGCTGCGCGAGGGGCGGCTCGTCTCGATCGATTCCGGTCCGGGCACGCTGCGCGAGCGGTTCCGCCGCGCGAGGCACTGACCGGCCGATGCAGTTTCTCGCCGCCGCCTGGCTCGTCACCCGAAAGGACCTGCTCATCGAGGTCCGCAGCCGCGAGATCGTCTACACGACGCTGTTCTTCGCCGTGTCGTGCGCGATCGTCTTCGCGTTCGGGTTCGTGCGCGAGGGGAAAGCCGTCGAGGATGCGGCGGCGGGAATCCTGTGGGTGGCGATTGCGTTCTCGGGAACGCTCGCGTTGGGCCGCGCGTTCGAGCGCGAGCGGCACAACGAGACGCTCCGCGGATTGTTGATGGCGCCGGTTCCGCGCCCCGCGCTCTACGTCGGCAAGCTCTGGGGCATCCTGCTGTTGTTGGCCGCGGTCGAGCTCGTGCTCGTGCCGCTCGTTGGCATCATGTTCCAGGCGCCGTTCTTCAAGTACCCTCTGATGCACGCGGCGCTGATCGCCACAGGGACGATCGGTTTTGCCGCGGTCGGCACGCTGTTCGCGGCGATGCTCGTCCGTACGCGAAGCCGCGACGTGCTGCTCCCGGTGCTGTTGTATCCCGTCACCGTGCCGGTCATCATCGCCGGCGTGCGGGGCACGGCGGCGCTGCTGCAGACCGAGGTCGACGTCCCCATGGCGCGCGTGTGGCTCTCGATGCTGATCTTCTTCGACGCTGTGTTCGTCACGCTCGCGCTCTGGACGTTCGAAGCGGTGATGACAGAATAGACACAGGTTCACGGGTTCACGAGTTCACGGGTTCACGGGTTCACGGGTTCACGGGTTCATATCAATGATGAAGCGTATGCCTCTGTGGATTGCCCTGCTCGCGGCGATGTTCGTGATTGCGCCGGTGATGATCGTTCGCGCGCCGTACGAATCGACGATGGGGTTGGTGCAGAAGATTTTCTATTTTCACTTCCCGTCGTGGATGGCGATGTTCCTCGCGGTGTTCGTGTCGGGCGCGGCGAGCGTGATCTTTCTCGCGACGCGAAGCAAGCGCGCCGATGCGATCGCGGTGTCGTCGGCGGAGCTCGTCGTCGTGTTCGGGCTGATCGGCCTGCTGACGGGACCGCTGTGGGGCATCAAGGCGTGGGGCGTGTGGTGGTCGTGGGACGCGCGCGGCACGTCCGCGCTCGTGCTGTGGTTGATCTTCCAGTCGTACCTCTTGCTGCGGCGGTTCGGCGGTCCGGGATCGGAGCGGCTCGCGGCCGCGGTTGCGTTGTTCGGGATGTGCAACGTGCCGTTCGTGTATTGGTCCGTGAACCTGTGGCGCACGCTGCACCCGAAGACGACCGTCGTCTCGAGCCTGCCCATGACGATGGGCACGCCGCTGTGGTTCAGCACCGTGGCGTTTCTCGGGTTGCTCGGCGTGCTGATCGCGTTGCGGCTGCGTCTGGAGTACAGGCGCGCGGAGCTCGACGCGATTCATCTGGAATTGGACAATTGATCGCAGATCAGAATTGCGGATTGAGGGAACTATGCGGCGATTCCTGTTGTTGACTCTTCTGGTGATCGGGCCGGCGATCTCGGCGCAGCAACCGCCGGCGCAGCCGCCGCCAACGACCGCGGCGCAGGATGGCTTCGTGCCGATCGATCAGCTCGCGAAGAAGGAAGAGATGCCCGCGGCGCCGCTCGTCATGGCGGCATACGCGGTCGCATGGCTCGTGATCTTCGGCTACGTGTGGTCGTTGTGGCGGCGGCTGCACAAAGTGGAGGTCGAGATCGCCGACGTCGCGCGCCGCGTCGCGAGCGGGAGCAAACGGTGAACTTCGGCAACATGACCTCGGCGCACTTCATCTTCATCCCCGCGGTGCTGCTCGTGGGGATCGTCATCGGATGGGTGCTCGGCTCGCGCGCCGCCGCGGATGCGTACGCGGTGGAGTTGAGGAGGAGGGAAGAGCGAAAGAAATGAGCCGGGATCCGGGATCCGGGATCCGGGATTCGGAAAACAGCAGATCAAGGCCGCGCGAATGAGCTCTGCAGGATCTTCCGGATCCCGCATCCCGGATCCCGGATCCCGACTCTTATCTCCCCACCGTCAATCTGTTCGCGAGGCTCGCGGGAAGACCGGCGCCGAGAATGCGCCGTTGGGCGGCGTCGACGGGATATGCGACGCGGATGAGCGTGAGCGACATCGCGTCCGAATCGTAGATGCCATACGCGGCGCGCGGATCGCCGTCGCGCGGCTGGCCGACCGATCCCGCATTGATCAAGTAGCGCGCGCCGGGATGGAGCGCGAGCGGCGCGGCACCGTTTCCCTCCGGCACGAACCCGTCGAACATCTCGTGTTCGTAGTGGAACACCACGGGCAGATGCGTGTGCGCGAACAGGCACACGGGCCGGCTGCTCGCCGCGAGCGCACGCAGCGCATCGTCGCCGTCGAAGATGTAGTGATCCTCGTCGAACGGCGCGCCGTGGCAGATCTCGACGTGGCCGTCGATGCTCGTCGGTCCCATCGGCAGGTCCCGCAGGTACTGGCGGTTCTCGGGCGTGAGCGTCTCGTGGGTCCACGACGCGGCGACGCGCGCGACGTGGTTGAAGTTGCTGCCGTCCTCGAGGCCGCACGCGGCCTTGTCGTGATTGCCCCGGATGATCGCGATTGGATTCAGTCCGCGGATGCGATCGATGACCTCGTTCGGCGAGGCGCCGTAGCCGACCAGATCGCCGAGCACGAGGACGCGATCCCACCCGCCGGCCGCCGTCTCCAGGACCGTCTCGAGCGCGTCGAGGTTCGCGTGAATGTCGGCGATCGTCAGATAGCGCACGAAAGTAGAGTGGCAGATCAGGAAATCGACAGCTGGTCCGCGATCCGTTCGGCGATCTCGTCGGCGGAGGCGGTGCCCACCTCGATGCGGAGATGCGCGAGGCCGTACGCGGCGCGGCGCGACGCGAAGAGCCGTTCCATCTGCGCGCGATCGGCGGCGAGCGGCCGCCGCCCGTCCGCCGGGATGCGCGCGAGCACGACGTCGATCGGCACGTCGAGCCAGACCGACAGGCCGTCCATGTTGATGGCGCCGCGATTGTCGGGCTCCACGAACGTACCTCCGCCGGTGGCGACGACGACGTGCCGCAAGGGCAGCAGCACTTTCAGAATCTCTCGCTCGACCGTTCGAAAATACGGTTCGCCCGCCTTCGCGAAGATCTCGGCGACCGGCCGCCGCTCGCGCGCCTCGATCAGCTCGTCCACGTCCTCGGCGCGCCACCCGAGCCGGCCCGCCAGGGCGTGCGCTACCGTGGTTTTTCCTGCGGCCATGAACCCGACCAGGTAGATCTTGTCCGCCGTCACCGCGTGAGCCGCTCGAGCGCCTCGAAGAATCCCGGATACGAGACGTTCACCGACGACGCGCCGAGAATCGTCGTGCGCGACGCCGCGCGAGTCGCGGCGAGCGCGAACGCCATCGCGAGCCGATGATCGCCGGCCGCGTCGACGGTTCCGCCGGAGAGCGGCCGCGCGGTCAATCGGAATCCGTCCGGGGATTCGTCGACGGCCGCGCCGAGACCGCGAAACCCGTTCGCGAGACACGTGATGCGATCGCTTTCCTTGACGCGAAGCTCGGCGGCGCCGCGGACGGTCATCTCAGCACCCGCCGGCAGCATGGCGCCAAGCGCGGCAAGCGCGGGAATCTCGTCGATCATCAGCGGAACCTCGGCCGGCGCGATCTCGAAGCTGCGCGGCGATCCATACGCCACGCGAATGCGCCCGACGGGTTCACCCGCATCCTCGTTTTCCCTCGTCATGTCGACGATCGCGCCCGCGCGGCGGACGACGTCCAACATGGCGGTGCGCGTCGGGTTGACCCCCACGCCTTCGATCTCGATCTCCGCCCCCGGGGTGCCAGCGGCGAGCGCCAGCCAGAACGCCGCGCTCGAGACGTCTCCCGGCACCACCAGATCGCGCGCGCTCAACCGCTGGCCGCCGGCAATCCGAATCGACCCTCCACCCGACTGCACGCCGACGCCGAACGCGCGCAAGGCGCGCTCCGTATGATCCCGCGTGCCGACGGACTCGATCACCGTCGTCTCGCCATCCGCCTGCAGGCCCGCGAGGAGCACCGCGCTCTTGACCTGCGCGCTGGGAACCTCCGGCCGGTGCGTGATGGCGCGGAGCCGCGCGCCGTCGATCGTGAGCGGCGGGCGTCCGTCGTGCGATGCGATCGAGGCGCCCATCTGGGTCAGGGGGCCGATCACGCGCTTCATCGGACGGCGCGCGAGCGATTCGTCCCCGCCGAGAATCGTCCGGAACGGGTGCGCGGCGACGATGCCGGCGAGGAGACGCATCGAGGTGCCGGAGTTCGCCGCGTCGAGGGGCTGGCGCGGCGCGGTCAGGCCGTTGATGCCGCGGCCCACAATCCGCACGTCGCCGTTGGTCTGCTCGATCTCGACGCCGAGCGCGCGCAGGCAGTCGAGCGTCGCGAGGCAATCGGCGCCGGTCAGATAGCCGTGAATATGTGAGACGCCGTCGGCCAAAGCGGCGAGCATCGCGTAGCGATGCGAGATCGATTTGTCTCCGGGAACGCGAACGCGGCCGGCGGCACGGGCAGCCGGCTCGATTGTTGCCGCGTCGGCGGACGCGTGGCTCATGTTCCGCACTATAACATCTGGCGTGCGCTCGGAATTGGGGCGAGTCGCGGGGTGAACCCACGATCTGGGGCCCGCACTCGCGCTTCGGAGGAAATCCGGTTTAGAATGTTGACCACCCGCGTGTCGGTCAAGCCTGCTGATTCCATCGTTTCCGCCGCGTGCCGACAGTCTGGCGCAGGTGACGCCCAAGCCGCATGCTGACGCGCGGCGGCACCGTCAGGCTGCAGATCCACAGTAACTTCGAGATGCTGGACTTCGTCCAGATCGTCTGCGACCGCATGGCGCAGCTCGGCGGCCTCGACGAAGACGCGGTGCATTGGATCGGCGTCGCCGTGCGCGAGTCGGTCATCAACGCCATCAAACACGGCAATCGCGAAGACCTCCGCAAGCTGGTGACCGTCGAGTTCACGTTCACGCCGACCGCCGCGCCGTTGGAGCTCATCGTGCGCGTCCTCGATCAGGGCGAGGGGTTCGATCCCGGGGAGATCGCCGACCCGCTCGCGCCCGAGAATCTGCTCAAGGCCAGCGGCCGCGGCATCTTCTTCATGCGAAGCTTCATGGACGACGTGACGATCAAGCGCGCGTCCGAGGGCGGCATGGAAGTTCGCATGGTCAAGAAGCTGTCGTCCGGTGGCTGAGTCTTCTCCTCCCGATCCGATCTATCTGGCCACGGCGGTCGAAGCGGTCCTGCGCGCGGGCGAGACGCAGATGGCCAGGTTCGGCCGGGCCATGCGCGTCGAGAAGAAAGGCGTGATCGATCTCGTCACGGAGATCGACGTCGAGATCGAGCGCGGGTTCCGCGCGATGATCGCGGATCGCTTTCCGAGTCACGACGTGCTGGGCGAGGAATTCGGCGGCGGCGGCGACGCGCGGGTGCCGGCGTTCTGCTGGGTCTTCGATCCAATCGACGGCACCACGAACTACGCGCACGGCCTGCCGATCTTCTGTTCGTCGCTGGCGCTCGAGATCGACGGCGAACCCGTGGTGGCGGCTGTGTACGACCCGAACCGGAAGGAGCTGTTCACGGCCGAGCGGGGACAGGGCGCGCGGCTCAACGGCCAGCCGATGCGCGTGTCGATCGCGGACGCGCTCATCGATTCGCTCCTCGTGACCGGATTCCATTACGACGTGCAGAAAGATCCCGGCGAGGTCATCACGTTGTTCGGCACGTTCATCAGTAAGGCGCGCGCCGTCAGGCGCCTCGGCTCGGCCGCGCTGGATCTCTGCTATGTGGCGGCCGGCCGCTTCGACGGGTTCTGGGAAAAGAAGCTGCAGCCATGGGACATCGCCGGCGGGGCGCTGATCGTCATGGAAGCCGGCGGCCGCGTCTCGACGATGTCGGGCGGATCCTATGGATCGCGCGCGGGAAGCGTGCTGGCGACCAACGGCCGCATTCACGATGAGATGCTCGCGACCATTTTGGGTTGAAGCGCTGCGATTGACCCCTTATGGTGTCCACAGTGACACCGATATATGACAAAACACGCTGCGAACCTGGAATCCACCGCGTGTTTTTGCCGCTGAGGCTGGCACTTTTCATGCTCGGTGGGGGAAGCAGACGCTTACGGAGACTGTCATGATGAAACGTCATTGCCTAAAAGTCGTTCAGGTCTCGACCTTGGCGCTGATGATGTCGCTGGCGGCGCTCGCCACGAATGCAAGCGCTCAGATCGTACAGGTCACCCGTGCCGACGCGCGCCATTCGATCGGGTTCAACCTCGGCTATCTGTCTGTCAAAGGCGAGGACGGCCGGCCCGACATCTGCTTCACCGGCGACGACGATTGCGACACGCTGGTCGCGAACCTCCGCGGCACCGATCCCCTGTTCTTCCAATTCAAAGACTTCAACTTCGTGACGTTCGGCGGCGAGTGGCTCTACGGCGTGAGCAACTATCTCGAGACGGGCGTCGGCGTCACCTTCTATCAGCGTTCCGTGCCGAGCGTCTACCGTGATCTCGAGAACCGCGTGACGGGCGCCGAGATCGCGCAAGACCTGAAACTGCGCACGGTGCCGATCACGGCGACCGTGCGGTTCCTGCCCGTCGGCCGCGAAGGCGCCGTGGAGCCGTATATCGGCGCCGGCGTCGCCTTCATCAACTGGCGCTACAGTGAGACCGGCGAGTTCGTCGACTCGTCGGACGGCTCGATCTTCCGCGCGAACTACAGGGCCGACGGCACGGCGGTCGGACCGGTGATTGTCGGCGGCATCCGCTTCCCCGCGGGCGATGCGCTCCTCGCCGGCGTCGAAGTCCGATGGCAGAAGGCGAAGGGCGATACGAATTCCGTGGAGTCTCAGCTGCTCGGCAACAAGCTCGATCTCGGCGGAACGTCGATCAACTTCACCATGCACTTGCGCTTCTAGCGGATCGGCGGCGTGGCTCGATAGAGCGCCACGCCGCCTCCTTCCGCGACGCGCTCGAATCCACGCAGGAAATCCGGGTTCTCCTTCGCGCGCTGGAACAGCGCGTCTCCGCCTTCGGCTGACTCCTCGATCGCAATCCAGGTCACGAACGGGCGCGGACCGTACCGCATCGCCGACTTCCACACGTCGCCGTTGCCTTCGTGCAGGAAATCGTGGACGTGCAGGCCGATGGCGGAGAGGTCGTGCATGTAGTGCGCGAGCGAGCCCATGCTGATCATGATCGGACGTCCGTCGTGATGCGCGGCGAGATATGCGGTCACCGCGCCGCGGCCGCGCATGTTCTCGGCGTCGCGCCGCGATTCCGCGATGAGCGGGGCAGTGGGATCCAATGGAGAGAGCTGCGAGATCGTGGCGATCACGATCGCTGCGGCGGCAACGCCGCGAACGATGCGCGGCAGCGCGGCGATTCCGGTCGCGATCAGCACCGCACAGGCGGCGACGAGAGGAACGCTGTATCGAATCCGAAAGGGGTGCCCTTGAAAGTATGCGTACCACGGCAGCGCCGCTGCCGCGACGAGCGCAAACGCCATCGCGAGCGATGCGCGTTCGCGCGATCGAATGAACGCGGCGATGACGATCGCTGCGCCGGCGTACGCCGGCCAGACCGTGAGCGTGCCCGATAGACGATAGAGGCCTTCGCGGACTTGCTCCCACGCGAGCGAAGGGACGCCAAGCGACGGATTCTCGGCGACGAAGAAGCCTCCGCTCACGAACCATGCGCCGACCGTCCACCGGCTGTTGAGCAGGAAGATCACGATGGCGATCGCTGGATATAGCGCGAGCCGCGCGATGGCGAGCGCGGACCGACCGAGCGACACGCCTCTGCGCAGGAGCACGAGCATCGACAACGCGAGGAGCGCCGCGCAGATTGGCCAGGCCTCGTATCGCGTCATGCTCGCCGCCGCGAGCGCGACGCCCGCCGCGTGCGGCCACGTGCGGCCGGCGTTTTCAGAATCGATCCAGTTCGCCGTCAGCGTCATCGCGAGGAGCGTCGTGCCGAAGAGCACGGGCTCGGTCATCGGCGTGCTTTGGAGATAGAGGACGTTCGGGTTCGCCATCAGGAGCGCGCAGCCGGCCGCGGCGCTCGCGATCGACCCCGTTCGCCGAATGACGAACGACGCGAGCGCGCCGGCGCCGGCCGCCATCGAGGCAACCGAGATCGCCGTGCCGGATGCGCCCGAGCGATACCAGGCGTCGACCTGCACCGGCAGCATGTTGAGGACGTGCGGTAGAGGCAGCCAGACCGCGCCGATCTGCTGCCATCCGGGCATGAGGCTGTCGAGGATGCGCCGCGCGACCACGAGATGCGCGCGCGCGTCGTGATGCGCCAGCGCGAGTCCCGCGTGCGCGTAATACACAGCCGCCGCGGCGCCCGCGATCGCCGTCAGCGCCGCAAGCGCGGCCGCCGCCGCGCGCTCACGCGTCGCGACCGCTCGGGACGGACCCGTTGATATCGTGGTCGCCAGGGCCCTTCTAGTCTACACTTTGCTCAATGGCGGATTTGGTCGAGTGGATCAAGGGCTTCGCCGTCTCGCTCGGCGGGCCCGGACTCTTCATCATCGCGTTCCTCGACTCGTCCTTCCTCTCGTTTCCAGAAGTCAACGACATCCTGATCGTGGTGCTGACGACGCAGCACAAGGAGCGGATGCCGTACTACGCATTCATGACGACGCTGGGATCGATTGCTGGATGCTTGGCGCTCTACGCGCTGGCGCGCCGGGGCGGCGAGGCGTTTCTGCGAAAGCGCTTCAAGGCGCACTACGTCGACGTCGCGATGGAGCGGTTTCGCCGCTATGGCCTGCTCGCCGTCCTGATCCCATCGATTCTGCCGCCCCCCACTCCGTTCAAGGTTTTCGTCCTTGCCGCCGGCGTCGCCAAGGTCCGGCCGCTCGATTTCATCGCAGCCATAGCAATCGGCCGTGGGATCCGATACTTCGGTGAAGGGCTCCTGGCGGTCTACTACGGCGACCAGGCGGCCGACTTCCTGCGCGACAACGCGGGAGCGGTCGCGATCTCCGTCGCGATCGTTGCCATCGTCGCCGGTGGCGCGTGGCTCGCGTGGCAGCGCCGGAAGCGGCCCAACGAGGTTTGACCGAAGGCCCAAAACGCCCGTATAATCAGTCGTTTATCCGTCCAAAAGGAATGCAGCCCGACATCTCGGTCGTCGTACCGATGAAGAACGAGGCCCCCAACGTGGACGAGCTCTACCGAGAGCTCCGGGCCGCGCTCGAGGCCTTCGGACGGCCCTACGAGATCCTCGCGATCGACGACGGCAGCACCGACGACACGTTCGCGCGCCTCGCGCGGTTCCAGGCGTCGGACGACCGCCTCCGCGTGATCCGCTTTCGCCGGAATTTCGGTCAGACCGCCGCGTTCGCCGCCGGCTTCGCGTACGCCCGGGGGCGCTACATCGTCACGATGGACGGGGATCTCCAGAACGATCCGCGCGACATCGCGGCGATGGTGACCCAGCTCGAGCAGCAGCCCGCCGACATCGTCGCCGGCTGGCGCAAGGATCGGAAGGATCGATTTCTCAGCCGCCGTCTGCCGTCGATGATCGCGAACCGGATCATCTCGCGCGCGACCGGCGTGCGCCTCCACGACTACGGCTGCTCGCTGAAAGTGTTTCGGGCCGAAGTCGTGAAGCCGATGAAGCTGTACGGCGAGATGCACCGGTTTCTCCCGGCGATCGCGAGCGAGTTCGGCGTCACGACGGTCGAGCGCGTCGTGAATCATCGCGCGCGCCAGCATGGAGCATCGAAGTACGGGATCTCGCGAACGATCCGCGTGATTCTGGATCTCGTCACCGTGAAGTTCCTGATCAGCTACCGCACGCGGCCCGTGCAGATCTTCGGGCTGTGGGGATTGGTGATGGGCTTCGTCGGCCTGATGATCCTCAGTTACCTCGCCTACGTGCGGCTCACGACATTTCAAGGAATCGGCGAGCGCCCGCTGCTCTTCCTCGGCATTCTGCTCATCGTCACCGGCGTGCAGCTCGTGACGCTCGGCCTCGTGGCGGAGATGCAGGCGCGCACGTATCACGAATCGCAAGACAAGCCGACCTACGTCATCAGGGAGATCCGGCAGGCCGAGGCCCGGCAGCCCGCCGACGATCACGAAGCCCGTGTCAGCATCAAGCGGTTCAACTGAGCCCGTCTCGGGGCGAGTCGATCCGAGAATCACGGACATTCAACGCGAGTTCGCGGCCAACCGCTCGCGGCGCCAGCGGTACGCGGATCTCGTCGTCGGCGAAAGCGGGCTGTGGCCGCTCGTCCGCTACGAAGCGACGATGCTCCTCTCGGCGTGGGTTCCGGGCGCGCTTGGATTGTTCCTGCGATCGAAGCTCTATCCGCTCGTCCTGGGGCACGTCGGCCGGAACGTCGCGTTCGGCGCGAACCTCATCCTGCGGCATCCGCACAAGATCACGATCGGCGACAACGTCGTCATCGACGACAACTGCTGCCTCGATGCCAAGGGCACGACGAACAACGGCATCACGCTGAAGCGAGGCGTGTTCCTCGGCCGCAACACGATTCTCAGCTGCAAGAACGGCGACATCCTGCTCGACGAGGATGCCAACATCGGATTCAACGTCGAGGTGTTTTCTGCCGCGCGCGTGCGGATCGGGCGCAAGGTGCTGGTTGCCGCGTACACGTATCTGGTCGGGGGCGATCACTTGTACGATCGAGTCGATGTTCCGGTTCTCGATCAGGGGCGCACGGCGCGGGGCATCGAGGTCGACGACAACGTGTGGCTCGGCGCGCACGTCGTCGTCGCGGACGGCGTGCGCATCGGACGCGACGCGGTGATCGGCGCGGGCGCCGTCGTCACCAACGATATTCCGGAGTATCACGTCGCGGCCGGCGTCCCGGCGCGCGTGATTCGAGATCGCCGTCGATCGGCGGATGCTTCCGGCTGAAGCCGGAAGCCACGAGCTCGGTATTCGCGAATCAGAATTCGTGGCTTCCGGGTTTAGCCGGGAGTCTTCTCAAAAAGAGTTCTAGAACAATGTGTGGGATCGTCGGCATCGTCGAGCGGGATCTGGATCGGCCCGTTCCGGCCATAGACATCGAGCGGATGGTGCGGACGCTGAACCACCGCGGGCCGGACGAGGAGGGCCGCGTGCTGCTGCCGGGCGTCGGACTCGGCATGCGGCGGCTGTCGATCGTCGATATCGCCGGCGGGCAGCAGCCGTTCGGCAACGAGGACGGCACGATCCAGGTGGTCGCGAACGGCGAGATCTACAACTTTCCAGAGATCAAGCAGGAGCTGATCGCGCGGGGCCACACGTTCAGATCGCGCTCCGACGTGGAAGTACTGGTCCACGCGTACGAAGAGTACGGCGAATCGTTCCTGGCGCGCGTGCGCGGAATGTTCGCGCTCGCGTTGTGGGACGGCCGGACGCGGACGCTCGTCGCGGCGCGCGATCGCGCGGGCGAAAAACCGCTGTACTATTCGCTGACGCCGCGCGGTCTGCGGCTCGCCTCCGAAATCAAGGCGCTCCTCTCGAGGCCTGAAGTCGACCGCACGATCGATCTCGAGTCGATCGACCAGTTCCTGACGTACGAGTACGTCATCGCGCCGCGAACGATCTTCAAGTCGATCCAGAAACTGCCGCCGGCGCACTACCTCGTGTATCGCGGCGGACACGTCGGCATCCATCGTTATTGGGACGCCGCCGACGTCGAGCTTCGCGACTGGAAGGACGCGGACGCGGCGGAGGCGCTGCGCGCGGCGCTCGGCAAGGCCGTTCGAAGCCAGATGATGTCGGACGTGCCGATCGGGCTGTTCCTGTCGGGAGGGATCGATTCGAGCGCCGTCGGCATCATGCTTCGCGACGCGCCCGGCGGATCCGACGTGTCAAGCTTCAGCATGGGGTTCGACGATGCGAGCTATAACGAGCTGCCGTATGCGCGTGAAGTCGCGGCGCTCTGCGGCACGAAGCATCACGAAGGCACGGTCACGCCGAACGTGGGCGCGCTGTTCGATCGCTTGATCGTCCACCTCGACGAGCCTTTCGCGGATGTCTCGCTCTTCCCGACGTTCCTCGTGTCGCAGATGGCGCAGGAGCACGTGAAGGTCGTGCTCACGGGCGATGGGGGAGACGAGCTGTTCGGCGGCTACGACGCCTACCGCGCCGAGGCGCTCGCGACGACGTGGGCGGGGCTGATGCCGGAGGGCGCGGTTCGCACCGCGGAGCAGATTCTCGCGAAGGTGCCGCCGACCGACAAAAAGAAGGGGATGGTCAACAAGGCGCGGCGCTTCATCGACGGCCTCGCGCACGCGCCCTCGTCCATCGCGCAGTACCGATGGATGACGTTCCTGAACGCGCGCGACAAGGCGCGGTTGTACACGCCGGCCTTTCAAGAGGCGCTGTTGTCGTCGGACGTTTACGAGCCGGTTCGCCGCACGTTGGCGCGCGGCAGCGCCACGGATTTCTTGAACCGTCAGCTCTACACCGACTTGTCGATCTATCTCGCGGACGACATCCTCGTCAAAGTCGATCGCATGAGCATGGCGACGTCGCTCGAGACGCGCGCGCCGTTCCTCGACGTCGACGTCATGGAGCTCGCGTTCTCCATGCCCGGGCATCTGAAGATCCGCAACGGCCGGCGCAAGCACATCGTGAAGGAAGCGCTGCGCGAACTGCTGCCTGCGAGGATCCTCAATCGCAAGAAAGAGGGCTTCAGCATTCCGATGAAACAGTGGCTGAGGCACGAGCTCGAGCCGATGATGAAGCGCTTGCTCGCGCCGGAGCGGCTGACGTCGCGGGGGATCGTCGATCCGGCGGAGACGAGCCGCCTGATCGCGGAGCATCGTGAAGGGCGCGCGAACCACGCGCACGTGCTCTTCAGTCTGATGGTGTTCGAGCGGTGGGCCGAGGAGTTTGCGGTGTGAACGTGACGCCGCGCTGGACCTCCCGATTGATCGTCGCCGCGTGCGTGTGCCTGAGCGCGTGCGGCGGAGGACCAAACGGTCCGACACCGCTCGCCCTGACCATAACCTGCCCGGCGAATCAGTCCGCTGAATCGGCCGACGGCAACCCGGTGGCGGTGTCCTTCAACGCGCCCCAGAGCTCGGGCGGCAACGGCACCGTGACGTCGACGTGTACGCCGACGTCGGGCAGCCAGTTTCCGGAGGGGACGTCGACGGTTTCATGTGAAGCGCGCGACGGCGCGAATCGGACGGCGTCGTGCTCGTTCTCGGTTCGGGTGCAGGGCCCGCCGCGCCTGATTGCGGCGCGGTTCCTGGCGTTCGGCGATAGCCTTACCGCCGGCGTGTTCTCTCCGGCGCCAAGTCTCCTCATCGTCTCGCCGCCGGGATCGTATCCGTTCCAGTTGCAGGACCGGCTCGTCGCTCGCTACCGGCTGCAGACACCGATCGTTCTGAACGAAGGCAACCCTGGCGAGTTGGCGTCGGGGACCGGCGTGCAGAGATTCCGCAGCGTGCTGATGGCGAATAGGCCCGATATCGTCCTGTTGATGGAGGGCACCAACGATTTGCTCGTCGGCGCGCCGGGTCCCGACGCGGCGATCAACGCGCTCCGCGCGATGGTCAGGGAGGCAAAGGGTCAGAACATCCGCATTGCGCTCGCGACCATTCCTCCGCAGCGCGCGGGGGGGCTGCGGAATCGTGACGCCGTCGCGCGCATCATTCCGGCGTTCAACGGTCGCATCCGCGAGCTCGCCGCGGCCGAGACGATTCCGCTGATCGATGTCTTTGCCGGCATGGACGGCGACAATTCACTCATTGGCATCGACGACCTCCACATGACCATGCACGGCTACGACGTGATGGCCGGCATCTACTTCGACGCGATTCGGACGAACTTCGAGGTGCAGCCACCCGCTGCGGCGCTCCAATGGAGATAGACGCGGATCGCACGGATGACGCGGATTCCGCGGATCAGAGCGATCGGCGCGATCCGCAGGATCCGCGCAATCCGCGTCCCCGGTTCGAGGATCGGGACGACTACGGCAACTACGAGGCGAACTTGCGCTTCTTGCGCGAGGCCGGCCTGCGCGCGGGGAACGGCGCCGTTCTCGAGATCGGCAGCGGCAAGGGCCGCATGCTTCAACTCCTTCTGCGCGAGGGACACGACGCGCAGGGCGTCGAGATCAACGACGCGATGATTCAGGAGAGCCGGCGGCTCCACGGCGATCTTCCCATTCGAAAAGTCGATGGCCCGGCGCTTCCGTTCGGCGATCGCGCGTTCTCGACCGTGATCAGCCTCGACGTGTTCGAGCACATTCCGGACACCGATGCGCATCTGCGCGAGGTCACGCGCGTCCTGAAGCCTGGCGGCGCGTATCTGCTCCAGACGCCGAACAAGTGGACGAACGTCGTGTTCGAGACGATCCGGTGGAGGAGCTTCACGGCGTTTCGCGCGGATCACTGCTCGCTCCACAGCTTCCGCGAGATCAAGCAGCGCTTCGCGAAGCACGGCTTCGACGTCGAGTTCTTCGACATACCGGTCGTGACCGACTTCTTCAAATGGAAAGTGCGCCGGTATCTGGGAACGCCGGGCCTCGCGCTGCTGCGCGTGCTGAATCCCGACACGTTTCCGCTCGCCTTGCGCACGAACTTCTACGTCAAGGCCCGCCTTCGATGACCGCGCCGCGCGCGCCGAGCCCGGCCGGCCCCGATCTGACCCGGCAGGTCCGCGCGTACTGGAACACGCGCATTCACGACCTCGAGATGACGGCGAAGCCGGTCGGCTCGCGCGAGTTTTTCGAGGATCTCGACGATTACCGGTTCGACAAACTGTCGTACTTGCCGCGCGTCGTCGATTTCGGCGGGTTCCGTGGGAAACGGCTCGTCGAAGTGGGATGCGGTATCGGGACCGATCTCGTACGGTTCGCGAAGGGCGGCGCGCGCGTGGCGGGCGTCGATCTCTCCGAGACGGCGATCGGCCTCGCGCGGCGGAACTTCGAATCGCAGGGGCTGAAGGCCTTGCTCGTCGTCGGCGATGGCGGGATGCTGCCGTTCGCCGACGGCAGTCAGGACGTCGTCTACGCCCACGGCGTGCTGCAGTACGCGCCGGATCCGCGGCGGATCGTCGAAGAGGCGCTGCGCGTGCTCGCGCCCGGCGGGACCGCGATTTTCATGGTCTACAACCGCGTCTCGTGGCTCCACGCGTTGTCGAAGTTGATGAAAGTCGAGCTCGAGCACGAGGACGCCCCCGTGCTTCGCCTCTATTCGATCGGGGAGTTTCGCGATCTCCTTCGCGGCTTCTCGGAGACCACAATCATTCCGGAGCGATTTCCCGTGAAGTCGCGGCTGCACAGGGGATGGAAGGCCGTCGCCTACAACAGCCTGTTCGTGGGTGCGTTCAATGCCATCCCGCGCCCGCTCGTGCGCCCGCTCGGATGGCACTTGATGGGGTTTTGCGAGAAATGACCTCGGGGCCGGGATCCGGGATCCGGGAACGCTAGAGATTAGCGACTGATTTCTGAAACCGTCGCTTCTCGGCCGCGGCGCGCACGAGGAACTTCGCGTACGGCGCCACTTGCTTGATCGCGGCGACGTTCATCTGGCAGGGACTCAAGCAGCTCGGGCACTTCTCGTCGCGGATGAAATCGCGATGCGCCTGGCCCGCGGCGGAGAAGTAGAGCTCCTCGGGATCGGTGTCCTTGACGTTTCCGATGACCTCGCTGTTCTCGCAGAAGAACAGGCCGCCGTCGGGGTTCAACATGATCCCCTGCGTCTGGAACGGGCAGGGCGCGAGCCGGTGGTATCCGTTCGCGATCATGTCGGCGTAGTGCATGTAGACGTAGTTCTGCCCGTCCAGCATCGAGTCCTTGCGCACGCGATCGAGGAAGAACTGGCGCATGCGCTCTTCTTCCTCGCCGTGCGGCGCGATGTTCGCCGCGAGATCCGTGTTCCCCAGCATCGGCTCGGTGAAGCGCACCATGTTGAACACGATGTCGAGGTTCTCGCTCCTCGCCCACGCCAGGATGTTCTCCGCATCGTCCAGGTTCGTGTGGAAGATCGTCGTGGAGATCCCGAAGTTGAACCGATACTTCTTCTGAAGCTCCTTCATCGCGCGGATCGTCTCGTTCGCCTTCTCGAACCCGCGCTTCACGTCGCGCACCTTGTTGTGCATCTCGCCGACGCCGTCGATGGAGACGCGCGTGCTGAAGATGACGTTGCGCTCGTGGCACAGCTCGACGATCTTGGTGAGCATCGGAATGCCGCGGTGCGGCGTGAGGCCGGTCGTGTTGAGGCCGAACTTGCGCAGCTTCGGCAGCCGGTCGAGCATCACGCGGGCGATATCGACGAGGTCGTTGCGCGTGGTCGGCTCGCCGCCGGAGACGTTCGCGTTCTCGATGTTCTTCCAGAGCCCCGACTGGAACGCCTTGTCGATCTCGGCGAGCGTCATGTCGCTCTTGCGATCGCCGCGCTTCCAGTTCCAACACATCTCGCACCGCGCGTCGCAGACGAACGTGCAGTGGAAAATGACCACGGTCGGATGAATGGGACGATGCCGGGCGACGTAGCTGTTGACGATGTCGCGTGGCGCGCTGACCGCCGCTTTGGCGAGATACTTCAGCGCGTAAACTTGTGCCATAAATACTTGATTTTACGTCTGTTCCGGCTCGGAAGTAAAGCTCGGAGGAGATCTACGGTCGGTCGTTCGCTTCAACCTCAGCAGGGCCAGCGGTCTCATCGCGCGCTCGCGCGTCGGCGGCGAGCAGGCCAAGAAGGAGGAACCCGTAGCACCACGCGATGTACGTGCCGGTCGGATGGATCTTGAGCAGCGACGCCGCGGCGGCGACAGCGCCGGTGGTGAGCGCAAGCGTTCGATCGGCGCCGCGCCGCGCGATGAACGCCGATGCCGCGATCAGCGCGAAGAACACGAGATACGCGGGGCTCGCGAGGGTGGACGCGCCAACGAGCGGCGCGATCATCCAGCCGCGGATTCCGCCGTGCTGCGCCCAGAACCCGAACGGGCTCGATCCGTAGCCGCTCGGATCGGTGTGATGGCCGAGCGTGTCGCCCAGGATCGTCGCAAGACGTGATTTCCCTTCGGCGGGCCGCGACGCGATCCAGGTCGCGCCGGCAATCAACAGCCCCGCGATCGCGAACCCTGCGACGAACCGCCGCAGGCCGTTCCAGTTCTTCCACCAGTGCGCCGCCCACACGGGAAACATGAAGGCGGGGTAGAAGCCGGCGCCGGCGCCCGTCGCGAGCAGCGCCCCGGCCCACGCCGGCGACGGCGCGAGCGCGTACGCCGCGAGCGTGATTGCCGCGGGCGCGATGTGCGACACGAACGTCATGCCGCCGATGAAGAACTCGGTGCCGCCGACGCCGAGGATGTACGGGCTCGCGCAGTACAACGCGGCAATCGCCCACCCGACGTCGCGCCGCCCGCTCACGCGCGTCGCCCCAGCGACGAGCGCGACGACCGCCACGAGCTGAAAGAAGATCGTGCAGAGCCGCGTCGCGAGCGCGGGCGGCAGATAATACGGCGCTTCGGGTGTCAGCGCCGGCTTCGCCGGCGACCGTTCGTTGACGCCGCGAGGCGCGACGAGAACCTGAAACGGCACGTGTGCCGCGTATAACACCGGGCCGTAAGCGGCCGCAGGCGTTCCCGTCAAGAGCGGATCGCCATACGGCAGCCGGCCCCGCTCGCGCAACCGCTGCGCTCCGAGATTCACGAAATACCCGGCATCGTCCGGCGCGCGCACGAGCGCGCTCGTGGCGTTGCAGGCGAGCAGCACGGCGGTGAGCGTCGCCAGCGCGCTCACGGGAAGATTCGGTTGCCAGGACCACGGCGTCGGTTTCCAGCTTCGCCACAGCGCCCGAACGATCCACGCGCACGTGACGGCGAATACGAGCGCGAACACCGCGTCGAGCACCGCTCGATACAGCGGGCGCTGAATCACCGGGATGAACTCCAGCACGTCGAAGAAGAGCACGCCTGGCGCAAGGAGGAGCGCGAGATCGAGATTGTGCGGGTTCCGAGGACGATTGAAGTCGACGGCGATCGCAAGCGCGAGAATCAGCGCGATCCACAGGACGCCGGCCTGATCGGGCACGACTCTGCGAAGGAACTGCTGGCCGCGCGAGGTCAGCAGCGTATCGCGCATTTCGGACGCCGCGGCGCCGAACGGCGCACTATCAGGGACGGCGCTGATCACCGGCGAGTAGACTTCGAGCAAGGCCTCGGGCGGCTCGCTGCGATTGCCATAGCCAAGCCACACGAGGACGATCACCAGCCCGACGATCCCCGCGATGAGCCTTCGCATTACGACATCCACTTGAGCAGGCGGATCACGCCCATCTTGGCGGGGCGCTTGTGCGCGGAGACGTCCGTGCGCGCCTCGATCTCGCGGCGATGCTCGCGGTAGTACTGGAACGCGCGTGACAGCATGTCGGCGTTCGTCAGCGTCGGCGTCCATCCGAGCTCCGTCCTCGCGCGGCGCGTGTCGAACTCGAAGCTCTCGGCAATCATTCGATACTGGTACGGACCGAGCGGAGAGAACCCCGTCACGTGCGCGAGGCGCATGAGCTGAAGCGTCGGCGTGCGCGGAAGCGACGCGATGCGCGCGCCGGTTCGCGCGCGATCGATCACGGACTGATAGACCTCGCGCAGCGATTGGACGTGATCGCTGCCGACGTTGAAGATGCCGGTGCGGCCGGGCGCCGCCGCGCGCATACAGGCGTCCGCGAGATCCGGCGCGTAGACGAACTGATAGCGATTGTTGCCGCCGCCGACCACCCAGACGCGCCGGCCTTCGTCGATGAACTCGAACAGGATCGAGAGCAGGCCGAGGCGGCCCTCGTCGATGATCGTCGGCGTGCGAATGATCGCGACCTCGAGCTTTTCCGCGTAGCTCAGGAGGATCTTTTCTCCCTCCCATTTCGATTGCCCGTAGATCTCTCGCGGATGCGGCACGTCGTCTTCCGTCACCGGCCGGTTGAACGGATCGGCCCAGAGACAGTTCGAGGACGTGAACACGACTTTTGGAACGCGGTATTCTGCGGCGAGCTCGGCGACTCTGCGCGTGCCGTCGACGTTCGACGACCAGAGGAACTCGCGGTCCTTCGCGTCGTGCGCGAGGATCGCGGCGCAGTGGAAGATACAGTCGAACCGGTGCCGCGCGAAGAGCGCCTCCATCGCCTGGCGATCGCGGATGTCGCCGCGAACCGTCGTGAGATTGGGATGCCGGCGCCCATCCGCTTCGAGATCGATGCTGACGCAGTTATAGCCCGCGTCGAGCAGACGCGCCTTGAGAATGTCGCCGAAGAACCCGGCGCCGCCGGTGACCAACGCGGAGATCATCGCGCGGACCTCATTGTACCGCCGGGCCGGATCGCTGCCGCAGATAGAGCCACGCGCCTGGAAGATTGGCGATGATGCCCGTCAGGACGATCAGCGTCGACAAGGCGAGGGCGTCGTGGGCCGGCACGCCGCGCGGCGCGAGCAGCCAGACGATGATCGCTTGCGGCGCGCCGAAGCCGCTGATCGAGATGGGCAGAAGCAGCGCGACGAGTCCAATCGGCATGAAGAACAGATAGTAGGAGAACGGAACGTCGATGCCGATCCCGCGGCCGAGGAGCCACGCCTGAAGGATGCGCAACACCTGCACGGCAATGGACAGCAGGAACACCGATGCGAGCGCGGGCCGGTGGCCGCGATACTGCGACAGCGCGTCGGCGAGGCGCAGGACCCGCGTGCCGCCGCGCGTTTGCTGCCACGCGTCGGGCAGCGCCGCGCGCAGCCACCGATCCGCCCAGAGGAAACCTGCCGCGCCGGTCACGACCGCCGCTACCAAGACGATCGCATTGACCAGATGTCCCGCTTCGCTCCCGGCCGCGACGACGCCGACGACCGCCATCACGAGGATGGAGAGGAGTCCCAGCAAGCGATCGATCGCGACGGAGGCAACTGCCTCGGTGCCGCGAGCCGTTCTCAACGACAGCGTCAACGCGCGCGCCGCGTCGGCGCCCACGCCCGCCGGAAGGAACGCGCCGATGAACGAGCTGACGAGATAAATCCACGCTGCGGCGCCGCCCGCGATCGGCACGCCGCTCGCGCGAAGCAACAGAATCCAGCGCCAAATCATCACCGCGCGATCGAGCGCCACGAGCGCGAGCACGGCCGCCGCGAATGCGGGCCGCAGCCGGAAGATCGCCTCGACCGTCGCGCCGACGTCGACGCGCGCCGCCAGGACGGCAAGGATGCCGGCCGTGAGCAGCGCTCGGACCCAGAGCGAACCGGCGAGCCTGCCGATCACGCGCGTGGCTTGCGCACGACGAACTCGAGCGTTTCGAAAAAGTTTTTGCGGACGCGAAAAAGCAGATCCTCGGTTCCCGTATATCGCGACAACGCGTCGAGCCCCGGCACGTTCGCGAAGACCGCCGCCGCGGCGAGCAGGTCGCGCTTCACGCCGGTGGCGGCGCCGATGCTGCGGACGACGCGCTCGATCTGAAAGCCGCCGTCATAGAGCAGTTGCCGCACGCGCCGCTCCGTCGTCACGAAGTTGTGCGTGTAGTCGACGTCCCAGAAGAACGTTCGCTCCTTCAAGTAGTCGGGCACGACGACGAAGAGGACGCCGCCCGGTCGAAGGACGCGCAGCGCTTCGGCGACGAACTCGCGCGCTTTGTCGATCCCCGACATGTGCTCGAGCACCTGGTCGGCGTACACGACGTCGCAGGTCGCATCGCCCGTGCGCATCGGCGGCGCCCAGCCCTCGATCACCTCGAGGCCGTGCCCGCGAAGCTCCTTGATCAGAATGGGACTCGCTTCGATCGCGCGATATCGCCAGCCCGCGTCGACCGCCGCGAGCGCGAGCGAGCCCTTGCCCGGGCCGATCTCGAGCATGTCGCCGGGCGGCTGCGCGTAGCGCATGACGAGGCCGAGGCGCGAGCGCTCGGTGCGCCCGCGCCTCGCTCGGCCGAAATCGGTGACGGTCTTCTGTCGATCGGAAAAATCGCGATAGAAGGTATCAGACATTACAAGGTGCAAGGGTGCCAGGGTGCAGGGGTGCCAGGGTGCAAGGTGCTAGGGTAGCTCTAGCACTCTGCACCTTGGCACCCCTGCACCCTGGCACCTTGGCACTTTTTCTAGAATCGTCCGCGGCTCGTCCACGCTCCGCCCGAGCCGTTGATGTTCGAGATGTGCGACCACACGCCGTTCGCCGCGGGGCCGCAGTGGCCCTGCACGACATCGAACGCCCAGATCTGCGGGCTGCCCTGATCGGGGCCGACACCGTAGTGATACGCCACGACGTCGAGCGACGGATCGTTGCAGTTGCCGCGCTTGCAGTTGTACCCCCAGCGCGTGTCTTCGATGCGCAGCGCGTCGACCAACTTGTCGAGGAATTCCCAGCCGCCGATGTGATTCCCGCCGAATTGCTCTTCCTGGCAGGAACGCTGAACCGACAGGATGCCCGGGTTGGCCGCGATGACCTGCGCAACGATGTGCGACATATTCGGCGGCGGGATGCACCCGCGAACGACGTTGCCGAGCGAGTCGAAGCAGACCGAATTCGGATCCGGATCCGGCGTGCGCTTCTCGAACACGGTGATGAAGCGGGACGACGACGTCCACGGACCGACCGCGTTGCCGAGGCGCGCGCGCACGCGGAAGCGATACGGCGTGTCGCGCTCGAGGTCCGTCGGGTAAGTCCACGTGGTCTGGCCGTTGCCGCCTTGCGCCATCGTCGCGCCGTTGAGCCGGGAGTTGCCATCGCTGAGCAGCTCGAACTCGTACGAGAACGTCCCACCCGCGAACTTGCCTTGCACGTTCGCGACGGTCATCACCGGCTTGCGAGTGTCGAGGCGCAGATCGTTTGTCGGCGTGATGATCCGCGGCGCGTTGACTTTCAGCGTCTCACCATTGGGTCCCGCCTCTGTGGCAACGCCGCCGGCGTCGCTTGCCGACGGTGCATTCGGGGATTTGTTGCAAGCGGCGACGCCGATCACGGCTGCGCAGGCGAAAACGAGCGACGGAAGTGTTCTGAACATCCGGTACATCAGGGTCTCCCATTAATTTGTTGCTGAAGCTGCGGTGGGTGAGCTACCGCAGAGCGTTCGTATTTTAACCTATTCCCTCGCTCGGACCGATATGGTGTTTCGTGGAGTCCATAATCGCAATTCCCTGGTCCGGCTGCGCTTAGCGCGCGTGCTAGTATACGAACCATCTTTTTTTCGAGGTGAGAATGCGCAAGTTCGTCACGTTGACCGTCTGTGCGGCGGTCGTTTCGTTCGTCTCGGTGGCCTCCGAGGCCCGCGCGCAGCAAGCGCAACCGAAGGGACAGGGACTGTTCGGCGGCAAACTGTTCGTGAGCGTCAACGGTGGGATTCAGGCGGGCGACAACGATTTGTCGAGGACGTCGACGTTCGACCTCTACGATGAGGAAGCGTCGGTCGACATCAGTCAGACGATTAACAACGGCGCCTTCTTCGAGGTCGGGGCGGCGTACAAGCTCAACAAAGATTTCGGCGTCGGCGCGACGTGGGGCTTCCTCACCAATTCCGGCGACGGCACGATTGGCGGCCGGTTGCCGCATCCGCAGTTCTTCGATCAATTTCGGACCTTTGAAACGAGCGTGGCCGACCTGAAGCACAGCGAGAACGCGGTGCACTTCCAGGCGGTGTACTTCATGCCGTTCACCGATAAGGTCGACTTCATGTTCTCCGGCGGACCATCGATCTTCGCCGTCAAGCAGGGGTTGCTGCGCGCCGTGGTGTTCAGCGAGACGCCGCCATTCTCGTCCGTTACCATCGATTCGGTCGACTCGGTCGAGCTCAAGGACTCTGCCTGGGGTTTCAATATCGGCGCGGATATGATTTACGCCGTCACGCCCAGTATCGGCGTCGGCGCGATGGCCCGATATAGCCGAGGGACGATCGAATTCAATCTGTCCGAGACGCAGACGGCGGAGGTCAAGACGGGCGGCTTTCAAATCGGGGGCGGCGTCCGCCTGAAATTCTGATCCCTGGTTCAACGATGCGTCAGGTTCTGACCGAGCAAGAGGAGAGAGTTGGATGAAAGTGCGTGTGTTCGTCAGCGTCTGGGCTATCAGCGCGATGTCGCTGGCTGGCTGCAGCGGGGGCGAGGTCCCGACGGGGCCGACCAATGCCGCCGTGCCCGCCGCGCCGCGCGTCCTGTCGGTGTCGGTCTCGGGGCCGGTGAGCTTCTTCCGCCGCGGTCAAACGCAGCAGATGAGCGCGCAAGCCTCGCTGAGCAACGGGTTGATCGAGGATCGCTCGTCGACCGCTACCTGGCAGTCGGACAATTCCGGAACGGCGAGCGTTTCTTCGTCCGGGCTCGTCACGATCGGGAACGAGGGAGAGGCGACGATTTCCGCGACCATCGACGGGCAGCGCGGAACGCTCCGCGTCCGCGTCGTCTTTGGCAATCGAACCGATGATCCGCCGCCCGGACAGCGGCTGCCGAAGCCCGACGAGTCCGCGTTGATCCGCCAGTTGTTCGGGGAGCGCCCCGATCTGGTCGCGCGGTCGTGCCAGCCGGAATCCGGGGGAACGGGTACGTGGGAGTTCATGGAGTTGGTCGTCGAACGCCTGCGAATCAGGGACACGCGGTGGGGATTCAACTCGCGGCGCGGCGTCCCCGGCGACGTGGCGCGCGACGAAGTCGCGTACCACTGGGGATCGGGTCCCGACGAAGGCAGCCGCGATACCTACGCGTGGGACATCATGGGCGGACATTGCGGGCCGACTCCGAACCCGGTGTGGATCGACGTCAGCGATCTCGGCACGCTGTGGGTTTCGAGGGGGCTGTTCTAACGCTGCGACGGTTCTTCACGCGTCTGAAGGGCCGCTGGGGCCCGGCATTTCAGAGCGACACGGCGTTCGTCGAGTCGGCGTTCCGCGAGATTCTCGGACGGAACGCCGACCTCGACGGCCTCAATCATTATCGGCGCGTGCTGCGCGAAGGGCTCGGCCGGACGGCCGTGCTCCTCGACATCATGCGCTCCGAAGAATTCGTCTCCAAGCTCGAAAAACCTGAGCCGGGCCTTCCAAGCCTTCGGGCGCTCCGACCCGATCGATATCGCGGCGCGATCGATCGCACGAACGGTCAATCCATCACGGTCTTCGACGTGTCATCGGAGGCCGACTTCGATTGGCTCGAAGATGCGATCGTCAAGTTCGGATACTACGAGAAGCCCGGGGTGTGGACGCTCGGCGTCGACGCGGACAAGATTGCGATCGCGGAGATCATCGCGTCGTTCTCGCCGCGCCGCGCGATCGAGCTCGGCTGCGCGGCGGGCGCGGTGCTCGAGTGCCTCGAGGATCGTGGTGTCTCGGCGGAAGGCATCGAGATCAGCGCGATGGCGCGCGAGAAGGCGTCTCCGCGCGTGCGCGGGCGCATCCATCACGGCGATCTGCTCACGCTGAATCTGCCAGCCGCATACGACGTCCTGTTCGGTTTGGACGTCTTCGAGCATCTCAATCCAAATCGCCTGGATGACTATCTAACGCGGCTCGCGTCGATTGCCACGAGCGATGCCTTTCTCTTCTGCAACGTGCCGGCGTTCGGCGAGGATTCCGTGTTCGGCACGGTGTTTCCGCTCTACGTCGACGGCTGGGAGCGCGACGCGGCGGCGGGGCGTCCGTTCCGGACCGTGCACGTCGACGATCTGGGCTATCCGATCCACGGGCACCTGACGTGGGCCGACGCGCGATGGTGGAGCGGCCGATTCGAGGCCGCCGGATTCCGCCGCGACGTCGAGATCGAACGCGCGTTGCACGCGAAGTACGACGCCTACATGGAAAAGCGCGCGCCCGCGCGCAAGGCGTACTTCGTTTTCACCATGGGCGCGTCGCACGATCGCCGCGCGTCCGTCATGAAACGAATCCAGTCCACCCCGTCGCACGCGTTTCGATAGTCCACGCACAGTTTCACGTTGTTCGCTGGCAAGCGATCGTGTTCACGATTTCATCGCGGAGATGCAGAGGGCGAGAGGCTCGCAGAGGCACTACTCGTTCGTTACGTACTGAACGAGCCGCAGCCTGACGAAGTCAGGCTGGTAGGGGTGCGCGAGAGAGGACGAATCAGAACGCCTACTGAATTCTCGCGGCGCTCTGATTCGCCCTCTCTCGTGCACCCCTACCCGCGCCTGCGGCGCGGCGGCTCGTACAGAATTAGAAGTGAGATCTGCTCTGCGCATCTCTCGCACTCCGCGGCCTCCGCGATGAAACGACAGTGAAAAGCGCTCGACTGAGAGCGTGATCCCTACCGCAGCTTGAAGAGAGCAGTGTCCGCGACGTCGATTTCGATTCGTTCTTGCGTCTTCAAGTACTCCGCAAGCACCGGCTGTCGGGCCTCGATCTGAGACCAGATCGTGGTCGCGAAGTACTTCGCGCCGAATTGCCGCTGAAGGCGTTGGACGACGTGCGGGCTGATCGAGCTGAGATCGAAGCTCCAGCCCTTGCGATGCGCGCGGTAGAGAAGGATCGGCGAGTTCGCGCCGTATTGCGGGTACTCGAGCACGACGATGGTGTCCGTGACCGGTACACGGTTTTCGACGGCGTGGCCGGCTTGAATCATTCGCAGATCGAGGCGATCCGGACGGAAGAAATCATGGACGACGTTGCTCTTGTCGAAGCCAAGTACGCCGACGGCGACGACGGCTGCTCCCGCGGCGAGCGGCACGAGGCGTGAGCCGGTCGCCTGGCGAAGCCATGACGCGTCGAACGCTGGACACGCGGCGAGACCGAAGAGCAGCGCGGCCGGCGGAAGCAGCGGAAGCTGGTGGAATTCGTGGTAGCGGTTTCCCTCGGCGGACGCGAGGATGAAAAAGAGAACTGCGGCGAGCCACACGAGCACGACGCGCGACGCCGGACGCGTCCAACCGATGGCGAGTCCCACGATCGTCAGCGCGAAGCCCGCCGGCGTCAGGTGGAGATAGTACGTGCGATCGAGGAGCGTCGAGTAGAACGCCGGATCGCGCAGCTGGTGCAGCGTGCTCCAGTGCGACACGCCCATGATCGGTCCCATCGCGATCGAGACATCCGGTGAATACCCGCCTGACGGATGGAAGATCGCCTGACCGAGTCCTGTTCGATGAAAGATGACGTCGCCGTGCCAATACCACAGCGCCGTGCCGGCGATGGGAACCGCGATTGCCGCAATCCAGATTGGAGTGACGCGGATCGCGCGGATTGCACGGATGACTCGGATTCGATCGGCTGGATCCGTGCGATCCGCCCGATCCGCGCTTATCGCCAGCCACGCGATCGGACCGAGAATCAGCACCGCCGGGATCTTCACCATGCAGCCGAGGGTGATGCTTGCGATGCCGAGCCACGCGGCACGCCGATCCCCTGTTTGCGCGTATCGAACGAGTCCCCACATGCCGGCGACCGTGAAGAACACCATCGGCGTGTCGGAGATGAACGCGCGGCCGAAGAACACGAACGACGGAGAGATCGCGAGGAGAAATGCCGCGGCGCGCCCGGCGGGCTTGCCGAAGAGACGCGCGCCCAGCGCGTAGATCGCGCCGACGGTCCCCAGCGAAAAGAGGATCGACAACAGGCGGCAGACGAGCTCGCGCTGGCCTTCGCTGACAACGTGGAACAACATCCCCGCGAGCCACTGCAGGAGCGGGAACTCCATGCTGACGTACGCGTCCCGCGGTCCTCCCCAGCTCACTTGGGGATAGAGGATGTTCGCCGACACCTCGGTGAAGTTCCGCGCGATGTCCGCGTTGGTGATTTGCCGCCAGCTGTGCGCCTCCGCCATCGGCAGGCGGACGTACTGCACGCGCAGCGAGAACCCAACCGCGAGGGCGACGATCAGCCAGACGTCGAGGCGTTTGAAGATGCGAAGGGGGAGAGAGGGGTTCAAGGCTCGCGATTGAGAATACCTTGAACCCCGGCGCCTGGAACCGGAACCGTTTAGACTTGTCCTCTAAAGATCCACTGCCACGGACCGCCGATGTCTCCGAGGTCGATCGTCCGGCCGTACGAGCACGCCGGCACGTTTGGCGACGTCGCCGGCGGGCATCCCGGCACGGGCAGGAAGAGGCGCGGGCGCATGTCTCCGCGCCAGCCGTTCTGGAAGTCCGCGCCGCGTGCGACCATGTCCGGGCGGAGGATCGCCATACCTTGCACCGAGACCGCCCCTCCCGCGTTGCGCTCCGTGATCAGCGAGAAGAAGCAGACGCGCCACTGCTCGTCGGACCAGTTGGCCGGCGATCCGCCGGCGCTGCAGCCGGCAGCCGGCGGTGGCGCCCCCGGTCCGGGACTCGGAGAGGGCGCCGGAGCCTGCGCCGCCGGCGTTCGGAAGCTTTGCGTCTGCGACCAGGTCCCGACGAGCGTTCCGTTGAATCCAGCCACGCGCCAATAGAACAGCGTGTTCGACGGCAGCTCGGGCATTTGGGCGCTCGTCGACGCTCCGCCGCTGCGATCGACGCCCTGCTGAATCAGCGTGCGCGCGAATGCCTGATCGAAGGCCACCTCGAACCAGTACTGCACGTGTCCGGCGCGTCCCTGAATACCACCGTTGTTGACCGTGAGCACCGGGTTCGTCGTCGACGTGGTCTGGCCGTTGACGGGGGAGACCGGTACGGGCGCCTCGATGACGATCGGCACGACCAGGTCGAAGCGCGCCGCGTCCGAATACGCGCTCTCGTTCGCCCCATCGTCCGCCTTGACGCGCCAGTAATACGTCCGCTCCGGCGCGAGCGACGTGTCGACCACGATGGATGTCTGGCTTCCGGGAACGGGGTTGACCCGCCCGTTCGCGTACATCTTGCTCGTGAAGCCGGCGTCCGACGCGAGCTCGACTATGTACCAGAACGGCCGCTCGCCGTTCGACGACGAGTTGTTGAACGTCAGTCGGAGCGGCGTCGTGTTCGTCACTTCCGCGCCGTTGACTGGCGACGCCGGCGTCGGTACCGAGATCGAGACGCCAGCGATCGGGCCGGCTACGTTCGGGCTCAGGGGATTGCGGCTCTTCTCCGCCTCGCAGGCGGTCAGCGCGAGCGCGCCGGTCGCGCAAAGAGAAAAGTTTGTAATGGTCCTAACGGTTTTGGTCATAGCGGAGCCAGAGCCCGGACGAGCCCCTCGTCCGGGGGAAGCGGATTTCGGCGGAAAGCCAGTTACCGCAAGTTATCGGCTAGTCGCCGGCCCGCAATTAGGCCGGCACTGATAGCAAAGCAAGTTCCGATGAGAGTTTGACCAATGATAGCGCGCGTTGGCCGGGAGGGCGATCCAGATTTGGTGAAAAACGACGCAGATTCAGAGGAGCTCTGCCGTTTGATCCGAGGCCGCGATGCGCGCGCTGCGCGGCCGCATCATGAACACCGCGCCTCCGCTCAACGAGAAGAGCATGATGAGCGCGGCGCTCCCGAGCGAGAGCGTGAGCGCCGAACTGACGTTCAGTCCGAGGCTCGTGAAGAAAAACGCGAAGACCGCTTCGCGGACGCCGAAGCCGTTGATCGACACCGGCACCATCTGCACGGCCAGGCTGATCGGGACGATCACCGATGCCGCGAGAAGCGGAAACGGCACGGCAAGGCTGTGCGCCGCGCAGACGTAGAAGAGGATCAGCAGGACCTGCACGACGAGCGCGCCGCCGAACGCGGACCAAAGGCCTTTCGGCTCCTGCGCGAACCGCGAGATCGCGGCGACGAGATTCTGAATACGGGTCTGCACGGCCTGCAAACGATCGGCGAGGATCGATCGCACGGTGCGCGCGAGCTTCTCCGGGTTCCGGAGGAAGAACAGCAATCCCACCGTGAAGATGACGAGCGCGAGCCACACGTACTGCATCCCCTCGAGCGGCAGGCCCAGCCTCCACGCAAGAGCGGACGCGCTGGCCGCGAGCACGAGCAGCGCGATCAGTCCAAGAATTCGATCGATCAGCACGACCGTCGTCGCGAGCGTCTTCGAGCCCGCGAACGGCGCCGTATCGGCAACGCGGACGACGTCGCCGCCGATATTGCTGGGTAGGAAATTGTTGAAGAACGTGGCGACGAGGAACGACTTCGTCAGCGTGCCGAGGCTCACTTCGATCGTTTGGATGCGCAGCAGGAGGCGCCATCGCCACGCGCTGACCGCGAGCATCAGTCCGTACACGCCAAGCGCGGCGACGGTCCACAACGGATCCATCTGACGGAAGCGGGTGAGCATCGTGGGCACGTCGGCCCGGCGCAGGAGTATTGCGAGGAGAACCGTACTGACCGTCAGCTTGAGGAGGATGAGGACGGTCCGCAGAGTCGATCGGGCCATTCGTGTGTGACTGAGTCGGTGAATGTTACCATACGCGGCTATAATCGACCTTTTCCCCCAACCTCGACCGAAACTTTGCAGTCTGATTCCATTCGTGCGCTTCGCATCTTGATGCTGGCGCCCGAGCCGTTCTTCGAGCCGCGCGGCACGCCGTTCTCGGAGTATCACCGGATCAAGGCGCTGACCGAGCTCGGCCATCACGTGGATCTCGTGACGTATCCGTTCGGCGCGGACGTGCGGCTCGAGAATCTTCGGATCGTCCGATCCGCGCGGCCGCCGTTCGTGAAGCGCGTCAGCATCGGTCCATCCGCGGCGAAGCTGCTGCTCGATCTCCTTCTCTGCGTCACGGCGTGGCGTCAAGCGGGCCGCGAGCGCTACGACCTCGTCCATTCGCACGAAGAGGCGGGCGTGATCGGCGTGTGGCTCGCCAAGCGGTTGGGCGTCCCGCACGTCTACGACATGCATTCGAGCCTGCCGCAGCAGCTCTCGAACTTTCGCTACGCGCGGAGCCGCATGCTGCGCTGGCTGTTCGAGAAGCTGGAAGGGCGATCCGTCTTCGGCTCGGACGTCGTCGTGACGATCTGCCAGGACCTGCACGATCACGTGACGGCGATGGGCGCGGGGGAGCGATCGATCCTGATCGAGAACGTGATGGGCGGCGACGTGGAGGAGCGGCCGACGATGTCGGCGGCGGACGTGCGGCGGCGGTGGAACGTCGACGCGGATGCGCCGCTCGTTCTCTACACGGGCACGTTCGAGCCGTATCAAGGGCTCGACATGCTGCTCGAAGCGGCCGGCCTCGTTGCCGCGGCGCACCCGCGCGCGGTGGTTCTGATCGTGGGCGGCCGTCCCGAGCAGGTCGATGCCGCACGAGACGCTGCCGCGAGGTTCGGCGCGAACGCGATCTTCACGGGCTATCAACCCGCGCGCGAGATTCCGGCGTTCGTCGAGGCGGCGGACATCCTCGCGTCGCCGCGCATCACGGGCACGAACACGCCGCTCAAGATCTATTCGTACCTCCGGTCGGGCAAGCCGATCGTCGCGACCGATCTCCTCACGCACACGCAAGTCCTCGATCGCGAGACGGCGCTGCTCGTCGCGGCCGAGCCGCGCGCGTTTGCGGACGCGCTCGCGCGCCTCATCGTCGAGCCGGATCTGCGCGCGCGGTTGTCGTCCGCCGCGCGCGAGCGGGCGCGGACGCGCTACGCGCGCGACGTTTACGTCGCGCGCACGAAGTCGGTCTGCGATCGCCTGATGGCGGTCGGCCCGCGAGCGCGCGTCGCTCCCGCGACGCAGGCATGAAGGTCCTCGTCACCGGCGCCACCGGCTTCACCGGCGGTCACCTCGCTCGTCATCTTCTCGACGCGGGGCACGAGGTCGCGATCCTCGTGCGGCCGCAGAGCCGCGCGCGCGCGGGCGATCTCGAGCGCGCCGGCGCGGACGTTCGTCTTGGCGACTTGACGGACGCGGCCGCCGTCGCGCGCGCGTCGCGCGGATGCGAGGTCGTCTATCACATCGCGGCGACGTATCGAGAAGCCGCGCAAGGCGACGCGGCCTACACGCGCATCAACGTGGACGGTACTCGCCACGTTCTCGACGCGGCAGTGGCCGCGGGCGCGCGTCGAGTCGTTCACTGCAGCACTGGCGGCGTGCACGGACACATCGAGCATCCGCCGGCGAACGAGGACGCGCCGCTCGCGCCGGGCGACGTGTATCAGCGGACGAAGCTCGAGGCGGAGCGCGTGGCGGCGGCGTTCGGCTCGACGCATCCGATCGAGATCGTGATCGCGCGGCCGATCGGCATTTACGGTCCGGGCGACACGCGCTTCTTGAAGATGTTCCGAGGCTTGGCGCGCGGCAGATTCCCAATGCTCGGCCGAGGCGATGTGTTCTATCACCTCACGTTCATCTCCGACCTCGTCCGAGGGTTTCAGTTGTGCGGCGAGGTCCCGCGCGCGGCGGGGCGGACCTACATTCTCGCGGGTCCCGAGTACACGACGCTCGGGGAGCTGGTCGCGTTAATCGCGACGGAGCTCGGGGTGCAGCCTCCGCATCTGCGCCTGCCGGTGTGGCCGGTCTGGCTCGCGGGCGCGCTCTGCGAGGCGGTCTGCGTCCCAATGGGGATCGAGCCGCCGCTCTTCCGCCGGCGCGTCGACTTCTATCGCAAGAGCCGCGCGTTCGACACGACGCGTGCGCGCGAGGAGCTGGGCTACAATCCGACGATCGATTTGAAGACGGGGATCCATCGCACCGCGGAGTGGTACAAGCAGCAAGGATTGTTGTGAATCGATGCTGAACGTCGTCCACGTCTGCGACCACCTCGGGTGGACCGGTTCGCGCATGCACGGCGTGAAGCGCCTGTTCGCCTGGATGATCCCGCGGTTCGATCGCTCACGGTTCAACGTCTCGCTGATCAGCCTTCGCCAGCGCGACCTCTCCAACGACACGCTCGACGAGCTCGGCATCGACGTCACGTATCTGCAGCGCTCGAAGCACGATCTGTCCGCGGTGTTCCCGCTGCTGAAGGAGCTGGATCGGCGGAACGCCGACGTCGTGCACCTGCACGGCTATGGCGCGAGCACGATCGGGCGCATCGCGGCGTGGTGGCGGCGGCTGCCTGTCGTCGTGCACGAGCACGCGAACTTGACGCGCACGCCGCTCGCGGTGCTCCCGTTCGACTGGCTGCTCGCGCCGGTGACCGACATCGCGATCGCCGTCTCGCGATCCACGGCGGACTTCACGATCAACGCCCGGCTCATTCCCGCGGAGCGTACGCGCGTCGTGTACCTTGGCGTGCCGCTGGAGGAGTTCAGCCGGCCGCGCCGCGCGGACGAAATCGCGGCGGCAAGACGTGCGCTGAACGTGCCACCGGGCGCCTTTGCGATCGGCACGGTCACGCGGCTCATGCCGTCGAAGGGGAACGAGTACCTCGTCGAAGCCACGCGGCGCGTCATCGACGCGATCCCCTCGGCGTGCGTCTACATCGTCGGCGAAGGTGAGTTGCAGCCGGCGTTGCAGGCGCAGGCCGACGCGCTGAAGCTGGGCGATCGTCTGGTCTTCACCGGTTTCCGGCGCGACGTCGCCGAAACGCTCGCGGCGCTGGATCTCGTCGTCTTTCCCTCGCTCTGGGAAGGGACGCCGTTGACCGTGCTCGAAGCGCTCGCGATGGGAAAGCCGATCGTCTCGACCGATGCCGACGGCCTGCTCGACGTCCTCACCGACGAACATGACGCCGTGATGGTTCCGCGCCGAAATGCGGACGCGCTTGCGGATGCGATCGTTCGGCTGTCCGGCGATCCGGCGGCGCGCGCGCGGCTCGCGGCGCAGGCGAGAGTCACGGGCGCGCAATACGACATCGATCGCTTCGTGCGAAAGATGGAGCGGCTGTACGAGCTGCTGCATCAAACGTCTCGTGCGACGAAGCGTGCGGGTATCCTTCAAGCCGATCTGAGCTTCCTCAGCAGCGGAGCCTCGGCGTCCTGATGGCGGCATGGGGACCCGGCCGCCTCGGGACGATTGCCCTCCTCCTCGTGCTCCTGGGCTTCGCCGTCTCGGTCGACTTCCCGCGCGCGGCCCACGGATTCAAAGGAGACGAGGCGACGTACTACAGCCTCACCTATAGCATCGTCCGCGATCGTGACTTTGCGTTTCAGCGGCGCGATTTGATCCGCGTGTGGGATGAATTCCCGTCGGGACCCGAAGGGATCTTCCTCAAGCGCGGCAGCGTGATCCACGGGATAAAAGCGACGGGGCGCCTTCCATTCGTCGGCTTCGATCAGTCGCCGGATCCATCGGAGGTGCGGCTGTTCTACGGCAAGTCCTACATTTATCCGCTGATCGCCGCGCCGTTCGTCGCGTTGTTCGGCACGAGCGGATTCCTGATCCTTCACGCGCTGCTGATGGCGCTGAACTACGGCGTCGTCTATCGATTTCTCGCCGCCCGCGGCTCGCCGCCGGGATTGGCCGCGCTCTTCGCCGCGGTGTTCCTCGGTGCGTCCGTCGTTCCCGTGTACTTCGTCTGGCTCGCGCCGGAGCTGTTCAACTTTTCGCTGGTGCTCTACGCCGTCTTCCTATGCGTCTACAAGCGCGTGACGGAGCCGCCATCGTCGGCGATGACGAGCACAGAGTACTTCCTCAGGTCGCCTGGAGCGGACTCTCTGGCAGCGATCCTGCTCGGCATCGTCACGTTCTCGAAGCCGACGCACGTGCTTGCGTTCGTGCCGCTCGCGGCGTTGTTGATCCTGCGAAAGGAGTGGCGGCGCCTGATCGTCGTCTGCGCGTTGTTCGCGATCGTCACGTCGACGCTCTTCGCCGCGAACGCGGCAATCACGGGAGAGCTGAACTATCAGGGCGGCGATCGCAAGTCGTTCAACTCGGCGACGGGATTCCCGTTCGCCAACGCGGAACGGTTCCTCGATCGCGGCGCATCGGCTGCGACCGATGCAGTGCCGCTCGACATTCTTCTGCATCGAGACACAGCCCTCGTCCTCTTGTGGAACCTGTATTACTTCCTGTTTGGACGCTACAGCGGTCTGTTGCCGTACTTCTTCCCCGGCGTGATGGGCGTCTTGCTGTTCCTGTTCTCGAGGAGCCCGAGGGCGCTGTGGCAATGGGTGATCGCGGGAGGCCTCGCGCTGAGCGCGGTCGCCCTCCTCGCCTACATGCCTTACACGTACTCCGGCGGCGGGGGGCCGATTGGCAATCGCTATTTCCTGAGCTTCTATCCGCTGTTCCTGTTCGTGATGCCGCCGCTGCAGACGGTCAGGCCGGCGCTGGTGGCGCTTGCGATCGGCGCGCTCTTCACGGCGAAGCTCGTGATGAATCCGTTCTATACGTCGTTCAATCCCGGCGAGCACGCGAAATCAGGACCGCTCCGCTGGCTTCCAATCGAGCTGACGCTGTTGAACGATCTTCCGGTCGCGGCGGATGGGTTGCGCGCGCGCCGGTCGCTCGGCGGCGTCCCGCCGGTTGCGGCGTATTTTCCCGACGACAACGCATACCTGCCCGAGGGCGACAGTTTCTGGGTGCGCGGACATTCGAGAGCGGATGTCCTCCTGCGCGCGCCGGCGCGAGTCGAAGGCGACCACGCGGAGCCGCTCGCCGTTCGCCGGCTCGACCTCGAGGTCACGAACGGCCCGCGATCGAATCACGTCGTGATCTCGTCCGGCTGGCGCCGCGAGGTGATCGATCTCGCGCCGGGTGAGGTCAAGCGCATCGACTTCAAGCCCGGCGGCGGCGTTCCCTACAAGCCCGCGCTCTATCCCACGAACTACATCTACGTGTTCTCGGTCTCGACGTCCGCCGGTTTCGTGCCCTTCCTGGAAGAGCCAGGCAGCAACGACAGCCGATATCTTGGTGTCTCGGTGAAGGTGACGCCCGTTTACTGACGAACGAAGAACTACAACGCCGTTCTCGCTCTTCGTTCTTTCAGCTCGGAAGGAACACGACGGACGTGACGCCGTCCTCGGCGACCGCTCCGACTTCGGGGCCAATCGCGCCGCCCTGCGCCAGCGCGCGGCATCGATAGCCGAACCCGCGCATCATGCCGACGTACTCTTCTGCGCTGACGTCCGACACGGCGCGCAGCTGGAACGGATGGAGCTCCGAGAGGATGACCGGACGGTCCTCGCGCAGCAGCCGTTCGGCGCCGCGCATCACGAGCGGCTCCGCCCCTTCGACGTCGATCTTCGTGAAGCGAATGGGGCGGGGAAGCGGGTAGCGGTCCAACGCGTGGACGGCGATCGTCCGGCTCTCGTGTCCATGCGGCGTTGCGGCGCCCGCCGGCTGAATGAACGCGCCGCCGGTATTCAACGCGTGCGGCGCAAACGTCAGTTGCATCGTTCCAGGGGCCGCGCCAACCGCCGCGCGCTCGAGAACGACGCGATCGGCGAAGCCGTTCTCGTCGATCGACAGCGCGAGGCAGTCGGCGTTCTCGTCGAACGGCTCGAACGCGTGGACCGATCCCGACGGCCCGACCCACGACGCCATGTGGATCGCGAAAAGCCCGATGTGCGCGCCGCAGTCGAGCACGCGATCGCCTGCGCCGACGACGGATCGCGCGAACGCGAGTTCGTCGTGCTCGAACCGACCTCGCAGGATGTTCAACCCAATCGCGTGATCCGCGAGATCGACGACGAGCCGCACGCCGCTCTCGAGTGGCTTGATGACCAGCGTCCGCTCGTTCGCGTGGGCGAAATCCCGGTTCTTCTCCTGGTATTCGGCCGAGGTGACGAACTCTGCTCGAAGCTGCCGTGTTGTCGAGAGCCCGTGCAGCTTCGCCTGCACGACTTGTTCGTTCTCGGGTTCGCGATCCAGGAGGAGCCGGAACGCCCAGACGACGTGCTCGCGCGTCAGGTCGCTCATGCCGGACCGTCAGTTCGCGGAGCGTCCGATGGAGACGGGAACTTGCGGCTGCGTCGCCTCGAGCTCGGGCAGATCCTTGTAGACGTCCTCGACCTGCGACTCCTCGTGATACTCGTCGTCCGCGTTCACGGCCCAGACGTCGTGATGATCGCCCAGCAGATTCTGCGCGGCGAGGAGCGCGGTCACCATCGAGTGGTCCTGGTTGTTGTACTTGTGCATGCCGTTGCGGCCGGCCACCTGCAGGTTCGTGAAGCGCGTGAGATAGTCGCGAACGACGGCGAGCGCGTCCATGAAGCCGTCGTCGTAAACGGGATACGCCTTTGGCATGCGGACGACGGTGCCGTCGATCACCTTGCCGCCGCCGAGGAGGCCGATCTCCTCGATCTCCCGCGAGCCGAGCCGGACGAGATCCTCGTTGGACATCGTCCAGAGGCCGTCGCCCTCGAAGCAGAAGTATTCCAGCCCGAGACAGGTCTTCGACTGATCCGGGACCATGTCCGGGCTCCAGTTCTTGAAGTTCTGGATGCGTCCGAGCTTGACGCGCGGATCGTGAACGTAGATCCAGTTGTCGGGGAAGAGCGACGGCGCGTCGATGATCAACGCGACGGTGATGAAGTCGCGGTAGTTCAAGCGGCCGGCCGCGGCAAGGACTGGCTCCGGCGCGTTCGGCGACAGCTTCTGCACCAGCTCGCGCAGTGGAATCGTCGAGACGAAGCGGTCGACCTCTACGCGTCGCCGCGCGGCCGTGCCGTACTCCACGGCGAGGATCGACGTGCCGTCGTGCTCGATGCGCTGGACGGGTGCGCTGAGCTCGACGCGGCCCCCCATGCGCTCGATGTCCGCATGGAACGCCTCCCACATCATGCCCGGGCCGAGCCGCGGGTACTCGAACTCTTCGATCAGCGTCTTGATCTGCTTCGAGCCGCCGCGCTTCATGCTGCCGAAGAGCATGTTCACGACGGCGGTGAAGAGAGAGAGGCCCTTGATCCGCTGCGCCGCCCACTGCGCGCCGATGCGGTTGCACGGAATGCCCCAGACCTTTTCCGTGTACGTCTTGAAGAAGATTCGATACAGCCGGCGGCCGAAGCGATTCGATACCCAGTCTTCGAAGCTGACCTCCGGCGTGATCGGCTTTACTTGAATCCAGAGATAACTGAGGACGACGAGGAACGCGTTGACGACGCCCAGGCCGATCAGCGCGTTCATCGGCTTGAGCGGATAGTCGAAGAACCTGCCGCCGTAATAGATCCGCGAGAGCCGCGGACGCCAGAGCATTTCCGGTCCGAGCATCGAGCGCCAGAGTCTCTGGACGACGCCGACCTTGGTGAAGAAGCGATGGCCGCCGATGTCGAAGCGGAAGCCCTTGTACTCGACCGTGCGCGCGAGGCCGCCGACTTGCGCATCCTGCTCGAGGACGAGTGGCAGGATCCCGCGCTTGGCGAGCATCCATGCTGCCGTGAGCCCCGCGGGCCCGCCGCCCGCGATTACAGTCTGCTTCGTTTCCTGGTTCAGCAATCCCTGCAGCCTCGACTGTCCACCGGCCAAACACGTATCGTAACACGTGGCGCTTGAAGGCTTGACGATCGGCAGACGCTCGATGAAGATCGCACCGTTGACATCGCCCGAATCTTCTGGCGCGAGTCGCGTGCCGCGTCCGGCGATTCTCGCGGCCGCGCTCGTCGCGCTCCTCGCGATCGGCTACTGTCTTTCAGTCATCGTCCCGCTCGGCTGGGGCGCTCTTCTCTTCGCCACGACAGTCTGGTTCTCGGTGCCCGGCGTCGCAGCCGCGTGGTTGATGTACGCGCCGGGCGCGGGCCGCGGCGTCGCGGCCTGGATCGTCGGCCCTATCTGGGGCTACGGCGCGAGCAGCCTCGTCCTTCTCGTGCTGTGGACCTCGGGCGTTCGCGGCAACCTCCTCTTCGCGGCGCCGATCGCGGCGTTCGCGATTGCCGCAGCGGCAGGATACGCGCTCAACGGCGTGTTGACGCCTCCGCCGTTCACCAACGCGGATGTCGTCGCGATTCTGCTGCTCCTCGTGATGGTGCCGGCGATCGTCGGCCGTCCGTTCGCGCACGTCGCCGAGCCGGTTGACGGGGGGCGCGCGTATCGCGCGTATTTCACCGCCGACATGATCTGGCGGATGGCGGTCGTCGCGGAAGTCAGCAAGGGATCGATCCCGCCTCGCAACCCGTTTCTCCGCGGGCAGCCGCTCAATTACTACTGGCTGCCGCATCTTCTGCCGGCCGCGCAGTACCGCATCCTCGGGCGCAGCGTTTCGCTCGAGCAGGTCCTGCTCGTGAACTCGATCGTGCTCGGCCTTGCGTTCGTGGTGTTCCTCTACGGATTCGTCCGGCAGTGGGTCGCGAGCCGCGTGGCCGCCGCGTTGGGCACGATCGCCGCGTTCGTGTTCACGAGCTTCGAGGGCACGGAGCGGTTGTGGGTCTTGTGGCGGCAAGGCGAGTCGATCCAGGCCGCGCTGGCGAGCCTGCGCGACGTCAACATCGACGCCGTCACGCGCTGGTTCTACAACAGCCTCCCGATCGACGGCCTGCAGCGCCTGTTGTGGTATCAACCGCACCACTCGACCGGTTATGCGCTCGGCCTTTCGTGCCTCCTGATCCTCGCGCAGGCGCGCGGCGCGATCGCGCCGCGCATGCTTGCGTTCTGCGGCCTCCTGCTCGGCGCCGCGCTTCTCTTCAGCACGTTTGCCGCCATCATGCTGACCATGATGGTCGCGTTGACGGCCGCCTTCGTGCTGGTGCGCGCGCGGCAATGGACCACCGTCGCGATCGGCGCCGTCGCCGGCGCGCTGCCCCTCGCGATTGCCGTGTGGATCGCGATGCGGCTGCGCTATGTCGATCTCTCCGGCCCGTCGCTCGCGCGGGTGCTCGTGAACCCGATGGCGATCACGAACATCTGGGCGTCGATGATCTTGAACTTCGGTCCGATGCTGATCCTGGGAACGGCCGGCGCCGTATTCGCGCTTCGTCAGAGGACCGCGCAGTTCTTCGGTATCGCCGCAATCGTCCTCGTGTCGATCGCGTTCTACTTCTTCGTCGACGTCCGCGATCATCAGTACGTCTACGTAGGCTGGCGATCGGGGCATTTCCTGTTCGTCGCGCTGGCGGTGCTGACCGCGTTCGGCCTGCAGGAGCTCTGGCGTCTCGGACGCGCCGCGCGGATGGCGACCGCGTGCGTCACGATCGGGCTCGCGTTGATGGCCGTGCCGACGTTCGCGATCGACTTCTACAACACGCAGGACGTCACGAACTACAAGCCGAACGACAAGTACAGCTGGACGCTGCTGCAGAGCGCCGACGAGATCGCCGCGTGGACCTGGATCCGCACGTGGACGCCGCCCGGCGCGATCGTGCAAATCGAGCCGCACGCCCGCGAAGGACGGCGATGGGCGGATGTGCCGGCGTTCGCCGAGCGGCGGATGGCGGCCGGCCTTCCCATCTCGATGGTGCCGCTGCAGCGCTACGAGGACGCGAGCAGGAAGATCGAGACGCTCTACAACGAGCGCGATCCCGAGGCGGTGTTCCGCGAGGCGGCGCGGCTCGGCATCGATTATTTGATCGTTGGTCCGCCGGAGCGCGCGAGCTTTCCCGAGTTCGAGGCCACGCTGCGCTCGCGCCCGAGCCGCTTCCGCGAGACGTTTCACAGCGGCGACGTGTCGATCTTCATGCTCGAGGGCGGCTCGTGAGCCGTATCGCGGTCGTGACCTCCAGCCCGCCGATGGTCGAGGGCGGGCACATGGTCATCGCGCGATCGCTGACCCAGGCGTTGCGCGACGCCGGCCACGACGCGGACATCATCGTCACGCCGCAGAATCGGTTCGGCCGCCAGGCCTCCGCGTACGTCGCGACGTGGCTCACCGACGTCGGCCGGAGCGGCGGCAATCGGATCGATCAGGTGATCAGCCTTCGGTATCCGAGCTATGCCGTCAGGCATCCGCGGCACGTGTGCTGGCTCAATCACACGATGCGCGAGTACTACGACCTGTGGGATCGGTTCAGCGCGAGCCTGAGCGCGCGCGGCCGGCTGAAGGAGAGCGTCCGTCGCCGCATGCTGCACGCGGCGGATCGATATCTCCTGACGCGCAACGTCTCGCGGCTGTTCGTCCAGTCGCGGACGATCCAGAACCGGCTCAGCATGTGGCCGGAGTTGAAATCCACAGTGCTCTATCCACCGGCGCCGCAGCGTCCCTACAGGTGCGACGGCTACGGCGACTACGTGCTGTTCGTCTCCAGGCTGACGCCGCTCAAACGGGCGGATCTGGTGCTGCGCGCGCTGGCGAGCGCCGACGCCCGCGGCGTGCGCGCGGTCGTGGCGGGTGAGGGCGAGGAGCGCGATTCGCTGGTTCGCCTCGCGCGCGACCTCGGCGTCGCGGACCGCGTAACGTTTACAGGCACTCTCACGGACGATCGGCTGCTCGAACATCTCGCGCGTTGCCGTGCGGTTTGCTTCCCACCTCTCGACGAGGACTATGGGTTCGTCACCGCGGAAGCGTTCGCGTCGTCGAAGGCGGTCATCACGTGCACCGATAGCGGCGGGCCCGCCGAGCTCGTGCAGGAGGGCGTCAATGGGCTCGTGACGGCACCCACGCCCGAAGCGCTCGGCGCTGCGCTTGCGCGAGTGACCGGCGATCGCGCGCTCGCCGAGGCCATGGGTGCGAACGCCCTCACGTCGGCGGGGCGCATGAAGTGGGCGGACGCCGTCGCCGCGCTGACCGCGTTACACTGATGACGTCACACGAAATGGCATACTCAACTCCGCTCGAAGCGCGCATCGCCAAGAAGGTCACGAAGGCGATCACCGATTACAACCTCATCGAGGACGGCGATCGCGTCATGGTCGGCCTCTCTGGCGGCAAGGACAGCTGGGCGCTGTTCCAGATCCTCGACGTGCTCCGCAAACGCGCGCCGATCGCGTATTCGCTCGTCGCCGTCACCGTGGACTCCGGCTACGACGGATATCGGCACGATTTGATCTCGAAGACGTGCGAGGCGAGAGGGTGGGAATATCGAATCGTCCACACGGAGATCGGCGAGACGATCGAGGATCTGCTCGACGACAACGCCACGCCGTGTTCGCTCTGCGCCCGATTCCGGCGCGGTGTGCTCTATCGCCTCGCCACCGAGGTTGGCGCGACGAAGATTGCGCTCGGCCACCATCTCGACGATTTCATCGAGACGCTGCTGCTCAATCTGTTCTTCGCGGGCACGCTCAAGGCGATGCCCGCGCGCCTCGTCTCCGACAACGGCAATCATGTCGTCATACGGCCGCTCGTCGGCGTGACGGAATCCGACGCGCGCAGCTACGCGAAAGCGTCCGAGCTGCCGATCATCGGCTGCTGCTGCCCGGCGTGCGGCGATCTCGGGCTGCAGCGCCAGCGCGTGAAGCGCCTGATCGCCGAGCTCGAGGTCGAGCACCCCGACGTCAAGAGCAGCATGATTCGCGCGCTCGCGAACGTCGCGTCGCGCCACTTGCTCGATCGCCGGCTGCATCCGCTCCCTGAGCTGCGCGATCTTGCCGATCGCCAAGGCGCCGTCCCGCTCCACGTGCTCAAGCGCTAGATGCGGGCGATCGTCCAGCGCGTCCGATCCGCGTCGGTGACGGTGGACGGACAGGTTGCCGCCGCGATCGGCGCGGGCCTCCTCGCGTTCGTCGGCGTCGCGCAGGACGATGGGCCGGATGACGTCAGATACATTGCAACGAAGATCCACGATCTCCGTATCTTTCCGGACGACGACGGCCGAATGAACCGATCGGTCGTCGAAACCGGAGGATCGGTTCTCGTCGTGTCGCAATTCACGCTGCACGCGGACTGCCGCAAGGGACGCCGGCCCTCGTTCGACGCCGCGGCGCCGGCGCCGATCGCAGAGGCGCTCTATCTCGAGGTGGTGCGCCTGCTCCGCGAGGGCGGCCTGACCGTCCGCACAGGCGTGTTCCAGGCGGACATGCAAGTCTCGCTCGTCAACGACGGGCCGGTGACGATGCTGCTCGACAGCCGCAAGGCGTTCTAGCGAGATTCAGAATCGGTGGAGATGCTGATGAAAAGATCCGCGTTCGCGATCGTGGTGTTCGGCCTGCTGGCGGTGCGGACGGAGGCGCAGCAGCGTCCGCTCGTGACCGAAGATCCCGAGACCGTCGGCACCGGCAACGTGCTGCTCGAGGCCGGCTTCGATTCGCAGCGGGATGTGTTCTATCCCGCATCCGGCCTGCGCGGTGATTTGTTGCGAGTGCCAACAATTGGCGTCAGCTTCGGGTTCAGCTCGATTCTCGAGCTCCAGATCGACGGCGGCTTCTACAACCGCCTGAACATCACGTCGATCGACCCCGCGCCGCTGTCGGACAAGCTCGAGCTGACCGGCGATCGCACGACGGACATCGAGGACGTCGTTGTCGCGACGAAAATCCGGCTCGTGACGGAGGCGGCAGGGCGGCCGAGCATCGGCATTCGATTCGCGACGAAGCTTCCGCTCGCGGGCAACGAGAGCGGCCTCGGCCTCGACACGATTGATTTCCACATGACGGGCCTCTTCGGCAAGACGGTGCAGTCCGTTCGCGTCGTCGGCAACGTCGGCCTTGGCATTCTGTCGGATCCCGTCGAAGGCGACCGGCAGAACGACGTAATCACGTATGGCCTGTCGGTCGCGCGCGCGTTGAGACAAGGCGCGGAGTTCGTCGGCGAGATCAACGGCCGCTTGAATACCCGCAACGAGCGGGTGCCGCCGGGCACCGAGAGCCGGTCCGCGCTGCGCGTTGGGCTGCGCTATACGCGCGCGACGGTGCGCGTCGACGGAGGGTTGATGTTCGGCGTGACGTCAGGCGATCCGAACTTCGGATTCACTGGCGGCGTGACGTATGTGTTCCGCGGATTTACGCTACCGTAGTAGTCGACAGTCGGTAGTCGTCGGTCGGCAGTCACAGTCGGCAGTCACAGTCGACAGTCGTCAGTCTCAGTCGACAGTCGACAGTCGACAGTCGCAGTCGTCAGTCGTCGTCGCAGTCGTCAGTCGTCAGTCGGGTCGTCATCAGACTTAACACTTCTCGACTCTCGACTGGC
>DATBJJ010000184.1:0-44821 GCA_036556425.1 Vicinamibacterales bacterium
AGAAGGGGTTTCAAATAGAGATCGATGGTCTGCTTCGTCACTCGCGGCGCCAGCGCGGCGTTGCCGATGCCGACGTGGCCGGCGTCGGTGAAGACCTCGACGATCAACCAGCCATGGAATCGGAACCCCGCCATCGAGTCCGCCGGCAGGTCGAGCAGGTCCATCGGGTTGGTGCAGAAGTGCGGCTGCGGCGGAACCGTCGCGCCGCGCCATTCGACGACGCGGGTGCGGATATCGGTGATTTTCATGATCGGTATCGTATGTCACGCGCCGCGCGACGTCTCACGAGGCAGGCAATCACGATGAACACGATCGTCACGATCAAGACCTAACTGTTCGTCATGTTCATCGTGTCTGCCGACGCGCCGTGGCGTCGGACGCGGACGTGGCTGAAATCGGTTGAATTCGTGGAATGGCGATCAAGATCAATACGAACGCCGTGACATGGCACATCCCCATGATCGAGAACACGGTGCCGTATCCCATTCCTAGATCGAGCATGCGGCCCGCCATCAGATTCGAGACGATGCCGCCCATCGCGCCACCGAAGCCGACGAGCCCGGCGACGGAGGCGACGACGCGGCGCGGGAAGATGTCGGTCGGCACGATCATCACGAGCGTCGACCAGGATTGCTGGCCGAAGAACGCGATGCTGAAGAGCACGATCGCGAGCTCCACGGGCACTTGCGTGACGAAGATGATGAGCGGCATGACGGCCGCGCTCGCGCCGAGCGCGATCTTCCGCGCAGCGTTGATCGTCGCGCCGCGCGTGAGCAGCCAGCTCGAGAACCATCCGCCGATCAAGCTGCCCACGCCCGCCGCGGCGTACGGGATCCAGGCGTAGTACCCGACTTGCTTCACGTCGAAGCCGCGCGCGTCGTAGAGATATTTCGGGAGCCAGAACAAGTAGAAATACCACGCGCCGTCGGTGAGGAACTTCGCGAGCACGAGTCCCCAGACCTGATGGAACGTGAGCAGGCTGCCCCATGACATCGCCGGCGCGGCGGCCGCGGACGCGTCGAAGACCTCCGCGATCGTTTCGCGCTCGGCGGCGCTCAAGCGCGGATGGTGCGCGGGCGGCTGATACTCCCACGCCCACCACACCGTCCATGCGAGCCCCGCGACGCCGCAGACCAGGAACGCCCATCGCCAGCTCGAGGAGAGGATGACCGCGGCGATCAACGGCGGTGCGACGACGGCGCCGACCGCCGTTCCCGCGTTGATCATTCCCATCGCCGTGGATCGCTCGCGCGCGGGAAACCATTCCGCGACCGCCTTCGTGGCGGCTGGGAAGCCGCCGCCCTCGCCGACGCCGAGCAGGAACCGGCTCGCGACGAGCCCGCCGAAGCCGCGCGCGAGGCCGTGCGCCGCGCACGCGAGCGACCACCAGATCATGATGACGGTGAAACCGCGGCGCGTGCCGAGCCAGTCGATGAGCACGCCGCCGCCGGCATACATCAAGCCGTACGCCGCGAGGAACGCGATCTGAAGACGGGAGAAGTCGGTGTTGCTGAGCGGAATCTCGCGCTGGATGGCGGCAACCGCGATGGACAGCGCCTGCCGATCGAGGTAGCTGATGGCGATCGCGAGGCTCAGGAGGAAGGCGATGCGCCAGCGCACGGCACATCATACTTGGCGGACCGGCGTGACGGGCCGCCTCAGCCGGACATAAGCATTTGTCATCGCCTCATTAGCGGTCGAATCGTAATACTATTCGCGTCCGTTCGGATCGAAAGGTCATATGGTCATTCCATATGACGCATGAGGGAGGAGACTCACATGCTCGGGCACGCCTTGGTCCGCACGATTTCGTACTGCGTGGCGTTGATGGTCGGCCTGTCGGTGACCGCCGCGTCGGCTCAGGTCAGGATTTCAGGCGGCATCTCCGGCAGCGTCGCCGATAACACCGGCGGCGTCATTCCCGGCGCCACCGTCGTCTTGAAGGACGAAGGCACCGGCGTCCAGAAAGACACCACCACCAACGAGCGCGGCCTGTTCGCCTTTCCCGATCTGAGCTTCGGGTCGTACACGGTCACCGTCACGCTGCAAGGATTCCAAACGGCGGAGTACAAAAAGGTGGCGGTGTCGTCGGGCCGCACCACCGATCTCCGCGTCTCGCTTCAACCGGGCGGCCTCTCCGAGGTGATCACCGTCGAAGGCACCGCGCCCGTCCTCGAGGCGTCGTCCAATATCGTCTCGAACACGCTCGACAACAAGCAGCTCAACGAGCTGCCGCTGGCGGGACGCAATGCGTTCGTCCTCGCGCGCCTCGTGCCGGGCGCCGTCGCGCCGCAGGGCACCGGCAGCACGCACTACAACGGCATGCCGGGCGGCACGATCAATCCGACGATCGACGGCATCAACAACTCGTCGAACGGCTGGAAGAGCGGCGGCACGAGCTTCTTCGGGACGGTGCCGGCCCGCATTGGCGCGATCGAGGAAGTGACCGTCGAGACGTCTGGACAGGGCGCGGAATCGGGCAGCGGCGGCGTGAACCTGAAGTTCGTCACGCGGCGCGGCACGAATCAGTATCGCGGCAGCGTGTTCGATCAGGCGCGCAACGAGTACTTCAACGCGAACAGCTTCTCGAACAACGCGCGAAACCTCCCGAAGAACAAGCTGCGCCGGCACGATTTCGGCGGCAACTTCGGCGGCCCGATGGTGCCCGCCGGCGCGCTCCGCGACAAGCTGTTCCTCTTCGTCAACTACGAGCAGGAGTACATTCCGCAGACGCAGACGCGTCAGCGCACGCTTCTGCAAGCGCAGGCGCAAGCCGGCGTCTTCACGTATCGCACGGCGGCTGGCGAGCTCAGGTCCGCCAACGTGCTCGATATCGCGCGCGCCAACGGGTTCCCGACGGCGCTCGATCCGCTCATGCAGCGGCAGCTCGCCGGCCAGAACAGCTCGCGGCAGTACGGCGTCGTCGAAACCGAGAACAACTTGAATACCGAAACGCTGTCGTGGATCGAGCCGCAGACGAACACGAACTACTATCCGACCGCTCGGATGGATTATCAGATCCGGTCGAACCTCGCGTGGATGGGCAGTTGGAACCTTTATCGACAGGCGGCGGAAGGCCGGCGCGGCTGGCCGCTGCCCGGGTATCCACTCCAGCTCGACGTGTTCCACGCGTCGTGGTGGATCACCTCGACCGGTCTCAACTGGTCGATCAATTCGAACACGCACAACGAATTCCGCTACGGCGTGCAGCACAGCGGCGACACGATCCCGTATCGTGAGCGCAGCATCTACGAGGAACTGAACGGCTCGATCAACGGGAAGCCCGCGCGCTTCACGCTGCCGCTCGGCCTCGCCACGCTCGCCAACGACGCGGCGCCGATCACCGGCCGCCACTACATCACGACGATCTACGACACGCTCACGATGATCCGTGGGAATCACACGTTCACGACGGGCGGCACGTTCCGGTTGAGCGACTGGCGCGACACGTCGTTCGACGCCCCGGGATCGGCGGGCTTCCTCGGTCTCCCGCAGTACGCCATCGGGTCGCCCACGGGCGATCCGGTGCAGTCGATCTACAACACTACCAGCCTGCCAGGCATTCAGAACGCGGACCTGGCGAACGTCTACGCGCTGTATGCGTTCCTGACCGGCCGGGTGTCGTCTGTGACGACCGGACGGATCCTCGATCCCGCCACGCTTCAGTACTCCGATCAGGTGTACCGCGAGAACTGGACCGCCTCGAAGATGGGCGGCGTGTACATCCAGGATCGGTGGCGCGTGAAGCCGAATCTGACCGTGAACGGCGGCCTGCGCTACGAGATCAACGGCTTGCCGTACAGCAAGCTCGCCAACGCGAATTTCCCGAACGTCGCGAACCTCTACGGTCCGTCGACGGCGCTCTTCCAGCCCGGCACGCTGAACGGCGTCCTGCGGCCGACGATCGATCGCGGCGACTACGCGGCCGGGATCGATTACAACAACTTCGCGCCGAACGCCGGCTTCGCATGGTCGCCGAAGCCGACAGGTGGATTCCTCGCCAAGATCTTCGGCACCGGCGGCGACAGCGTGATGCGCGGCGACTACTCGCTGACCTACTACGACGAGGGCACGAACATGTTTGCCTTCAACGCCGGCAGCAATCCGGGGCTTGGACAGTCGCTGCGTCTGCAGCCGGGCATCGGGTTCCAGCCCGGCGCGCTGACGCTGCAGACGCCGCTGCCGCCGTTCGTCGCGTTCCCTGAAGTGTACAAGGAGAGCTTCCCGCAGTCGGACTTCACGTTCTCGAACGGGTTCAGGACGATGAAGGACGATCTCAAGACGCCCTACGTGCACTCGTGGAACATCGGCATCCAGCGTCAGATCATGAAGAACACCGTGATCGAGGCGCGCTACGTCGGCACGCGCGGCGAGAACGTGTGGCGCACGTACAACCTGAACGAAGTGAACATTTTCGAGAACACCTTCCTCGACGAGTTCAAGCGAGCGCAGAGCAACCTCGCGATCTCGATGGCGCAGCCGACGCCAGTCTCGAACTTCCAGAACCGCGGCTTGCCCGGGCAGGTGCCGCTGCCGATCTTCGAGACGGCGTTCGGCGCGCGCGGCGCGCAGCCGGCGCTCTCCGCGGCGCAGGGCTTCACGAACGGCGGGTTCATCACGAACCTCCAGCAGGGCACCGCGGGCGCGCTCGCGAACAGCCTCGCGGGCAACGCCAACTACGTGTGCCGAATGTTCGGCAACACGTTCGATCCGTGCACGCGCCTCGGCTACAACGCCGCCGGGCCGTATCCGATCAACTTCTTCCTGCTGAACCCGTACGCCGGCACGCAGGGTGCGTGGATCGTGGACGACGATTCGTACACGCGCTATCACGCGCTCCAGCTCCAACTGCGCCGCCGCTACGCGCAGGGCGTGTCCATGAACGTGAACTACACCCTCGGCAAGAACACGGGTGATATCTGGGCGGATAACTCGACGCAGGAAGTGAACTACACCACGCTGCGCAATCGAGCGCTCGACAACAACTTCCTGCCGTTCGACGTCAGGCACGTGCTGCAGGCGTTCGGCACGTACGATCTGCCGTTCGGCAGGGATCGCCACTTCAGCATCGCCAACCCGATCCTGAATTCCGTCGTCGGCGGGTGGACGGTAGCCGGCACGCTGACCGCGCAGTCGGGCACGCCGTTCCGCCTCTCGAGCGGCGGGCGCGCCACGTTCAATCAGTTCGACTCCGGCGTCATCCTGTTGAACGGCCTCACCGTCGAAGAGCTGCAGAAGGGCATTCACATGAGCATGGGACCGGGACTCGCGCGCTACTGGATCGATCCCAAGTACATTGGGCCGGACGGCCGCGCGAACCCGCAGTACCTGGCCGTGCCGACGACGCCCGGCGAGATGGGGCAGATCGTCACGCTGCGAAGTCTTCCGACGTGGAATCTCGACGCGGCGATGAGCAAGGAGGTTCAGATCGCCGGCCGCACGCAGCTTCGTATCCACGTGACGATGACGAACGTGTTGAACCATCCGATCTGGGGAGCGCCCGGCTTCCTGAACAGTTCGAGCATTCAGAGCACGACGTTCGGACAGCAGACGGCACCGCTCAACGGCGCGCGCCAGATGTACATTCGCGGCGAAGTCCGCTTCTAACGGAACGAAGAGGTTCTTCGTTCTTCGTTCGTTTTGGACGGCCCCGCTCCGACGTGGGATCTCCTCCCCCTTCGTCGGCCGGGGTCCTTTTTTTGCGACGCGGATAACGCGGATTGCGTTTGACGCGGACCACGCGGATAACGCGGATCTGACAGATCACGCGGATTACGCGGATTCACGCGGATCAGGTTTGACGCGGATTACGCGGATCATACGGATCTGACAGATCACGGGATCAGACGGATTGCGTCAATCTCTTGGATCGCGTTACCCTCTCTGATCCGCGGAATCCGTGTAATCCGCGTCTCAGCTTTGCCCATGAATCCAGGGCTAGCGGGACGTGGCAGTCTCGGGAGACGCGGATCGCGCGGATTGGACGGATCGCGCGGATGCCTGAGGTGCGGAACGTCTCAATGGTGGTCGTCAACAGCTGAGCGACGAGATTCTCGGATCCGCGAGATCCGCGGCATCCGCGAGATCCGCGTTTTCCATCGACCCGCACTGAACGGTCTTTGGGCAAGGCTGGTGCAGGGTTCAGGGTTCAGCGTTCGAGGTTCAAGGCCATTCTCGATTCCCGCGACTTCGCGTAACATCCACGCTCGAGGAGAGTCCCATGTATCGACGCGAGTTCTTGAAGAAGAGCGCCGCGGCCTTCGCGGTGTCCGGGTTTCCGCGCTATACCGAGCAGCTCGCCGGCGCGAAAAAGCGCGTCGGCATGATCGGATCCGGCTGGTATGGCAAGTCGGACCTCCTCCGCCTCGTGCAAATTGCGCCGGTCGAGGTCGTCTCGCTCTGCGACGTCGACAAGCAGATGCTCGCCGACGCGGCCGATCTGGTCGCCACGCGCCAACTCTCCAAACAGAAGCCGCGCACGTACTCCGACTACCGCGCGATGCTGAAGGAGCGCGATCTCGACATCGTCATCATCGACACGCCGGATCACTGGCACGCGATCCCGATGATCGAGGCGGTCAAAGCCGGCATGGACGTCTGGGTGCAGAAGCCGATCAGCGTCGACGTCGTGGAAGGCCAGGCGATGCTTGCCGCCGCGCGCAAGTACAAGAAAGTCGTCCAGGTCGGCATGCAGCGCCGCAGCACGCCGCATCTGGTTCAAGCGCGCAACGACATCGTCAAATCGGGCAAGCTCGGGAACATCGCGTACGCCGAGGTGTATTGCTACTACCACATGCGCGCGACGCAGAATCCCGCGGACTCGCAGCCGCCCGCGAACCTCGACTACGAGATGTGGACCGGTCCCGCGCCGATGCGCCCGTACAACTCGCTCGTGCACCCGCGCAGCTGGCGCGCGTTCATGGAGTACGGCAACGGGATCATGGGCGACATGTGCGTGCACATGCTCGACATGGTGCGTTGGATGCTGGACCTCGGCATGCCGGACCGCATCTCGTCGGAGGGCGGCATCTTCGTCGACAAGAAGAGCAAGGCGAACATCGCCGACACGCAGACCGCGACGTTCCACTTCGGCGAGTTGCCCATCGTCTGGACGCATCGAAGCTGGGGGACGACGCCCGATCCGGAATATCCGTGGGCCGCGACGATCTACGGCGACAAAGGCACGCTCAAGGCGAGCCCCATGAGCTACACCTTCATCCCGCAGGCGAAGGGCGAGAAGCCGGTGAAGGTGGACGTCACCTACGAGTTCGAGCAGTACCCGGAAGATCGCACGGAAAAAGATCTCGAGCGCCACGTCGCGCCGGCGATTCGCGCGCACATGAAGAACTTCCTCGAGTGCATCGAGTCGCGCGGCACGCCGGTCGCCGACATCGAGCAGGGCTACATCTCCGCGGCGTCATGCATCCTCGCGAACATCTCGATGAAGGTGGGCCGCTCGCTTCGCTGGGATCACGCGAAAGGGATGGTCGTGGGCGACGACGAAGCGAACAAGCTCCTGCGCCGGCCGTATCGCGCGCCGTGGGTGCATCCGGATCCGAAGAGCGTTTAGATCAGCGGACCGCGGACCGCGGACCGCGGACCGCGGACAGCGAACAGCGGACAGCGAACAGCGGATAGCGGACAGCGAACAGCGGACAGCGGGACCTACTTCCCTGATTCGCCGAGTCGCTGTCTATAGACCTGCCGCGCGTACTCGTATGCTTTTCGCGCGTCGGCGAGCTCGCTCGCGCGGAACCGCGGCGCTTTCTGGGACCAGCACTGGTTCACGGCGTCGAGGCACCACTCGGCGCTCGCGCGCGACGCGCGGATCGGCTTTCCTTCGACGATGGCGAACACCGGATTCGTGTGCGAGGACGGCAGGATCCTCGCCGCGATCCAACTGCTGCGATCGAGCGCGACGTCGAACGTCAGCGTCTGCATCGTCCCGTCGGCGACGATCGTTTTCGTCGCCGCGGGCGTCCCGTTCACGACGATCTCGACCGGCACTTCGCGGCGATCGCCAATCCGCGCGCGCTCGAGATCCCAGAACGGCTGCTCGTCGTACCCCTTCTGTCGAATCGCGTCGATCGCCTTTTCCTCGAGACGCGCCGCGGCCTGCAGCGTGACCGTGACTCGTCCTGGCCGATCGAGCTTGATCTCGCTCTCGCCCGTGCCGCCTTCGACGTCGTTGACGCGGAAGTTCATCAGATGGCTGCGTCCGTCCGATACGTAGTTCCGTCCCGTTTTGATCGCGTCGATGAACTTGCGGTACGTCAGCGGACCGGCGACGCGGCAGTACGACCGCGAGAGGCCGACGCGATCGTCGGTGATGCACGGAAAATCGGTCTCGCCGCTGATCCGCGTCCGGAAGCCGACGTTCAGCACGTGATACCAGATGTTCAGCTCCCACACGTACGGCGTATCGCCGGCGGAAATGAAGTCCACCGTCTCCGGGTGCGTCACGTCGACGATGAACTCGTTCGCGCCGATGCCGTCGAAGCCGGGCATGTCGTAGTTGGGGAGCTGTTTGCTCTTGACCTCGAGCCCCCAGCCGGAATGCGCGAAGCCGGTGACCGCTCCCTGCTTCTTGGCCCATTGAAGGATCGGCAGCGTCCAGGTCGGCCAGTCCTCGAGCCGCTTGGTGCCGGGGTAGTCCTGATTCTGGACGCCGAGCAGCACGAGATGCCCCGCATGGCTCGAGGGGAATCCGGAGATCTCGAGGTCGTACCGCATCAAGCGATCGGGCGTCGAGAGCGGATGATCGCGGCCGCTGAAGTATTGCTTTTGATGGTAGTAGGACGGTCCCCACACCAGCACCGACGCGACGTTGACCGCCTCCCCCTTGATTTGCGGCCACATGTCCTCGGGGCGCACGCCCTCGGTCGGGTTCTCGTAGTGCGAGCAGCCCGCGGAATGAATGTGGTGGTCGCCGGAGTAGTAGCCGTCGCGCGACGGATCGATCCAGCGCGTCAGCTTGAACGACAATTCCTGCGGACCTGAAACGGTGATACGGCGCGTTTCCGAGAGGTACTCGGGCCCGCGCGAGACGGTCACGACGAACGCGCCGGGCGGCAGGTCGATCGTCTCGCCGTCCGCGCGATACACCTGCGGCTGGAAGAAGAAATCGGGCGCGAGCCGCTTCGAGATGTTCGGATAGATGCGATCCAGATCATCCCGCACGATGAAGCCGGCCGTCGTCGGTTCGCCGCGTTCGTCCTGCACGCGCATGCGCACGGGATGAGCGGGCGCCGCGGTGAACAGCACCTCGATGTCGTTGCGGAAACCGATATCCTGCGAGCCTTGTCCGACGTTGAACCCGAGAATCGCGGAGCGCTGTCCGGCGTCGCGGCTGTAGACCTGGAGGATGACGTATTCGATTGCGAGCCCCGACAGGCGCGGACGCATCGGTGCCTTGTCGAAGATCGAAATCTCCGCCCATCGCTCGCGGACTTGCTCCGCGGTGAGATCGTGGCGCGGCTCCGGGCTGCCGCTCGACGGACGATACACGCGTCCGCTGTTCGGGCTCTGCACGGTGAGCGGCGCGGTCACGCCGGCCTCGTTGACGACCTTGATTAAAAAGAGCCGCGTGCCGCCCTGCACGAGGTCCGGCTTTGCCGCGCCTTGTTCGACTTTCACGCGGCTCTCGGGGTTGATGTGTACTGTCGCCAGCACGTATCGATCGAGCGTTTTCACCACGCCGGCGACGCCGGCCGCTTCGTCCGCGGAGGCGATTGCGTCGTTCAACGCGCGGTGATCAGTGTCGGGCAACGGTTGCCCGAGGAACTTGAGCGCCGTCTCGACGCGCCGCGTCTGCTGCGCGAGCGGCTGGAGCGGCACGGGTGCCGTCGAGGGCCGCGCCGGCTGCATGGCGTGCATCGTGAGCATCACGCCGGCGGCGGCAGCCCCGGCAAGGACGATCGGGAGTTTCATATGCGCTCTCATAGGCGTTGGAAAATCGAGAGACCCCGGTAGAATACTCCCCGAGAGGACCACTGATGAACGTTCGCTCGACGTTTTTGACAAGTCTCACGGTGATCGCCGCGCTGACGTGCCTGCCGGCGAAGGGATACTCACAGGCGACGGGCGCGGCGAAGCCGCCCGCTCCGAAGCCCGCGACGCAGAAGCCCGCGCCTCCGCCGCCGAAGCCAGCGGCCGCCGCGAAGCCCGCGGCGACGAATCCTGCGCTGCGGACGCCGTCGAAGCTCAAGGATCGGGCTCCCGAAGTATTCACCGCGAATTTCGACACGAGCGCGGGTCCGTTCGTCGTCGAAGTGCATCGCGCCTGGGCGCCGAAGGGCGCGGATCGCTTCTACAATCTCGTGAAGTACGGCTATTTCGACAACTCGCGCTTCTTCCGCGTCGTGCCGAACTTCATGGTGCAGTTCGGCATCCACGGCGATCCGAAGATCCAATCGGGGTGGCGCGAGGCGAACATCACCGACGATCCCGTCACGCAGAGCAACAAACGCGGGTTCATCACGTTCGCGACCGCCGGTCCGAACTCGCGGACCACGCAGGTATTCATCAACTTCCGCGACAACTCGCGACTCGACGCGGGCGGATTCGCCCCGTTCGGCCAGGTGATCTCGGGAATGGAGTCGGTCGACAAGATCAACGCCCAGTACGGCGAGCAGCCCGATCAAGGGCTCATTCAGTCGCAGGGCAACGCGTACTTGACGAAGCAGTTCCCCAAGCTCGATTACGTGCGAAAGGCGACGATTGGCAAGACGCCGCCAGCGCCGCCGCCTCCTCCGAAGAAGTAGACAGCTACCGGCGCGCGCGAATGTGCTTTGCGCGCGCCTGCAGCGCCTTGCTCCCGGAGCGTTCGAAGTCCTCGAGCGCTCGCGCCACGACCGCCTGGAGCGCCTTGTCGTCGCCAGCGACCGTGGCGAGGCTGTCCAGCGCCCAGGCACGAACGAACGTCTGCGGAAACTCCACGCCGCGGCGGAGGATCTCGACGACGCGCGCGCGTTCGCTCGGCGTCCACTGGAGCAGCGGCAGCGTCCGCACGATCTGAAGGCGAATCTCCCACTTGTCGCTGTCGGCGTGCGGACCGATGAAGAGCCCTTTGTGCGGCTGCACGAGGTCGGCGCGCTCGTGCGCGATCTTGTCCAGGAGATCGAATGCCCGCATCGACACCAGCCAGTCGTCGTCGTTGGCGAGCGTCGCGACCTCGGCGATGCGAGCCGGTCCCTTGCTGACGAGCGATCGCGCCTGATTCGATTTCGCGATCGATCGGCGATCGCCGCCCGAGAGCAGGCGCCGCAGCGGGCTCCTCTTCGATTCCGGCTTCGCCTTCATCTTGCGCGTCGCCATTGCTCCTCCAGCGTCAATACGTCGCGCGGCCGCCGCTGATGTCGAACACGGCGCCGGTCGAGAACGAGCATTCCTCGCAGGACAACCAGCAGATGAGGGACGCGACTTCATCGAGCTCGAGGAAGCGCGCCATCGGAATGCGCGCGAGCATGTAGTCGACGTGCTCCTGCGTCATCTGGCTGAAGATCTCGGTGCGCGCGGCGGCGGGCGTGATGCAGTTGACGAGAATATTTCGCGGCGCGAGCTCCTTTGCCAAGGACTTCGTGAACCCGATCAGCCCCGCCTTCGACGCGCTGTAGTGCGCGGCGGTCGGATTGCCTTCCTTGCCGGCAATCGATGCCACGTTCACGATGCGTCCGTATCCGCGTTCGATCATGTGCGGCACGATCGCGCGGCAGGTCAAGAAGCTTCCCGTCAAGTTGACGTCGATCACCCGCCGCCAGACGTCGGGCGCGAGCTCCCACGTCGCGCCGTTCCCGCCGGTGATGCCCGCGTTGTTGACCAGGATGTCGATCGTTCCGAGCGCGGCGATCGTCGCGTCCGCCGCGGCGCGAACCGCATCGGCGTCGGTGAGCTCGACCTCGTGCGCGATCACGCGTCCGATCGCGCTGAGCTCACGCTGCGCCTGCGCGAGCCGCGAGCGGTCCACGTCCCACAACGAGACCGCCGCGCCCGATCGCAGCGCGCGCCGCGCCGTCGCGTAGCCGATGCCGCGCGCGCCGCCGGTGATGACCGCTGCGCGTCCGCCCAGATCGATCTGATTCATCGAGGGAGATCCTTGATCACCGTCCAATCGCTCGGGCACACGCCGGGCAGCACGCTCGGCCGCGAACGGCGTGCGCTCGTCGCGCGCAGCTTGCCGGTCCCGTCGATGCAGAACATCCGGAACCCGCCGCCGGTGGGCAGCGCGAGGAGCGCGTACGCTTCGAGGCGATGCAGGTCGGCGCGCTCGCGGCGCGCTTTCGCGACGTCGACCGTTTCCGGCGAGAAGAACTGAAAGATGTATCCGTTGTCTTCGAACCACAGCTCCGGCGGATGCGTGAACGCGATCGATCCGGTGAACCCGGGAATGCATCGCGCCGGGGCCGCGAGACACTCGGGTGTACCGAAACGTCCGCCGTTCGCCGCGGCGTACGCCGCTTCGGCGGCCGCAAACCGCTCGACCGTCACCATCGCGTGCGCTTCGCTGATCACGGGGAGGCGGCGCGACAAGCCTGGCATCACCCTCGAGACGGCGACGCCGACAGCGCTGAAGAGGCCGAGGAGCACGAAGATGACGGACGCCGTGACGATCGGCACGATAGACCGCGTGGTCTCGGTCAGCTCGCGAAACTCGACGGGCGACAGATCGTCGGCCGGACGTTCGGAATACATCAGCCGCACGCCGGGCGAGTTCAGATAGGACAGGAGCAGAATGCCGATCACCGTCCCGATCGGCAGGGCGGCGAGAATCAGTGCCGCCCAGATTCGCGACAGCGTCCAGCCGTACTGCCTGAGCTTCCAGAGCCCGATTCCACACATCACATGGAGGGCGGCGCTGCCGAACGCACACGGGATCGACACGGCAAGCAGCACCACGGTCGCGAATGGCCGCGGGGGATCGGATGCCAGGAAGCGGACGCACAGGAAAACGGCCAATGCGAACAGGGCAGCGCCGAACAGCAACTGCAGCACCGCGAGGAGCGTGAAGAAGGGTGTGCGGCGAGGCAGCCGGGGCGCATCCGACATGGGCCGCGACACGATAGCGGGCCGGTCCGCCGAGGTCAAATAAGGGATAGAATGGCCGGGAGGCCGGTTAGGCTTCGTCCTGCCTGGAAATCGACGTTTCGTGAAAATTCTGATTGCCAACCGCGGCGAGATCGCCGTCCGGGTCATTCGCGCCTGCCGTGAGATGGGCGTGCCGACCGTCGCCGTGTATTCCGATTGCGATCGGTTGTCGCCGCACGTTGCCGCGGCCGACCAGGCGATCGCGATCGGTGCGAGCGAAGCGGTTCGCAGCTACCTGGACATCGGCAAGATCGTCGATGCCGCGCGCCGCGCCGGCGCAGACGCCGTCCACCCCGGCTATGGGTTTCTTGCGGAGAACGCGGCGTTCGCGTCAGCATGCCGCGACGCGGGCCTGACGTTCATCGGTCCGTCGCCCGAGGCCATCGCGTTGATGGGCAGCAAGACCGAGGCGCGGGCGGCGGCGATTCGCGCCGGCGTGCCCGTCGTGCCGGGCACGGAGCGGCCGTTCGACGCGAGCGCGTCGGACGGCGAGATCGCGCGCGCCGCTGAGGCGATCGGTTATCCGCTCCTCGTGAAAGCGGTGGCCGGCGGCGGCGGCAAGGGCATGCGCGTCGTCGACGCGCGAGGCGATCTTGCGTCCGCGATCGCGCGCGCGAGATCCGAAGCGGGAGCGGCCTTCGGCGATGCCGCCGTTTACCTCGAGCGGAGGCTGACGCGTCCGCGTCACATCGAGATTCAACTGCTCGGCGATCGCGATGGAACGGTCGTGCCGTTCGTCGAGCGCGAGTGCTCGATTCAGCGGCGCCACCAGAAAGTCGTCGAGGAATCGCCGTCGATCGCGATAAGCCGCGATCTCCGCGAGCGAATCGCGGCCGCGGCGAAGTCGGTCGCGCAATCGGTCGGCTACACGAACGCCGGTACGATCGAGTTCCTCGTCGATCGCGACGATCGCGGCGTGGACGCGTTTTACTTCCTCGAGATGAACACGCGTCTGCAGGTCGAGCATCCAGTGACGGAGATGGTCACGGGCGTCGACCTCGTTCAATGGCAGATTCGAATCGCGCAAGGCGAGCGGCTCGACCTCGATCCTCGTGGCGCGCTGACGCCGCGCGGCCATGCGATCGAATGCCGGATCTACGCCGAGGATCCGGATCGAGGATTCATGCCGTCGCCCGGGGTCATTCGGGCGTTCCATCCCGCCTCGGGTCCCGGCATTCGCGACGACAGCGGCGTGACGGCCGGCTACACCGTGCCCGTCTACTACGACTCGATGATCGCGAAGCTGATCGCGTGGGCCGGCACGCGGGAGGCGGCGATCGCGCGGATGTCGCGCGCGCTCGCCGAGTATCAGGTCCTCGGCATTCGCACGACGATTCCGCTGTTCGCGTGGCTCATGCATCAGGACGACTATCGCGCCGCGCGGTACGATACGACCTGGCTCGATCGCGTGATGGCGGAGCGCGCGCGCCGACAGGCCAGCTTCAACGAGCTCGACGCCGACGAGGAAACGCTCGTCACGATCGCGAGCGCGATCGACGCCTACCTCCGCGCGCGGAAGGGGTCGGCGCCCGCGGACGCCGGATTCGGCATGGGCGCCTGGCAACGCACCGCGCGTTCCGAGGCGCTTCGCGAATGACCTTCGAGATCGATCTGGACGGAACGCGGCGCGCCGTGTCGATCGAGCCCGCCGGCCAGGGACGCTTCCGCGTCGTCGTTCTTGGGGAGCCCCGCACCGTCCGCGCGGAGCGCACGAGCGAGTTCGGCCTGTCGCTGACGCTCGACGAGGCGTCGGGGCGGAGCCGCGAGGTCACCGTGACGCCGGGATCGAACGGCGAGCTGCTCGTCGGCCTGGGCGGGCGGACGGTCTCGGTTTCGGTGGACGGGCGGAGGCGGCGCGGCGGCGGCGATGGTGGACGGGATACGGCCGGCGAACAGGCGGTCGTCGCGCCGATGCCCGGCCGCGTCGTGCGGGTCCTCGTATCGCGCGGCGACGAGGTGGCGGCGCGCCAGAGCGTCGTCGTGGTCGAGGCCATGAAGATGGAGAACGAGCTGCGCTCGCCGAAGGCGGGACGGATCAAAGAGGTCGCGGTGGGGTCCGGAACGCTCGTCGAAGCGGGACGAGTGCTGGTCGTGGTCGAGTAGCGCTTTGCACGAGAGCCAACAGCCGGAAGAGGAGAACGCCCCGCAGGAAACGCCGGCCGAGACCGCGCCGCGAAAGCGCCGCGTCGGCCGCATCGCTCTCCGTCTGCTCGCCGTCGTCGTCGCGATCGTGGCCGCGCTGATCGTGACGCTCTTCACCGTCGATCTCGGACCTCAGCTTCGCGAGCTGGCGGAGCGCGAGGGCTCGAAGTATCTGGAGCGGCCGATGCACATCGGCCGCCTCTCGGCGAAAGTCAGGCCGGGAGAGTTTCTGATCGAGGACTTCGTGATCGAGGGCCGCGCGCCAAGCGATCGGCCGTTTCTCAAGGTCAAGACGCTGACCGTCAAAGTGCCCTGGTGGACGCTCTTCAATCGCGAGCTCGTCATCGAGTCGGTCGTGATGACGGATTGGGAGATGGTCGTCGAATCCTGGCAAGGCGGACGGCACAACTTCCCGAAGCTCACGCCCAAGACGAAGCGCGAGGGTCCGCCGCGATTCGTGACGACGATGCGGTCCGTCTTGGCGACGCGCGGCCACTTCGTGTACGAGGACCATGGAACACCGTGGAGCACCATCGCGCGCGATCTCACCGTGCAGATGGTGAAGAGCGGACCGACGAACGACTACCGCGGACGCGCGTGGTTCTCGAACGGCACCGTGAAGATCATGGCCTACGAGCCGTTCCGCGTGGACATGCGCTCGCGCTTCACGATGAAAGGGAGCAACGTCCATTTCGACTGGATGGATCTCCTGAGCGACGGCGCCCGTTCCGACGTGACCGGCGACGTCGATCTGGGGAAGTGGCCCGAGCAGCTCTATCGGATCAAATCGAAGATCGACTTTCCGACGCAGAAGGACATCTACTTCCACGGCCAGCGGTTCGCCGTGTCCGGCACGGGCGACTTCACGGGCACGTTTCACCTCTTCAAGGGCGGCCGCGAGTTGAAAGGCAGCTTCGCGAGCGCGCTCGCGGGCGTCAACGCTTGGCGCTTTCCGAATCTTCGCGGCTCCGTGCTCTGGCTGCCGGACCGATTGGAGATCACCGACGCCACGAGCGATCTCTACGGGGGCAGGGCGCGGTTCGACTATCGCATGGCGCCGCTCGGGCGGCCGGGTACGCCTGCGCGCGCGACCTGGATCGTGGACTACAAGGAAGTGGACCTCGCGCGGCTCACGGACTTCCTCGAAACCGAAGGCCTGCGCCTCGCGGGCCGCGCCACGGGGACGAATCGGCTCGAGTGGCCGCTCGGCAAATGGCCGGCGAAGCGCGGCGGCGGAGAAGTCACCGTCAGCGCTCCGGCGGGAACCACGATCGCGTCGCGCAATCCATCCGGTGGACCGATGCAGTCGGCCGATTCCGATCAAGAGCTCGAGCTCGTCGGTCCGTTCAATCCACGACTATCGCTGGGATATCTGCCGATCGCCGGCCATGTCACGTATGCGCTCGATCCGGAATGGATCCGGCTCGACCGAAGTTGGGCGGCGACCGAGCGGACCTACGTCGAGTTCAGCGGGCAGACCGCGTTCGGCGAGCGATCGCGGATTCCGTTCCACGTGACGAGCCTCGATTGGCAGGAGAGCGATCGGTTCCTCGCCGGAATCATGACGGCGTTCGGCGCGCCGACGGGCGCCGTGCCGGTCGGCGGCCACGGCGAGTTCGACGGCGTGCTGCTCGATGCGTTCAAGCGTCCGCGCGTGCAGGGCAAGATGCGCAGCGAACGCATGCATGCATGGGACGTCACGTGGGGCGACGGCACCGCGGACCTCGCGATCGAGAACAGCTATGTGTTCGTGTCGAACGGCGTCATGTCGACCGGAGGCGGCGAAATCCGCGCGGATGGGCAGTTCTCGCTCGGATATCCGCGGCGAGACAACGGCGACGAGATCGACGCGCGCATTCGCGTTTCCAAATGGCCGCTCGTCGATCTGCGGCACGCGTTCAACCTCGACGACTACCCGGTCGAAGGCACCGTGTCCGGCGAGTATCAGCTCTACGGCAAGTATCAAACGCCGCTCGGATTCGGCCGGCTGAACATCGAAAAGGGCACGGCATACGGGGAGACCTTCGATCTCGCCACCGCCGCGCTGCGCTTCGAGGGCAACGGCGTCCGTCTCGACGGCATCGACATCAAGAAGGGCACGGGCGGCGTGACGGGCGCGGCGTGGGTCGGATGGGACGGCACGTACTCGTTCAACGCGGATGGACGCCGGATCCCGGTGGAGTCGCTCGCCTCGGTTGCGTTTCCACGCGCGCCGCTCTCGGGGTTGGTGCAGTTCAACGCGACCGGCGCGGGCACGTTCGACGAGCCTCGCTACGACGTGAAGCTCTCGGTCGACGATCTGTTCGCCGGCGACGAAGGCATCGGGCAGCTCTCCGGCCGATTGGCGCTGCGCGGCGATCTGCTGACGCTCGATCTCGAAGCCGCCTCTCCGCGGCTCGTGGTCTCCGGTTCGGGCCGGATCGCGCTGACGCCCGAGATGGACGCAGAGCTCACCGTCCGCTTCAGAGAGACGTCGCTCGATCCCTACGTGCGGTTCTTCGAGCCGCGGCTCTCGCCGTTCACGACCGCGGTCGCCGGCGGCACGATCCGCGTCGTCGGCGAGCTCGCGAACCTCGATCATTTGATGGTGGACACGCACGTCGAGCAGCTCGATCTGAAGCTCTTCGACTATCGCGTTCGGAACGAAGGGCCGATCGAGCTGACGCTCGATCGCAATCGCCTGCAGATCGGGAGTTTCCATCTCGCGGGCGACGGCACCGCGCTTCAGCTCGACGGCGGCCTCCGCCTCGACGACAGGAGCATCGGCATCCAGGCGGCGGGCGACGCGAACCTCGGAATCCTGCAGGGCTTCTTCCGCAACCTGCGCAGCCGCGGCACCGCGGCGCTGAAGGCGGAGATCAGAGGCAGCTTCGACAGACCGATCTTCGCGGGCAGCGCGACGATTGCCGACGGACGGCTTCGCCATTTCTCGCTTCCGCACTCGCTCGAATCGATCAACGGCACGCTGTCGTTCGACCCGAGCGGAGTCCGCGTCGACGACGCGCAGGGAAGGCTCGGCGGAGGGACGGTCGTGTTCGGCGGACGGATCGGGTTGAAGGGGTTCGCGCTCGGCGACATCGCGCTGACCGCCGTCGGCGAGCGCATGTCGGTCCGCTATCCGGAAGGCTTCCGCTCGATCATCGACGCGGATCTCGCGCTGCAGGGCACCATGAACGCGCTCGTGCTGAACGGCAACGTCGTCGTGCGGGACAGCGTGTGGTCGCGGCGGATCGAGACGAGCCCGGATCTCTTCAGCCTCGCGTCGGGATCGGCAGCGAGCCTCACGTCGGCCGCGCCGACGATTCCGCTGCGCTTCGATCTCGGGATCGCGGCGGCGTCGAGCCTGCGGATCCAGAACAACATCGCGAACATGATGGCCAGCGCCGATCTGCGGCTGCAAGGCACCTACGATCATCCGCTCCTCTTCGGCCGCGCCGAGATCGAGCGGGGCGACGTCGTGGTCGAAGGCAACCGGTTCGTCGTCACGCCGGGCGGGAGCATCGATTTCTTCAATCCGTCGCGCATCGAGCCGTTCTTCGATCTCGAGGCGGAGACCCGCGTGCGCCGGCCGGGCCAGGACTATCGGCTCACCGTCGGGTTGAGCGGCACGACGAGCCGCCCGGTCATCGCGCTGAACTCCGATCCACCGCTCCCCGAAGTCGACATGTGGGGATTGATCTTCGGCCAGGACGTCAATCTCAACGACGCGGAGCTGAGACAGCTGCGGGCGACCGCGGCGCAGGCATCCGAATCGGCATTCCTGCGCAACACGTTCACGCGGCTGCTCGTGAGTCCCATCTCCGCGCCGGTCAGCCGCGCGCTCGGTGAGGCGTTCGGCGTCGACACCGTGCAGATCACCCCGATGCTCGGCAACGAGAGCGAGTCGGTGACGGCGAGAGTCGTGATCGGCAAGCGCCTGTCGACGCGCGCCTATCTCACCTACGCGCGCGCGCTCGGCACGAGCAGCAGCGCGCGCGATCAGGTCTTGGTGCTCGAATACGATCAGAGCGACCGCGTCGGCTGGGTGCTCACGCGGCTCGGCGACGGCACATACGCGCTCGACTTCCGAGTGCGCCACAGGTTCTGATGCGACGGATTCTCCTGCCGGCTCTCCGTGCAATCGCGGCCGGTCTCGTGCTCGCGTGGCCGCACGCGGCAGACGCGCAGTCGGCTGCCGCGAAGTACGCCGGACGGCCGATCGAAGAAGTGCGGATGCTGATCGAGAGAGCGCCGGCCAACGAGCCGGCGCTCCTGGATTTGATCGAGGCGCGCGCCGGCGAGGCGCTCTCGATCGCGCGCGTGCGGGAGTCGATCGAGCACATCTACGGTCTCGGCCGCTTTCAGGACGTGCAGGTCGAGGCGCTCGACGCGCCCGGCGGCGGCGTGCTCCTCACGTTCAACCTCATCCCGATTCACAGCGTTCAGCGGATCCTCTTCAAGGGATCGCTCGGCCTCTCCGAGGATCAGCTGCGCGCCACGGTCGTCGAGCGCTACGGCGCGTCGCCCTCGATCGGCCGCGTCGACGCGGCCGCGCGCACGCTGCAGCAGTTCTACGCGGACCGCGGCTATCTGCGCGCGCGCGTCGAGGGGGCCCCGGAGACGCTGCGCGATCCCGATCGCATGGTGCTGACGTTCACCGTCGACTCCGGACCGCGCGCGGCGATCGGACAGATCGAGATTGAAGGCGATCCGCGCGAACCGAGAGAGGAATTCCTCCGGCGGCTCGGCGTGGCCAGCGGCTCTCCATTCGATCGCGTCCGGATTCAGGAACGGCTCGACGAATACGTGCGGCGCTTGAAGCAGAAACGCTTCTATGAGGCCAGCGGCTCGTTTCGCGCGGCCGAATCCGCCGACGGACGCACGGCCGACCTGACGGTTTCCGTCGCGCCGGGGCTTCCCGTGACGGTGCGGTTCGAAGGCGATCCGATCGCGAAAGATCGTTTGAACGAGCTCGCGCCGCTCGAGCGCGAAGGGTCGGTGGACGAAGATCTCCGTGAGGACGCCGAGAGCCGCATCGAGGACTACCTCCGGCAGCAAGGCTACTGGAAGGCGGACGTCACCGTCCGGCGTGAGCAAGCGGATACCGGCCTCGCGATCGTCTTCACGATCACGCGCGGCGCGCAATACCGCGTGGCCGGACCGACGGAAGTGACCGGCGCGTCATCCATCCCGACGGCGGAGCTCGCGTCGCTCGTTCCCATCAAGACCGGGGAGCTCTTCGTCGAATCGCAGCTCTCCACCGGCGCCAATGCGATTCGGACGCGCTATCAGCTTCGAGGGTTCGCGGCCGTTGACGTGAAGACCGCGGTGAACGAGACGGATCCGCCGAGGCCGGGCGAAGGTCTCGTTCGCGCGGCAATCGCGATCGTCGAGGGTCCGCGATCGAATGTCTCGGACGTCACGATCGCCGGCAACGAAGCCATCGCGTTCGACGAGCTCAGGCCGCTCGTCAAGATCATTCCCGGCGAGCCGTACTACGAGCCGCGCGTCCTCGAGGCGCGCGACGCGCTCGTGCTCGAGTATCTCAATCGCGGATTCGCCGCGGCGACCGTCACTCCCAGGCTCTCGGTCAGCGACGATCGCTCGCGCGTCGGCCTCGGCTTCACCATTCAGGAAGGTCCGCAGACGATCGTCGATCACATCCTCATCGTCGGCAACACGAGGACCGATTCGGACGTGATTCTGCGCGAGCTGCAGTTTCGTCCGGGCCAGCCGCTCGGTCTCCAAGAGCAGTTCGAGAGCCGGCGCCGCCTGAGCGCGTTGGGACTCTTCCGGCGCGTCCGCATCACGGAGCTGACGCACGGCAGCGGCACCCAGCACGACGTGCTCGTGACGGTGGAGGAAGCGCCGGCCACGACGTTCGGGTACGGCGGCGGTCTCGAGGGCACCCAGCGATCGCTGCAGGGGGCGGACGGGCAGGCCGAAGAGCACATCGAGTTCGTGCCGCGAGGGTTCTTCGAAATCGGCCGCCGCAATCTGTTTGGCGCGAACCGATCCGTCAACCTCTACACGCGCGTGAGCCTGCGATCGCGGAACCCGTCGACCACCAACGACGCTTCGTCCGCGCTCGGCTTCCGTGAGTATCGCGTCGTCGGCACGTACCGGCAGCCGCGGTGGTTCGGTCCGAACGACATGACGGTCACCGCGGTCGTCGAGCAGGGCGCCCGCACCAGCTTCAACTTCGCCCGGCGCGGGAGCAACGTCGACGTCATTCGCCAGCTCACGCCGTCGCTGCGGTTGAGCGGGCGGTATTCGTTCAGCAGCACGCGGACGTTCGACGAGCAGCTCTCGGAGGAGGACCAGGCGTCGATCGACCGCCTGTTCCCGCGCGTTCGCCTGTCCGGATTCTCCGGCGCGGTCGCAAGGGACACGCGCGACGATCTGCTCGATCCGACGCGCGGAATGTTCGTCAGCGGCGAAGGCACCATGGCCGCGCGTTCGCTCGGCGGCCAGGTCGGCTACATGAAGACGTACGTTCAGATCTTCTCGTTCCGCCGATTGCCGGGGACCCAGCGCGTCATCTTCGCCACCCGCGCCTCGCTCGGTCTCGCGGACGGGTTCGAGCGTGAAGTGGAACCGAGAGGTCCCGACGGCGCGCCGCTTCCGGGCCCACCCGAGACCGTCGAAGATCTTCCGGCGAGCGAGCGCTTCTTCGCCGGCGGCGATACGACGATTCGCGGGTTCGGGCTGGACCTCGTGGGGACGACGGGCCCATCGGGTACGATCGGCACGAACGGGTTCCCCACGGGCGGAAACGCAGTGCTCATCTTGAATGGTGAGCTGCGGTTTCCGCTGCGCGGCGATTTCGGAGGCGTGGTGTTCGTGGACGGCGGCAACGTATACCGGCGCGTCACGGAATTCGACCTTGGCGATCTGCGCGGCGCCGCCGGCATCGGTTTGCGGTATCGCTCACCCTTTGGTCCGATCCGCATCGACGTCGGCTTCAAGATGGAACGCCGTGTACTCGGCGGAGAGCTGGAGCCGAGAGCCGCATTCCATTTCAGCCTGGGGCAGGCATTTTGATCCGGGCGGCGCTCGGGATCGCGCTCGCGCTGAGTGCGATGGCGGCCGGCACCGGCATCGTTCGGGCGCAGCTCATCGATCGCGTGCTCGCGGTCGTCGCCGGGGCGCCGATTACGCTGTCCGACGTAACGGCCGCGGTCCGGCTCGGCCTCGTCGCGACGCCGCCGGGCGCCGTCACGACCGAGCGCGCGGCGCTCGACGCGCTGATCGATCGCCAGCTCCAATTGATCGAAGTCAACCGGTATCTTCCGCCCGAGCCGAGCGACGCCGACATCGCGCAGAGGCTGTCGGCCGTTCAATCGACGTTCGCGAGCGACGCCGCGTTCGAGACCGCGTTGAAGGAAACGGGCATGGATCGCACTCAACTGCGCGCGCGCATCCGCGATACGCTCCGCATCGAGAGCTACGTTCAGCAGCGCTTCGGCGGCACATTTCAGCCGAGCGAGGACGATGTGCTGCGCTACTACCGGACGCACCCGGGCGAGTTCACGCGCGACGGCGCCCTGCGCCCGTTCGCCGACGTGCGCGACGACGCGCGGCGCCGGCTGCTCGAGGAGCGGACGACGTCGCTGAAGCGGGACTGGCTGGCGGGCCTTCGGCAGCGCGTGGACATCACGATCCTGCCGAAGTAAATCGAAAGGTCCGCTCACTTCAATTTGTAGATTCTCAGCTCCGGTCCCGGGTGATCGCCGCTCGGCGTGAATCGCGCGACCTCGTGGGCCTGCTCGAAGAGCCGCATGTACGCGTTGTACAACTGCGGGTTCTTGTGCGGCATCTCCATCGGGTCGCCGAATTTCTGCGACGACGCGACGATGTACTGGACGCCGGCGTCGACGTAATCCTGGTACTCCTGAGGCGCGCGGAAATCCATCACGAGCTGCGGGACGTTCTTCGCGTTGAAGGACCTCGAGAGCACGAGCGCCTGCGTCTCGACGACGATTGACGCGCCTTTGGGGATGTTGTCGAGCACCCACGCGTGCGCCTGCTCGACGGTGCTGATGCGCGCGTGGTCGCGCATGAAGTTGAGCGACTTCCACGCGGGCGGCAGCACAGCCGCAATCGTCACGGCGGCGATGATCACCGTCCGCGCGGCGCGCGGAATATCGAAGCGCCGCAGCAGGCTCACGCCCGACACGCAGCCCGCCGCTGCGAGAACGCAGACGAACGGCAGCAGCGGAAGCAGGTACCTCCCGTAGACGAGCGTCTGACCCGAGAGGAAATAGAAATACACAATCGGGAAGACGATCGTGATCGTCCAGCGGACGCGTCCGGGTCCGCGCACCGCGCGCACCGCCCCAAGGCCCAAGCCGGTGAGCAGCAGCAGGAAGGCCGGCCATTCCAGGCTCCGCGACAGATGCTTGTAGTACGTCACGCCTGCGGGCTCGCCCAATTCCTTCGACGCGTAATAGCCGGCGAGATGGGCGTATCCGTTGAGAAACGCCGGAAGGTCGAGCAGCGTATATGGGGCAGCGATGAGGAACGCTGCGCCGAATCCCGCGAGCACGGCAAGCGATCCGACGAGCCGCGACGGCTTGGTGCCGAGCGTCATCCACACCGCGATGAGCGGCAGCAGCAAGGCGATCGCGCCCGGGTACTTCGTGGCGGCCGCGAGCCCGGCGGCGGCGCCGGCCCACGCGAAATCGGGCGCGCGCTCGCGCTCGTGCGCGCGAAGCGTCAGCAGCAGCGCGAGGGCGACGAAGAACGTCGCCGGCACGTCGGTGAGGACGTAATGCGACTCGCGCACGTGCAGCGGCATGACGGCCATCAGGCCCGCGGCCAGCGCCGCGGAGCGCGTGCCCCAGCGCATGCCGATCAAATAGACGAGCACGACCGTCGCCGTGCCGAGGAATGCGGTGACGGCGCGGCCCCACAGGTAGAAGTCCGCGGGGTTGACTTGATCGAGCGACGTCCATTCGCCGCTCGTTGCGCCGGCGAGGAACCGGAGACAGGCAACGGCGAGCTGCACGTAGAAGTAGAGGCCGGGATAGTCGAAGAAATGCGGATTGAAATCACCGGTCTTCATCATCCGCACGGCGCGGTCCATGATCTCCGGCTCGTCGACGCCGATGTTGAACGGAATCCCGGAACCGAGCGCGACGAATCGCAGCAAGGCGGCGACCGCGACGATGATCACCAGCGTGATCACCGACTGGCGCATGTCGCTTGCTTCCCGCCACTCCCGCTCAGCCACGAATCGTCTCAGCGTTCATGCGTCGGATAGAATGCCCACTTCGCGCGCCGCGTCGGATGGAGGACGCGCGACGCACACCGTAGTCGAAAGAGACTAGAAGTTAACACACTATGGATCGCCTGCTCGAAGCCACGTACCGCGTCGAGCAACGTCATTTCTGGTGGATCGGCCTGCGCAGCTTCGTGCGTCCGCTGGTCGCCGACGCGCTCGCGGGACGATCGAATCCGCGCATCCTCGACTGCGGGTGCGGAACCGGCGCGAACCTCGTGCTGCTCGGCGAGTTCGGCCGCGCGACGGGGTTCGATCTCTCGTGGCGCGGGCTCGAGTTCGCGCAGCAGTACGGCCGGCGATCGATCGCGCAGGCGTCGATGATCGGCATACCGTTCCGCGACGCGTCGTTCGATCTCGTCACCGCGTTCGACGTGTTGTACAGCCTCACCGAGTCGGACGAGGCCGTGGCCGTTCGCGAGATGTTCCGCGTGTTGAAGCCCGGCGGATCGATCATCGTCAACGTCGCCGCGCTGCGCATCCTCCGCGGCAACCATTCCGTCTTCGGCGACGAGCGCCGGCGGTCGACGCGGCGCCGCCTCCGCAGCCTGCTGTCGAACGCCGGCTTCGAGGTCACGCGTCTCACGTACTCGAACGCGTCGCTCTTTCCGCTGATCCTCGCGATTCGCGCGGGACAGCGCGTCATGGGGCTCGCGACGCCCGAAGAAGCGGGCACGGACGTCGTCATTCCCATCTGGCCCATCAACACGATGTTGGGCATGCTGCTACGGCTGGAGGCGCGCGCTCTGCGTGTCGCCGACATGCCGATCGGCAGCTCGCTGCTCTGCGTCGCCCGGAAGGCCGGTTGACGACGTCGTCGTTGCCGGTCGGCAACGCGCGCGACGGACGAGCACCCGGGCGCTGACGGCGTACGCGACGACCGCGAGCAACGCCGCGCCCGTCGTTGGACCGATCACGAACGGCCAGAAGAATGCCGCGGCCAACTCGCCCGTGCGTCCCCAGAACGCCGGGTGATACACGGAGACGTTCAGCAGCTCCGTGACGCGCGCGCGGATGTCGATGTCTTCCGCGACGCCGAGCAGCGCCGCGGCGCCCGCGGTCGTCACCGCATACCACGGCACCATGATCCACGGCAGGTTGGCGCACAAGCCGATCAGCACCACGACGCGGCTGAGGCGAAGCAGGAACGCCGCGCCCATCCCGAGCAGAATCTGAAAGCCGAGAAACGGCGAGAAACTGAGGAAGACGCCGAGCGCGAGCGCGGCGGCCGTGCGGTGCGGGCTTCCGGCGTTCGCTTCGACGCTCGAGAGCACGTGCGCGCAGCGTTGACGAAGAGTGAGCGGCATCAGCGCTGCCTCCCATACTATATCGGGACGGCTCGAGGATCATGCGGCGAACGCCGATCAACTCTTCCCAACTCGTCATCGTCCTTGCGATCGCCAGCGCGGCGGTGTGCGCTGCCGCGATCCTCGCGATCGCGGCGCGCGGCCGCGATCGGACGATCGTGCGCAGCGTGGAGAACGGCGGCGATTGGTACGCGCGATCGCCGGCGTGGTATGCGACGCGCGGACTCTATCCCACCGAGCATGCGCCCGATGGATCGGCGTACGCGTGGGCGGGCGGACGCGTACGCATACAGATTCCGCGCCTCGATCGACGCATGAGCCATACGTTCGGCGTCCGCGCGCGATCGGGGCGCGCGCCGAACGAGCCGCCGTCCTTCCTGCGTATCGCCGTCGACGGCGTCGAAGGGGAGCCGCGCACGCTCGGCGGCGAGTGGCAGGACATCGACATCGATCTGCCGATCGCGCCGCGGCAGGGCGCGACCATCCTCGTCGAGGCGGATCGAACGTTCACGCCGGGTCCGAACGATCCGCGCGCGCTGGCGTTCATGATCGATCGCGTGGCGCTGACGAGCGAGGGCGCCATCGGACCTTCCCGCGGAGTGTTGATTGACGTCGCGCTCTTTGCCGGTGCCGTCGCGCTCGCGGCCGCGGTGTGTTTGCTCCCGCCGGCGCTCGTGTTTGCCGCCGGCCTGGCCGCGGGAGGCGCCGCGAGCTGGCTCGTGCTCGTCGATGCGGCGTTCCTCGGTCCCTACAGCGGCACGTTCGCGTCGCTGGCGATCGCGGTGGCGATCTCCGCGGGGATCGCATCAGCGCTCGCGCGCGTTGGCGGAGCAGACGTCCGGCGGTTCTGGCGCATGGCGGCGTGCCTCGTGATCGTCGTCACGTCGCTGAAGCTGGCTGTCTTCCTGCACCCGAACGCGCCCGTGAGCGATGGGATGTTCCACGTCCACCGCGCGCAGGCGGTCCGCGCCGGCGACTATATCTTCACGTCGATTACGCCGCAGCCGTTCTACGAATTCCCGTATCCGATCGGCCTCTACGTCGTTGCCCAGCCGTTGTGGGATCGAGCCACGGATCGCGTCGCGCTGCTGCGCGGGATCACGATCGTGGCCGACGGGCTCGTGGCGCTCGCTTTGTACGCGGTCGTGTCGCGCCGATGGGGACAAGAGACGGGATTGCTCGCGTCCGCGATCGCGCTCGCGGTTCCCGTGGTGACGCAGAGCGTGGCGACGGCGAACCTGACGAACGTCTTCGCTCAATCCTGTTTCTCTCTCGGTGTGCTGTGGATTGCGTGGCATCTGCCGTCCACGCGGATCGCCGTCGCGACAGCCGGCGCCGTGCTGTTGTTGTGCGCCGCATATCTCTCGCACTTCAGCACCGCGGTGATCGGGATGCCAGCGGCGATCGTCATTGCCGCCGCCGTCCCGCTCGCGCGCGACGATCGAGAGCGCGCGGCGTGGCGCTGGCTCGCCGCGTCGGTCCTCCTCGCGCTCGCGATCTCGTACGTCGTCTACTATTCCCATTTCCACGACGTCTACGCGCGCACGCTGTCGCGCGTCGGCGCCGAAGGCGCGGACACGTCCCTCGTCGCGACGCTCGGGGAGCACTCCGAGCGCAAGCCGGTGACGCTCCTCCGCTTCCTGCTGTCGAACTACGGTTGGGCAGCGCTCGCGTTGTCAGCGGTCGGCTTTGTCGCGGCGGTGCGGCGCGGCTGGCGGGACGCGTGGACGCTGGTGCTCCTCGCGTTGTCGGCGACAGTGGCCGGCTTTCTCGTGTTGGGCGCCTTCACGCCGATCGAAATGCGCGCCAATCTCGCCGCGCAGCCGGTCGTCGCCGCCCTGGCCGCGCTCGGATGCCGTTGGCTCTGGCGCCGCGGCCACATCGCGATCCGAGTGGTAACAGCCGCGTTGTTCATCGCCATCATCTGGCTCGGAATGTCCTCCGCACGCATCGTGCTCGGCTAGAACCCGGAACCCGGAATCCTGGAACCCTTGAACTGCCCTCTTGACATCCAAGAATCGCGGTGTTATTTTTGTCGCAGATAGGTTATAAAAATAACATGTCGAAACCGACCCACGCTGCGCTGTCCCGCCGGGAGCGCCAAATCATGGACATCCTCTACCGCCGCGGCAGAGCCACCGGCGTCGAGGTGATGGAGGATCTCGCGGGCAACCCGAGCTACTCGACCGTGCGCACGCAACTGCGCGTGCTGGAACGCAAGGGCCACGTGCGGCACGAAGAGCACGGCTTGAAGTTCATCTACATGCCGGCCGTTCCGCGCCACGCCGCGCGCAAGTCCGCGCTCAAGCATCTCGTCGACACGTTCTTCGACGGCTCGGTCGAGAAGGTCGTCGGCGCGCTGCTCGGCGGCGAAGGAGCGCGCGTATCCGACGGCGAGCTGCAGCGGATTGCCGAGCAGGTCGAGAAAGCGCGAAAGGGAGGCGCAAGATGAGCATCCTCATCGCGACCAGCCTCAAGATCTCCATCGTCATCGCGATCGGACTCACGGCGGCCGCGCTGCTTCGCCGCCGATCGGCGGCCGTGCGCCACTGGATCCTCGCGATGACGATCGTGTGCGCGGCGGCATTGCCGGTTCTCGGCGCATACGTGCCCTCGTGGGGAATCGACTTGTCGCCGGCGCCGCCCGCAGCGGCAAACAAAGCGCCGGCCCTTGTCGAAGGCGCGAGTGAACCGAACGTCGAGATCGAGATGACGGCGGCAGCCGCGCCAGCGGCGCCCCGCCCATCGGCGATCTTCGATTTCCTCGTTCCGGCATGGACTCTGGGCGCCGGCGTCAGCGTGCTCGTGCTGCTTACAGGGTTCGCGAGGCTGACGTGGCTCGCCGCGCGCGCCCGCCCTGTCGCCTGCGCGACGTGGACCGCACTCGCGGATCGCATCGGCCGCGACTATGGCCTGACGCGGCCCGTCGTCCTGCTCGAGAGCGAGCATCCGTCGCTCCTCGTGACGTGGGGGCTCGTGCAGCCGAAGGTGATCATCCCGCGCGCGGCTCGCGAGTGGAGCGAGGCGCGGATCGCGATCGTGCTGCGGCACGAGCTCGCGCACGTCCGCCGCGGCGATTGGCTCGTGCAGATCGTCGGCGAGCTGCTGCGATCGATCTATTGGTTCAACCCGCTGCTGTGGATCGCGTGCACGCGCCTGCGGCTCGAGAGCGAGCAGGCGTGCGACGACGAAGTGATCGAAGGCGGCGTGGAAGGACGGGACTACGCGGCGCACCTGCTGGAGCTGGCGCGCGCGCTCAAATCGGAATCCGCCCCCTACGTTCCCGCGCCCGCCGTGGCGCGGCCGTCAAGTCTCGAAAGGAGAATACGCGCCATGTTGGACGCTCGACTCACGCGCACCCCCGCGACGCGCTCGGCCCGTGTTGTGACCGCCGCGGCGCTCTTCACGCTTACCGTCCTCGTCGCCGCCGCCCAGACCGGTCCGGTCAAGTTGTCCGGATCGATCTTCGATTCGACGGGCGCGCCGGTGCCCGGCGTGACCGTCGCGCTCGTGAACGCACAGACCAAGGCGCGTCACGAAGTCAAATCAGACCAGAGCGGCTACTACGAGTTCGTGCCGCTTCCAGCCGACGGGTACTCGCTCGAAGCGGCCTACCCGGGCTTCCGCAAGTTCCAGGAGCCGCTGACGCTCTCGGGGTCGAACGCGCGGCGCGACGTGACGATGGCGCTCGGAAGCCTGACGGAAACAATCATCGTCCAACGTGGACCCGAAGTGAGCGTATCGAAGACGTCCGCCGCATCGACCGGGCGAACCACGTTCACGAAAGCGATGGCCGAGTGCAAGCCGGCTGTCGTCGGTGGACGCGTCCGGCCGCCGATGAAGATCAGGGATGTGCGGCCCGTGTATCCCTCGCACCTTCAGGAAGCGGGCATCACCGGGAACGTCGGGTTGAAGGCCGTGATCTCGACCGACGGTACCGTGCGCGAAGTCACCATCGAGAAATCCGCGCATCCCGAGCTCGACGCATCGGCGATGGAAGCGGTTCGTCAGTGGCGGTTCGACGGGACGATGTTGAATTGCGGAGCGGTCGAGGTCTCGATGAACGTGTCGGTGAGTTTTCAGTAGCCCGGCTGGGGCAGCAGTTCCTCGTAGAGGCGAGTCGTTGCCGCGCCGGCGGCATCCCATGAGAACTCGCGCTCGACGATCTCGCGGCCGGCACGCCCGAACGCGGCGAGCGTCGATGGATTGTCGAGCGCTCCGCTGATCGCGCCCGCGAGCGCTGATGGATCGCCCGGCGTCACGAGCCACCCGTTGACGCCGGGTCTCACCTTGTCGCGCAGACCGCCCGCATCGGTGGCGACCACGGCGCGCGCGTGCGCCATCGCTTCGAGCGTCACGAGCGAGCTCCCTTCGTAAAGCGTCGGATGGACGAAGAGCGTTGCGGTCTCGTACCACGCGTGCAGCTCTTCATCCGTCGTCCGGCCGACGAGGCTGACGGCATCGCCTAGACCCGCGTCGCGAATCGCGTGCTCCAATCGCCGTCTGAACGGTCCATCGCCGACGACAACCCATCGCCAACGCCCCGGCAGCCTGCCGTGCCCGGCAAGCGCGCCCAGCGCCGCGCCGAGATGATGAAACCCCTTGTTCTCTTCGAGCCTTCCGACGCTCAGCAGCACGACGTCGTCCGCGCCTATACCGGCAGACTCACGAACGCGCGCGCCGCTGACGATCGTGCGAAAACGATCGATCGCGTGAAGATCGAGCGCGTTCGGGATCACGTTCACGCGATCTGGCGGGACGCGGAGATGCTGCAGCACGATTGGCTCGAGCGATCGATCCGTGGCGATGATGCGATCCGCCTCGCGCGCGCATGCGAGGACCGCGCGGCGCAGCGGCAGATAACCCGCGCGTTTGAGCGCCGCCCGCTTGGGATTCGTCGCCCCGAATTCTTCGAGCCCTTGCGGGTTGAAGACGAGCGGCGCCGCGCTCCGCGCGCGGCGACGGGCGTATCCGAGCACGCTCGCGCCGAGCCCGTGGACGATGTCGATCTTCTTGTCGCGAACGAGATCCCACGCGACGCGTCCGGCGCGCATGCCGAAGAGCGGATACGCGGTGCTGCGATCGAGCACCGTCGTTCCGCGGCGTCCCGCCAGCGGGAACGTTCGATAGGGCACGGTGATCAGCGTGATGCGCGGATCGAGGCTCGCGCTGCGCGTCGCGGCCACACGGTTCTCCGGACGCGTGATCAACGTCACGTCGAGGCCCGCGTTCGCCAGGTACTGCACGAGATCGAAAACGTGCCGCTCGAGCCCGCCGACGCCGTGCAGCGGAAACGCGGAGCGGGCGACGACGGCAACGCGAATCGGTCGCATCGCGTTATCGTGCCGTCCTGAGCAAGTCGAGGTACAGACGCTCGATCCGCTCCACCACCGATGGCGCATCGAACGATCGCTCGGCGTGTTGCCGCGCCGCTTCGCCAAGCCGGCGGCGAAGCGCTTCATCCCCCCGCATCCGTCGCACGTCGTCAGCCAGGCCTTCAGGCGTCGAGGACAACAAACCCGTCACATCGTGCTGAATGATGTCGGGCGTTCCACCCGTGTTCATCGCGGCGATCGGAACACCAAGCGCGCTCGCTTCGATCAGGACGCGGCTGAGCGATTCCGGTCCGCGCGACGGAAAGATCAGGAGCGACGCGTGCGTGAGCCACGCGACCGTTGCGTCGCCGTCGACCCATCCAATCACGCGTATGTCGCGCGACGATCGCGCCGCCGCGGCGGCAATAGACGCCGCGTCCGGACCGTCGCCGACAATCACGAGCGGCCAATCGAGGCTCGCGCGTTCGACGACGTCGACGAGATGAGACGTGCCTTTGTTGGGCGCGAGCTTGCCGAGATAGAGCGCGTACGGGCCAGCGACCGGCCGCGCCGCTGCGGCCGCGCGTTCGCGTAGCCGTGTGACATCGACAGGATTGGGAATGATCTCCAGACGCGTGCGCGCCAGCTCCGGTGCCCGCGCGCGCAGATCCGCGGCGATCGTCGAGCTCACGGCAATCACCGCGTCGGCCCGCGCGAGGCCGGTGCGCTTTCGCTCGAGATTGCGGCGCATGTAAGGAATCATCGGGAGCGCCAGCGGCCACAACGGACCGGATCGCGGCCGCACGCAGCGCGTCATCATGCCCGCCGAACACGCCGGACAGAGCGACAGCCCTTCGCTCGTGTGAATCAGATCGGACCAATAGCACACCGGCCAGTAGTCGCGGACCGTGCTCACCGCTATCGCGCCCGTCTGTTTGGCTGCGTCGATTGCGGGCAATGTCGTCAGCACGTGCTGGCCGTGAACGACGTCGAAGAGCCCTTCCCTCCGTCGATGGATGAGAATCTCGGTCAGCGCTGGATAGAGCCGTTCGTTCTTGTAGTAGTTGCGAACGTATGGCACGTCTGGCGCGTCGAACGCGGGCTCGACGATCTCGAAGCCGTCGTAGTGCCGCGTCGACATGCCACGAACCGATCCCCGCTTCGGCTGAACGATCTCGATCTCGTGTCCGCGCGCGCGAAGTCCGCGCGCGAGCTCGTACGTGCTCCAGCCGCTGCCGCCGCAGATCGGCGGAAACGAATCCGTGGCGAGGAGGATTCTCATGAGCGTGGAAGTCGCTCGATCGCGCCGACGAGCGCCTCGCAGTGCGCCTTCCAACTGTACTCGCGGACGGCGCGCTCTCGTGCGGCGGCGCCGAGCGTGCGACGCAGCGCGGGATCGGTGAGCCGCTCGAGCGCATCGGCCAATCCGCCGGGGCGCGTCGGGTCGTACAAAAGACCTTCGCGGCCGTGCGAGACGAGCGACGGAATGCGGTCGACCGAGGGGGCGACGACCGGAAGGCCCGCCGCCATGTACTCGAAGATCTTCAACGGCGACCAGTAGAACCCGAGCGACAACGGCCGATGCGCGCCGACGTCGAACGGCGCGACGCCGACGTCCGCAGCCGCGAGGTACGCCGGCATCTTCGCGTGAGGCACGGCGCCGGTGAAGAGCACGTTCGGCAGATCCGCGGCGTCGTCGCGGACCGATTCGAGCTCGGGCCCGCTGCCGATGAAGACCGCGCCGACGTCCGATCGTCCTCGGCTTCGAAGCTCTCGAATCGCGCGAGCCAGATTGATCGCGCCGTGCCAGGTCCTGAATGCGCCCGCGAACACCGCAACCGTCGTCGCCGGAGGCTCGAACGGCTGCGGCTGACCGACATCGGGACGGAATCGATCCGTGTCGGCGCCCCATTCGAGCCGCACGACTTTCGACGCCGGCGTGTTCGGCGGCAATACCGCTGCGCTCGGGGTCACGATGAGATCGGCGCGTTCGCAGATGCGCTCGCGCCATCGCTTGAGCGGTTGGAAGATGAGGACGCGATCGATCGATGTCTTCATCGATCCGGGGTGATCGATTACCGGGGCGTTCACTTCGAGCACCGTGCGCGCGCGCGCGGCGTCAGCCGACAGAATACCTTCGCCGCCGAAGTTGTAATACCGCTCGATGACGACGTCCGGCTGCAGCTCGGAGACGATCTTTCGAACCGCGCTCGCGCGGGCCCAGCGCAGATGCCTCTGTCCGAAGGGCGGCGTCATGGCCAACCATCGCACGCGGCGCGCCGGCGTCGACGGGAACGGCCCGTTGCCCGGCGTCACGAGCACGTGCACCTCGTGGCCGAGCGCCGCGAGCCCTTCGGCCACCGCCGTCACGTGGATCGACCCGCCCGTCGTGCCGGGGACGGTTTGATCGATCGCGCAGTAGAGGAATTTCATCGATCCTTCACGAGCAGCGCGAAGAACGGACCTGACGTGATGCGGCCGAAGAGCAGCACGTCCAGCTTCATCGCGAACGACAGCGATTGCAGCAGCGCGTACGTTGTGCGGCTGCGGGCGATCTGCGCTTTGGCGGACGCGCGCGCTGCTTTGATCGCGCGGGCGTCAGGATCGCCGCCGCTCGCGCCGAGCCGCCGCGCGGCCTTCTTCGCCATCACCCGCTCCGCCATTCGCATCAGGATGTTCTCGACGAAGCCGCCCACGATCGGCGTGTAGAACGTGATGCGGCCGATGCGAAAGCCGCACGCGCGCGCGACGCGCTCGAGCTCCGGAATGTCGGCGAGCGGGTTCACGTGATCCGACTTGCGAAGCCGCTCCTGCCGCATGTCGATCAGCCCGAGTCGCTCGAGACCGCGCGCGAGCCGGTTGATCCATCGCAGGCCGGCGGCGATCGGCGCGTTCTTGCGCACGTGCGTGTAGACGAACAGCGCGCCCCCCGGAACGAGAATGCGATTCGCTTCCGCCAGCATGCCGCGCAATGCGTCCGGCGAGAGGTGCTCGAGCACGTCGAGCGACCAGGCCTTCGTGAACGCCGAATCCGCGAACGGCAGCCGGCGCAGATCGCCGAGCAGCAGCGGCACGCCGCGGCGCGCATCCTCCGAGAAGAACGGGCTGATGTCGATGCCGATCGTGTCGGCGCCGAGGTCGCGATTCCACATCAGCGCGCGCCCGCTGCCGCAGCCCAAATCGACGACGCGATCGCCGGGCGCCGGCCGGAGAAAGTCCCGCAGCATGTCGTTGCGGATCTTCGATCCGAGGAGCGGCGGCGAGACGCGCTCGTGTCTCGCGTCCGCGTGAAGCGCTTCGTCGAGATACTTCGTCTGCTCGGCGAACCGATCGGCCGGGCGCAGATCGAGATACTCGCCCGCCGGCGCCCGATACGGGCGGTGGCAGCCCAGGCACTCGAACGCGTGCGGATCGTTCGTGCCTGCGAGCGCGGACCTGCAGTCCGGGCAGCGGACCGCCGCGAGGAGCTCCGCCGAGATCATGAAAATCGCGTTCCTCGCGAGCCGAGCACGTCGTGAAAGAGAGCCTCGAGCCGCTCCGCCCGCCGCTCCCAGCTGTAGCCGGCGGCCGCACCGTACGCCGCCGACGCGAGCCGCGATCGCAGCGCCGGATCGCCCGCGAGCCGGCGAATCGCGCCCGCCATGGCGTCCGCATTACCGGGCGGCACGAGCATCGCGCTCACGCCGTCCGTCAACACCTCGCGGATTGACGGCAGATCGCTGGCCACGATCGCCTTCCGCGCCGCCATGTACTCGAACAGCTTCAGCGGCGACGTCGCGTGCGTGGAGATCGCGGACTCGGGATTCGGAAGCACGAGAACATCCGCACATGCGAGGTGCGCGCGAACGTCCGCGGGGGCGACGTGTCCGGTGAACCTCACTCTGTCCGCGATTCCTCGCGCGGCGGCACGCGCGCGAACGCGATCGAGATCCGGTTCGCGATCGTGCCCGCCGACGATCAGTCCGCGGACGCCGGCGACCTTCGCGAGCGCATCGATCAGCGTGTCCACTCCCTTCCATGCATACAAGTGTCCTGCGTACCCGACAATGACCAGATCGTCGAGATTGTCGAGATCGCCCGCGCTGCGCGTCGAATCCGCCGCCGCCGGCTGACGTGCGGGCACCCTCGCGCCATCGTGAACGACCGCGACTCGCGGCCGCGCGCCGAAACGCGCCGCCAGCTCGGATCGAAGACCGTCGGTGATCGTGACGTAGCCCTCCGCGCCGCTCCAGACCTGCGCTTCACGTTTCGCGAGGCGCGCCAGCTTCGCGGATGACGGCGGACGAGCCGTCGAGATCATCGCCGGAAGGCTCGACGCCACGTCAGGCGAGTAGCCGTGCGACTCGTACACGATCGGCGGCCGCGCGGGCAGCCGAAGCAGCATCGCCGCGACCGCGAGATCGCGCGTCATGATGACGTCCGCTCTCGATGCGCCGATCGCGCGTCCGGCGGCGAATGCAAGGTAGCCGATTCGCCTCGCGATGTTCGGACCGCCCACCGGCGCGCGTTCGACGATGAGGCGCGCGTGCGGAGGAAGACCGTAGTAATCGAACGGATCGCGCGCGGGGGACGCCGTGTCCGGCCGCACGACAAGATGTACCACATGACCGCGCTCCGCCAGCGCCCAGCACGTCTCCATCGTTTGGATGCCGTTCGCCCGCTCGAGCGGAAACCGAATGTCGGCGAAGTAGAGGATCGTCAAGGCCGCTGTCTGTAGAACGACGGGCGGTCGAAAAAGTACCGGCGCACCAGATCCGGAAGCATTCGCGGCAGCGTCACGAACGCATCATACGCATTGCGTCGCGGCTCGAGGCGTTGACGATTCATCAACCCCGTGCCGAACTCCGCCATCAACGCGATGTTCCACCACACACAGGCGGCCAGGAGCACGCCCACGGCGGGACGCACGATGGCGCGCGGGCGCGCATCGAGAGCCGCCGATAGACACGCCGCCAGGCCGATCGTCAGAAGGATCGTGACCGCGACGAAACGGCGCTGGCCGAACGCGCCCGCGACGGTCCACGAGTCGACGCTGCCGCTGACGTAGACCTGGATCGCCACCATCAGCAGCGCGCATGCGCCGACGCGCCGCGCGCGGCCGTCGCCTCGCGTCATCATGAGCACGAGCCCGGCAATCGCGAGGACGGCGAGCGGGGTCCAGATGAAGAACCCATGCTCCGGCGACGCGAGCACGTTGAGCGCGTTGGGCGACTCCCAACTCATCTTCCGCGTGACGAGGGCCGACGGACCGAAGCGTCCGTTCAGCGCTTTATACGCGAGGAGCTGCGGGATGATTCCCACAAAGAAGCTCGAGCAGCCGGCTGCCGCGGCTGATACGGCGGCGGCAATGGAGGCGCCGGGCTGTCGCCGATTGATCCCGAGAGCCGTCACGACGAAATCAACCGCTGGACCGATGGCGAGAAACGCATCCTGTTCTCTCACCATTGCCATCAGCGCGCCCGACAGCCCCAGCGCGATCGCGCCGCGCACCGTCCACGATTCCCGAACGTGCAGCCACACGGTCACGAACAGCGCGACGGCAAACGCGGAACAGGCGTGCGAGTACGGCGGCGAGACGTACATGTAGAAGAGCAGCGGCGTCCCGATCCAGACGAGGAGGCCGGCGAGCATTCCGTGCCCTATCACCGCGCGCGCGGCGCGTATCGAGAGCAGGATCGCGACGAATCCGTAGAACGCCGACCCGTACGCGATTGCCGCGATGTACGGATACGAAAAGCCGTCGGCCTCGTGGCCCGCGGTGCGAGCGATCACATCGCCCGCCAGGTAGAACGGCGCCCACAGCATGGCGCTGCCGAGGGTCGCGAAGCTCGGCCGTCGCCCCGCATCGGTGTATTGCTCGAGGAACGTCGCGTGGAAGCCTTCCCCTCGGCCCACGTTCCGTTGATAGAAATACTCGTATTCGTTCTCGAACGACACGTCGCGATCGAACCAGAGCGATCGCAGGTACGAGAAGTACTGGATCTCGTCCGACGCGTAGATGCGCGGCGTCACGGCGGGGAGCGACAGCACGAACGCCGCGACGAGCACGGCCAGCTCCCGCCGCGAGAGCCTCGAGAGCGAGGTAAGAGGTCGCAAGATTCTGAGCTACCGCACCGCGAGGAACTTGACGAGCTGCGCGAGATTGAAGCCCGCGTGGCTCACCATCGGCGCAAGGATGCTTCCGCGGATCAGGTAGATCGTACCCCAGACGGCGCCGAGCGTCGCGACGGTTATCGTCGCATCCCATCCCTGATCGACGTGGCCCAGGCCGAAGATCGCGCTGTAGAGAATGACGCCCACCGCGCCGCCGCCCAGATAGCGCTGGAACCGGTGCAGGATGAATCCGCGTTGAATCTCTTCGCGTACGCCGCCCGCGATCATCGCGACCACGGCGAAGATGATCGCGTCGCGGCGATTCTGCAGCATGTCCTGGAACGGATTGCGCGACACGTTGTGCAGCTGCGGCGCGACGACGTAGAGCAGGAGGAGCGCCAGAATCGCGAGCATGAAAACGAACGGCAGCAGCAGGAGGCCGAGCACCGCTTCGCGAAGCCGCGGACGATTGCCGAGAAGCACGTCGCGCGCCCGCTCGCGATGCGCGTTGAAGAAGAGAAAAACGAGCGCGATGACGAGCGCCGTGTCGAGCAGCGAGAGCGTCGACACGAACATCGGCGACCAGGCGCCCGTCGGCGTCTTCAGCTCCATCCCGAAGCTGGTCATGACGCCGACGAGAAAGATTTGGGTCGGAAAGCCGGAGCACATGAGGATCTCGACCAGCGCGCCGAGCCGTTCGAACGGAGAGATCCGCCGGACGCCCAACTCGTCCGCGATTGGTGGCGCGCCCGCCGCCTGCTCTGACACCCCGAAACTGTAGCAGAAGGGGGTCAGACGGTCAGACCAGGGTCCGGGCGGGGGGCCAGGACTGGGTCAGACCCCAATGTAAATCTTACCTAAGAGGATGGTAAACTCTTCTCGCAATGGATAAGACGATTACTGAAGAAGAAGCCCCCACCGGCAGCGAATCCCCAGGCGAGCGCGTGCTGATCGTCGAGGACGACCCGGCAACCCGCACCGGCCTCGCGGAATTAGTGCAGGCATGGGGCTACCAAACCGACGAGGCGTCTGACGGCGAAGAAGGCCTGCGGAAGGTGACGAGCTTCCGGCCGGCGATCATCGTCAGCGATCTGGTGATGCCGCGGATGGGCGGCCACGAGCTGCTGCGCACGCTCAAGGACCAGTTGTCGGACATCACGTTCATCCTGCTGACCGCGCAAGGCACGATCGAGAGCGCCGTCGAGGCGATCAAGGACGGCGCGTACGACTATCTCAGCAAGCCGGTGGATCCCCAGCGGCTCCGCATCCTGCTGCAGAAATCGGTCGAGCGGCAGGAGACGCTGCGCGAGGTCAAGCTGCTGCGGCGGCAGCTTCGCGAGCAGGGCAGCTTCGGCCGCATCGTCGGCAACAGCCCCGCAATTCGATCGCTCTATCGCGTCATCGAGCAGGCCGCGCCGACGGCGGCATCGGTCCTCATCTGGGGGGAATCGGGGACCGGCAAAGAGCTCGTCGCCCAGACGATTCACGAGCTGAGCCCGCGCGCGCAATTCCCCTTCGTGGCGATCAATTGCGCCGCGATTCCCGAGACGCTCCTCGAGAGCGAGATCTTCGGGCACGAGAAGGGCGCGTTCACGGGCGCGCACGATCGGCGCACCGGCGTCTTCGAGCTCGCGCATCGCGGCACGCTCTTCCTCGACGAGATTGCCGAGATGGTGCCGGCGACGCAGGTGAAACTGCTGCGCGTGCTGCAGGAGCGGACGTTCCGCCGTCTCGGCGGACGGCAGGAACAAACCGTCGACGTCCGCGTGATCGCGGCGACGAATCGCGATCCGATCGAAGCGGTCCGCGACGGCAAGCTGCGCGAGGATCTCTACTACCGGCTGAACGTCTTTACGATCGATCTGCCGGCGCTCCGCGAGCGGCGCGCCGACATTCCGCTGCTCGTGCAGACGTTCCTGAACGAATTCAACACCCGGAACAACAAGTCGGTGCGCGCCGTCGACCAGGAAGCGATGTACCTCCTGGAGCGGTACCCGTGGCCGGGCAACATCCGCGAGCTCCGGAACGTGATCGAGCGCGCGACGATCCTGGCCGAAGGGGACTTCATCGAGGCCCGACATCTTCCGGCGCCGGTCGTGAGCCGCAGCGAGCAGACGCTTCCGTCCGTGACGCTCTCGCCCGGCACGACCGTCGACGAAGCGGAGCGGCGGTTGATCCTCCTGACGCTCGAGCACACGCGCAACAACAAGACGCGCGCGGCGGAGATTCTCGGGATCAGCCTCAAGACGCTGCACAACAAGCTCAATCGCATGAAGCAGGAAACGAGGTAGGGCGACTACGGATTGCCGGGTGCCGATTGCAGATTGAGATTGAGGATTGGGGATTGCCGATCGAGGCAATCGACTATCATCATTCCACAGTCTCAATCTGCACTTTGCTATCTGCAATCTGCAATCTAGCGTGTCGATAAAGGCCAAACAAGTCGCGGGTGTCACGACGCTCGTGGTGCTCGTCGTCGCGGGGATGACGGGCGTGCAGATGGCGTCGCTCACGCGCGTGCGCATCGAAGAGACCGCCTCGCGCGCCGCGCTGTTGAAGGATGCGATCCTCCATCACGCCGACGGGGTCGTCCGCGCGGGCGGGGCGAATCCCTACAGCGCGCTGCGTGAAGACGCCGGCCTGCGATCGCTCCTCGAAGCGGCGGTGACGAGCCAGCCCGAGACGAACACCATCCTCTACGCGACGATCGTCGACACGAACGGCAACGCGGTCGCGCACAGCACGAAAGCGAGCGAGGGGCAGCCGGTCGCGCAGCTCGAGGACATCAAGTCGATCGAAAGCGCGTCGGCGTTCGAGCAGATCCGCGCGGTGCTCGACGAGCGCCGGTTCGAGCTGCGCGAACAGATCCTCACAGGCGAGACGCCCTTCGGCGGAATCCGCATCGGCGTCTCGACGCTGCTCGTGCGCCGCGAGATCATCAGAGCGCTGCAGACGTTCGGCTACCAGGCGGCCGCGGCGCTCGCGATTTCGACCATGGTCGCGATGCTGCTCGCGCAGTGGATGCTTCGTCCGATCCACGTCATTCAGAGCGGCCTGAGCCGGCTCGGGCGAGGCGAGCTCGACGTCACGCTCGATCTCCCCGGACAGGAATTCGCCGACCTCGGCTCGTCGTTCGAAGCGGTGAGCGCGCAGTTGGCCGCGGTCCGCACGAAGGCCCTGCCGGAGACGTCGGCCTCGACCGAGTTCGAATCGGTGATGGAGAACCTGGAGGACGCCGTCGCGCTGTTCTCGCCGGAGGGGGAGCTGATCTTCAGCAACTCCGCGATGCGCACGCTGCTGCCGACGCTCGCGCGCGATGACGAGGGGAAGACGGATTTGGCGGAGATCGCGCCGGATCATCCCGTGCGGCAGCTCGTGGAGCGCGCGCTCGCGGGGCGGAAGTCGGCGGGGCCGATCTCGACGCCGCTCGGCGCGCCGGCGGAAATCGATCACGAAGCGCCGGAGCACTTGCTCCTCTGCCACGCGATCGAGGACAAGCGCGGACGATTCATCGGCGCGATGGTGGTCGCCCGCAACCTTGGCTACTTGAGCCACGTCCACACGACGTTGAACTACTCGCGCAAGCTCGCGGCGCTCGGCCGCTTGATGGCAGGCGTCGCGCACGAGGTGAAGAACCCGCTGAACGCGATGACGATCCACCTCGAGCTGCTGAAGCAGAAGCTCGCGGCGATGCGAGAGCCGATCACGGTGCCCGCGGGTCCGTCGGGCGGATCGCGCACGCTCGATCTCACAAAGCACGTCAGCGTGATCGGCGACGAGATCAAGCGGCTCGATCAAGTGGTCGTCGGATTCCTGAAGTTCGCGCGGCCGGACGAGTTGAAGCTGCAACCGGTGCACCTCGCGTCGCTCGTGAGCGAGGTGACGTCGATGACGGCGCCGGAAGCGGAGCGCCGCGGCATCCAAGTGAAGGTCGAGTGTCCGCCGAGCGTGCCGGAGATCAACGCGGACCCGGGGATGCTGCAGCAGGCGCTGTTGAACCTGACGATCAACGCGTGCCACGCCATGCCGGACGGCGGCACGCTGCGGGTCATCTGCCGTCCCGCGTCGCGGCGGCGCGTCGAGATCTCGATCGAGGACACGGGCGTCGGCATTCCACCCGAGAACCTCGGCCGCATTTTCGATCTGTATTTCACGACGAAGGAAAAAGGCAGCGGCATCGGCCTGTCGATGGTCTTTCGGATCGTTCAGCTCCACGACGGTGAAGTTGAGGTACAGTCGACTCCGGGGCGCGGCACCCGGTTCCGGCTGCTGTTTCCTCAGGCATAATGGACAGTTTGAACGGGATTTGGCGGGACGGGGAGGAGGGAGGTCAGCCCATGCAACTCGTGAAACGGCTGGTTCTGCTCCTTATGGCTGCCGGGCTCGCCGCGTGCGCGACCGGCGGCGCGCAGGTGATCGAGGAGCGGCCCACGCTTGCCGTCCCGCCGGTTCCGCCGCGGACGATCGAGGCCCAGCCCCAGGTGGAGCCGCCGGTGGCCGAACCCATCGTCGAGCCCGTGGCCCCACTGCCGCCCGCGCCGAAACCACGTCCCAACCGGCCGCCGGCGACATCGGAGCCCAAGCCGGATCCGAAGCCTGAGCAGCCCGTCGAGACCGTGAACGCCACGGTGCCGAATCCTCCGCCCGTCGCGGCGCTTCGTACGCCGTCCACTCCGAGCGGTCCCGAGGCGACACGTCAGATCAAAGAGACGCTCGCCCGCGCCGAGGGGATCCTGTCGAGAGTCGACTATCAGCGTCTGAGCGCCGACAAACGCGCGAACTACGACAACGCGAAGGCCTGGATGCTGCAGGCGGACGAAGCGATCAAGAAGGACGACCTGCGGCTCGCAGCCAACCTCGCCGAGCGCGCCGAAAACATCGCCAAGCTGCTCGAACCGCGTTAACAGGGCGGGGTTTGCCCAAAAAATCTTCAGTGCAGGTCGATGGGAACGCGGATCTCGCGGATGCCGCGGATCTCGCGGATCTGAGAATCTCCTCGCCCACATGTTGACGCGACCGGCGGCGCCGCAGGCGCGGTCGCTCGACGACGTCTAATCCGCGTGATCCGTGTCTCCCCAGACTGCCACGTCCCGCTAGCCCTGAATAAATGGGCAAAGCTGCCCCGATTGGGCGTCCCCATTTATCCGAAGAAACCGTGCAAAATAGGGCACTTAGAAGAAGTCACGCACGTTGTCAATATCTTGCGCCTGCCCTAAAAAAACAGCACAATATGTGGTGGATCCGGCCTTGACAACCGCGTAAACAGGGTCCATTATCGTCCCCGCTTCCGCGCACCTGAATAGCACGATGCGCGCTCCGGCGAGGCCGCCGCCGGAGCTTGTCGGGACGATTTGGCCGACCAGCGGAGCAAGGCCGCCAGCGCCACGAGACCGCGGGACTTCCCAGCCTACGCGAGGTCAGACGGACGGGTCCGTCATGACCAGTCGAGTGCGTGCGTCCAGAACAACTGTAAGTTTCGGAGCGCCCGGCCTTGGGGGCGGCTGGCTGCTCGGCGTTTTCGGAGGGGACACATGCAAAGAGGCGCTGCTCCGTCGGTGGACACCACCAGGGGAGAGACCATCACCACCACCCGTCCGCCCGTGTCCGGCCTGGAGTTCGTTCGGTACTTCAGCCACGAAGGGATCGATCCATTCGACGAGATCGAATGGGACGTCCGGTCGGCGGTGATTGGCAACGAGAAAGGTCAGGTGGTCTTCGAGCAGCGCGACGTCGAAATCCCCCGCTTCTGGTCGCAGCAAGCGACCAACATCGTGGTCTCGAAGTATTTCCGCGGGCAGATCGGCACGCCGGATCGCGAGCGCAGCGTCAAGCAGCTCATCGGCCGCGTCGTCGACACGATCACCGCGTGGGCGCGCAAGCAGAACTACTTCGCGAGCGAAGACGATCTGCAGGCCTTCAGCGACGATCTGAAGCATCTCCTCGTTTTCCAGAAGGCGGCGTTCAACAGCCCGGTGTGGTTCAACGTCGGCTTCGAGAAAGCGCCGCAGTGCTCCGCCTGCTTCATCAACTCGGTCCAGGACACGATGGAATCGATCCTCACCCTGGCCAAGACCGAGGGGATGCTCTTCAAGTTCGGGTCGGGGACGGGATCGAACCTCTCGAACATCCGCTCGTCGCGCGAGCTGCTCGCGGGCGGCGGCACCGCGTCGGGTCCGGTGTCGTTCATGAAGGGCTTCGACGCGTTCGCCGGCGTCATCAAGTCGGGCGGCAAGACGCGCCGCGCGGCGAAGATGGTCATCCTCAACGCCGATCATCCCGACGTCGTCGAGTTCATCAACTGCAAGGTCGAGGAAGAGAAGAAGGCGTGGGCCCTCATCGACGCCGGCTACGACGGCTCGTTCACCGGTCCGGCGTACTCGTCGGTCTTCTTCCAGAACTCGAACAACAGCGTGCGCGTGACCGACGAGTTCATGCGCGCGGTCATGGACGACGGCGAGTGGCAGACGCGGGCGGTGTTGAACGGCGAGGTGATGGACACCTACAAGGCGCGCGATCTGATGCGGCAGATCGCGGAAGCGACCTACATCTGCGGCGATCCGGGGATGCAGTTCGACACCACGGTCAACGACTGGCACACCTGTCCGAACACGGCGCGCATCAACGCGAGCAACCCGTGCTCCGAGTACATGTTCCTCGACGACTCGGCCTGCAACCTCGCGTCGATCAACCTGATGAAATTCGTCCGTGAAGACGGCGAGTTCGATCACGCGGCGTTCGATGCGGCCTGCCGGACGCTCATCACGGCGCAGGAGATCCTCGTCGACAACTCGAGCTATCCGACCGAGGCGATCGCGAAGAACAGCCACGCGTATCGGCCGCTCGGCCTCGGCTACGCGAATCTCGGCGCGCTGCTGATGTCGCGCGGCCTGCCGTACGACAGCGACGCCGGCCGCGACTACTCCGCGGTGATCACGGCGCTGATGCACGGCGCGGCGTACGCGCAGTCGGCGAAGATCGCGCGCGATCACGGCGGTCCGTTCGCCGGCTACGAGAAGAACCGCGAGCCGTTCCTCCGCGTCATGCGGAAGCACCGCGCGGCGCTGAAGGACATCGATCGCAGCGCGATGCCGAAGGAGCTGTTCGAGTCGGCGAAAGCGGTGTGGGACGAGGTCATCGAGCTCGGCGAGCAGCACGGCTTCCGCAACGCGCAGGCGACGGTGCTCGCGCCGACCGGCACGATCGGCTTCATGATGGACTGCGACACGACGGGCGTCGAGCCGGACATCGCGCTCGTGAAGTACAAGAAGCTCGTCGGCGGCGGCCTGATGAAGATCGTCAATCAGACGGTGCCGATGGCGCTCTCGAAGCTCGGATACTCGCAGCAGCAGGTCAAGGAGATCATCGAGTACATAGACGAGAACGAGACGATCGAAGGCGCGCCGCACATCAAGGACACGCATCTGCCGGTCTTCGACTGCGCGTTCAAGCCGGCGCGCGGCGTTCGATCGATCCACTACATGGGCCACATCAAGATGGTGGGCGCCACGCAGCCGTTCTTGTCGGGCGCGATCTCGAAGACCGTCAACGTGCCGAAGGAAGCGACGGTGGAGGAGGTCGAGAAGGCCTATATCGAGTCGTGGCGGCTTGGTGCGAAGGCC
>DATBJJ010000185.1:0-31628 GCA_036556425.1 Vicinamibacterales bacterium
GGATCCGCGCGGCGCGGGATTGCGGCGGAAGCCGGAGACTACCGATTCGTCGCGCCGGACAACGGTGTCCTGACGCTCGTCCTTCGCGACACGCCTCCGCGCCGGGTCGTGGAGCTCTCGGAGCGGCGCTACGCGCGGCCCACCGTGACGCGCACGTTCGAGGGGCGCGATCGTTTCGCGCCGGCGGCCGCATGGCTCGCCAAGGGAACGCAGCTCGCGGCGCTCGGCCGGACGATCACGGACTATCAACGCATCGACGTTCCAACGGTGGAGGTACGGGAGGACGCGCTCGCGGGCGTCGTGCTCCACGTCGATCGCTTCGGCAATCTCGTGACGAACATCGACCGCCGGACGTTCGAGACGTTCGTTCGCCACGGCCCGATCCGGATTCTCGCGGCGGCGAAGCCGGTCGATCGATTGGTCTCGACGTACGCGGAGATCGGCCCCGGCGAAGTGTGCGCGCTCTTCGGCAGCAGCGACCATCTGGAGCTCGCGGCGAATTCGGTCAGCGCCGCGACGGTGTTGGGCCTAGGGCGGCACGCCATCGTGGAAATTCGTCGATCGTGACTCGAGTCGGTCCGCAGACCGGATCCCGAATCCCGGATCCCGGATCCCGACCGCCAATCTCATACAATACTCGCGTCACTTTTTCTCCTTCGAAGGACTCATAGATGCTTGATTTCGATTTGACGGACGAGCAGCGCCTGCTCGAGCAAGCGGTGCGCGAGTGGGCGGCGCGGGAGGTTGCGCCGCGGATTCGCGAGCTCGATCGGCAGCACCGTTTCGATCCCGCCATCATTCCGCAGATGGCCGGCCTCGGTCTTCTAGGCTGCTCGGTGCCGCAGGAATATGGCGGCGCCGGCATGGACTACATCAGCCTCGGCGTGATCAGCGAGGAATTGGAGTACGTCGACACGTCGCTGCGCGTGATCATGTCGGTCCACGCGGGGTTGAATTGCCTGTCGCTCCTGACGTGGGGAACCGAAGATCAGAAGGAACGCTATCTCGTCCCGCAGGCGCAGGGGCAGAAACTCGCGACGTATGGCCTGACGGAGCCGGCCGCCGGCAGCGATGTGCGCGGCATTCAATCGGTCGCGGTGAAGAAGGGGAGCCGCTACGTGCTCACGGGCGAGAAGATGTGGATCTCGCTCGCGGACATCGCCGACAACTTTCTCGTGTTCGCGTGGAGCGATCTCGAGAAGAAGAAGCAGCGCGATCCCTCGGGGCTCACCGCGTTCATCGTCGAGCGCGCGTTCAAGGGCTTCTCGAGCGGCACGTTGAAGGAGAAATGGGGCATCCTCGCGGGCAACACCGGCTTCTTCAAGATGGAAGAGGTCGAAGTGCCGGAGGAGAACGTCGTCGGCCGGCCGGGTGAGGGGTTCAAGATCGCGATGTTCTCGCTCGATCAGGGTCGGTTCACCGTGGCGGCCGGCGCGACCGGCCTCATTCGCGCGTGCCGCGACGCGAGCGCGAAGTACGCGAAGGAGCGCGAGACGTTCGGCGTCAAGATCGCCGAGCATCAGCTCGTGAAGGAAATGATCGCGCAGATGGAGTCCGACTATCAGGCCGCGCGGCTGTTGTGGATGCGGGCGGGCTTCCTCAAGAACAAGGGACGGCGGAACACGCGCGAGACGGGATTGGCCAAATGGTTCGCGACCGTCGCCTCCGAGCGCGCCGCGGGCGACACGGTACAAGTGCACGGCGCGAACGGGTACTCTGACGAGTATCCCGCGGGCCGCTTCTATCGCAACTGCAAGGGCGCGGTGATCTACGAGGGGACGCGGGAGATCCACAAGATCATGCAGGCAGACTACGTGCTCGGGTTTCGCGAGGATCGCCCGACGCGCTGCGAGCTTCCGCCATTCAAGGACCACGTATGAGCAGCTCGGATCTTTCCCTCGAGTTTCTTCGGGTCGTGGAGCGGGCGGCCGTCGCCTGCGCCCACACGATGGGGCAGGGGAACGGTCACAAGTCCGACCAGGCCGCGGTCGAAGCGATGCGGCGCACGCTCGATACCGTTCCGATCGACGGCACGATCGTCATCGGCGAGGGGGAGCGCGACGAGGCGCCGATGCTCTACATCGGCGAGAAAGTCGGGACCGCCGCGAAGGCGGGCCAGGGCGCTGACGGCCTTCCGAAGGTCGATATCGCGGTGGATCCGCTCGAGGGCACGAACCTCTGCGCGACGGGCGCGCCGAACGCGCTTGCCGTGCTCGCCGCCTCCGACGCCGGCGGCCTGCTGCACGCCCCCGATCTCTACATGGAAAAGCTCGTCGTCGGGCCGGCCGCCAAGAACGTGGTCGGCCTCGACGCGCCGGTTTCCGACAACCTCGATGCGATCGCGCGCGCGCTCGATCGGCGCGTCGAGGACCTCGTGGTCATCGTGCTCGATCGTCCGCGCCACGAGGACCTCATTCAACAGATTCGCGAGACCGGCGCGCGCATTCGCCTCATCACCGACGGCGATCTCTCGGCCGGCATCGCCGCCGCGGTCGTCGGCAGCGGCGTGCACGCCGTCATGGGCACGGGCGGCGCGCCGGAGGGTGTGATCACCGCCGCGGCCATGCGCTGCCTCAATGGCGAAATCTTCGCGCGGCTCGTCGTGAAGAAGCCGGAGCACGAGGAACGCTGCCGCGCGATGGGGATCACCGATATCAAACGAATCTACAAGTCGAAGGATCTCGCATCGGGAAAGAACCTCGTGTTCGCCGCCACCGGCGTCACCGACGGCGCCCTGATGCGCGGCGTTCGATTCTTCGGCGAAGGGACGCGCACGTCGTCGCTCGTCATGCAGACCGATCCGCCGCGCGTCCGGTTCATCGATACGATTCACGTGGCCGAGAACCGGTCGGTCCGGGTACGGTTCTAGGTGAACTGGCGCCAGAATCTCTTCGCCGTCACAGCGGCGACCTTCATCGGCTTCACCGGCTTCACGCTCGTGATGCCGTTCCTGCCGCTCTATTTCCAACAACTCGGCGTGAACGACGTGGGCGACATCGCGCTCTGGTCGGGCCTCAGCCTCGGCGTGACGCCCGCGGTGACCGCCCTGATGGCGCCCCTCTGGGGCCGCCTCGCGGACCGCGTCGGCCGCAAGATCATGATCGAGCGATCGCTCGTGAGCTTCGTCGTCGTCATGTCGGCAATGGCGTTCGTGACCAAGGCGTGGCACGTGTTCGCGCTGCGCGCGGTTCAGGGACTCTTCGCCGGATACGGGGCGCTCGCGCTCACGATGGCGGCGGATGTCGCGCCGCGCGAACGCATGGCGTTCGCGATCGGCACCGTCCAGACGGCGCAGCGGCTCGGGCCGGCGCTGGGTCCGGTAATCGGCGGCACCGTCGCGCAGATCGTCGGCCTGCGGCACGCGTTCTTCGTGACCGCGGGGTTCTACGTGGTCGCGCTCGTCCTGGTGTTCACGATGTATCGCGAGCCGGCGATTCACACGCCGTCGCATCACGCGCGCGACAGGCGCGTGACGTTCCGCAGCGTGCTCGCGTTCGAGAACTTCATCCTGCTGATTGGCGTCGTGTTCGGCTTGACGTTCGTCGATCGCAGCCTTGGGCCCGTGCTCCCGCTCTACATCGCCGAGCTGGGAACGTCGATGAACGATGTGCCGATCGTCTCAGGCGTGATCTTCTCGATCGCCGCGGGAACCGGCGCGCTCGGCAATCACCTGTGCGCACGTTTTCTCGCCCGCCGGTATTCGACGCGCGTGGTCATCGCTGCGGCCGCGGGCATGGGTGCGCTCGGCACGCTCGCGTATGTATTCGCGGGCGGCACCGGCCTTCTGATTCTCGGCACGCCGCTTCTCGGCCTCGCAATCGGATCGGCGAGCACCGCGGCCTACACCGCGGCAGGCGCCGTCATTCCACCGCAATCACGGGGGACGGGATTCGGGCTGCTGTCGACGGGATCGCTCTTGGGGCTCGCGTTGAGTCCCGTGATCTGCGGGTTGCTCGGCACCTTGAGCTTGCGGGCCGTTTTCATTCTCGACACGATCGTGCTCGTGCTGCTCGCCGGCCTCGTTCGCCGCCTGATGGCGACCTCCAGCGACACCCCGACGACGGCGCCCGCAACCGAAGAGGTGTGACATCGTACGCGTTTCACTCGACGCTCGATCGCCGGATCCGGACGTCCTTCGAGACGCCGCCGATGTCCTCTCGAAGGGCGGCATCGTGGCGTATCCGACCGATACGCTCTATGGCCTTGCCGTCGATCCACGCCAGGACGAACCGGTCGAGCGGCTGATTCGGGCGAAAGGGCGCGACGCGGGGCGTGGGATTCCGTTGATTGCCGCGTCGCTCGAGCAGGCGCAAGAGGTTGCGGTGTTCGGCCCCCAGGATCTGACGCTCGCGCGCGCGTTCTGGCCCGGGCCGCTGACGCTCGTGCTGCGGTCGCGCGGGCGGGTCGCGAACGGAATCTCGGCCGATGGACGAACGATCGCGATCCGAGTGCCAGCTCATGACGTCGCACGACTTCTTGCCGGCAGCCTCTCGTTCCCTGTGACCGCGACGAGCGCGAACCTCTCGGGCAATCCACCCGCGTCGACGGCCGATGAAGTGGCGCACGCGCTGGCGTCGTCGATCGATCTGCTTCTCGATGCGGGTCCGGCGCCGGGCGGTGCGCCGTCGACGATCGTCGAGATGGCGACGCACGGTCCGCGGCTCGTCCGTACGGGCGCGGTCGCGTGGGACCGCGTGATAAAATCGCTCGAGTGATGCGCCAAGCGGGTCTGCGCTCGACCACGTCGAACGGGCGGGAGCGCGCGGCGCTGGTTGGCCTCTTCAGCGGACCGTCCCGGCACTTCGATCCCGAACATTCTCTCGACGAGCTTGCCGGCCTCGCGAACGCCGCCGGCGCGAGCGTCGTGCTCCGCGTTTTGCAGGATCGCCCGAAGCCGGATCCCGCGACGTTTCTCGGCGCCGGAAAGGTCAAGACGCTCGCCGCATCTTGCGACGAGATCGGCGCGGACGTTGTCATCTTCGACAACGAGCTGAGCCCGGCCCAGATGCGAAACCTCGAGACCGCGCTGGACCGCAAGGTCGTCGATCGGACGCAGTTGATCCTGGACATCTTCGCTCGTCGCGCGCGAACGCGCGAAGGCAAGCTGCAGGTGGAGCTCGCGCAGTTGAAGTATCTTCTGCCGCGGCTCGTGGGTGCGAGCACTGCGCTCTCGCGTCTCGGCGGCGGCATCGGCACGCGAGGGCCTGGCGAAACGAAGCTCGAAACGGATCGGCGCCGCATCCGGCATCGCATCAGCGTGCTGTCGAACGACATCGATGCCGTGCGCCGCCGGAGATCGCAGCTTCGCGAGCGCCGCCACAAAGCGGCGGTTCCGACGGTCGCGCTCGTGGGTTACACCAACGCGGGCAAGACAACGCTCTTCAATCTGTTGACGGGCGACAGCGCGACCGCGTCGGATGCGCTGTTCGTCACCCTGGATCCGCTCGTGCGCAAAGTCCGCCTGCCGGATCGCCGCGAGCTGCTCGTCTCCGATACGGTCGGGTTCATCGATCGGCTCCCGCACTCGCTCGTTGCCGCATTTCGCGCCACGCTCGAGGAGGTCGCGGCCTCGGACCTGCTGGTGCATGTGATCGACGCTTCGAGCCCCGACCGCGAGCGGCACATGGCTGCCGTTCGCACCGTCCTTGCCGAGGTCGACGCCGACCGCGTTCCCTCGATCGATCTCTTCAACAAAGACGATCGGCTCGATGCCGCGGAGCGCGAGCGGTTGAAGGCGCTCTATCCTGGAGCGATCGTCGTCTCGGCCGCGACAGGAGCGGGCCGGGAAGAGCTCGTCGCCGCGATCGAGTCGCGCCTCGCGCTCGACACGACGATTGTCGATCTGGAGTTCGACGGCGCGTCGGAGACCGATCGCGATCGCATCGCGCAGTTGTATCGTATTGGCCGCATCCTCCGGCACGAGTCCTCGAACGGCCACGTGTCGATTCAAGTCGAGATGCCGCGCCGGGTCCTCGCTCGATTCAACGACGTTGCCGTGCACGCGTCATGAAGCGTCAGTTCTCCTTTCGGTCGTTTCTGGCCCCGCTGATCGTCGCGCTCGTGGCGATGGTGCCAGCGGCATGCGGGCCGAAGAAGCTCGAGATGCCTCCGGCGCCGGCGGTAGCCAAGTATCCCGATTTCATCTTTCCGGCCGTCCTACCCGAGCTCGGAACCGAAGCGGCGCGTGAACGCCATCAGGCCGGTTGGCTGTGGCTACAGAGCGGCGATCTCCGCGCCGCCGAGCGGAACTTTCACTCGGCGCTGAAGCTCGCTGAGAACTTCTACCCGGCCGAAGCCGGCTTGGGCTACGTCGGGCTCGCGAAAAACGATCACGATTCGGCCGTCGATCACTTCGATCGCGCGATTGTCGCCAATCCGCGCTACGTCCCCGCGCTCGTCGGCCGCGGCGAGGCGCTCCTCGCGAAGGGCGATCGCGAGATGGCGCTCAAGAGCTTCGAGGCGGCGGTCGGCACCGATCCTGAGCTCGCGGCGCTTCGAACGCGCATCGATGTCCTGCGCGCGCGCGGGCAACAGGACGATGTGGCGGCGGCGCGGAAAGCGGCCGAGGGCGGGCGCTTGGACGAAGCGAGGAAGATGTACGAGCGGGCGATTGCCGCGTCGCCCGGCAGCCCGTTCCTCTATCGCGAGCTCGCGGACGTTCTTCGCCGGAGCGGCGCGCTCGATGGCGCGCTGCAGCAGGCAATCAAGGCGGCGGAGCTCGAGCCAACCGACGCGCGGCTGCAGGTCCTCATCGGCGACATTCACGAGGCCCGGCAGGACATTCCAAGCGCCGTCGCGGCGTACGAAGCCGCGTTGGCGCTCGATCGCGGAATTTCCTCCGAAGGCACCGAGCCTCTCGATCGCAAGGTCGACCGGCTTCGCGAGCAGCTCGCGCTTGCGAAGATGCCGACGGAGTTCCTGCAGATCGAATCCTCTTCGGGCCTCTCGCGCGAGCAGCTTGCGGCGCTCGTCGGCGTGCGCCTCGACGAATTGTTGAAGCGCGTGCCGCGGAGCACGCCCGTCGTGATCACCGATACGCGCGGGAGCTGGGCCGGGCCGTGGATCATGTCCGTCACGCGCGCAGGCGTGATGGAGGTTTACCCGAACCACACGTTCCAACCGGCCGCCGTCGTGCGGCGTGGCGAGCTCGCCGACGCCGCGAGCCGCGTGCTGTCGCTCATCGCGGTCGAGAAGCCTGCGCTGGCCGCCTCCTGGCGCAACGCGAAACGCCAATTCACCGACGTCCCCGCGGCGCATTTGAGCTATCCGGCCGCGTCGCTGACCGTCGAAGCGGGCGTCATGCAGCCGCTCGCCGACGGCAGCTTTCAGCTCGGCCGGCCCGTCACGGGCGCCGAGGCCGTCGCCGCAGTCAAGAAGCTCGAAGAGCTCGCCGTCACGCGCTTGCGATGAACCTCGCGCGCAATCTCACAGCGGCGAACCAGCTCACGCTGCTGCGGATGCTGATTGTGCCTGTCTTCGTGATCCTTTTGATGTACGGATACCGAGGCTGGGCGCTCGTCAGCTTCTTCATCGCGGGCGTCACCGATCTGCTCGATGGTCTCATCGCGCGCCGCGCCGGTCAGAAGACCACGCTCGGCACGTGGCTCGATCCGATGGCCGACAAGCTCCTCCTCGTGACGATGTTCGTGATGCTGACGCTTCCGGGGATTGGATTGGCGAACAGGCTGCCGCTCTGGTTCACGATCCTCGTGATCAGCCGTGACGTGGTGATCGTCTTGACCGTTGCCGTCGTGAACCTCGCAGTCGGCCGCCGGACGTTTCGTCCATCGATCTACGGCAAGATCGCCACGGCCACCTACGTCCTCACCGGCGTCGTCGCGCTGTATTTCAACTACTTAGAGCAACCGTCAGCGGTGGTGACGATCTTCGTCTACGCGTCGCTCGCGATTACCGTCGTCTCGGCATTTCACTACGCGCTGCAGATCGTCAGAATGGGCCACGCGTAGCTTCTGAAACGATCCAAGAGAGATCTTCCGCCCGAAGGCGGAAGCCACGCGATCGCTCACACGCGTTCGCGGAAATAGGCGAGCGTCTTCTTCAGGCCCTCTTCGAGTGGAACCTTCGGCTCCCAGCCGAGCAGCTCGCGCGCGCGCGTGATGTCCGGCTGGCGGACTTTGGGATCGTCCTCGGGCAGCGGCCGGTAGACGATGCGGCTCGAGGAGCCCGTCAGGCGAAGGATCTCGCGCGCGATCTCTTCGATCGTCATCTCGTGCGGGTTACCGATGTTCACTGGTTCATTCAGGTCTGATTCCATCAGCCGGATGACGCCGTCGACGAGATCGGTGACGTAGCAGAAGCTGCGCGTCTGCTTGCCGCTCCCGAAGATCGTGATGTCCTCGCCGCCGAGCGCCTGACTCATGAACGCCGGCACGGCGCGCCCATCGTGCAGCCGCATGCGCGGACCGTACGTGTTGAAGATCCGGACGATCTTCGTGTCGATGCCGTGGTAGCGGTGATACGCGGTCGTGATCGCCTCGGCGAACCGCTTGGCTTCGTCGTAGACGCCGCGTGGACCGATCGGATTGACGTTCCCCCAGTACGTTTCCTTTTGCGGGTGCTCCAGCGGATCGCCGTAGACCTCTGAGGTCGACGCGAGAACGAACCGCGCCTTCTTTTCCTTCGCGAGTCCGAGCGCCTTGTGCGTGCCGAGCGCGCCCACCTTCAAGGTCGGAATCGGCAGCTCGAGGTAGTCGATCGGGCTCGCGGGGCTCGCCCAGTGCAGCACCGCATCGACCGGACCCTCGACGAACATGTAGTTCGTGACGTCGTGCTTGATGAACGTGAAGTCGCGATTCGCCAGATGCGCGATGTTGGCCGTGCTCCCGGTGAGCAGATTGTCGATGCCAACCACGGAGTGCCCGCGATCGAGCAGCGTCTCGGCGAGGTGGGATCCTATGAAGCCGGCCGCGCCGGTGATGACGATTCGCATATCAGCCTTCAGCTCTCAGCTCTCAGCTTTCAGCACAGTTAGACAAGCTGACGGCTGACCGCTGACGGCTAATAGGCATGCTTTTGAATCCCCTTCAGCACTGTAAGCCACATGATCTTGATGTCGAGGCCGACAGACCAGTTCTCGATGTAGTAGAGGTCGTATTCGATGCGCTTTTCGAGCGAGGTGTTGCCGCGCCAGCCGTTGACCTGCGCCCATCCAGTGATGCCCGCCTTGACCTTGTGGCGAAGCATGTATTGCGGAATGCGGTGCTTGAACTGTTCGACGAAGTACGGCCGCTCCGGGCGCGGACCGACGATGGACATGTCGCCGCGCAGCACGTTCCAGAGCTGCGGCAGCTCGTCGACGTCGAATCGGCGCAGGAAGCGGCCGACCGGCGTGCATCGCGGATCGTTGTCGCGCGCCCAGACCGGCCCGCTCTCGTCCTCGGCCCCTTCGTACATCGATCGGAACTTGTAGACCTGGAACGCGCGGCCGTCGAGGCCCATGCGCTCTTGCGTGTAGAACACGGATCCGTGCGACGTGCGGCGGATGATGAGCGAGATGATCCCGAATGGAATCGCCAGCACCAGGAGCGCGGCGCCGGAGATCATGACGTCGATCGTTCGCTTGAGCAGGCTGTTGAAGCCGCGAAGCGGCACGTCGTTCAGGCTGATGATCGGCACGCCGTCCAGGTTCTCGAGCCGCGCGCGCAGCGCGATGAACTGGAGCAGGTCGGGGACGACGTGGACGTCGACGCCTTCGCGGCTCGTGGCCTCCACGAGGCCGAGCATCTTGACGTGCTCTTCGAGCGGGAGCGCCACGTAGAGGTGATCGATGCGCTCTTGACGAATGATCTCAGGGCCTTCCGCCATCGTGCCCAGAAGGGGGAGGCCTCGATATCCGATGTGATCGCCGGCGGCACGATCGTCGAGGAACCCGATCACCCTGAACCCCAGTTCACGATGCTCCAGCAGCTTGTCCGCGACGAGACGTCCGAGGTCGCCGGCGCCCGCGATCAGCACGCGCTTGAGGCCGATGCCCGCGCGCCAGCGGCGCTCGAGCGCCTCGCGCACGAGCTCCCGCGTCGTGTAGGTCCCGACGAAGTTGAGCCCCATGAAGATCAGCCAGACGGGCCGCGAGACGATGTAGAGGCCTTCGACCAGCGGCCGGCCAGTCAGCGGATCCGTTTCCTGCCAATACCCCTCGAGATACAGCGTGCTCGCGAGGCCGAGAACGACCGCGAGAATCGTTCCGACGAACACGGCAAAGAAGTCGTCGACGCGCGTGCGTCCGCGCCGCAGGCGGTACAGACCCTGGACGTGGTAGGCGATCGGCACGAGCAGACCGATCAGCGGCAACAGGTTGACGTACTGCCAGAACGGCGGCTGACCCTTGGTGACGGGAATGACGTCCGCGATCCACGTCTCGAATCGAAGAAGGTAGGCGATGGCGAACGCCGCCATGCCGAGCAGCGCGTCCGACAGGATGTAGAACGCAACGAGCAGGCGGTTGTACCGCCGCATCATTGGTTGGTCTCTCCCGTGGCGTCCGGCGTCCGCCGGACGGCGTCATCCACGACGGCGCTGAAATTGGTCAGGAAGCGTTCGCGCGAGAACGTGAGCGCGTGCTGACGAAGACGATCGGGGTCGACACGCAGGCGCCGAGCGCGATCGAGGGCTTCGGCAAACGCGTCGCTCGTGCGGCCGTGGACGAGCACGCCGGTCTCGCCCTCGATGACTGTTTCCGACGAGCCGCCCTCCGCGAGCGCGACGACGGGACATCCGCACGCCTGAGCTTCGACGGGAACGATCCCGAAATCCTCGACTCCTGCGAGGATCACCGCCTCGGACCGTCGATACAGCTCACGAATCTCGTCGTCCGATCGCCACCCCAGAAAGCGGACCTCGGGCCCCGCGGCGGCTTCCAGCCGCGCCAATTCGGGACCTACTCCCACGATCGACAGGGGAGCGCCAATCGCGCGGCAGGCGTCGATCGCGACGTCGACACGTTTGTAGGGCACGAGGGCGGACACCACCAGGAAGCCGGACCGCGCCGCGAAGTGATCGTCGGCAGGACGATAAAAGGCTGTCTGTACAGGAGGATACACGACGGTCGACCCGCGATTATAGTATCGGCGGATCCGGCCCGCAACATACCGGGAGTTCGCCACGAACCGGTCCACGCGTCCCGCCGTTGCCCGGTCCCACCTCGCCATCCCCGCCATCATCGGCTTCAGCACCCGGCTCGCCGCGACGCCGACCTTGCGCGGCCCGAAGTACGAGTCGAACTGGTCCCACGCATACCGCATCGGCGAGTGGCAGTAGCAGACGTGCACGGCCCGGCCAGGGCGGACGATGGATTTGACGGCGCAATGGCTGGTGCTGATGACGATGTCGAAGCGATCGAGGTCGAAGAGCTCGACTGCCGTCGGAAAGAACGGGAGGTACTGGCGGTAGAGGCGGCCGGCGTTCGGCAACTGCTGCGCGAACGAGGTGCTCAGGCGCCGCGCTTCGATCCGTTCCGAGACCGATCCCTTCACGTGCACGAGGCTGAAGAGCGGCGCGTCGGGATAGAGCTCGCACAGCGCGTCGAGAACTTTCTCGCCGCCGCGCATGCCGGTCAGCCAGTCGTGTACCAGCGCCACGCGAGGCGTCGCTCCAGGCATCAGCCGGACAGGACCTCGCCGTAAATCTCGCGGACGCGGCGGACGGACCGCTCCCACGAGAACTGACGCGCGCGCGCGAACCCGCGCCGACGCAAATCGCCGCGCAGGTCCGCGTCGCTCAGGACGCGTTTCAACGCGTCGGCGATCGCTTCGGGCTGCAGCGGGTCGATCAGGATGGCGGCGTCGCCCACGACTTCCGGCAGCGACGACACGTTCGACGTGATCACCGGCGTGCCGCTCGCCATCGCTTCGAGGGGCGGAAGCCCGAACCCTTCATAGAGCGACGGGAACACGAAGACCGCCGCAAGCCGATAGAGGATCGCCAGTGTCGTCGAGGGGACGAACCCGAAGAAGCGCACGTGTTTGTGGAGCTTGTAGCGGTGCACGGCATGGCGCAGCGCCGCATACTTCGCGATCTCGTCGCCGATGATCACGAGCTTCACCTGCTCGAACTCCGAGCCGCTCCCGCGCAAGATGTGAAACGCTTCGATGAGGCGTCCGAGATTCTTGTGGGGCTTGATGTTGCCCGCGTAGAGAATGAACGGCCCGTCGAGCTGATAGCGGTCGCGCACGCGCACGACGTCCTCGTCCGGCGGCATGTTGCCGAAGCGCTCGTCGATGCCGTTGTAGATCACGTCGATCTTCTCGGGCGGCACGCGGAAGTACTCGAGGATGTCCCGCTTCGACGCTTCCGAGACGGTGACGATGCGATCCGAGCGGTGCGTCGCGACCCAGAGGAAGCTTCTCGCGTACGCGTAGCCGAGTCGGTTCGGCAAGTACTGCGGAAATCGAAGGTGGATGCAATCGTGAATCGTCACGACCGACTTGCAGGGCGTGAGCGGCGAGAGCACGTAGTGAGGCGAATGAAACAGGTGTGCGCCCTCGCGCCTCAGATCGCGAGGCATGGTGATCTGCTCGCGAACCGAATAACCCGGCGAGGATTCGGCGACCATGCGGAAGTTGTCGCCGAGCTCCTGCATGAAATCCTGATCGCGGCGGCTGCACAGCACGATGTACTCGGACGCGGGATCGATCCGCGACAACTGCCGCAGAAGATTCCTCACATACGTGCCGATTCCATAGTCCCGCAGCTTCCGGGCATCGATGGCTATTCGCAAGGCTCGACTGATTTTACAACGCGGATTACGCGGATAGACGCGGATCGCGCGGATCGGACGGGTCAGATCCGCGTGATTCGTGCTGTGGGTTCCGGAAATTCTGGCGCATCAATTCCGGAAATTCTGGCCGGTTGATCTGAGGCCCAGGCGCTCCGGACTCGCGGGCCAGCAGAGCTCGATGCCGAGCCCAAATCCAGCGCCACGCCGGCAAACAGCGGATTCCATTCGTGACTTTCCCGCGCTTCGTCCACTTCAAGGCGACGGTCGTCGGGCGGTCGAAGACCGCCAACAGCGGAATTCCGCCGATCGCGGTGAAGTGATCCGCGAGCGTGCGTACGGGCGCACGTCGACTTGTCCAGAATCGTGCTGGGAGAATTCGCCGGGCAGGCCTTCGAATCGCACGAGCGGTCGGACGGTCGTCGGCCGCAGGGCCGCGATCAGCTCGTACAACGCCGTCTGTCCCCCCGCGTACCCTGTTGCAATCGCTGCGTGTAGTCGAGCGACGCCTGCACCCACAGGTCTGAGGCACGCGGCAGAATGCGTTCCGCAAACGCCAGGATGCCTTCCACGTCGAGTTCGTCGACTGCCTCGGTGTAGCGGTCGATGTTCGACAGCGTGAGCTCGGTTCGAAATCGCCGCGCGCCGAAACGCCACGGTCCGGGCTCTCGACCTGGCCGATGTAGATCCTGTTGCGAGCAATGGCCCAAAGGTCTGTGGCGACAGCGGCAGGCCGTGCCGCGTGCGCAGGCCGGCGTTTGTGGCGCGGTGAATGACTTCCTGCTTCGTGAATCGTCCCGTCGCGAGGTCCTCGAATGCGCGCTTCACCAGCGGATCGCGCTCGGGATCGTGAACCAGGCTGCTGTCCGGCCACTTGGGTGCGTTCAGGTGTGTCTGCGAGGGTAATCCGGGAAGCGCAGAGGGCCGGGGCCGTGTCGCCGCGCGATCAGCGCGTGGTCGTGTGTGAACCCAGGCGCCGCCGAGAGCGACCGAGCGTTGGTCAGGGCCCGCGTGCTCAACACGGCGAGGGGCCGGCAGCCGACCAGATGCTGCCACTGAATCTAACTAGGGTGCAGCTCGTGCGGCGCCGCGGGTCTGTGGACCAGCCTGCACGATGTCCAGCGCCGGCGTCGCGCGCTCGTCCTTCAATGGCAATGCTGGCTGTGTGCGGCCGAATGGAGCTCTCGCCTCGCAACGCCCCCGCGAGTAAAGCGTCTTCGGTCAGAAGCCTCGCGCCCACCGTACGCGAAAAACGCGGTCATAATCAATGCCCGCGACTACCATACACAGCGGAGCAATGAAGAAGGCAAAGATCGGCGTCGCGGTCGCCTCGATGTGGTTGCTCGCTTACTTTCTGGTTATGTGTCTGTTTTTCGGGGTCCACAAGGAGATTGCGGCAGCAGTGGGTGGGGGGAACACGTTTACAAGCCCGGTGTTTCCTAGGCCAGGGGATGAGGTCAAAGTGGAGTTCAAATCCACGGGTTTAGACCACCTTCGCCTACATAACCACGTGGGTTCTGTGACGTTTGTCTCGGAACATGATTCTGGGCTCTCATCTCCGTGGGGGCACCTCGAAGTCATCGACCAAGGAGATCGCGCCCTCTATTACGGAACGGTTGAAAAAGTGGTTCCTATTACCGGACATCGAACGGGCATTACTACCGCGGGTAAGCCGACGCAAGTTGTCGATCTGCTTGAGCCAGCCGGCGATTCGGTTCCAACTGACGAATGTTAGGGACGCGACGTTGACTTGGTCGTGTCCGGCCTCTCGCAGTACCTGAATCGCGTGCCGCTCGAGTATGTCGATCATCCCTTCCCTCATTGCGTGATCCGCGCAATCCGCGTCTATCGTTTCAGATCCGCGTGATCCGATCGATCCGCGCAATCCGTGTCTATCGTTTTCAGATCCGCGTGATCCGTGTGATCCGCGTGATCCGCGTCTATCGTTGTCAGATCCGCGTGATCCGTGTGATCCGCGCGATCCGCGTCTATCGTTTCAGATCCGCGTGATCCGTGTGATCCGCGCGATCCGCGTCTATCGTTTTCAGATCCGCGCGATCCGCGTGATCCACGTGATCCGCGTCTATCGTTGTCAGATCCGCGTGATCCGATCGATCCGCGCAATCCGTGTCTATCGTTGTCAGATCCGCGTGATCCGTGTGGATCCGCGCGATCCGCGTCTATCGTTGTCTGATCCGCGTGATCCGTGTGATCCGCGCGATCCGCGTCTATCGTTTTCAGATCCGCGCGATCCGCGTGATCCGCGTCTATCGTTTTCAGATCCGCGTGATCCGCGCGATCCGCGTGATCCGCGTCTATCGTTGTCAGATCCGCGTGATCCGTGTGATCCGCGCGATCCGCGTCTATCGTTTAAGACGAAGGTACCACCGCAGCACGGGCGCCCAGGCGGGGTGGTGCTTCTCGTAGAAGGCGATCTGGCTCCGTCGATAGGCGTCGTTCATGGCGCCCGGAACGGCCGCGCGCGAGCGCCCGCGGACGTGCGTGATCGTGGCGGCTGGGGTAAACAGCACCTTCCGTCCTCTATCGCGTACCGCCGCGCAGAAGTCGACGTCTTCCGTGTAGAGAAAGTAGCGCTCGTCGAGGAGGCCGACCGCTTCTGCATCCGCGCGGTAGACGAGCAGGCACGCTCCGCTGACCCAATCGACGAACTGCTCCTCACGGCTCAGGCGATCGATGCGCGTCACGACGAACGGCACGCCCGACGCATAGAGACGGCCGACGATTTTCTGCCGGAGCTCGGCGAGCGGAGAGATCATCGAGCCGAACGAAATCTCTGGACGCCCCGAGTCGTCGAGCAGACGAGGTCCCGCGATTGCCGCGGTTGGATGCGCCTGCAGTCGCGCGACGAGCGCGTCGATTGCACCGGGCGGCACGATCGTGTCGCTGTTGAGGAGGAGCAGGAGCTCTCCCGTCGTTGCGCGAATGCCGGCGTTGTTGCCGACCGCGAAGCCGCGATTCTCTGGCAGCACGATCGTCCGCACCTTCGGCCATCGCACGCGAACGCGCTCGATCCCGCCGTCGCTGGACGCGTTGTCGACGACCGTGACGTCGTGTGGAATCGCTGGTGCGGCGCCGTGGAGCGATTCGAGGCAGCGATCGAGGTCGTCCGCCGCGTTGTAGCTCACGATGATGATCGAGAGATTCACGGACGCGCGATCCTCTCGAGGGCTTCGAGCGTGCGGTCGGCCGCCGTGTCCCACGAATAGCGCCGCAGGATCGCGGGCGCGCGCAAGAGGAGCGGCGCCGCCGCCGGCGGGTCGATCAGAAAACGGCGGATCGCGCTGGCGGTGCCGGCGACGTCGCCAATCGGCACGAACTCCGCGGCGTTTCCATAGACCTCTCGCGCCACCGGCGTGTCGCCGACGATCGGCGGGACGCCGTACGAGAGCGCCTCGAGCGGCGTCAACCCGAAGCCCTCGTACTCGGAGAGGAACGCGAAGACCGACGCGCGCGCATACAAGCTCTCGAGCTCGACGTCGGTGATGTACCGCTTGAAAGCGATCCGCTTCGCGACGCCGTGCGCGGCGGCCGCCGCGGCGAGATTCTGTTTCGGCCACGTCCGGTTGTCGCCGACGATCGCCAACCGCGCGTGCGGAAGATCCGCCGTCGCGCGGGCGAACGCCGCTATCAGATCCGGAAGCCGGCGGCGATTGAACAGCGAGCCGACGAAGAGGACGAGCGGCTCGCGCGCGAGCGGCGCGCCGGGCTTTCGCGCGGGCGAGGCCACGCCGGGTGGAATCACTTCGATCCGCGAGGGCTCGACCGAGAGGTGGTTCTCGATCTCGTTCCGCGAGAATTCCGAGTCGGTGAACACGATCCTCGCGTTCGAGGCCGCGCGCCGCGTGAGCCATCGCCGTCGAAAGCCCTCGCGGGCGCGGAACCACTCCGGATGCGCCACGAAGGAAATGTCGTGGATGGTCACGGCGAGCGGAATCTTCACGCCAAGCGGCGCGGTATAGGCGGGCGCGAAGAACGCGTCGAGCGGATCCTCGCGAACGGCGCGGCGCAGATACGTCTGCTCCCAGAGCGTGCCGCGGCCCCTGCCCAGAATGCGTGCCTCGAATGTGCCGGCGGGCAACGACAGCGGCAGCGGCTTCGGCGCGTAGAGGACGAACGTGCGGCGATAGCTGTCGGGCCGCATCGTCCATCGGCGGAGCAGCTCGCCGAGATATCGTCCGACGCCGGTCGTCGCGCCGATCAGCTCGCGCGCGTCGACGCCGATCCTCAACCTGTTCGTCACGATCGCCCGCGGCGCCTTTCGATCGCCGCCGCGTACGCCGTCATCAACCGCGCCGCGCTCTCGCGCCACGTGAATCGCTTCGCGCGATCGATGCCCGCCTCGCCGCGCCGCCGCGCTTGCGCGGGATCGTCGAGAATCCGAGCCATCGCCGCGGCAAATCCCTCGTGATCGTCCGGGTCGACGAGAATGCCCGCGTCGCCCGCGACTTCCGGCAACGCGCCGCGCGTGGAGGCGATCACGGGAACGCCGATCGTCATGGCTTCGAGCACCGGCAGGCCGAATCCTTCATCGTAGGACGGGAGCACGAGCATCGAGGCCTCTCGATAGAGCAGCTCGCGCGCGGGTCCGCTGACGTAGCCGACGTGCTCGACTCGTCCCGCGAGAGGCGGCCGCCGAATCTCGTCCGCGATCCCTTCGCACGCCGGCGCGATCTTGCCGGCGAGTTTCAGGGGCGGTGCCGACGGCTTCATCGATACGAGGCGGCCGTACGCCCGCAGAAGCGTCCCGACATTTTTTCGCGGCTCGATCGTCCCCATGAACAGAATCGGTCCACCGCTCGCGTATCGATCGACCGGCCTCCAATCTGGCGCGCCCGGCGGACAGAGCGTGATCACATCGCGCGGGACAGACAACTTGGACACGATCATCCCCGCGGTGTACTCCGACACGGTGATGACGCCTTCCGCGCGCCGCGTGTGCTCCGCCGTCAGGGCAGGATAGTCGCGCCGGATTTCGGCGGCCGTCCGTTCGGGACTGTCGAGGAAGTACAGATCGTGGACCGTGACGACGCGCGCCGCGTTGCGGGCGGGCATGAGGAGCGGGTGCATCGAATGCGTCACGTCGATGTCGCCGGCGAACGTTTCGGCGACCGGCCATTCGAGCCGATGCCAGCTTAGATTCAAGAGGCTGACGGGGACGCGGGCGTCGACGATCGGTACCCCCGGGATCACACCGGGCGACAGGCGATCCTTCCAGGAACTGGAGAACAGGGTGAGCGTGTCGCGGATGGAAAGCTGGCTCGCCAGAGCATTGGCCAATTCGTGCGCGTACTCGCCGACGCCTGTGCGCTCGCGCAGGGCGGGCCGATAGTCGATGAGGATGCGCACGGTTGGCCATGCTAGCATCTCGTACCGTGGAGAAAGTCGAACAAACCCTTGCAGGTCAATAGATTGACACGGTTTTTCTGGCTGTGCTAGCCTAAGAGTTTTGTATCCAACGGAGCGCTGTCGCGAATGAAGATCGCTGTTATTGGGAGTGGATACGTCGGCCTGGTGGCCGGCGCGTGCCTGGCGGAGAACGGAAACGACGTCATTTGCGTGGACAAAGACGCGGCGAAAATCCGGCTCCTTCAACGGGGGAAGATCCCCATCTACGAGCCGGGACTCGAGGAAATGGTGCGGCGGAATCGGGCCGAAAAGCGGCTGCTGTTCACGACGGCACTGGCCCGCGGCGTCCGCGAGTCGCAAATCATCTTCATCGCGGTGGGGACCCCGACCGGCGAGGATGGATCGGCCGATCTTCAGCACGTCCTGGACGTCGCGCGCGAGCTCGCGCGGGCGATGAACGGCTACAAGGTCGTCGTCAACAAGAGCACCGTGCCGGTCGGCACCGCGGCGAAGGTCCGCGAGGTCATACGGCGTGAAACCACACACCCCTTCAGCGTCGTCAGCAACCCCGAGTTCCTGAAACAGGGCGCGGCCATCGACGATTTCATGAAGCCGGACCGCGTTGTCGTCGGCGCGGAGGATCCGCGCGCGTCGGAGCTGATGCGCGAGCTCTACTCGCCGTTCACGCGCACGGGCGCGCCGATCATGATGATGGACTGCGCGAGCGCGGAACTGTGCAAGTACGCGGCGAACGCGATGCTCGCGACGCGCATCTCGTTCATGAACGAAGTGTCGAATGTCTGCGAGGCAGTCGGCGCCAACGTGGATCAGGTCCGCCATGCGGTCGCCTCCGACAAGCGGATTGGCCCGTCGTTCCTGTTCCCCGGCGTCGGCTACGGGGGGAGCTGCTTCCCGAAAGACGTCAAGGCGATGGTGCGCTTCGCCGAGGACAAGCGCTACAACTTCCAAATCCTGCGCGCCGTCGAGTCGGTCAACGAGGCGCAGAAGCGCCGGCTCTTGACGAAGATGGAATCGCACTTTGGATCCTTGAAGGGCAAGCGCATCGCCGTCTGGGGCCTCGCGTTCAAGCCGAAGACCGACGACATGCGTGAAGCGCCGGCCGTGCCGCTGATCCAAGGTCTGATTGCCGCCGGCGCGTCCGTGCACGCCTACGATCCGGAAGCGATGAAGGTCGCGCAGAAGATCTTCGGCTCGAAGGTCCACTATGCGGAGAACGGATACGCCGCGCTGACCGGAGCGGACGCGCTCGCGATCGTCACCGAGTGGAACGAGTTCCGCGAGCCGGACTACTCGCGCATGCGCAAGTTGATGCGCACGCCCGTGATCTTCGACGGGAGGAACATCTACAACCCCGAGAGCCTACGCTCTCAGGGATTCCAGTACTTCTCCATGGGGCGTCCGTGAGCGCGGTCCTGGTGACGGGGGGAGCGGGGTACATCGGCAGCCATGCAGTGAAAGCGCTCCGGGCGCGCGGCGACACGGTCGTCGTGTACGACAACTTCAGCCAGGGGCATCGTGAAGCGGCGGCTCACGCGTCCGCGATCGTCGAAGGCGACATCCACGACACGGCGCGGCTGAAGGCGGCGATTGAAAAGTACGACGTCGACGCCGTCATGCACTTCGCGGCCTGGTTGTCGGTGGGCGATTCGGTGAAGGATCCCGCCGGCTACTATCGCAACAACGTGATTGGCGCGTTGTCGGTATTGGATGCGCTCGTTGGGTCTGGTGTTCGCCATCTCGTCTTCTCGTCCACCTGCGCGGTGTTCGGCCTCCCCGAGACGACCCCCATTCACGAAGACCTGCCGAAGCGGCCGATCAACACGTACGGCGAGACGAAGCTCGCGATCGAGCACGCGCTGCCGCACTACGAAAAGGCGTACGGCCTTCGCGCGATCGCGCTGCGGTACTTCAACGCCGCCGGCGCGGATCCGGACGGGGAGCTCGGCGAAGATCACGATCCCGAGCTGCACGTGATTCCGCGCGCGATCGACGCCGCGATGGGGCGCGGATCCTTCCATGTCTTTGGCGACGACTATCCCACGCCTGACGGCACCTGCCTTCGCGACTACATCCACGTGAGCGATCTCGCGTCCGCGCACGCGCTCGCGCTCGATGCGCTTCGCGGGGGCGCTCCGTCGAATGCCTACAACCTTGGCAACGGACGGCCGACATCGGTGAAGGACGTGATGGCGTCGGTGGAGCGGGTGACCGGCAAACGCGTCCCCTATCAACTCGGGCCGCGCCGCGAGGGCGATCCGGCCGTGTTGTTCGCGTCGAGCGAGCGGATCAAGCGCGATTTGGGCTGGCAGCCACGCTACGAAGACATCGACGTCATCGTCGAGACCGCGTGGCGCTGGCGTGACGCGCGGCCGGACGGGTATCGCCGCCGAGTGGCCGTGTAATGTCGCGGCTGCGCGGCCAGATCGTCGACCCGCTGCTTTCGGTCGTGATGCCGTGCTACAACGAGCGCGCGACGATCGAGGAGATCGTGAGGCGCGTGCTTGCCGTCGCGATGCGCACGGAGCTCATCATCGTCGACGACGGGTCGACGGATGGGACGAGAGACATCTTGCAGACGCTGGCGCGCGATCTGCCCATCAAGCTCGTGCTGCAACCGGCGAATGCGGGCAAAGGCGCGGCGCTGCGGCGCGGGTTTCAAGAGGTGACCGGCGATCTCGTCGTGATCCAGGACGCGGATCTCGAGTACTCGCCGGAGGAATTCCCGGCGCTCATCGAGCTCATCTGCCAGGGACGCGCGGACGTCGTGTACGGGTCCCGGTTTCTCGGCCGGCATCGCGTGTTCATGTTCACGCACTATGCAGGCAACCGGTTTCTGACGCTCGTCACCAACGTGCTCTACAACACGATGCTGACGGACATGGAGACCTGCTACAAGGTGATGCGCACCGAGGTGCTGCGCTCCATGACGCTGCAGTCGAACGGCTTCGGCATCGAGCCCGAGCTGACGGCGAAGATCTTCAAGCGGCACTATCGCGTGTATGAAGTGCCGATCACGTACGACGGCCGCGGATACGAGGAAGGGAAGAAGATCACGTGGCGCGACGGATTCGTCGCGCTCTGGGTTCTGCTGAAATACCGGTTCACCGAGTGAACGCTTTCACACGGCTGCTCGGATACGCCCGGCCCTACGGCGGGCGGCTCACCGCGGCGCTCGCGGCCATGTTGTTCTACGCCGCCGCCTCGGCCGGCCTCGTGACGCTCATCAAGCCGCTCATGGACAGCGTCCTGAGCGATCGCCTCGACCTGACGTTCTTCAACGGCACCACCGTCGATCTGAGAACGTGGAGCCTTGCCGTCCTGGCGATCTACTTGCTCAAGGGCCTCGGTGCGTACTTTTCGACGTACCTGATGACGGACGTCGGACAGCGCGTCGTTCGCGACGTCCGCAATCAGCTGTTCCGCCACATTCTGAACCAGTCCGCGAGCTTCTTCAGCCGGCGCACCAGCGGTCAGTTGATGTCGGGCATCACGAACGACGTCAATCAGATTCAACAGGTCGTGTCCGAGACGACCGGCGATCTCGTGCGCGAAGGGCTGTCGGTGCTCGCGTTCGCGGGCTTGATGTTCTACTACGACGCGAAGCTCGCGCTCGTCGTCGTCACGGGCGCGCCGGTCGTCCTCTATCCGCTCGTCAGGCTCGGCCAGCGCGTTCGCCGGACGAGCCGCCGCGTGCAGGAAGAGCTCGCGCATCTGTCGCACGTCGCAACGGAGGCGTTCACCGGACATCGCATCGTCAAGGCGTTCGGCGCGGAAGCGCACGAGGGCATGCGATTTCAAGCCGCCGCGCAGCGTTTGTATCGGACGACGCTCAAGGTGACGAGCACCGTGTCGATCCTTCCTCCGCTGATGGAGTTTCTCGGCGGCGTCGCGGTCGTCGGATTGATCTGGTACGGAAAGAATCGCATCGGCGCGCCGGAGGGCATGACGCAGGGGGACTTCTTCGCGTTCGTTGTCGCGGCGTTCATGATGTACGGCCCGATCAAGAAACTGAGCCGCGTCAACACGACTCTCCAACAAGCCATCGCCGCGTCCGAGCGCATCTTCGAAATGCTCGATACGCACTCGGAAGTCGAAGAGCGGCCGGGCGCGACGGTTCTCGCGCCGCTGCGGGACGGCATCGAGTTCCGCAACGTCACGTTCACCTATGACGACGGCTCGGGACGGTATGTGCTCCGCGACGTGTCGTTCCCGGTCACGGCCGGACAGGTGATTGCGATCGTCGGCCTCAGCGGCGCGGGCAAGACGACGCTCGTGAATCTGATTCCACGCTTCTTCGACGTGACGGCCGGCGCGATTCTGCTCGACGGCGTCGACATTCGCGACGTAACGCTGAAATCGCTTCGCGCGCAGATCGGCATCGTCACGCAGGAGACGGTGCTCTTCGACGAGAGCGTCGCCAGCAACATCGCGTACGGATCGCCGGGCGCGACGCGGGAGCAGATCGAAGCGGCGGCACGAGCGGCGCACGCGCACGAGTTCATCGTCACGCTGCCGAGCCAGTACGACACGTGGATAGGGGAGCGCGGCCAGCGGCTCTCCGGCGGGCAGCGTCAGCGGCTCGCGATCGCGCGGGCGCTGCTGAAGAACTCGCCGATCCTGATCCTCGACGAAGCCACGTCGTCGCTCGACTCGGAATCCGAGCGTCTCGTGCAGGACGCGCTCGCGAATCTAATGCGCGATCGGACGTCGTTCGTCATCGCGCACCGCTTGTCGACGGTGCGGCGCGCGGATGCGATCATCGCCCTCGAGCGCGGACGCGTTGCGGAGATCGGCCGTCACGACGAGCTTCTCGCCAGGCCGGGCGGCGTCTACGCGAAGCTGTACGCGCAGCAGATCTTCGAGCGCCAACCCGAGGAGGCCGCTGCCATCACCCATGATTAAGAGCATGACGGGCTTCGCGTCGCTCACGCGCGACGACGAGTTGGCGACGATCACGGTGACCGTCAAGGCGGTGAACCACCGGTTTCTCGATCTCCAGCTTCGAATCCCGCCGGCGCTGGCCGCGGCGGAAACTCGCATTCGAAGCCTCGCGCAGAGCCGCGTCGCGAGAGGCCGCCTCGAGATCAGCGTGTCGCTGCAACAGCGGCGCGCCTCGGCGATCGAGGTCGAGCTGAACGAGCCGTTTCTGGACGCGTTGAAGGCGGCGCTCGAGCGCGCGCGCGAGCGCGGCTACGTCGACGGGCCAATCAGCGCCGCCGATCTTCTTCGTCTTCCCCAAGCGCTCACGATCCGCGAAAAGGCCGAGGAGGCGTCGACCGATCCGTCGCCGCTCACGTCCCGAGTCGAGGAAGCCATTGCCGCCGCGCTGGACGAGCTGGAAACGATGCGCGTTCGCGAGGGCGGATATCTCCGCGCGGACCTCGACGCGCGGCGCGCGCGTTTGGGCGAGTTGTTCGAACAGGTCGCCCGGGCGGCCGAAGAAGGCATGGGCGGCCTTCAAACGCGTTTGGCGGAGCGCGTGCGAGAGCTGCGCGGCGATACGCTCGCGGACGAGAACGCCGTCGCGCAAGAGATCGCGAAGTTCGTCGGGCGATCCGATATCACGGAAGAAGTCGTGCGATTTCGCGGCCACCTCGAGCATTGGCAGGCGCTGACGGACTCGCCCGAACCCTGCGGGCGCAAGCTCGACTTCCTGCTGCAGGAGATGAACCGCGAGGTGAATACCGCGGGCTCGAAGGCTGAAGGACCGGCGGTCTCCGAGATCATCGTCACGCTCAAAGCGGATCTCGAGAAGATGCGGGAACAGGTGCAGAATGTCGAGTAGGCGTGGACTCCTGTTCGTCGTGTCGGCGCCGTCCGGCACCGGCAAGACCACAGTAGCCGAACGTCTGGTTCAGGTTACGCCGGATCTCGCGCTTTCCCGTTCCTACACGTCCAGGGCCATTCGAGCCGGGGAAACCGACGGCATCGACTATAATTTCATTACACGCACACGTTTCGAGGGAATGATCGAAGACCGCGCCTTTCTCGAATGGGCCGACGTCTTTGGCAACCTGTACGGCACGTGCGCGGAAGACGCCGAGCGGGATCTGGCCGCCGGCCGGGATCTCGTGCTCGTCATCGACGTGCAGGGCGCCCGGCAAGTGCGCCTCAACTGTTCCGAGACCGTCGCGATCTTCGTGCTTCCGCCGTCGTTCGACGTGCTGGAACGGCGGCTGCGGGGGCGGAGCAAAGACTCCGAAGAAGCGATGCAGCGCCGGCTGCAGACGGCACGCGAGGAAGTCGCTGCCGTGCTCGAGTACGACTACGTCGTCGTGAACGACGAGCTCGATGGGTGCGTCGATCGCCTCCGATCGATCGTGCTCGCGGAACGCGCGCGGCTCAGGTCGATGCGGCCGGTCGCGGACGCGATCGTCGACACGTTCGCCGCGAGCGCGGAGCGGAAACGCGAGCCGGAAACGAAGTAGGACAAACGTCAGTAGAGAGGACCGACCAAAGTGATCGACAGAAGCAGAACGAACACATTCGAATTCGTCGTCGTCGCCGGCGCCCGCGCGAAGCAGTTGCTTCGGGGATGCTCGCCGCGCACCACGGCGGCCGCCACCGACAAGCTCGTGAAGGTCGCACAGCGGGAAGTCAAAGAGGGGAAAGTAGAGAAGGTCCCGGCCGGCGAGTGAGCATATGGCCCTCGTCGCGCTTGGAGTGACCGGCGGAATCGGCGCCTACAAGGCCGTCGAGGTTGCGCGCGAGCTGCAGAAGCGCAACCACGATGTCGTGGCGATCATGACTCGATCGGCACGGAAATTCGTCGGCGAAGTCACGTTCGAAGCGATCACGCGGCACCGCGTCATCACCGATCAGTGGGCCAGGGGCGCGAACGCCGACATCGAGCACATCTCGCTCGCGTCCAGCGCGAACCTCCTCCTCGTCGCACCCGCGACCGCGAATGTCATCGGGAAGTTCGCGAACGGCATCGCGGACGACTTCCTCAGCTCGCTGTATCTCGCGACGCGGGCGCCGGTGCTCATGGCGCCGGCGATGAACACGAACATGCTCGAGCACGACGCCGTTCGCCGCAACATGGCGGCGCTCGAGAAGCGCGGCGTCAGGTTCGTCGATCCCGGCGCGGGGTATCTCGCGTGCGGCTGGATCGGGAAGGGCCGCCTGGCCGAGCCTGAAGCGATCGCGGAAGCGGCCGATCGCTTCCTGCGTCCAACCGGATCGCTGCTCGGCAAGCTGGTCGTCGTGACGGCAGGTCCCACGCTCGAGGACATCGACGACGTGCGGTTCATCGGGAACCGCTCGAGCGGCCGCATGGGATATGCGGTTGCTGCCGAAGCGGCGCGGCGCGGCGCCCGTGTCGTGCTCATCTCCGGCCCATCTCGCCTGGATCCCCCCCCGGCCGCCGAAGTCGTAGGTGTCAGAAGCGCCAACCAGATGCGCGATGCGGTCGCGAAGGTCGCCGGCGATGCGGACATCATCGTGATGGCGGCGGCGGTCGCGGACTACACGCCCGCGAACGGCCCGTTCGACGGAAAGATCGAAAAAGGTCCGGACGCGTCGCAGCTTTCGTTGACGCTCGTGCGCACGCCGGACATCCTCGCGGAGCTGGGGCGGCGGCGGAGCGGCGCGTCGCGTCCCGTGCTGATTGGCTTTGCCGCCGAGAGCGGCGATCCCGTCGCGCGCGGCCGCGAAAAACTGCGCCGGAAGTCGGCGGACATGATCGTGGCGAACGACATCTCGCGATCCGACGCCGGCTTCGACGTCGAGACGAACGCGGCTACGCTCATCAACGCGGACGGCGAAGAAGTATTCCCCCTCGGTCAGAAGACCGAGCTTGCGTCGCGAATCCTCGATCGCGCGGAGCGCATGCTCGAGCTCACGAAAACCTCCTGACGCGCGGCGTTCGTCGCGCGCGCTGTGGTACCCTTGCTCTCCAGTTGTGAACAAGGCTGAACTCGCCGAACATCTCAGATTCTTCCAAGAGCTCGGAGTTCCCGGAATCAACGCGGACGAGACGTGGCGGCGTCGCGCGGCCGATCCGGCGACGACCGAGATCGATCGACCGTCTGAATCCGCGGCGCCCGACGCCGTGCCGCTCGCGTTTTCGCGATCGACTGAGGACGCCGAAGCGCTTCGCGCCATCCGCGAAGAGATCGGCGACTGCACGCGCTGCAAGCTCCATCGTCTTGGCCGGCGGCAGATCGTCTTCGGCGTCGGGAATCCGTCCGCCGATCTGATGTTCGTGGGCGAGGCGCCGGGCGCCGACGAAGACATTCAGGGCATTCCATTCGTCGGCCGGGCCGGCCAGCTCCTTACGAAGATCATCGAAGCCATCGGCCTTTCGCGCGACGACGTGTACATCGCGAACGTCATCAAGTGCCGTCCGCCCGAGAATCGCAATCCCGAGCCGGACGAAGTCGAGAGCTGCGAGCCGTTCCTCTTCCAGCAGATCGATCGGATTCAGCCGAAGGTGATCGTGGCGCTGGGCACGTTCGCGGCGAAGGCGTTGCTGAAGACACAGGACTCCATCTCACGCCTGCGCGGGCGCGTCTACGACTACCGCGGCGCGAAGCTCATTCCAACGTTCCATCCCGCCTTTCTGCTGCGAAGCCCCGATCGGAAGCGCGACGTCTGGGAAGACATGAAGAAAGTCCGCGCGCTCCTCGCGGAGTCGGACGAGGCCTGAACCGTGAAAGAAAGGTGGGGCGATCGCGCGCCGCGAGGGAGCGCAGCGACCGAGCCACGCGAGCGGAGCGGGGCTTCGGGGCCCCCGCGAGCGAGCGTGTCAGAGGGTTCGGGGGACGAAGTCCCCCGACTAATCAAAGTGGCCGTCCCGGTGCCCGCACTCGAGAGCCTTACCTACAGTCTTCCCGACGATGTGCCCGATCCGCCGGTCGGCGCGCGCGTGCTCGTTCCGCTTGGCAATCGCGTCCTCACAGGTTGCGTCGTCCAGGAGAACCTGGGAACCCGTGAGCCCGCGAACCCGGGAACCCCGGAACGCGGGAACCCTGGAACCGTTCGTGTCAAACCCATCATCGAAGTGCTCGATACGACGGCGTTTTTGCCCGAAGATGTCGTGGAGCTTGCGACCTGGGTCGCGGACTACTACGCCTGCGGGATCGGAGAAGCGCTGGCGACCGCATTTCCGCCGCTCTCGGCTCCGAAGGAGACCGGCCGCCCGGCGGCGTTCAGAACGATCAGGATCGCGCAGCTCACGGCCCAGGGGCTGGAGATCGCCTCACGCGATCTCGATCCAACGCTGAAGCTCGGCGCGCGCCAACGAGAGGCCCTGGCGATGCTGTCCGGCGCGCCGGATGGAATCGAGACGTCGATCCTGGCCGCGCGCGGGATTTCGTCGAGCGCGATCGCGCGATTGTCCGCGCTGGGTCTCGTCGCGTTCACGCGCCAACGCGTCGAGCGCGATCCGTTGTCATCGGCGACCGCGATCGACGCGAACGGTACCGCCGGCACAAATGGAGCACTCGTGTTGACGCGCGAGCAGGATGCAGCGCTCGCGACGCTGAGATCGCTTGCCGCGCGCCGGCAGTTTCAGGCGGCGCTTCTCCACGGCGTCACCGGCAGCGGCAAGACGGAAATCTATCTGCGGCTCGCCGCCGATGTCCGCGCGATGGGACGCGGCGTGCTGCTGCTCGTGCCCGAGATCGCGCTGACGCCCGCGGCAGCGGGACTGTTTCGCCGCGCCTTCGGCGAGCGCGTCGCGATTCAACATAGCGGACTGTCCGACGGCGAACGCCACGATCAGTGGCATCGCATCCGCCGCGGCGACGTCGACGTCGTCGTCGGCACGCGCTCGGCGGTATTCGCGCCGATTCGATCGCTGGGCCTCGTCATCGTGGACGAGGAGCACGACGGATCGTACAAGCAGGAAGAAAGTCCGAGGTATCACGGGCGCGACGTGGCCGTCATGCGCGCGCGTCAAGCGAACGCGCTCGCCGTGCTCGGCTCCGCGACGCCGTCTATGGAGAGTTATCAGAACGCGCAGAGCGGCCGGTACACGCTCGTCACGCTCGAACGGCGGGTGCTCGATCGTCCGTTGGCCGACGTGCGCATCGTCGACATGCGCGAGGAGTACGCGGCCGAAGGTCCGGACGTCGTGCTGAGCCGCGTGCTTCGCGACGCGCTCAGCGATCGGCTCGCGCGCAACGAACAAGCGATCGTGCTCTTGAATCGGCGGGGGTTCGCGAGCGCCGTCTTCTGCCGGCAGTGCGCGTCGACGTTGGATTGCCCGAACTGCAGCCTCTCGCTGACCGTGCATCGGAGCGCGAACCGCGCGCGCTGTCACTACTGCAACTACTCGGTCGTCCTCCCGAAGGCGTGCGCGAATTGCGCGGGGCCATACATCGAGCTGGTCGGGTTTGGAACCGAGCGCATCGAGGACGAGCTCAAATCGGCGTACCCGACGGCTCGCGTTGCGCGCGTCGATCGCGACACGATTCGCAAACGCGGCGCGATCGCGACGCTGCTCGCGCGGTTCGCGGCGCGCGAGATCGACGTCCTGGTCGGCACGCAGATGATCGCGAAAGGCCACGATTTTCCGCGCGTGACGCTCGTCGGAGTGATCTCCGCGGACGTCGGGCTTGGCCTCGCGGATTTCAGGGCCGCAGAGCGTACGTTTCAACTGCTGACGCAGGTGGCTGGCCGGGCGGGCCGCGGCGAGATCAAGGGCGAAGCCATCGTGCAGACGCTCTTCCCGAACCACTACAGCATCCGCCACGCCTGCCGGCAGGACTACGCCTCGTTCTTCAAGGAGGAGCTGAAGTTCCGACAGGCGATGCAGTACCCGCCCGCGGTCGCGCTGATCAACGCGGTCGTCAAAGGACGCACGCATCAGCTCGCGCTGCGCGACGCCGCGGCGATCGTGCAAGCGCTCCGCGCGAATCCTCAGCCCGACGCGCGGACGCGCGGCTCAATGCCGTACCGCGTGCTCGGCCCGGCGCCGGCGCCGCTCAGCCGGTTGAAGGGCGAGCACCGCGTGCAGTTCTTCATGAAAGGCGCGCAGCGCGCATCGATGCGTCAAGCGCTGCTGGCGGCGCTCGCCGCGCGTCCGGAGGTGCGCCGGCGGACGATCGTCGACGTCGATCCGATGAGCGTGTTGTGAGGCGCTATTGCGCGAGAATCCGAAGCGGAAACGGCGTGAAGCACAGAGCGAACATCACGGCCGCGAACATCGCGATGAGATAGCGTCCAACGCCGAGCGGTTCGTCTTCGTTCAGAACCGGAGGATGGCGCGGCCCCGTGAGCATCAACATCGCAACCATGAGAGCCGTCATGACCAGCCAGTTGATCGAGAAAAAGCACATTGCCACTGCTGAAGCGACAGTGACGATGGAGATCAGCGTGGCCCACCGGCGCGTGGCCGCGTACGTGATGTGGCCGCCATCGAGCTGACCGAACGGCAGCAGATTGAGTGCCGTTGCCAGCATGCCCAGCCACGCCGCTGTGACGAGCGGATGCAGCGACACGAAGTGCGTGTCGGGGATCGTACCGAACGTGACCCACCGGGCAATCTTGTAGAGCAGCGGTCGACCGAGCTGGAACTGCACTGGAACCACTTCGATGATGTGGGACCAGTGCATGCCGAGGAAGAGAATCGGGATGAGGACCACGAAGCCGGCAATCGGTCCGGCGATGCCGATGTCGAAGAGAGCCTTCCGATTGGGGAACGGCTCGCGAATCCTTATGACGGCGCCGAGCGTTCCGAAGAGCGTGACGAACGGCAGCGGGATGAAGTACGGCAAGGTCGCGTCGATGCGATAGTACCGGCAGGCCAGGTAATGACCCATCTCGTGCGCACCGAGTATCGTGAGCACGCCGGCGCTGTACCACGCTCCACCGCTCAAGTAGGTCGATCCAACCGTCAGGACGAAGAGCGCGATGTGCGTCCTCCAGGCGTGCTGGAAACGCTTGCGCGGTGTATAGAGAAATTCCTGCGCAGCAGGAGGCGTGTCGTTGGACAAAGCGAGCTAGAGGCGATCAGCCGCCGATGTTCTGCAGGTCCTTGCCGGGCTTGAACCGGATCGTTCGTCCCGGAGGGATCCGTACTTCCTTGCCCGTTCGCGGATTGCGGCCAATGCCGCGCTTGCGGGGCTTCACTTGAAAGACGCCAAACCCGCGCAATTCGATTCGTTCGCCGCGCTGCATCGATAGGCGCATCGCATCGAAGACGGCATCCACCGCCACCTCGGCCTTGACCTTGGTGATGTCGGCGACCCTGGACACCTCGTTGACGATGTCGACCTTGATCATGCTTAGGCGCTCCTCAGGAATCGTAACTAGTATAGAATTGATAGACTTACGCTGTCAATATCCTCGCTAACTACGACTTTCGCATGCCCTCGAAACGCTCAGCCGATCGTCCCGCAGTCGTGCTCGTCGGCCGTCCGAACGTTGGAAAATCCACGCTTTTTAACCGGATTACGGGCTCCAGGCGCGCGATCGTCACGGCCGTCGCCGGTACGACGCGCGATACGAACGCACATCCTGCGGAGTGGCAAGGAGTTCCGTTCACGCTGGTCGATACGGGCGGCCTCTTCGGCGCGAGCGACGATCCGCTGCAAGCGCTCGTGGTGCAACACGGCCGCAAAGCGCTCGAGACGGCCGATGTCATTGTCTTCGTTGTGGATGGACGCGAAGGGCTCGTGCCGGCCGACGAGGAGATCGCGTCGACCCTGCGATCGGTGTCCGTTCCTGTGCTGCTCGCCGTCAACAAGACGGACGACCGCCGCGCGCGGGGACGCGCGCTCGAGTTCTATCGGTTGGGCTTCGACCCGGTCGTCGAGGTCGCGGCCGAGCACGGCGAAGGCACGGGCGACTTGCTGGACGAGATCGTCAAGCGCCTGCCGGCCCGTCGAGAGGGCGGCCGCGCCAGCGAGCCTCCCGAGGTCGCCGTCGCGATCGTCGGCAAGCCGAACGTCGGCAAGTCATCCTTGCTCAATCGGCTGCTGCGAGAGGAGCGCGCGATCGTCAGCGATCTTCCCGGCACGACGCGCGACAGCGTCGACGCGCTGCTGCATTGGCACCGGCGGGCGTTCCGAATCGTCGACACAGCAGGGATCCGCCGGCCCGGCCGCGTCGCGCGATCCGGTCAGCTCGAAGCCGTCAGCGTCGTCCTTGCCCGCCGCGTGATCGAGAAAGCGGACGTCACCGTGCTCGTGATCGATGCGGCCGAGGGCGCGACGGATCAGGACGCGGCGATTGCCGGCGAAGCGGAGAAGGCGGGCAGCGGCATCATCATCGCCGCGAACAAATGGGACCTCACGAAAGCGAAAGGGCCGGAGTACTCGAAGACGTTCGACGAGGAGCTGCGGCGCCAATTGAAGTTTCTCGATTACGCGCCCGTGCTCCACATCTCGGCGTCGACGGGCGAGCGCACGGGCAAAGTGCTCGAGACGATCGACAAAGTGTCGGATGCCCGGCTTCAACGCGTTCCGACGGGCGAGTTGAATCGCTTCCTGAAAGCTGTCACCGGAGTCCATCCGCCCGTGAGTCCCGGGAAGCGGCACGTCCGGATCCTCTATGCGGC
>DATBJJ010000186.1:0-9633 GCA_036556425.1 Vicinamibacterales bacterium
TCGGATAGGCGCGGATTACGCGGATAGACGCGGATCACGCGGATTCTCGCGGATCACGCGGATTCGGATAGACGCGGATCCGGAGGGACGCGGATTACGCGGATTTTCACCGATCACGCGGATCCGGACAAAACGTGGATCACGCGGATCGTTGGTGAATCACGCGAGCGAACTCCGGCTTGCGTCCGAAGTTGAACAACAGCCCTATCTCGAGACGTGTTGCCTTGAGGTAGTGCATCAGCTGCGCTTTGTGCACTGCCAAGAGTTCCGGCGCAGTCTTTACCTCGATAATCACGCCTGGGTCGACGATCAGATCGGCCTTGAACGTTGTCAATCGACGTCCTCTGAACCACACGGGCAAGGGCACTTCCTCTCGAACCGTCAACCCCGCGTCGGCGAGCGCCACCGCGAGACCGCGGCGCAGCACGAATTCTGGAAAGCCGCCTAGCTCGTTATTGACGTCGAAGAACGCCCCGATTGCCAGTTTGGTCGTCTCCTCGTACAGAAGGGTAGGCTGTGTCGAGCGCTTCATCCAAGACGCGTGAGCAATCCAGGATCCAATGAGATTCACGTGGAAAGGAGGTGGAATGGGTCGATCGTCAGGCAGCGATTGCGCGATCGATGCTGGTCAGATGTGCAGGCATTACGTACTAGTCTTCGAGCGGCCGCGCCGCAGGCGCGGATGGACCCACAGGAGAGTCGAATCAGAGCGCCACTGTTTCTGAAGGCGTTCTGATTCGGCTCTCCTGTGCGTCCATCGCCTCGCTCCGCGAGGCTGCCGCTCGAATGACGTCCGCGTCTAATCCGCGTCGTTGAGATCCGCGACCATCCGCGTAATCCGCGTCATTCAGATCCGCGCAATCCGCGACCATCCGCGCAATCCGCGTCGTTCAGATCCGCGCAATCCGCGACCATCCGCGTAATCCGCGTCGTTCAGATCCGCGCAATCCGCGACCATCCGCGTAATCCGCGTCATTCAGATCCGCGAAATCAGCGACCATCCGCGTAATCCGCGTCATTCAGATCCGCGAAATCAGCGTCGCACGATTAGATCGATCTGCTTCGATTCGCCGTCGGTCAGCGTCAACCGCTGCGCGCGCAACGCCAGCTCCGCGAGGTACTCGGGATCGCCCCACTGGCCCTCCTCGACATAATCCACCGCAACGACGAGATAGTTCCCCGCGGGCAGTCCTTGGAACGAGTAGTCGCCGCGCTGATCCGGTCTGGCCGCCTTCACGCGGCGCGATTGCGCTCCCGCCGTCGACTTCTCTGCGCCGCGCCAGAGCGCGCGCTCTTCCGGAAAGATCACGACCGTCCCCTGTGCCGGCCGGAGCATCTCGTCCGTGAGGCGGCCGCGCAGCGACGTCGGCCGAGCGGTCAGCACGATGCGAACGCCTGCGATCGACGCGCCGTGCGTGACCTCGATCGGTTCGTCCGCGAGATCGCGGCGATCGAGCAGCACGTTCTTCAGCGTCCAGTTGCCAGACAACCCGTCGACATGAACGAGGAGCGGCCCGAACAGATGCTTCAGCTCGAAAGCGCCGGTCTTGTCGACGTGACCGTTGCCGCTCGTCCACGTGCCCATCAGGCGCATGCTCGGCGCCAGCAGCTTCGGCCGCACCCACAGGCGATCGACGTTTGGCGGCAGCGGCGAGCCGTCGTCGGTCACGACCTGTCCGCGCATGATTCCCCCGGCGCCGGTCACGACCATGAGGCCATCGACGTCGACGCCGTTGGCGACCTGCAGCATCTCCTGGGCTTCCTGCGAGCCTTGGTCGCCGGCCGGCGGGGCGCGAGCGACGAGGCGGTATTCACCAGGCTGGACATTCGTGAGCGTGAACGTGCCATCGGATCCCGTCCGCGCAACGTTGGTCGACGGAAAAATCGCTCCGCCGATTGGCCCCAAGAGCTCCATCGTGAGCGTCACGGATTCGCCGGCGACTGGCGCGCCGCTCGCGGTCACGACGGTGCCCGACACTCTGGATGTCCGGCCGGGAATCAGCGCGAAGTCGATCCCGCCGATCTCCTGCCCCATGCCGACTTTCACGCGCTGCGCGGCGGCGGCCACGGCGGTCCCCGGATAGTACGAGGGCGCGTAGCTCAGCGTCTGCCCCGGATTCGTGTCGTGGGGCCATGTCACGCGAGTGTGAGCCATGACCACGAACTCCCCGGGCGGCAGCGCGATCAAGCGGTACATTCCGTTCTCGTCGGTCGACGTGTGTCCGCCGATGCCTATCGGCACCAGCTTTCGCTCCCCCTGGTAGTACTGCACGCGCATCGCCCAGATCCCGACGTCGGGCATCGGTTCGCCGAGCTCGTCGACGAGGCGGCCGCTGAGGACGCCCATGCGCGGAAGTGCGAAGTCGATGTTCTCAACGGATTCTCGTGCCTCGAGCTCCAGCGGTCTGCCCGGCTCGCCAGGCCTCCTCTGGCCGTACGCGAGCGGGAGGTAGCCGTTGCGTTCGACGCGAAGCGTGAAGCGGCCGGCCGGCAGATCGCGGATCTCGAAGCGGCCGTCGCTGTTCGTGCTGGCGCTGCGGGCCGGTGACAGCCCGGGCCCGGACATGACTATGCGTGCGCGTCGCAGCGGTCTGTTGGTTTCGAGGCTCGTAACGCGGCCGCTGATTCGCGCCGTGTTCTGTTCGTCCGGCGCCGCATCGCGCGCTGGCGTGTCGCGCACGGCCGGCGCGGCGGCTTGCTGCGCCGAGGGGATCGCCCATAGCGGGGTCGCCAGGACGAACAGCAATGACGCGAGCGCGCTATTTCTGGAGCACGAGATCGAGCTGCTTGGTTTCAGCATCTGCGAGGGCGACGCGTTCGGCGCGCCCCTTCAGCCCGTCGAGAAACTCGGGATCGTTCCACTGGCCCTCGAGCACGTAATCGAGCGCAATCAGGAGATACTCGCCGGCGGGCAGGCCCTTGAACGAGAACCGTCCGCGCTGGTCAGGCCGCGTGGCGCGAATCATCCGCGTGCCGTCGCGCCATTTCGCGCTGTCCTCGGCGAACGCGATGACCGTGCCTTCCGCCGGATTCTGCTTCTCGTCGCGCACCGCGCCCGCGATTGTCGTCGGCCGATTCGTCAGCACGACGCGAACGCCGGATAACGTCCCACCCGGCTCGATCGGCATCGGCTGATCGGCGACATCCTTCCCTTCGACCTCGATCGCCTTGAGCGTCCACTCAGCGGTGAGCGGCGAAACCGAGAGCACAGTATCGCTCAAGACGCCGTGGACCTCGAAGGTGCCGTCGCTTCGAACGCGTCCGTTGTCCGGGCTGACGACCGACGCCATCATGCGCCCGCCGATGACGAACCGCGGCCGCACCAGTATTCGCTCGTACCCGGCGGGCAGCGGCGATCCATCGTCGGTCACAATCTGTCCGCGCACGATTCCGCCCGCGCCGGCAACCAGCTGCAAGCCGTCGAGATCGGCGCTCGCAACGTTGACCGTGATCTGCGCCTCTTGCGCGGGTTGATTCTCGCGCGCCGGCGTGCGGACTGAAAGCCGGTATTCGCCGGCCGATACATTCGGGATCGTCCACGATCCGTCGCCCGCAACCTTGGCCGAGGCGACCGACGATGCCATCGACATCGACGGACCGGAGACCTCCTGCGTCAGCGTCACCGTCTCGCCGGCGAGCGGAGCGCCCGAGACGCTGCTCGCCGTGCCGCTCAGTTTCGCCGTCCGTCCGGGCACCAGACTGAAGTCGACGTTCGGCACTTCCTGGCCCACGCCGATCTTGACGCGCTGCGCTTCGGACGGCGTCGGCGTGCCCGGGAAGTACGTCGGCGCGTAGCCGAGCACCTGCTTCGGATCCGAATCGAGCGGCCACGTGTCGCGGCTGGACCCCATGACCACATAGTCGCCCGGCGTGAGCGCGAGCAACCGGTACTGCCCGGCGTCGTCGGTGCGTATGTTGCCGGCGGTAGGGACGAGTTTCCGCTGGCCCTGGAAGTACCGCACCTGCAGCGCCCACACAGTGACCCCCGAGATCGGCTCGCCGACTTCGTCGAGCACCCGACCGCTGATGACGCCCATCCGCGGCAGCGCAAAATCGATTTTCTCGGCGACTTCCTTATCGGCGAGCTCCAGCGGCTTGCCCTGTTCGCCGGGCCGACGCTGGCCGTAGTTGAGCGGGAGATAGCCGCTGCGCTCGACGCGCAGCGTATAGCGGCCGGCGGGGATGTCGCGGAGCTCGTAGCGGCCGTCGGTCCCCGTGCTCGTCGTCCGTGGCGTGCCCGCCTCGCCAGCGGTGTTCAGGCGAATCTGCGCCCGGCGCAGCGGCTTGCCGCTCTCGAGACTGGTGATGCGGCCTCGAACGATCGCCGTGCCCTTGGCATCCAGCGCGGGATCGCGCAACCCGTCACCCGGCCTGACGACCGAGACTTGCGACTCTGCGGCAGCCGCGAACACCACAATGATTGCAGCGACGAGTGCAGCCCGAAACATGTGCGTGCTCCCGGGGCAAACCGAATTCGTCGCAGAGTATGTACTAATTCGTTAGTAGCAGCAAGAACCGTCCGATCCGCGTGATCCGCGTCAATCCGCGTCCGATCCGCGTGATCCGCGTCGATCCGCGTGATCTGCGTCACTCCGCGCGAATCGCGGCAATCGGGCTCACCATCGTCGCGCGCCGCGCAGGAATGTAGCACCCGGCGAGACCGACCGCGAGCAGAAGCGCGACGGTCACGGCGAACGTCATGGGATCGCCGGCGTCAGTCTGATAGAGAAGACCGGCGATGAGCTGCGACAGCAGCCAGGCGGCTGCCGATCCGATCGCGAGGCTCGGCATGATCAACTTCAGGCCCTCCGCGAGAATCGCGTTCCTCACGCGATCGGGACGCGCGCCGAGCGCCATGCGAATCCCGATCTCCCGCGTGCGCTGCCCGACGGAGTACGAAATCACGCCGTAGATGCCGACGACGGCGAGCGCGAGCGCCGCGCATCCGAATGCGGTCATCAGCGCCAGGCTCAGGCGCGCCTGCCCGAGGCCGTCGGCGACGTACGCCGACATCGGCCGAAGGCGATCGACCGCCGCATCCGGTTCGAGCCGCCGCATCAGCGTGCGCACTTCGCTCGAGAGCGCGGCAGGATCGCCATCCGTGCGAGCGACCACGTAGAACAGGCCAGGCACGCCGAGCATCGGCGTCCACATCTGCGGCCTCACGGCTCGGGTCAAATCCAGGATGCGCATGTGCTCGACGACGCCGATCACTTCCGCGTGCAGGTCGCCGATGCTGCCGGCCGGTTGAACCTGGAGGCGCTTGCCAATCGCCGATTCGCCGGGCCAGACCTTTGCCGCGAGCGTTTCGTCGATGATGATTCGGCCGATGGGCGCGCGATCGTGCTCGTCGAAGAACCGCCCGGCGAGAAGACGCGTGCCCATCGCGCGGAAGTAATCCGTCGACACAATCCGTCGATCGGACGTCTCGCTCTCCCAATTGCGCGCGGTGGCCTCGTCGTACGCGTAGGGCTGCAGCGGGCCGCTGCCGGTCAGCGGAATCTGCTGAGTGAAGCCGACGTTGGTGACGCCGGGCAGCGACTTCAGTCCGCGCTCGAGCTCGGCCATGAAGGCCAACCTGACCTCCCGGTCGCGGCGCGCTCCGAACGGCATCGCCACCCGGAATGTGAGGACGCGCGCGTGATCGAACCCCGGGCGCACCTGCTGCAGCCGGACGAAGCTGCGCATCATCAGGCCGGCGCCGATGAGCAGCACCAGCGCCAGCGCGACCTCGGCGATGACGAGCGCGCTTCGCAGCTTCAGTTGGACGCGCGTCGGCGAGAGCGATGCGCTCGCGCGCAGCGTGCGATTGAGGTCCTGCTTCGATGCCCGCAGCGCCGGCAGGAGACCGAATACGATCGCGGTCAGCGCGCTCACCGCAACCGTGAAGGCGAGCACCGACGCGTCGATGCTGATGGAGTCGAGCCGCGGCACGTTGGCCGGCTTGGCGTACTTCAGCGTCCACACGCCCGCCTGCGCGAAAATCAGGCCGAGCACGCCGCCGGCGACCGCGAGAACGAAGCTTTCCGTCGCGAGCTGCCGGACCAGCCGTACGCCGCGCGCACCGAGCGCCGCACGCAGCGCCATCTCGTGCTGCCGCGCCGTCGCGCGTGCGAGCAGCAGGTGAGCCACGTTCGCGCACGCGATCAGCAGCACGAAGATCACGGCGCCGAGGAGCGCGACGAGCGCCGGCTGCGCGTGCTTGACGATGTCCGACTGGAGAGGCACGACGCGAATCCGCATGTCGGAGGATTCGTGGACGGCATACTCCTGACGAAGCTGCCGCGCGAGGCCCTCCATCTCGGATTGCGCCTGATCGAACGTCACGCCTGGCTTGAGGCGTCCGAAAACCGTGAACGCCGTGAAGTTGCGCGGCGGCGCGTTCACGTAGTTGTACCGCAGCGGCTTCCAGATCTGGGCGTCGGTGACGAGAAACGCCTCCGCCGGGAGCAGCAGGTGGAACCGCTGCGGCATCACGCCCACGACCGTGTGCTCGACGCTGTCGAGGCGAATCGTGCGGCCGACGATCGCGGGATCGCCGCCGTAGCGCTCCTGCCAGACGCTGTGCGAGAGGATCGCCACTTGCGGACCGCCGATCGTCTCTTCATCTTCGGTGAAGTGCCGGCCGAGCGCGGGATCGACGCCGAACAATGAGAAGAAATTCGATGTGACCGGGACGACGTCGACGCGCTCGGTCTCGAGGCCGCTCACGCCGCTCAGCGCGCCCGTGACGCCGATCGTTTGCGATCCCGTCGCGGCAGCGAACGCCTCGAAGAGCGTCGTGCGCGCGCGGTAGTCGAGGAAATCGAGCGCCGATGCCGCGGGCAGGGATTGATTGCCGACGCCGAGGTCGACCCAGATGCTCGCCAGCCGCGACGGATCGCGATAGGGAAGTGGCTTCAGCAGGACGCCGTGCACGACGCTGAAGATCGCGGTCGTCGCGCCGATGCCGAGCGCGAGCGTCAATATCGCGACGGCCGTGAAGCCCGGCGTCCGCGCGAGAGTGCGCCACGCGTACCGAAGATCCTGCATGGCGTCAGCGCGGATCCAACCTGCGCCCAGCGTCGAGGTTGTCGTGATTCAAGATCGCGTTGAGCACGAGGAAGTAGCTTCCCTGCGTCTCGCCGCGCCACACCGGGTTGTTGGAGAACAGCACGACGTGGCCTTTCTCGACCGGTGTGTCGATCACCATCGGCCGCTGGGCGATCTCGGCGCCGCCGTCGAGGAGACCGGAGACGAGCAGATCGCGCGAATCGCCGTAGCGGAAGACGACGCGCGGGCGCTGCGCCGGTGGAATGACCCCGATGCCGTTGCGAAGCTGCTCCTCGCGAACCGGCGCGGCCTGCCAGGGTTCGACGCGCGGCTCCTCGGGCAGGGGATCCGACGGCGGACGGCCCTGCGGCTGATCCGGTTCGTCAACGGTCCCGCGTCCGGTCGCGCGGCGCGGCTCCGCGCCGCCGCCACGGCCGCCGCGTCCACCAATCGTGCTGCTGACGCCGAAGATCGGTCCGTCGGCTGAATAGATCGAGAGCGTATCGTCGTAGCCGTACGCGATCGGGCTCGCGGCATCCACCAGCTTCGACCGCAGCACCGCGCCCGTGATCTTGAGGCGCTGCGCGGGTGTGACCGATACGCCGGCGGTGAAGCCGTACTGAATCGCGAAGTTCGCCGTGTCGTCGACGGCAATGAGCACACCTCCGCCGCGCACGAACTTCTGGAGGTTCTCCATGCCCTGCCAGCCCATGCCGGGACGCATGTCGTCCGTCGAATCCACCGTCCCGAGATTCGGCGTCAGCTCCGTCGTCTTCCACGGCAAGGCGTTGCCGTACATCGGCAGGCCCGTGATGATCTGCTGGCCCGCGTTGCGGCCGACGGGCGGGAAGAGGATTACGTCGTACTTCGAGCGCAGGTCGACGTCGTTCGCGACGTCCTGCGTGCTGATGTACGTGAACGGAACGCTCAACTGATCGAGCGCGAGCCGCCACCATCCTTCATCCTGCGTGTTGATCCACGTGTGCATGAGCGCCACGCGCGCCGCGCGCGCCGGATGGACCTTCACGGAGGGAGGCGCGGCCAACGCGACGGCCTTGAGCCCGAGCTCCGCAGCCGCTTTGCCGAGTTGGTCTTCGGACAGGCCGCGAACGATGAACGACCCGCGGTTGAATTTGTGTCCGCTCGCCTCGAACGGCTCTTCGGCGACGTCGATCTGCGCATCCTTCAGGCGATAGCGAAGCGTCGCGAGCGACGGATCCGCGTTGTGGTTGATCGCGAACAGCGTTCCCGCGCCGGTGACGCTGCCCGCCGCGGCGAGCGGCCCTTTGACGAGCTCGAGCTTCGCGTCGAGCACTCTGATGTCGTTCACGCGGACGACCTTCACGTTGAACAGCTCGCCGAACGTCCAGCCCGTGTCGTCGTACGGATTCCGCTGCGGATCGTCCGGCGCCCAGTATTGATAGTCGAGCAGCGTGTCCGCGATGCGGCTGTACGGCTGATCCATCCGCAAGACGTACGTCCCCGCCGGGAACGTGCGCGTCTCGGGTACCGGCTTGTCGTCCTTGCCGGCAGGCTTGTCCGTCCCGTTTCCGCTCGACGAGCCGTCGGTGGTCGTTTCACGCGCCGGACGCTTCTTCGCCGGAATCAACACCGTGAATGGCTCCGTCGCGCGGGAGACCTCGCATCCCTGCAGCTGCAGAATGCGAAGCAGATCCGCCTGAAGCCCGGGCCGTGGATCGTCACCGGGAAACACGTACGCCGCCGGTCCTTCCGTCTTCGGCTTCAGAATCGATCGCTTGCTCTTCAGATAGAAATTCTTGAGGAACAGATTCTTGTTGTCGGCGAAGTGATTGAGCGAGACCAGCAGACCCGTCTGCTGATAGTTGTTGTTGTTCCGCTGGGACCATTTCGCCTTCGGCAGCGGCGGGTTCTGCTTGTACCAGGTCCGTGCCGTGTCGTTCGGTCCGAGCGTACGATCGAGCGTGTCCGCGCCGCCGTTGCCGAACGTTTCGTACAGGCGGCTGATGCCGTTGTGCGTCGCGGCAATGAACATCAGATAACCTGGCGTCCACGTGTCGAACGTGCCGTGCGTGAAGACGCCCGGCATGCCCATCTTCGTCATCTCCGACACGTTGTGCCATCCGATCATCTGCCACTCGTCGGTGAGAATCGGATCGAGCCACGCGTTGTACGGTCCGTCGCCGACCGTGTTGTCGTAGAGATACGCCACCGACTCGTGCAGATCGTGGATGACCTGCGCTTTCCAATCGATGTACGTGTTGAGCACGTTGCGCGTCAGGTTCAGCGTCAGCGCCATCGCATCGCGGTTGTTGTCGTGCGCGACGTACTTGCCCCAATAGATCAACCCTGGCCAGTGCTTGCCCGGGTTCGCGAGGTGCCAGCGATAGACGTCGACCTGGCGATCGCGGCCGTCGACTTCGACGACGGGCGTGATCAGCGTGACGAGGCGGCTCCGGATCTTCTGGATGTACGGGCTCTCGTCGACGGCGAGGCGATACACCAACTCCATCAGCGCGGTCGGCGAGCCCGTCTCGGGCGAGTGAATCGCGCCGGTGATGTAGTAGATGGGGACCGACTGGTCGACGAGCTTGTCGGCCTCCGCGTCGTTGAGCTTGATCG
>DATBJJ010000187.1:0-42864 GCA_036556425.1 Vicinamibacterales bacterium
GTAGTAGCCGTCGGGCCAGACGCCGAACTTCGGGTAGTCGTTGAACGCGTCGTACCTGAACGCATAGCGTGCGTAAGGACCGAGCGGGTTCGACGTCCGCGAGATCGCGACGCACTGGAAGTACTTCTCCTTGTCCTTCACCGCGAACTGCGACAACAGCCAGCGTCCCGCGAGGCGATCGTAGAGGACGATCGGATCCCCGTCGTTGACGCGCTGGCACGGCCCGCCGAAATTGCTCCACAAGGTGTTGCCCGCCGCCGGGCCGTATACGAGCTTGCCCGTCGACTTCTCGTACACGGCGAACGCGGTGTTGATCCACTGCACGTAGTGATCGGGTCCCGCCGCGCCGCTCGCATCCGATGGCGCGCCGCCAACCCTGAATTTCGGCGGGTTGCCGTCACCCATGCCTTCGAACGCCACCGGCGTCTCGACGAGGAGTTTCCGCGTGGCTTGCCGCTGGAGAAGTGGATCGGGAATGAGCGCATCGCCGCGGCCGCCAGGGAGCGGCAGCAGCCGCACGGGGTGCAGCTCCTGATCGGCGCCGCGCGGCGCGAGCGGTTGGATATCGGACAGCGCCGGCGAAATGTCGTGCTGCACCTCGGTGCCGACGACCGGCTGCGCCTGTCTCGCGCCGCCCGTCATTTCCAGCAGCGTGAGCCCGATGACGAGGCAGAGAATTCCGCACGCGGCTTGCAGTCTCATGGCGTCTCCCCGACGGCGGCTAGTGTTTCTTGAAAACGGGACCACGTCGAATCGCCATCGCGCGCTGCGACATGCGATCCGCTTCGCTCTTCCGATTCATGGCGGTGTACATACCGGCGATCTGGTCGAGCAGCGACGCCAGCGTGATGTCGTCCGGACCGTACACGCTCTCGCGAATCCGGAGCGCGCGCAAGTAGAGCGGTTCCGCTTTCGCGAAATCCTTCTGGCTCGCATGCACGAGGCCCAGATTGACGAGCGCTGTCGCGGTCTCCGGATCCGAAGCACCGAGCACGCGCTCGCGGATCACGAGCGCGCGCTCCAGCACCGTGGCGGCATCGTTGGTCCGGCCCAGCCGAAGCAGGACGACGCCGAGGTTGTTGAGATCGACGGCGACCTGCGGATCGTTCGACCCGTAGAGCTGTTCGTGGATCCGGAGCGCCGACTCGAATGCCCGTACCGCGTCTTCGAGGCGTTCCCGTCCATAGAGCGTCGTGCCGTACGCCGCGAGCGCGTCGGCGGTTGGCTGCAGGAGCACGCCGTTCGGGAGCGTTTCCGCCTCGCGCAGCGCCTCCATCACGCGCGGATCGTCGTAGTTCGCAAGCGCCGCCAAGACGGCGCTGCGGACATTGAGGTCCTTGTCACGCGCCGCGGCGAGCAGCGGCTCGAACGCCGGCTTCGACGCGCGGGCGCCGAGCGCCAGCGCGGCCCCACGCCGGCGCGCAGATCCCTCGCGGCTCGTGTCCTGCCGCTGCAGCTCTTCGACGAGCACGTCCGTCGGGTCGGCTTTCATCCGCGAGAGCTCGACTACCGCGGCGGCGACGACTTCCGGATCGGCATACGCGAGCTGCTTGATGATGAGCGCCGCGGCGTCCGGACGGTTCGCCTTCGCGAGCCGGCCGATGGCCCCAATGCGCCGCCCAGGATCAGAGGACGCCAGGTCCTCGTCTATCGTCTCGCCGACGTTCGAGAGCGTGCGAATCGCGTTGGCCGCTGCCACACGCACATAGTTGTCTTTGTCCTGATCCTGCAGCTCTCGAAGTCTCGGCAGAGCGCTGCGATCGCCGACCTTGCCCAACGCTTCAGCCGCGGCCTGCCGCACGTGCGCCGAGTCATCGTCGAGGCTCCCGACGAGCGCGGGCAGCGCGTCTTTCAGCCCGATCTCGCCCAACGCACCTGCGGCGGCTGCACGGAGGCGCGCGTCGGCGTTGCCGGACTGCAGCAGCGAGACGAGCGCCGGCGTGGCGCCGTTTGCTTTCAGCCGGCCGAGTGCGAACGCGGCGGATTCCCGAACGGACGAGGACGGATCGTTGGCGAGCGCTTTCATCAGCGCCGACTCGCGAGTCTGTGCCGGCGCCGCGGGTATGTCGAGGCTCGACAACGCGATCGCCGCGGCGGCCCGCACTTGTTCCGGTTTGTCGCCGACCAGCCGTGCGACGAGGACCGGTTCCGCGCGAGCCGATCTGAGCAAGCCGAGCACTCCAACGGCGGCGACCTCCACGTTGGATGGGAGGTTGTTCCGGCGGAGCAGCTCGAGCACGGTGAACACGACCTGAGCGTTTTGCTCGGTCGACAACACCGGAAGAACTTCGAGGCCGGCCATCAGCGCATCGGAATCCTGTTCAGCGCTCAACCGCTTCACGATGCGCATCAGCGACCCGCGCGATTCCATTCGTCCGAGCGCGCGGATGGCACCGCCGCGCGCGTGCGCGCTCGGCGCTTCCACGAGCTGCTCGAGCTCGGCGAGCGCTGCTTGTGTTCGCAGCCGCTCGAGCGCCGAGATGCCTTCGCTGACGACCGACGGGTCGACGTCGTCACGAATGACCGCGGCAAGATCGTGCTCGCGCGTGGCGACACCCATCAATCCCATCGCCCGCACGGCGGCGATCCGAACCTGTGGCGCGTCCTTCCGGTCCAGCGCGATCTTCATAATCGCGGCGTAGGCTTGCGTCACGTTCGCGGTGTTGCCGCTGAGCGCTGTTCTCACCAGATCGTTGATGGCGCGCTGGCGAATCTCGGGGCCGTTGGAGCGATCGAGCTGCGACAGGGGCAGCGTGCCCTCGACGCGATCGAAGATGAAGGGGCCATCGCCGCTGGCGGACGCGCGCAGCTCCTTTCGCACATCCATCATTCGCGCCGCAAGCGCTTTCGGTCCGAAACGGCGCGCCTCGGTCGGCCCGCCCGGCGTGGCCAGCGCCTCCACGAGGGCCTTTCCAAACGAGTCGGGCGGGCAGCCCGCGATGACTTGAATCGGCGGCCCGAATGCGCCTTTCGACTGGCTCGCCATGCTCGATCCGCTGCTGCTGCGCGGCGTTCCATACCCCCAATCGACCTGCGAACAGCTGTCGAGCATCAAGAGCGTCGCCCCCGCGCGCGCCGCGCCGAGTCGATCGAGCAGCTCGGAGATGTCGAGCACCGTCCAAGGCTCCTTCTCGCTGCTGTCGACGAGCATGATCTGATCGCTGATGGACTTGCTGCGCAGCGAGACGGTGCGCGCGGCGACGTACACGAAGAGCGAATCCGTGCGGCGCACGCGGCCGCCGAGCGAATCGAACGCGGCGTACAACGCGGCGCGCGTCGCGCCGGGCAGCTCCTGAACGTAGTCGGCACCGTAGCCGTAGTCGCGCCGCAGGATCTGAGCGATCTCTTTGGCGGCGCCGTTCCGCGCGCCCTCGCGATCGCCGGTGACGATGAGCGCCCAGCGGCGTCCGGGTTCTGGACCCTGTGCGCTGCCGGAGGCCGCGCCTGCCAGGGCGATGGCGAGCAACAGGGGCGTGATGGCGCGATTCATCGGCATAGCTCACTCTGCGCGTTCGCTGCGGCGCCGGGCGCGCAAACCAGGTTGAAGAGGTCCGCGAGCGCCCGAGCCCGCTCCTGTTCCGGCGACCGGTCCTCGAGCAGCCCTCGCATCTGCTCGAAGTGGGCGGCGTCGATGGGATCCATTGTCTGGCCGCCCACCGATCGCTGCCACTTCTCGATCAACCGCACGAACTTCATCCGCACGACGGCGGCGAGGAAGTTCCGCCGCACCCACTCGTCGAGAATCTGGAAGTATCGCTGGCGGGTCGCGATGGCCTCGTCGATGCTGTCGACCGGCAAGGCATTCACCAACTCCCAACTGCCGAGATCCCGCCCTTCGAGGAGAGGCTCGACCCGCTGGGTCAACGTGTACTTCTTCGCGAGGGCGTCCATCTGGTTGGGCAGGAACAACACCAACTCCAGCGCGGTCAGGGAGCCATTCTTGTCCACGTCCGCGGCTCGAGAGTTCAGCGCGGCGAGCAGCGCCGACGTGAACAACCCGTGGCCGTCTTTTTCGAACGCCAAATCGCGAGAGGCGCCAATGCTGATGAATCCCGTCGATCGCGTGCGGACCGTCGACCATCCCGGCACCGGCTCGGCGCCGCGCGACACCGCCAGCATCTCGTCGCCGCCGCCGCGGGAGCCGCCGGGCTGCGTCGCATCGATCGAGCCGGACGGCGCCGGATTCGGCGACGGTGCCACTCTGCCGCTGAAACAGTGATCGAGCAGCACCAGCTTTCGCTCCGCGCGGATGTCGCGGACGTAATCCATCAGGTGCTCGAGCCGAATGCCTTCGACGTCCGGTGCATCGAGGCGGGCGTCGTAGGTGAGCCAATACGTGCTCGTATCGCTGACGCTCGCGTTCTGCACGCCGTGCCCGGCGAAGAAGAGCACGAACGTATCCTCTCGCCTGATCGTGCGAGCGAGGCGATTGAGCTCGCCAACGATGTCTTCACGCTTCGCCTGGTTGTTGACGAGCTGTGTGACCCGGTAGCCGTAGCGCTCCAGGACCCTTCCGACTTCGGTGGCATCCGCGTTCGCGAATTGCAGCGGCCTCAGGCGGCCGTTCAAATTGCGGAACTCGTTCAATCCGATCACGAGCGCGTAGCGGGTCGGCGTCTGCGCCAGAACGACCGGCGGACCGGTGCGCAGACCGTCAACGGTCGCGAGCAAGATCGTCAGGGCGCCGACGGCGATGCGCCATGTGGCTGCCATAGCAGGAACCTTCCTAGGGAGTCCGTTTTTCCACGACCCGAACGGTGATGCCTTGCGTGTGCACGGAGCTCACGGGCAGCGTGGCTTCCGCGCGCGCGCCTTCGAACGCGTCCACGAACAGATTATCGAGCGGACCGCGCGCATTCTGACTGCGAAATCCATTCGACACGATCGGCCGGAAGTCCACCTGCCCGAGGCTCGCGACGAGCTTGAAGACCTCGACGCCGGTCGGAGGCGCGGCGCGCCACGGCTGCGGGATGACGAAATCCGCGCCGGGGAGAAGCTTATTGTCGTCGCCATTGTGCTTCACATCGGGCCAGAGCAGTGTCAGATCGCCATTCGGCAGGAGATCGAGCACCGAAACGAACACGGATTGGGTTCCGAGATTCCGAAGCCTGAACCGAAACCCATCGCCCAGCGCGAGCGTGAGATCGCCGCCGGGCGGCTGGAACAGTTGACGGTCGAGGTCCTTGACGCAGTCGCATTTCTGTCCGAACGGCGTCTTGGTGCACGCGAGTTCACACGGCATCATCTCGATCGACGCGTTGATGCCCGGCGACGTCATCGACAGCGATCGCAGGTAGCGATTGTGCATGGCGTACTTGACGCGCGAGGCGATCGAGTCCGGCAGCGCGCCGTCCGCGGGATCGAGCGGCCCGAGCAGGACGCGGGCGTCGCTTGCCTCGCGAAGGAAGACCTGCGACGGCGATTTCGGATCCTGCGTCACGAGGAAATCCGGCGACGCCGCGCCGACCGACACGAACGGCTGAGCGGTCAGCGCCTTCGTGAGCGGCGCGACCCAGGCCGCGTTCGGTACGCCGTCGATCTTGACCACAGCGCGCAGGCTGCCGAACGTCTGCTCGGTCACGAACATCCAGCCGGCCGCCACCTTCGATGGATCGACGATGTTCTCGAGATCGACGATGGATTCGGTCGGTGAGGCGGTCACGGTTCCGGTGGCGATCGCGTTTTCCGGCCTCGGAATCGCCGTCCCCGCCGGATGCACCGCCACGCGCGTTCCGGTGAACAACCCCGCAAGCGTGCCGTGCTCGAGACGCGCGCGGCCGGTCGGCGGATCGAAGGCGAGGATCGTGTAGAACGGCTGCTGCGTGATGGCCGCCCCGCCGAAGATCTCGCGATCCTGAGTCCCTTCGATCTGCGGAGTGTTCACCACGACCGCCGCCATCCTCCGCTTCACGTCGTCGAAGAGCGCGCGATACGTCGTCTCGGTCCCTGCCGCCTGCAGCGCCCGCGATAACGCCAGCGACAGCGATCCGATCGCGGTGTGATCCGTGTTGCTCGTTTCCCACGCCCGCTCGGCGTGGCCGGCGGCGGAGAGCACGACGTAGGGCGCGGCGGTGGCCGCCAACGCCCCAGGGGGCTCGTCGAATCCGCTCGCGAGATCCACGCCTTGCCGCCCGCCTTGCGGCGGACCAATCGGTTTGATTTCCCCGCGCGCCTGCGCCGTTGCCATGTCGGAGCGTGCGCCGCTTCCCGAGTAGCACGAGTCCAGCGAGACGACCACATCGCCCTGCGGGCCGACGGCCACGCGGAGCGCGCGGATGAGCTCGTTCAGTTGGTCGTCCCGAATGTGCTTTTCGCCCGTGTACGTGGCCGGCGGGTCGTGCGGCGCATCGAACGGGACGAGCACTTCGTCGTATCCATCCGGCTCGTCGCCGTTGTCGTCGGTGATCCGGTGGCCGTGCCCCGAGAAGTGGAAGACGGCAACCGTCGGCGTCTTCGAGGCTTGCGCGCGCTTGATCAGGCTCTCGCGGAAGGCCGACACGATCGCCGGCGCGTTCGCTTCTTGATCCGCCAGCGTGCGAATATCGGCGTCGAGAAAGCCCTGACGCTTCAGGGCTGAACGGATCGCCTTCTCGTCATTCGCGGTGGCGAGGTTGTTCCACCCGCCGTCGGCGTACGTCCCGATGGCGACAATCAGCGCGATCTTTGTTTTCGGTAGTTGTGGCGTCGTCGACACGCCGAAAGGCAGCGCGAGGCACGCCGCGATTCCGGCCGTCAGCAGACCTGGTTTGATGACGTGCACGGGTGACCTCGCTCGCAGGGTCCGTCCTCGACTCGGTGAGGAGCCGGGCTGCACTAGTAAACGTCGAGCTGGACTCAACCGAACAGACTTTTTTTGCGTCCATTGAATCACGCGCGCTCATGTTGACATTCCACATGAGTTCGTCCGATTATCCCTGTGGCCGATCCACAGGAGCGAGGGATCGATGATGCAGTGGATTCGTCTGTTCGTGTCGCGGATGTGGGCGACGCTCTCGCGAACGCGGGTCGACCGTGAGTTCGAGGAAGAGCTGTCGAGCCATCTTCAGCTCCTGATCGACGAGTACGAACGGCAGGGACTCTCGCGGTCCGACGCGAGGCGGGAAGCGATTCGCCGGCTGGGGCAGCCGCGATTCCTGCGCGAGCAGCACCTCGATCAATCCTCGTTTGCGGCGATCGACAGCGTCGCTCAGGATCTGCGCTACGCGCTGCGGATGCTTCGCAAGAGCCCGGCGTTCACTGCCATCGCGACGCTCTCGCTCGCGATCGGCATCGGGGCCAACACCGCACTCTTCAGCCTCGTCGACCATTTGCTGCTTCGATCGCTGCCGGTGCGCGAGCCTGATCGGCTCGTCAAAGTGCAGCAGGCCGCGGTAGGGCCTGGCCTGCAAAAGCGCAGGCTCGAGTTTCCTCCACCCATGGTCGACGCCATTCGGGCGGAGACGCGTATTGTGTCCGAGGTCGCCGGTTTCACCCGGCTCGATCGTCCCGCGGTCACGATCGATGGCGTCCCCGAGGCGAGCCGCGAGGTCGAGCGAGTCTCGGGCGACTTTTTCCGAAGTCTCGGCGTCGTGCCGATCCTCGGGCGCGCTCCGGAAGAATCCGACGAAGGCGCCGCGGTCGTCAGTTTCGGCCTATGGCGCGCTCGGTTCGACAGCCGCGCGGATGTGATCGGCCGCCGCGTCAGCGTCAACGGCGAGTCGTACACGATCGTCGGCGTCGCGCCGCGGCGGTTCTTCGGCGTATCGATCGAGCACTCGACGGACCTGTGGATTTCGTCCCTAGCCGCCGTGCCTCTGGCGATCGTCGCCCGGCTCGCGCCTGGCGTCACGGCTCCTCAAGCGGAAGCCGCGCTGCAATCGGTCATCTCGAACGCCTTTCCGCCCCCGCCGAATGACTTCCCATTGCGGATGGAGTTGCTGCCGGCGGGCCGAGGAACCTCGCTCCTGCGAGAACAATACGAGCGGCCGCTCTTGGCGCTGACCGCGTTGGTAACGGTGCTGCTCCTGATCACCTGTACGAACGTCGGCAGCTTGCTGATGGTGCGCAACACCGCCCGCCGGCGCGAATTGACCGTCCGCGTGGCGCTCGGCGCCCGGCGCACGCGATTGATCTCGCACTACCTTGTCGAAAGCCTGCTGCTCGCCGTCGCCGGAGGCACGTTGGCGCTCGTGTTCGCCCGCTGGGGGGTCTCGACGCTGCTCGCGACGCTGCCGCTTGCGGCGGCACCGGAAAGCCTCGCGTTCGAGATCGACGGCCGCACTCTAGGATTCACGGCTGGCGTGTCGTTGCTGAGCGCGCTGCTCTTCGGTCTCGCGCCGGCGTGGCGTGCGACACACATCGACCTGACCGCGCTGAGATCGATTCAAGGAAGTACCAGCACGCCGAATACCAGGCGTCTCGGCCGCGTGCTCGTCGCGTCCCAGGTGGCGCTGTCCGTCGTGCTCCTCGTCGGCGCCGGACTGTTCCTGCAGACGCTGCGCAACTTGACGCGAAGCGACGTCGGCTTCAACCCAGAGCGGCTGATGCAGGTCTCGATCGATACGCGCAGCGCCGGGTACGGCGAAGGGCAGGTAGGCGCGGTCTATCGCTTGTTGCTCGAGCGCGTCGGCGGCATCCCCGGCGTCGCATCCGTGACTGGCATTCGCAACCCGGTGATGCGCCACAGCCTGAGCCGCTGCATGATGCAGTTCGCGAGCGCAACGCTGGCGAGCGTCAGAATGGCGTCGGACGAGCCCTGGCAGTGCGCCGACGTCGGTCCGTCGTTCTTCGAGACAATGGGCATTCCCGTGCTGCAGGGCAGGGCGTTCACGGCCGCCGACTTCGATCAGGATCGACGGTTCATCGTGGTCAACGAGGCGTTCGCGAAGCGCTACTTTCCGAATCAGGATCCGATCGCGCTGCAGATCGGCATCATTGGCATCGTCGGGAACACGAAGCTGGCCGGCGTCCGCGCCGAGCGCGCGCCGATGACGTATCAGCAAACGCGCCGGGAGCCGGATCGCATCAACGCGCTCGAGGTTCGGGCGGCGGGCGATCCGAGAGCCGTCGTCGACGCAATCCGCGCGGAAGTGCAGCGTGTGAACCCGCGTCTGTTCCTCGAGATCAGGACGATGCGCCAGGAGATCGATCGCGACATCGCGAAGGAACGGATGGTTGCGGCGGCGAGCGCGTTCTTCAGCCTGCTCGGACTGTTGCTCGTTTCGATTGGGATCTTCGGCGTGGCGTCGTACACGGTCGCGCAGCGGACGACGGAGCTTGGCATTCGCATGGCGCTCGGCGCGAGCCGTCGAGCCGTGATCGGCGCGTCGCTGCGCGATACGATGCTCGTCTTCGGCGCGGGGCTGGCGGCCGGCATCGTCGCGGCGATCGCCGCGGTCCGGTTCACGGCGAGCCTGATCTCGGACTTGCTGTTCGGGCTGACGGCGACGGACGTCACGAATCTCGTGGGCGCCGTGCTCGTGATGGTCGCCGTCGCATGCGCCGCGTGCGTTCTGCCGGCGCGCCGCGCGACTCGCATCGATCCGCTCGGCGCGATCCGCTGCGAGTAGGGGCCGGGAGCGTTCGTGTAGACACACTACACTTTATATAGTAGTGTGTCTACACAACGTATGCCGCCCGACAAGAGCCGCATCGAGCTCCTCCAAGGGACTCTAGACCTTCTCATCCTTCGCACGCTCCTCTTCGGTCCGTCGCACGGTCACGCGATCGCGAAGCACATCCGCCGGTTGTCGGAAGAAGTGCTCCAGGTGGAAACCGGATCGCTCTATCCGGCGCTGCACCGGCTCGAGGCGCAAGGCTGGATCTCGTCGGCGTGGGAGATCTCGGACAAAGGGAAGCGGGCGAAGTACTACCGGCTCACGAAGACGGGGAAGAAACAGCTCGTCGCGGAGCAGTCCAAGTGGGAGCAGTTGTCGGCGGCGATGGCGCGCGTGCTGCGGCCGGCGGAGTAGGAGGTCACCGAGATGCTTCGCGAGCTCTACGCGCGGCTTCGCGCTGCCGCCAGATGGAAGCGCAACGAATCCGATCTCGACGACGAGATCCAGTTCCATCTCTCCGAAGAGGTCGATGAGCAGGTCGAAGCGGGCCTGACGCCCAAAGAGGCGCGGTTCGCAGCGGCCAGGGACTTCGGGAATGTCACGCTCGTGCGCGAAGCCGCGCGTGACGTTTGGGGTTGGGCGTTCGTCGAGCGGCTGGTTCAGGACGTTCGCTACACGTTCCGAACGATGCGCCGGCATCCGGCGTTCTCGCTCGCCGTGATTCTGTCGCTGGCGCTCGGTATCGGAGCGAACGCGGCCGTCTTCAGCCTGATGAACGCGGTTATGCTGCGATCGCTCCCGGTGGTCGAACCCGAGCGTCTCGCGATCTTCGCGCACCAGGGCGCCGGCGATCCGCAGACTGGCTCGAACTATCCGATCTACGAGACGCTCAGCCGCGAGGGCCGATCGTTCGCCGGCGTGCTCGGCTTCTGGCAGATGCCGATGAAGCTGCGCGTCGGCGGCGCGACGTTCTCGCTCGACGGCCAGTACGTGACGCCGAATTACTTCTCGGTCTTGGGTGTTCGCCCGGCGCTGGGCCGGATGCTGTCCGACGCCGATGCCGCGAGCGACGTTGCCGTCATCAGCGACACCCTTTGGACGCAGCGATTCGGCGCCGCGCCGGATGTCATTGGCCGAGCGGTTGTCGTCAACGGCGTTCCGGTCACCGTCGTCGGCGTGCATCCGCCGGAGTTCTTTGGATTGCGGCCGGGCAGCTCGATCGATATCTCGGTGCCGCTCGCGCTGCAGCGCCGCATGGCGCCCGAGTTCGGCGATCGCCTCGCACTGCGAGAGGGCACGTGGGGCTTGTGCATCGTCGCGCGCCTGCGCGATGGCGTCTCGCGTGAGGCCGCCGGTGTCGAAGCGGAAGCGCTCATCCGGCCATGGGTGAAGGAAGTCGGCATGGCGCAGTCCTCGCGCTTTGGAAGCTGGGCGCGCATCGGGCTCCTCGACGCGCGTTCAGGTCTGGACACGCTGCGCCGCCAGTTCTCGAGGCCGCTCTGGCTGCTGATGGCGGTGGTCGTCATGGTGCTCGTGATTGCGTGCGCCAACATCGCCAATCTGCTGCTCGCCCGATCGGCGTCCCGGCGGCGCGAGATTGCGCTGCGCGCGTCGATCGGTGCCGGGCGATCGCGCCTCGTAAGACAACTGTTCACGGAGTCGTTCGTGCTTGCCGCCATCGGCGGGCTTGCCGGGTTGCTGCTCGCGACGTGGGCGGCGCGGCTGCTCGTCGTGTTTCTCTCGGGCGGAACGCGCCTCGTGCTCGACGTCGATCCCGACGTCCGCGTGCTGAGTTTCGCCGCGGCGATCACGTTCGGTACCGCTATTGTCTGCGGGCTGGCGCCGGCGTTTCGCGCGACGAAGCTCGAGCTGAACGCATCCCTCAAGGAGCATGCGGCGACGGTCGCCTCCGATGTTCGTGGCGGCAGACTGCGGCGGCTGCTCGTGGCTGGACAAGTTGCTGTGTCGCTCCTCGTGCTGATCGTCGCGAGCCTCTTCCTTCGCAGTTTGACGAATATCCGCGCTGTCGATCCCGGCTTCGACGGAGATCGGCTTTTCGTCGTCAGCTTCGACCGGTTTGGCACCGGGTATCGCGGCGAGCGTTTGACCGCGTTCTACAAGCAGTCGCTCGAGCGAATCGCCGCGATTCCAGGCGTTCAAGCGGCGAGCTTGTCGAGCGTGACGCCCGTGAGCGGCGATGAATCGACGAGGGCGTTCAACACGCCCGGCTACACCGGCAGCGCCCCTGACGACCACGTGGTGCGGATCAATGCCGTCAGTCCCCGGTACTTCGAGACGATGCGGATTCCAGTGGCCGAGGGGCGCGCGTTCTCGGATCGCGATGACGCCAAGTCTCCCAACGTGGCGATCGTGAGTCGATCGACCGCGCGGCATTACTTCGGCGAGCGGAGCGCCATCGGCGCGACCTTCCGGCTGGGCCGCGACGCCGTCGGCCCTCCTATCGAAATCGTCGGCGTCGTCGGCGACACGCGACAGGCGGACCTGCGCGAGGCTCCGGTGAGGATGGTCTATTTCCCGTTGGAGCAGGTTCAACAGTCCGACATCGTCATCGAGGTGCGCGCCGCCGGCCGTATGGTCGGCGTCGTTGATTCGATTCGCGGCGCCGTCGCCGCCGTCAGCTCCGATGTTCCGATCGAGTCGATCAAGACGATCGCCGAGCGGGTGGACGATGTGCTGGTGCAAGAGCGTCTCGTGGCGATACTTTCGTCGCTCTTCGGCCTGTTGGCTCTGTTGCTCGCGTCGCTCGGCTTGTATGGCGTCGTGAACTACGCCGTCACGCTGCGAACTGGCGAAATCGGCATCCGCATGGCGCTCGGCGCGGATCGTTCCTCGGTCGCGCGTATGATCCTTCGCGACGCGGGTCTTGTCGTTGCCGTCGGACTGCTGCTCGGCGTGATCGCGGCGCTTGCGCTCGCACGAACGCTGGCGGATATGTTGTTCGGGTTGGAGCCGGTCGATGCCGGGGCGTATTTGATCGCGACGGCGACGCTGTTGGTCGTCGCCGCAATTGCCGCGTTCATTCCCGCCCGCCGCGCGTCGATGATCGATCCGGTACTTGCGCTGAGGGATCAGTAGCGGCGCGGTACGCCTTTCGAGTCTCGATCCCGCGATAGCGCTTCACCTCCTCCGGCCAAGCGGCGCGAACACACCGGCCGTGTACAGCACGAGGCCCGCAGCGAGGATGAGCGCATCCCTGTTCATCACCGGTATCGCGACGAGGCCTACGATCGGCCCGCTTACTGCCAGCGGCGCGTTGATGATCGGCCAATCGCCGAGCGCGATCCAGAGAACGAGGACGATGCCGGCGAAGATACCGGCAACCGCTGCCGCCCACGCGATTCGATCGCCTGCGCTCGAACGAGCGCTCATCGCGCGGATCGGTGCTCTTGCAGGAACAACGTGTGCCCGATCGATCTGCGCGATGCGAGCGAGAACAACCGCCGAGAGCTCTCGCGGCGCTGCCGGTTGCGGCAAGGCGGACAAGCCCGTCGTCAATGCGGCGCTTGCCTTCAGCGCCGATTCGCACGTGGCGCACTGGCGGGCATGGTGCCACGCGGCGTCCAGGTGTTCGCGAGGATAGTCGGCGAACGGGCCCGCATCGATGAGCCAGCACATGTGCGCATGTCATGTCGATCTCTCCGCCGCAGAAACGGTCGTCTTCTCGAGCCGCTCGCGCAGGTGACGCCTCGCGCGGAAGAGCAGCGTCTTCACGGTGCCGCTCGTGACGCCTAGCGCGCGGGCGATTTCCTGCACTGTCATCTCGTCGCGGTAATAAAGCATCACGGCGGTTCGTTCTCCGGAAGACAATGCGGCGACCGCCCTCCAGAGTCGGCCGCTGCCCTCGGTCGCGATCAGCGCGCTCAGTCCGGCGGCTGCTGCGCCCGGCTCCGGCGCGCTATCGAGCGATGTGCCTTCGCGCCGGATCAGCCGCTCGTGGCGTCGCAGCCAGTTCTGCGCAAGCCTTACCGCGATCGTCGCGAGCCACGGATAGAACGGACGGGACGCGTTGTAGTGATCGATGTGGGTGTAGGCTCGAACGAACGCGTCCTGCGTGACCTCTTCGGCGGCGGCTGGCTGACGCACCATCATCAGCATCAGACCAAAGAGCCGTGATTGGTACTTCCGCACGAGCTGTCCGAACGCGTCACGATCGCCGCGCCGGATGTCGCGGACGATGTCGCCGTCGGAGGCGCTCACGCGCCCGGCTGGTCCGCGTCGTCGACGAGGCCCAACCCCATCGACGCATACACCAGCTTGCGGCCGCCGTAGAACAACGGCGCCACGCCGACCAGGACCAGCGGCGCGAAGAGCAGACCGAGCATGCAGAAAACGAGGCCCTTCAGCGCGAGATCGACCGCATCCCGTTTCTCGGCGTCGGAGCGGGGCGCGGCGCGCAGGTAGGCGGCGACGGTTGGATACCCGAGACGCTTGCCGCGCCGCATCACCTGTACGACGAAGGACGCGGGCGCCAATAGAACGACGAGGATCAAAAGCTCGGGGATGCCAAACCACATCACTGTTCACCTCCGGACGGCGTGCGTATGGCAGCCGGTTCGAAAGGTATACAACACAGATGATGCGGCGGTTGACACGAGTAGCGGAGCTTGCGGGCCGCTACATCCTGAAGAGCTTGGTCAGCTTCACCGTGAATCCGCGGTTCATCAGGCGCGGACTGTTGCGGGCGAGCGCGTCCCTCGTATCGCGTCCGTCGCTGTAGACCACGAACAGCTCGCTGCCCGGGCGATACTCCCACCGATAGCGGATGTTCGTGGTGACGACGCTGCCGGCGGAGTTGTACTGGATCAGCGCCGCGACGAGCATCCGCGGCGTGAACGTCAACGTGCCGCGGCCGCTGATGACGGTCGCGGTAAAGCTGCCGCTCGGAAGGTCGACCCAATTGAAGGCGATGCCCGGCTCCACCGACAGGTGCGCCGAGATTTCCGCTCGGCCGCGGTACGAGAGATCGGTGCGGTCGCCGTCGTAGAACCCACCTCGCGCGGCGCCGATCTCGCCAGAGATCTTCCGCTGCGTCCCGAGCGTGTAGGCGCCACGGATCGAGGAGAAGTGATAGGCGCCAACCGGCACGCGGGTTCCCACGATCGTGAACGCCTCGTCCACCCACTCGAAGTCGCGCGCGTACTGCACGTTCCACGCGTCGCCGCTCTCCATGTCGGCGCGCAGCCCGAAGCGCGCCTGGCGGTTCTCGAGCTGCTCGTCGTTGTTCGTGATGTAATCGACTCCGGTCTCGACGCTGATCTTGCGAATCGCGGAACGCGTGCGCGGACGGCGGCTGACGCGCAACTGCGCCGTGTTCTGAACGAAGTCAAAGCGGCGGAGGAACCCGACGTCCGGATTGAACCCCTCGCCGACCTTCAAGCGCTCGATTTGCACGCCCAGCAGATCGGCGTCGTAGTCGAAGCGGCCTCGATAGCTTCGTTCGCTGCCGCGAGCATCCGGCGTGCGTGTCTCCGCGTAGTACCCGATGATGTTCAGGTTCGTGTAGAAGGACAGGTTGGTATCGATGCCGAACGCGCTGTTGTCGCTCGCGCCTTTGGCCGTCGGCGCTCGATACGCGCCCAGCACGCCGACGTAGCTGCGGCGGAAGAGGTCGCGCTTCACGCGCACGACGGCGAAGTTCGTCGCGAGCGCCGACGCGTCCGGCTCGTCGCTCGTCTTCACGTCGAGCATCCCGATCGTGTATCGCCCGACGCGGCCGGTGAGCCGCCCGCCCACGTTCATCGGAACGACGTTGTTGCCCTCGAGGCCGATGCGACGGCTGAAGAAGAGCACCGGCGTGTTCGACGTCACCGTCGTTCCCGTCGTGGACGTCGTCTGCGCGCCGCCGAACGCGAAGATGCCTTGGCCTTCGAGGAAGAACTCCCGCTTCTCCGGGTAGAACAGATTGAAGCGCGTCAGGTTCACCTGCACGTCGTCGTCTTCGACCTGCGCGAAATCAGTGCGATACGTGAAGTCGGCGGTGAGGCTTTGCGCGAGGACGTACTTGAGATCGACGCCGGCGTTGCCGTCGGGATCGTTCTCGAACGCCGGATCCTGCGCGCGATCGGCGGCGACGCTGCCGAGCGCGTACGGCTTGATGTCGAGATTGAGCGCTTTTGGCGGCGCGTCGAGCCCGACGAGCGTCGCCGCTTGCGAGAGCCGCAGGATCCCGCGCGCGCCATATTGACGCGGCACGGGACTCAAATAGGAAAGCTCGTTCTTCCAGCGGACGTTGCGGCGGATGTTGATGCCCCAGATTTGCGCTCCGCTCCCGCGATAGCGAAGCGAGCGGAATGGGATCGCCATCTCGACGGTCCAGCCTTCGTCATCGCGGCGACTTCGCGAGATCCAGATCGTGTTCCAATCGCGATTCGTGTCGCGTTCGTCCGTGATTTGTGTGTCCCACATTCCGCCGATCGAGTTGACGAGGAACTCGAAGCCGTTGCGGCGGTCGTGGAACGTGTCGAGGACCACGCTGAGGTTGTCGTTCTGGCTGACGTTGCGTCCGTCGCGGCGCATGTCGTTCGCGACGATTCGCGAGGGCTGACTGTCGCGGCAGCGCGCGGAAATGTAGATCGTCGTCGCGTCGAAGAGGATCCAGACGAACGTCGGTTCCGTTGCGATCTTGCCTTCGTCCGGATCCTGCTGGACGAAGTCGGTCACCGGCTCGAGTGTGCGATAGAGCTCGTCGTCGAGAATGCCGTCCACGCGCGGCGGCGAGTCGACGCGCGTCGCGCGCACGGTGACGCGGCCGTCCGCGTCGCGTGCCATGACGGCGGGCGGGACCGGCGCGGACGCTCCATCCTGCGCCGATGCCGGGCCGACGGACAGAGCGAGTACGCAGAGCGCACTTCCCGTGCGGTGGATCCACGAGCCGGCGAACGTCACAGCCTGCGCAATGCCGTCCACGGATCCAGATACACGATGCGGCGTGTCGCCAGCGAGAGTGCCGCCGCGGCAAAGCCCGCGCACAGGACAGCGACGGCAATCCACAGCCGGAAGTCCCGACCGCTGACGACGGTGAGCTCGGCGAATACGATGCGAGTCACGAGGAATGTCCCCGCCGCGCCGGCGATGACCGCCGCGGCAATCAACTTGGCCTCACGGCCGATGACCATGAGCAGGATATCGCCCGGTGTTGCGCCCACGGCCATGCGCACCGCGAACTCTGTGGTGCGCTGCGACACCGCCTGACTCAAGACACCAAAGATTCCCGTCGCGGCCAACCCAAGAGCGACCAACCCGAACGCGCCCACGAGCCGAACCAGGAAGAGGCTTTCCTCTCGGACGAACCGGGTTTCGTCGGCGATGGCAGTCGCTCGTATGGGCCGCGATCCTCCTTGGTTCAGAACAGCTTCGATTGGACGGACGAATGCATGAGCGTCGCCCCTGACGCGAGCCAGCAGCACGGACTCCGTCGCGCGATCCGGATCAAACGGAACGTACACGTCTGGAGAGACTACACCGGTCGTGGCCAGCGCTCCCAAGTTCAGAGCGTCCGCACAAACGCCTATGACGACTGCGCTGCTGGTTCCAGCCGCGCTTCGGACGATGACCGTCCCTTCCAGGGGATTCTCGCCGGGCCAGAGGTTCGACGCCAACCGCTGGCTGACAACGACCGTGTTCACGTGCGCATTCGTCTCGGACCGATCAAACGAGCGCCCACGGAGGATCGGAAGTCCGATCGTCTGGAAGAAAGAAGGTTCCACTTCGACGCGCGCGGCGCGGCCGACCCGTCCACTTGTCGTTTGTAGCTGCACGGCCGGCGCGCGGCCGCCTGGCAGGCTCGACACGAGCGCGACGCTCGCCACTCCCGGCACCGACATGGTCGCGTCCAGGGACGTGGTGCGATCCGATGCCGCGATACGCGCCGCAACTATCTGATCCGCCGCAAACGCCGGCGTAATTCGCTTCAGCTCGGCGAACAGCGCGAGCCACATCGCCGCGACCACGACGAGGACGACAGCCAGCGCAAGCTCGATGAAGACAACCAGATCGATTGGTCGATAGTCCGCGAAGCCGGCGCGGTGGGCAGGCACTCCCTTCAAAGACGATGCGACATCGTGCTTCGAGATGCGAATCGCCGGCAGCGTGCCGAAGAGCATCGAGGCGACGACCGTCACACCGAGCGCAACTGCGAGCATCTCGGTGTCCACCGATAACTCTGAAGCGAAGGGCGCCTGGAACGCCGCCAATTCCGCGGAAATGACTTCGAGAATGCCTCGCGCGAGGACGCATCCGAAGACGCCGGCCACGGTCGCCAGCAACAGGTGTTCAGCGATCAGCTGACGAACAATCCGCGCGCGCGTCGCACCCAAAGCGCAGCGGACATTGAGCTCTCCGTGGCGCTCAATTCCGCGCGCGAGCAGCATGCACGAGACGTTCACGCAACCGATTAGCAGCACGACGAACGCCGGACCGAGAAAAAGAAGCGCAGAGGCGCCTGCGCGCTTATCGAGATCGTCGCGGATGGGAATGGCTCGCCAGCTCCAGAGACCATCCGGATGGCGCGCGCGGCCGTGGGCATCGACCTCTGCCGACGCCGCCGGCCACGACACGCCGTTCTTGAGACGAGCGATCACCAATACCTGCAGCGGCGTCACGTCCGCGTTTGTCGGCATTCGCATCCACACGTCAGCCGTGATGCCAAGGAAAGGGAAGCCGAACTCCGGGGGAAGCACGCCCACGACCGTCGCATTCGTCCCGTCGATGTTCAGTGTGGCGTCACCTGGATCGCGATCTGCGAAGTGCTTCCGCCAGAACGAATCGGTCACGACCACCACTGGCTCCGGCGCTCGGCCATCGTCGGACGTCAACGGCCGGCCTCGCGAGGGCCGAACGCGCAATGACTCGAAGAAATGTTCCGTGACGTGACCGACCGAGACGGTGGCCGTCAGAGCGCCAAGTCTGATTGCGTGATCGGTCGACGTGTAGCCGGCTATCACGTCGAACGACTTCGCCGTGTCGAGCAGTGATTGAAGATCGATCGACGACAGCGGCGCGCGTTCAACGCCGAGCATGCGGCTCGAGGCGTAGATACGGCCGACGGCTTCCAGATCGTCGATTCGTGGCGTTTGACTCGCGAGAGCCGCGCGGAGGAAGACGTACAGGCTCGTCGCGGCACCGATAGCAATCGTCAGCGTCACGATGGCAACGCCTGCGCCCAAACGCCAGCGAAGCAGTGAGCGGACGCCGTAGCGGATGTCGGTCAGCAGCATCCCGACGCATCCTGGCACGGCGGGCCGGTTGCCGCCAGCCCAAAAACCGAGCCGAATCGCCCTTGCGGCGATCGGCGCCATTCAGTGCCGAGAGGCGAGTTCTTTCGCACGACTGCGGAAATCTCCCCAAGGCACTGTGAAAAACCTCAATCGACGACCGTGTAATTGGACGGTTTTGCGAGCACGGCACGTGGATCGTCAGTTGCTGTCGCTGGAGGTCAAAGGAGCTTCGCGTGCCTCCAGTCCGCACGATGCGACCCGTTTACGTCGACCGCCTGCCACCGTGCAACCACGCGTGTCCTGCGGGGGAGAACGTTCAGGCGTGGCTCGCCGAGGCGCAGGCCGGCCGCTATCGCGAGGCGTGGGAGCAAATCGTTCGCGACAATCCCATGCCGGCGGTCCACGGCCGTGTCTGCTACCACCCGTGCGAGGACGCGTGCAATCGAAAGGACGTGGACGACCCTGTCAGCATCCATGCGGTCGAACGGTTTCTTGGCGACCTGGCGCTGAAGAACGGATGGAGCGTTGGCCCGAATGCGCCGGCGTCGGGCCGCCGCGTGCTCGTCGTCGGCGCCGGACCGAGCGGCTTGTCGGCGGCGTGGCACCTCGCGATGCGCGGCCACCAGGTCGTGATCTTCGAGGCCGGCCCGATGGCGGGCGGGATGATGCACTTCGGCATTCCCCAATATCGCCTGCCCCGAGAAGTGCTGGACGGCGAGATCGAACGCATTCGCCGAATCGGCGTCGAGATCGTCCTCAATCGCAAAGTCACCGATCTGATCGCCGACAAGAACGACGGCCGATTCGATGCCGTGTTCCTTGCCGTGGGCGCGCACCTCAGTAAGCGCCATGAGATCCCGTCGCGGGATGCCGGCAAGGTCTACGACGCGCTGCAGTTCTTGAAACAAGTCGAAACGGATCCAGAGAGGCCTCGGCTCGGCCGCCGCGTCGCGATCTACGGCGGCGGCAACACGGCCATGGACGCGGCGCGGACGGCCGCGCGGCTCGGCGCCGAGCCGCTCATCATCTATCGCCGCACCCGGAGGGAGATGCCGGCGCACGATTTCGAGGCCGACGAAGCGCTCGACGAGGGGATCAAGATCCACTGGCTGCGCACGATCAAGAGCTTCGAGGGTTCGACGCTGCAGGTCGAGGTCATGCGCCTGGACGAGAATCGCACTCCCGTCCCCACCGGCGAGATCGAGACGCTCGAAGCGAATTCCGTGATTCTCGCGCTCGGCCAGGACACCGACACGACGTTTCTGAGGGACGTGCCCGGCATCGCGTTCAAGCAGGATGGGACCGTGATCGTCGGACGCGACATGCAGACGGGCTGCGCGGGCGTGTTCGCCGGCGGCGACATGGTGCCCTACGCGCGGACCGTGACGACCGCTGTTGGCCACGGCAAGAAGGCCGCGCGAAACATCGACGCGTGGCTGCTCGCAAGCGAACGGACGGTGTCGCTGAAGCACGAGGTCGCAAAGTTCGACATGCTTCGGCTCTGGTATCACGCCGAGGCGAAGAAGCGCGGCCAAAGCATGATCGATCTCGATCGCCGACGGCATTCGTTCGACGAAGTCGTCGCCGGCCTCGATCTGAATGCCGCGCGTTACGAGGCTCAGCGCTGCTTGTCGTGCGGCAACTGCTTCGAGTGCGACGGCTGCTATTCGGCGTGTCCCGAGCGGGCGGTGATCAAGCTGGGCCCGGGACGCCGCTACGAGTACGACCTGAACAAGTGCACCGGCTGCGCGATCTGCTACGACCAGTGTCCTTGCGGCGCGATAACGATGATCCCGGAGCCCGCACCATGCTGAGACGAGTCAAGACGCTGGACGGCAACGAGGCCGCGGCCTCCATCGCGTATCGCACGAATGAAATCTGCGCGATCTATCCAATCACGCCCTCGTCAACGATGGGCGAGTTAGCGGATCAGTGGGCGTCCGAGGGCAAGACCAACATCTGGGGAACGATTCCGCACGTGGTCGAGATGCAGAGCGAAGGCGGCGCGGCGGGCGCGGTACACGGTGCGCTCCAGACCGGCGCCCTTACGACGACGTTCACGGCGTCGCAGGGCCTGCTGCTGATGATCCCGAACATGTTCAAGATCGCCGGCGAGCTCACACCGACGGTATTCCACGTCGCCGCGCGCGCGCTCGCGGCGCAGGCGCTGTCGATCTTTGGCGATCACTCCGACGTGATGGCGGTGCGGACGACGGGATGGGCGATGCTCGCGTCCAGCTCCGTCCAGGAAGCGCACGATCTGGCGCTCGTCGCCCAGAACGCGACGCTCGCGTCGCGGATTCCGTTCGTCCATTTCTTCGACGGCTTCCGCACCTCCCACGAGGTCAGCAAGATCGAGATCCTCTCGGACGACGACGTGAGGACGATGATCGACGACGATCTCGTGTTCGCGCATCGCGCGCGCGCCCTCGACCCCGATCGCCCGGTCGTGCGCGGCGTGGCGCAGGATCCGGACGTCTATTTCCAGGCGCGCGAGACCGTCAATCCCTTCTATGCGGCGGTTCCGACGATCGTGCAGGCGGCGATGGATCGATTCGCCCGGTTGACCGGCCGTCAGTACCGTCTCTTCGACTACTACGGCGCCGATGATGCGGTGCACGTCATCGTGATCATGGGCTCTGGTGCGGAGACCGTGCGCGAGACCGTGGAGTATCTGAACAGCCGCGGAGCGCAGTTGGGCGTCGTTCAGGTGCATTTGTTCCGGCCGTTTTCGGCGCGCCATCTGCTCGACGCCATTCCGCGCTCCGCGCGATCGATCGCCGTGCTCGACCGGACGAAGGAGCCCGGTGCGTCGGGCGACCCTCTCTACGGTGATGTGATTACGGCGTTTGCCGAAGCAATCGGCGCCAATCAACGGGCCGAGCTGCCGCGGATCGTTGGTGGACGCTACGGTCTTGCCTCGAAGGAATTCACGCCGGCGATGGTCAAAGCGGTCTTCGACAATCTCGCGGCGGCATCGCCGAAGAATCATTTCACCGTCGGGATCACGGATGACGTCTCGTACGGGAGCCTCGATGTCGACCGATCGTTCGTCATCGAACCCGCGGACCGGATCGGATGCATCTTCTACGGACTCGGTTCCGACGGCACCGTGGGCGCGAACAAGAACTCGATCAAGATCATCGGCGAGGAAACACCGGGATACGCGCAGGGCTTCTTCGTCTACGACTCGAAGAAATCGGGATCGAGGACGACATCACACTTGCGGTTTGGACCGCGGCCGATCCAGTCGACCTACCTCATACAGCGGGCGGAGTTCGTCGCATGCCATCACTTTCCCTTTGTCGAGCGGCTGAACGTGCTCGACGAGGCGACTGAGGGCGCCGTCTTTCTCCTCAATTGTCCCTTCGGTCCGACCGACGTGTGGGACCAGCTGCCGCGGGCGATGCAGGAAACGCTGATCCGCAAGCGCATCCGGTTCTACGTCATCGATGCGGACCGTGTTGCCGTCGACGCAGGAATGCCCGGCCGGATCAACACGATCATGCAGACCTGCTTCTTCGCAATCTCCGGCGTGCTCCCGCGTGAGGATGCGATCGCGCGAATCAAGGACGCGATCCGTTCCACGTACGGACGAAAAGGTGAGACGCTCGTCGACGCGAACTTCGTGGCCGTCGATCGCGCGCTCGCGAATCTCCACGAGGTCCCGCTCCCATCCTCGGCGACCAGCACGCGCGCGCCGTTGACGCTCGTCCCGCCGAACGCGCCGGACTTCGTGCAGCGGGTGACCGCAGCGATGATCGCGGGCCGCGGCAACGAGCTGCCGGTCAGTGCGCTGCCGGTGGACGGCACCTTTCCAACGGCGACCGCACGCTGGGAGAAGCGCAACATCTCCGACATCGTCCCAGTCTGGAAGCCGGACCTGTGCATCCAGTGCGGAAACTGCGCGATGGTCTGCCCGCACGCGACGATTCGCGCGCGGTACTACGACGATCGATGGCTCGAACACGCGCCGGATGGATTCGCGTCCGCGCCGCTCGCCGGGCGCGGCTTTCCGAACCTGCGATACACGCTGCAGGTGGCGGTCGAGGACTGTACGGGATGCGAGCTCTGCGTCGAGGCGTGTCCGGTGAGGAGCCCGGAAGCGGCCGGCATCCGCGCGATCAACATGGCGGCGAAAGCCCCGATCCTCGAGCGTGAACGGACCAACCTGGCGTTCTTCGACGCGCTGCCGGAAAACAGGCCGTCGAGCATCGACAGTGCATTGGTGCGCGGCGCTCAATACTTGACACCGTTGTTCGAGTTCTCCGGCGCATGCGCCGGATGCGGCGAGACGCCGTACCTGCGACTGCTCACACAGCTCTTCGGCGATCGGCTGATCGTCGCGAATGCCACCGGTTGTTCGTCGATCTACGGAGGGAATCTGCCGACGACGCCGTGGTCGGTCAACAGGGAAGGGCGGGGACCCGCTTGGGCCAATTCGCTGTTCGAAGACAACGCGGAATTCGGGTTGGGCTTCCGGATCTCGCTCGACAAGCAGCGTCAAGAAGCGGAGCACGCCCTCAACGGGTTGACCGGCTACCTGGAGCCGGCGCTCGTTTGCGAATTGCTCGCGGCCCCGCAAGCCACGGACGAAGAAGTCGACGCGCAACGAACGCGCGTGGCGGCGCTGGAGCGCGCGCTCGATACGATCGAGCATCCGCTCGCGCGGCGTCTGCGGACGGTCTCGAAGCATCTCGTGCGCAAGAGCGTGTGGATTGTCGGCGGCGACGGGTGGGCGTACGACATCGGATTCGGCGGCCTCGATCACGTGCTCGCGTCGGGCCGGAACGTCAACATTCTCGTGCTCGACACGGAAGTGTATTCGAACACTGGCGGTCAGGCGTCGAAGTCGACGCCGCGCGGCAGCGTTGCCAAGTTTGCGGCGGGCGGCAAACAGGGCCGGAAGAAGGACCTTGGCCTGATGGCGATCGCGTACGGAAACGTCTACGTCGCGCAGATCGCGATGGGCGCGTCGGCGCAACAAACGCTCGACGCGTTCCTCGAGGCGGAAGCGCACGATGGGCCGTCGCTCGTCATCGCGTACAGCCAGTGCATCGCACACGGCATCAACATGCAGTTCGGGATGCGGCAGCAGAAGCTGGCGGTCGAATGCGGGCATTGGCCGCTCTATCGCTTCAGGCCCGCGGCCGAGCGGCCCGAGTTCGTGCTCGACTCGCAGTCCCCCTCCATCCCGCTGAAGACGTACGCGTACAACGAGATTCGCTACAAGATGCTCTCCTACACGAACCCGGGCGAGGCGAAGCGACTGCTCGCGCTGGCGCAGGACGACATCCATCAGCGGTGGGGCGTGTACTCCAACCTCGCAGAGAGATGGCCGGCGACCTCCCTGCGCGGTCAGGGCGAAGTCGGCAGCCACGTGCCCGCTCCGGCAGCAGTCTCGAACGGATAGGCGGGTGTTGCCATGGACATGACGACGCGCTACATGGGGTTGTCCCTCAAGAATCCGTTGGTCGCTTCGGCGTCCCCGTTGTCTGAAAGCCTCGATTCGATTCGCCGCCTCGAGGACAACGGCGCGGCGGCCGTCGTGATGTTCTCGCTCTTCGAGGAGCAGATTCGGCACGACTCGGCTGCTCTCGAGTACTTCTTCAATCTTGGACGCGACAGCGTCGCCGAGGCGGCGTCGTACTTTCCTGCGATCGAAGACTACGACGTCGGTCCCGGTCAGTATCTGGATCTCGTCCAAAAGGCGAGCGAAGCGGTCGACATCCCAGTGATCGCAAGTTTGAACGGGATCAGCGAACACGGATGGGTGACGTTCGCGAGAGAGATGGAGGAGGCGGGCGCCAGCGCGATCGAGCTCAACGTCTATTACATCCCCACGGAACCGTTTCGAACGGGGACGGAAGTCGAGCAGCAATACGTCAACGTTCTGTCGGCCGTCAAGGCTGCCGTGAACATTCCGGTCGCAATCAAGCTGGGACCGTACTTCAGCTCGTTCGCCGACATGGCCGCGCAGCTGGACGAAGCCGGCGCGAACGCGCTCGTTCTGTTCAATCGGTTCTATCAACCCGATTTCGATATCGAGCGGCGGACCGTCGTTCCGTCGCTCGCGCTGAGCACGCCCGACGAGATTCGTTTGCCGCTGCTCTGGATTGCGTTGTTGTACGGGCGCGTGTCGGCGTCGCTGGCGGCGACGACCGGCGTGCACGGCCCGATCGAGGCGATCAAGTACTTGATGGCTGGCGCCGACGTCGTCATGAGCACATCGGCGGTGCTGCAGCAGGGACCGCCATTCTTCGCTCGCGTGCTGCGCGAGATGACCGAGTGGATGGAGAAGAAGGGCTATTCATCGGTCGATCAGATGCGCGGCTCGATGAGCCACCTGTCGGTCACGGATTCGACGGCGTTCGTGCGCGCAAACTACATCAAGACCCTCGAGAGCTACACCAAGACGACGACCACGACCGAGCGACTAGCGCGCCTGAAGCAGCGCTGATGTTCCTGCGCGCGGCGGGGACGGTTGCGAGTTACACTCGATTCCGTGGTCGGCGATCTTCGCTACGCCGTTCGCAGCCTTCGACAGTCGCCCTTGTTCACGGCGGCGGCCGTGGCGTCGCTCGCGGTCGGCATCGCGACGGCGGCAACCGTATTCAGCCTCGTGGACGCCGCGATCCTTCGTCCGCCGCCATTCCCGGACGCGAATCGCCTGGCCGTGCTCAACATCACGCAGCGGACGCCGTCCGAGGGGCTGCAGCGCCTTCGCTGGTCGTGGCCGCGGTTCCAACTCCTGCAGCAGAGCGTGCAGTCATTCGAGGGCGTCGCCTCGAGCTCGAACGCGGTGCTGACGATCACGGGCGTAGACGACCCTGAACCTCTGCCGGTTGAGATGGTGTCGTGGCGATACCTCAGCGTCGTGCGAGCGCCGCTCGTCCTGGGTCAGGGTTTCACGGCGAATGACGACGTGGCGGGCACGGCCTCGCCGCGCGTGATTCTCAGCCACGATCTCTGGCAGCGGCGGTTCGGCGCTCGGTCCGATGTCGCCGGCCGCACCTTGGAGTTGAACGGCCTGTCGATGACCGTCGCGGGCGTGGCCGCGCCCGGATTCGCCGGAGTGTCAGGACTCGCGCGCGCCTGGGTGCCCGCGACCATGGCGCCGCGCCTGACGTACCGCGACTATCTGACGACGAATCAGAATTTCATCAGCGTCATTGGACGGCTGCGATCCGGCGTCGCTATCGACGAGGCTCGCGCCGAGCTGCAGCTCGCGGGGGAGCGCATCGACGCCGCGCAACCGAGCGAGCGGGACACGCCGCAGGATCAGTTCTCGGCGACGCTGATGACGCTGAACGACGCGCGCATCGACGTCGTCACCGAGCGCGCGCTGACGTTGCTCGCCGGTGCGGTCGTCGTCCTCCAGCTCATTGCGTGCGCCAACGTTGCCAGCCTCTTGCTCGGGCGCGCGGCAGGACGGCGGCAGGAGATCGCGATCCGTCTCGCCGTCGGCGCCGGCCGGATGCGGCTCGTCCGTCAACTGCTGGTAGAGAGCGGAGTGCTCGCCGCGATCTCGGGAGCCGCGGGACTCGTCGTCGCGTCGTGGGCGATCGCCGCGGTGCGCATTCCGCCCACGGTCGCGCGCGGGCGCAACTTCTACGGCGCGGTTGGCGAATTCGCCACGCCCGCGGTGGATTGGCGCGTCCTCGCATTCACGGTGACGCTCAGCGCGTGCACTGTATTGCTCTTTGGCCTGATGCCGGCGCTGCGAGCGACGCGTACCGATCTCGTCGGCGATCTCAAGAGCGGGGGAGTGCGGGCATCAGGTCCGGGACGGCGAGTGGGGCTGCGCGAGATCGTTGTCGCGTTTCAAGTCGCGTCGGCGCTCGTCTTGACGGTCGGCTGCGGCCTTCTGCTTAGGAGCCACGCGCGCCTGCGCGAGACGCCGTTGGGATTCGATCCGACCCGATTATTGACGTTCATGGTTCGACCGCCGGAGGTCAAGTACGACATCACGTCCGCGCCCGTGCTGCTGGACAGGATGTTGGAGCAGATCGAAGGTGTGCCCGGCGTCGAGGCAGCAACGGTGGACGGCTGCGCTCCACTGTCGACGCAGTGTGCGACGGCTTCGCTGCGCATTCTCGGGCGCCCGTCGAGCGCTGGCACGGACGGCCCATTGGTGCTGCGCCATTACGTTGCGCCGGCGCATTTCAGAACGCTCGGCGTCCGAATCGTGCGGGGCCGTGGCTTGAGCGAGAACGATCGCGCCGGCACGGCGCCCGTCGTCGTCATCAACGAAACGGCCGCGAAGAGATTCTGGCCGGCGGAAGATCCCATCGGGCAGCGCATCTGGTTCGAGGGTTCGCCGACGATTGGCAGTGCTGACACGACGGCTGAAGTCGTCGGCGTCGTCGGGGACGTCGCCTACCAGCCGCTCGACGAGCGACCGATCCAGCCCGACTTCTTCACGCCGTATGCGCAATTCACGTATGCCTCGCGCATGGTGCTCGTGCGGACGCGCGCCGAACCGCTCGCGCTCGTTCCGCAGATCGCCGGCGCGGTGCGGCGCGCGGATCCAGGCCTCGCGCTGTTCGACGTGCAGACGATGGAATCGCGCGCGCGGGGATCGTGGTCCAAGCACACGTTTCAGGCGAGCGTGTTTACGATGATTGCCGTGATCGCGCTGGCGCTGGCCGTCACCGGCGTGTTCGCGGTGACGTCGTACTTCGTGGCCAGCCGCGCTCACGAGATCGGCGTGAGGATGGCGCTCGGCGCGACGAGCGTCGACGTGGCAAAGGCGTCGATGCTGCCGACCGTGCGGGTCGCGATTGCCGGCGGTTCGGTCGGACTCCTGGGCGCGCTCGCGTTGAGCCGCGTCATGCGCGCGATGCTCTACGAGACGAGTCCGCTCGACGCGAGCGTGTTCGCCGGATCGGCCGCCGTGCTGGTGCTCGCCGTCATCGCCGCCAGCTATGTTCCGCTGCGCCGCGCGGTTCGCCTCAATCCAGTCGACGTCCTGCGGCGCAACTGAGACGAGACGAACGCGTCGCGGCCTATTGCTTGAGCGGCCCGAGCGGGCTCGGCTCGCACTTCGCCTCCATCGTGAACGCGCCGCCCGCGATCTTCCATCCTTCAGCGGTCTTGATCAGGTCGAACGCATCGACGCCGCAGTGACTGAACTTGCCGTCGGTCCAGAAATCATACGGGGCCCACACGGTTGCTATCGATCCGTGCACGCGGACTTCCGGATTCCAGGTCCGCTCGCGGTTCACCGCCTTTCCCTTCTGAAGCCGAGCGAAGTACTCCTCGTTCGTGAACGACGAGGGAGCCGCATTTGGCTTGCGCATCTCCATGGCGAAGAAGCGGCCTTCAGGGACCAGGATCTTCCGGGCGGCGTCGACGTCTCTGGCCGTCATCGAGTCGAAGAACATCTGGACGATCTTCAACACCTCGTCTCGATCGTTGACGCTTTGCGCGCCGCCCGTTGCGGGCGCGATCGCGAATAGCAAGATGAACAGGACACGGCGCATCGATGTCTCCTCTCAGAACAGCCGCCGGTAGTCGGCGTATGCGATTGGGATGGCAATGACCAGGCTGCGGCCGCGCGCGATGGCCGCTTTCGCAGCGGAGGCAAGCATCGCCGGATCTGTCGTGCGCAAGGCTTCGACGCCGCAGGACTCGGCCATCTTGACCGTATCGATCGGCGAGAAGTCCGTGCGGTACGGTGGCAGGTGCTTGCCTTCCTGCGACAGCTTGATCAGCGAGTAGCTCCGATCCTCGATGACCACGGTCACGAACGGTGCGCCGACGCGCTCGGCGGTTTCCAGCTCCTGCGCGTTCATCGAGAAGCCGCCGTCGCCAACGGCAGCGAGCACCGGCGCGTCGGGCCGCGCCAGCTTCGCGCCGATCGCAGCGCTCAGCCCGTACGCCATGCCGGACAGCCCGTTCGACATCCAGAACGTTTCGGGATCGCGGCTCGGCCAGAACTGACCGAACAAGTACTTGTGCGAGCCGACGTCGGTCGTGACGATTGTCTCCCGCGGACACGCACTCGCCAGCGCGTTCACGATATCGCCGGGCCACATCGTCCCGCTATCGCTTCGTTGGTGATTCAACAGATCGCGCCGTCTCTGCTGGAAGGCGCGGAACGAGTCCGCCCACGCGCCCGGCGCCGCCTCGGCGATCAGGCAATCGAGCAGCGACTCGTGATCGACGAGCGCTGCGCCGGCGGGAACGATACCGCCGACGTTCGGCGCTTCGAGCACCCAGTGAATCGGCAGCTCGGCGTGCCACGTTTTGTCGACCTCGACGGGATCGAATCCGAAGCCGACGCGCAGGTCCGCCGCTTCGAGCGCCTCGCACATCAGGCCGTCGGCAGCCATCCCCCCCGCGACGCCGACGAAGGTCGGGGCGGTCTCGTCGACGATTCCTTTCACCTTCGGCGTGACGGCGACCGGCAGACCCCATTCGTTCACCCACCGGCGAATCCGATCCGCGTTCGGCGGATCGATCCCGAGGCCCAGCAGGATCAACGGGCGCTTTGCGTTCGCGAGAAGGGCGGCGAGCTCGCGCGCTTTCTCGACTGCATCGGCGCGCGGCACCGTGCTTGGATCTGCCGAAGCCGATCCCTCGCCGCGCGGGCGTGGTTCGGCCGCATCGCTTGGCTTCAGGGCTTCTCGCGCCGACAACGTCAGATACGCCGTGCCGAAGGGGCGCGTCATGCACGCGGCCAGCGCACGCGAGACGACGTCACACGTGTTCGAAGCGGTGATCGTCGCCGTCATGCGCGTCAGCGGACGGTAGACGTCGTGCAGCGGCAGCAGTTGATGCGTATGGCTGGAGGGAAAGTCGTCGGGAATCTGCGCCGAGATAGCCAGCAACGGTTCCTGATCGAGATACGCGTTCGCGAGCGGCAGCATCAAGTTCGCCGCCCCCGGCCCGAGCGTCGTCAACACGACGCCGGGTTGACGACGCATCTTTCCATAGACCGCCGCGGCGATTCCCGCGTTCGCCTCGTGCCGCATCAGCACGAAGTCGACGCCCGCGCGCCGCAGCTCGTCCATCAGGACGAGGATTTCACCGCCGGGCAACCCGAACACGCGCTCGATTCCCGCGCGCGCGAGAGCCTTGGCCGTCGCCGCCGCTACTGTCTCGTTCATCGCGTCGTACTTTGCGCGAGGATGCATGCGGCCTACGGCGCTTCGTCGGTCGTCCGCCGTAGCTCGGGGAACACCTTGGAGACTTTTGCGAGGACGTAGTCGCCGTACGTGCCGTGGAACTCGTGCACGCTCGCACGATCCCATCGTTCGCCTTTATCGTCGACGACGGCCGCGTCGGGATCGATAGGACCCACTCGCGCGTCGAAGCCCGGATCGAAGAAGAATGGCCAGGAGAGCCGCGCGCGTCCCGTGGGATTCCGAACACGATGCGGCGTCGACCGATAAACGCCGCTCGTCATCCTGTCGAGCATGTCGCCGATGTTGCAGATAAACGTGCCCGGCAAGTGCGGTGCATCGATCCAGCCGCGCGGCGACTTCACCTGCAGTCCGCCGACCGCATCCTGAAGCAGGATGGTCAAGAGGCCGTAGTCGGTGTGCTCGCCGACCCCCCAGCTCTCGTCCGGTCCGACGACGTGAGGCGGGTAGCTGAAGATCCGGAAGAGCACGAGCGGATCGTGGGTATATCGCTCATGGAAATACGATTCGTCCAAACCAAGGCTGAGCGCCAGACCTTCCATCAACGCGTGCCCGATGCGCGTAGCCGCGTCGATGTACTCGAGGACGGTCTCGCGAAAGCCGGGGATTTCGTTGGGAAAGAGATTGCGGCCGTGCAGTGGAGTGCGCGCGGCGACTTTCGGATGATCGTCGGCGAGCTCGGCGCCGAAATAGAGGCCCTCTTTCTGATCCGGTTTGCCGCTCGTCAGTTCGCCCCCGACGGGGAAGTAGCCGCGCCAGGCGCGCCCGCCGCGGGCCATCCGGATGGCCAGCTTTTGCTCGAGCGGCAGCGCGAAGAAAGCGCGGCTCTGCGCATCGAGGCGGGCGAGGAGCTCCTCCGACACGCCATGGCCGCGGACGTAGAAGAACCCGCAGTCGCGGCACGCGCGACGGATCGCCTGGGCTTCCGCGCGGCGGCTCGAGCTTCGAGCCAGGAACGGCCCGGCATCGACAACAACAATGTCGGAGGTTGGTGTCACGGCTTCCGCCCGCATTCATGCTCGTCTCTTGGGATCATGCTGTCAATTGCGCCCGGTGATGCCTAGCGTGGATCGCCTGTAAGCGCATCCAATTTGCCGTCGGCAGCGTGCCGAAGACTGGGTGCGCGATCGTGTGGCCCGCGTGAGGACTCCGCGATCGGAGATCGTTCTCGAGTCCGCGGACGGCGGCATCGAGACGGGTGAGGATCTCGCCGCACGGCGGCATTGGTGCTGCAGTGGGCTGGAAGAACCCGGGCGCGCGTCCCTTGCGCGTGAAGCGTCCGGCCTTGAGCGTGCTGTCGACGACGATGCCGCGCGCGATACGCTGGATGAGCGGCCGCACGAGCCGTGGAATCGGCGACGGCGCCGTGCCGTTGACGATCGTGCGGTTGTACTCGTACACGATTGCGAGGTGCTCCGCGATCTGTGCCGGCGCCCACGCGCCTTCTGCTCGCGGGGTTGTCCACTTCGATCCGTCGATCGCGCGCGCGGCGGCGATGAACTCGTCGACGGCTGCGCGGTTATCGGCGATCTGCGTTTCGAGCTCGTTCACGGCACCTCCTACTTCAATCCCAGCTTTTGTCCGGACGCGAGCAGTCGGATGGATTCTCGAATGCGTCTGTCGCGAGTGTCCTCCCGCTTCGCCATGTGAATCCACACGACGAAGGATCGCCGGTCGGTTCGTGCCAACGTTTGAAAGAACGCCCACGCTTTGGCATTCCTCTTCAGAGCTTTGGCGATGTCGGCAGGGAGCTCCGGTATGGCCGGTTTCGGCGCGTAGGTGTTTGTCGTTGGCGCCGCATCGACACCCGCCGGCGCGAGCAGGCCGGCTGCTTTGAGCTCGGCCCACCGCTTTCGGTTGATGTCCGACCATTTGCTCGACGGCCTCCGAGGCGTCACCTTGATGGCATACCGATCGTCGTCGAGACGCCTCACGAGGCTGTCGATCCAGCCGAAGCAGAGCGCTTCGCGAACCACCTCTTCGTACGGCATCGACTTCACGCCCGTGTGACCCTTGTAGCGCACGAGCCAGATCCCGGGACTCGACGCATGATGTTTGGCGAGCCACGTTCGCCATTGTTCGCGTTTGCGGCATTCGAGCGTTTCGAGCGCTGCCATCGTGGTGTGTGATAAGCCTACATCCAGCGCGCCTCCGCGTTTGCCCTATACTCCGCTCGTGATGTTCGCCCTGGCAGGCATGGAGCTCCAATGCTGACGCACTTTCCGCAAGCGGTTCCCGAGATTCCGGTGAGCAACGTTGACGAAGCCGCGAAGTACTACGTGAACGTGCTCGGATTCAGTTTCGACTGGGGAAACGATGACGGCGGGATTGGAGGCATTTCGCAGGGGGACTGCCGAATGTTCCTCACGAACGCGCCGTTCCGCACCGAATACGGACCGAAGAGTCCGGTGATCGTCTGGCTCAATCTCAATAGCAAACGGGAAGTCGAAGAATTGTTCGAGCGCTGGAAAAACACTGGCGCGAAGATTCTCGAGGCAGTGGAGGACAAACCGTGGAACCTGCGTGAGTTCAGGATCGCGGATCCGGACGGTAATCAGCTGCGGGTGTTCTACGACTTCAACTGGGAACTGAAGGAGAGGGGCTAGGAGTCCGCCGATCCCGTGGCCGATGCGCCCAGCCATGACGTTACGCGTCTCCTCGCCAGATGGAAAGAGGGCGACGAGGCTGCGCTGCAGCAGCTCGTGCCAATCGTCCACGACGAGCTGCGAAGGTTGGCGCGCCGGCAGATGGCGGGGGAGCGGCCGGGCCACACGCTTCAGCCGACGGCGCTCGTCAACGAAGCCTACCTGCGGCTGGTGAATCTCAAACAGATGCAGTGGCAGGACCGCGCGCATTTCTTTGCGATGGGCGCGCGATTGATGCGGCGCATTCTCGTCGACTTCGCGCGATCGCGCCGCTACCAGAAGCGCGGAGGCGGCGCGAAGCAGGTCTCGTTCACTCAAGCGATCGAAGTCGCCGAGGGTCAGCCGGCAGACGTCGTGGCGCTCAACGACGCGCTCGAGGCCCTGGCTGCTGTCGATGAGCGGAAAAGTCAGGTCGTCGAGCTCCGCTTCTTCGGTGGGCTGAGCGTCGAGGAGACGGCGGAAGTCTTGAACGTCTCGCGTGAGACCGTCAAACGCGACTGGACGTTCGCGAAGATGTGGCTTCGGCGGCAGTTGCACAAGTGACGATCCAGTCCGGGGGGCCGCGCCCCCCGGACCGCGCGACGCCCGCGGCGCGCCTATTTACCGTACTTGTGTCTGAAGGCATGCATCACGGCGAATCTCCCGACCTGCCGCCCGAGTTTGGCGCCGCGCTCGTCGGACGACCGATAGTGAATCCCGGAATAGACGCGAGCGTCGATGACTTCGCGAGTGCCGTCGCTGAAGGTCGTCCAGTGGCGCTCGAAGCCTGGATTGGTCGGGCTCGTCGCAATGAATGCCACATCAGGGTCGTCGTCGAAAAGCAGCCTCAGAACCGTGGCCATGGCACTGCTGATTGTCGCGTGCCCGGACACGTATTCGGGATGGTTCGGCGTAGCGATGAGCGGTGTCCAGCTCGGATCCGCCTCCGTCGCCGGATTGCCATCCTCGTCCGCGCGGCGGATTGCCGTCACCGGACGCCAGAAGTTGAAGACATACTTCGCATCCCAACACGCGATCCGCGCGTCGGCGCCGGCGACGTTCATGAGCGCGAACGCACGAGCCGTCTCCGAGTCGTCGAGGTCGAGCCCGAGCGCGACTTGACGCAGCACGTCGTTCCAAATCACCGGGGCCGAAGCCACCCAGAATCTCGCGATGTTGGTCTGCTCGGCGGTACGGGTCGCGCTGTTCAGCGCGCCGATTTCCTTCAGCTCGTTCACGTCCCGCGCATAGCGCCGGCTCGTCAGGTCGGGGCCGTCGTCGGGCCTGAATTGTGCGCTCGACTTGAGCACCCATGGCTGGACGGTTCCCCAGCCGGGCAGCGACGCTGCCGCGAAGGCAGGCGGCGTCGGCACCCAGACACCAGGTGCGCCGGCATTCGGCGGCGTGTAGGGGTATTGCGCGAGCGCTGCGCCGTCGGCTGCGCGGATAGCGATGATCTCGTCCGCGACCGCTTCGCCGAAGACGAACCCCGGGTCGCCCACGCTCACACCAAACTTCGCGAGCGACTGGGTCAACGTGGTGTCGAGGAATTGCGTCTGCGACGGTACGAGCTGCGTCAGCGCACGATAGGCCGCGCCGATTACCGCCGCGGTCGTCGAAGCTCCTGACGGCGGCGTCAGCCTCGACCCGTACTGCGTGTACTTCTTGGTGATCGCATTCACCGCATCGCTGACGGCGACGCTGGTGATAGCCATCGACCTCTCCTGCTGCGCGGGGATCTGGCCGCCCGCAACGACGGCCGTGATGCCGATCCCGTTCCAGTCGACGACGACGTTTTGCGGCGTCGCGCGCAGCGGCACTGCGGTCATCGCGGCGGCGATGAGCGCGGCGGCCATGCCGGCCCGGAGTCCTGCAATTGACACGTTTCGCATAGAAGCCTCCTCTGGCGCCGCGGACTCATCGCCCGCGGCGCGATTTGACGTGCGCGCCGTGGCACTCTCTGACCCGGGTCGTCCAAGGAGGCGGGAACGCGAACGGAAAAGGCTCAAGTAGAATGCGACTCAGATGTCGGCCGACCGGCAGCGCCAGATCGAGGAGCTCTGCCATGCAGCGCTCGAGCGCGACGCATCCGATCGCGCAGCGTTCCTTCGCGACGCATGCGCGGGTGACGAGGCGCTCCGGCAGGAAGTCGAATCGCTGCTGCGATATGAGGACGTCGGCGACCGCTTTTTGGAGCGGCCTGCCATCGAGGAAGTAGAGGTCGCGCGGATCGTGAACGACCGCTCCGAATCGATCGCGAATCTCCGCGGACGTCGTTTAGGCGTCTACCAGATCCAGGCGCGGATCGGCGCCGGCGGCATGGGCGACGTCTATCGCGCGCGGGACACAAAGCTCGGGCGCGACGTCGCGATCAAAGTGCTGCCGCCCGCATTCACCCGCAGCGCCGATCGCCGCGCGCGATTCGAGCGGGAAGCGCGCCTGCTCGCGGCGCTCAATCATCCCCATATCGCCCAGGTGTACGGCTTCGAGGAGTCCGAAGGGATCGCGGCGCTCGTGATGGAGCTCGTGCCAGGCGACACCCTCGACACGATCGTTCACGCCGGAGGTCTGAGGCTGGCGAACGCGCTGGCCCTCGCGCGCCAGATCTGCGATGCGCTCGAGGCCGCGCACGAGAAAGGGATCGTTCATCGCGATTTGAAGCCGGCGAATATCAAGGTGACACCCGACGGCGTCGTGAAAGTACTGGACTTCGGATTGGCGAAAGCAAGCGCGGGCGAGTTTCTCAACGCGGCCGATGCCACGAACCAGGGCGTCATTTTAGGGACGCCGACGTACATGAGTCCGGAGCAGGCGCGCGGTCAGCCGGTCGACAAGCGCACGGACATCTGGGCGTTCGGGTGCGTGCTCTTCGAGATGTTGACCGGCCGTCGCGCGTTCGCGGGCGACTCGGTGACCGACACGCTCGCGCACGTGATCGATCACGCGCCTGATTGGCGCGCGCTGCCTGACACCACTCCCGACGTCGTTCGCCGTTTGCTCGAACGCTGTCTTCGAAAAGATGTCCGGCAGCGTCTGCGCGACATTGCCGATGTACGAATCGAGATTGACGATGCGATTGCGGCGCCGGCAGGCAGCCAACCGGCCGTAGGCGATCGGACGTCGCAGGGCCGTTCACGCCGCTGGGCTCTCGCCGGCTGGATCGCTGCGACTGTTCTCGCGATCGCCGTCTTCGTCACCTGGCGTCTCTGGGTCAACGACTTTTTTTGGAAGAACCCGCTCGATGACGCGCGGCCTGTACGCCTGACCGACTTCGACGGCGAGGAGTTCGACGCCGCGATCTCGCCGGACGGCAAGTTCATGACCTTTCTCTCGAACCGCGATGGACCGTTCGATGTGTTCGTCAGTCAGATCGGCAGCGGGGCGTTCACCAACCTGACGAAAGGAGACTTTCCGCCGCCAACGTGGGCGCTGGTCCGCCAGAGCGGGTTCTCAGGTGACGGAGAACAGGTCTGGTTCTCGCAATACACACGAACGGGATCGCCAATGCGCTCGACGCTGATGGGGCCTACGATGGGAGGCATTCCGAAGCTCTTCATCGATCATGGAGGAAATCCAGCCTGGTCGCCGGACGGGAAGACGATCGCGTACTACGCGCCCGATCCCGGCGATCCGATCTTCGTCGCGGACAAGAACGCGGGCAATCCGCAGAGAGTCTTCGCCGGAGAGCCGGGCGTGCATTGCCACTTTCTGATCTGGTCGCCCGACGGCCGCTTCATCTATTTTGCGAAGGGAACGCCGACGACCGACATGGATATCTGGCGAATCCCCGCTCGGGGTGGTCACGCGGAGCAGATCACGTTTCATCATGCGTGGGTGGCGTACCCCGCGTGGCTCGATGCCCGGACGTTGGTTTACACGGCGACGGCGGACGACGGATCGGGGCGGTGGCTCTACGCGATTGACGTCGAACATCGCATTCCTCACCGCGTGAGCTCGGGCATTGCGGAGCAGTATCTTTCCGTCGCGGTCGACCAGGTCCGGCCGCACCGTCTGGTGGCAACGGTCGCCAACCCCACCGCTGGTTTGTGGACCGTGCCGATCGCGAATGACGTTCAGCCAGAAAGCGCCGTCAAGCCGATTCAGGCAGCCAACACGCGCGCGTTGAGCCCGCGCTACGCCGGCGACTATCTCGCGTTCCTGTCATCCAAGGGCGGCGCTGACGGGCTCTGGAAGATCGACGACAGCGGCACCGCTGTGGAACTCTGGAAGGGCGCCGACGGCGGCGTGGTCGCGGCGCCGGCGATTTCACCCGACGGGCATCGAATCTGTTTCTCGTACCGCAAACAGGGACGTGCGGAGCTGTATGTGATCAACGCCAACGGCACGGGGCTCAGGACATTGGCGAATTCGATCGAGGTGCAAAGCGCCGCGTCCTGGTCACCGGATGGCAAATGGGTGGCGGTCGCGGCAAACCAGGGCGAAGGGACGCGAGTCTTCAAGATTCCCCTCGATGGCGGTCCGCCCATCCGGTTGCGCGATACGCTGTCGTTCAATCCCGTCTGGTCTCCCGATAACCGGTTCATCATCTATTCCGAGCAGCGCGCAAGCGGGAACTTCGAGGTCGAGACGATGACTCCAGACGGCGCGCCGGTTGTCGTCTCCGCGGTGGCGTCGTTGAGTGCGCGTATTCCCGTGGCGTTCGGGACGCCGTACCGCTTCACGCCGGACGGAAAAACGCTCATCACTCTTCAGGGCGCGGCTCCGAATCAAAACTTCTTCCGCCTGGATCTCGAAACGGGCGAGCAACGTCAGCTCACGAGCTTCGACCTGAAGAGCGGCTCGGCGGTGCAGAACTTCGACATCTCGCCCGACGGCAGGCGGATCGTGTTCGACCGATTGCAGAATCACGCCGACATCGTGCTGATGAATCTGATGCGGTAGGAGGGGGCATGAGAGTGCATTCAATTGCTGTTGTTGTCTGCGCGTTGACCGCGTTGGGAGGACGAATGCCTCACGGACTTGCCGCGTCGGCTGGCAGCCAAACGGACCGCGCCGCGGATCTGGCCGCCATCGAGAAGGTCCGTCAGCAGGACATTGCCGCGACGTTCTCCCGAGATCCTGTTGCGCTGACGGATTACTGGACCGATGACGCAATCCGTCTCGGCGTGGGCGCGCCGCCGGAAGTCGGCAAGCAGACCATCCGAACGAGCAACGAACGCCAGACGGCGAACAAAAACTTCAAGGTGCTGAGCTACGTTCCGGAAACCAGGGACTTCAGTTTTCTGGACGGCGGGTGGGCCGTCGAGTGGCGTACCTACACTGCTTCGTATATCGACTCACCGGGTGCAGAGGCGAAGCAGGTTCGTGGCACCGTGCTGATGGTGTTGAAGAAGCTGCCCGACGGCAGCTGGAAGTGCTTCCGTGCGATGGGAGCCATGGAGCCAGGTACTCCCGGCAAAAGCGGTGGCTTGTGATGTGAGCGGCTAGCCGGCGGAGACCGCATAGCGAAGGACGCGAGCAAGGACCATGAGGGCCGACAGATCGTCGCGTTCAGCGCCTGTTCGCGGTCCAATTGCTGACCACCGTCTCGCACGCGCCGTAGCGCACGAGCGTGAACTGTCCGGACGCCGACCGCCGATCCGCCGAAAAATGTCCGGCGATGAGCGTCCCCTGCATGCCGTCGGTGGTGGAGTACCCGAAGCCTGGCTGATCGAACGGCGGCGGACCCGGAGGATCGAGCGTATGGATCTCGGCGGCGAGATTCGTGTAACTCAACGTGCCCGTACACGCGGGCGAGAAGTTATACGCGATCGAAATTGACGTGACGGCGTTGCCAGAAACACTGAAGCGGACCGGGGTTCCTTGCGCGGTCATCCCGATCCATTCACCGTCGTAGCCGACCGGCGTCGGCTCCACCGCGTTGCGGCACGCCGTCTGCGCGGAAACGACGAGGGCGACGCAAAGGACGCAACGACCGGTGACGTGCAGACAGTTACTCCCCAGATAGTCGACTTCGAACCCGACTGATAGCCGCAAGCCAGCGTGCTACGATTCGCCGCGAGGTTCGCGCCGAATGGTCACGCTTGGATTGGTTGCTGTCGCCGCAGTCATCGCTTTCGGGGTGCTGGTGCGGAAGTGGCAGGGAGGCGTGCCATCGATCATCCTGCCGGCGCTGCCGATTGCCCTGCTCTTCCTCGTCCTTCCGATTCCGCCGGCGATCTTCAACATGATTCGAGGATTCCAGAGGATCAGCGAGAGCGGCGACACCGGGATCGTTGCCGTAGCCGGCCACTCCGTCGACATCGCTCGGCCGCTCTTCTGGGGCAGCATCGCCTTCATAGTAGCCATGATCGCTGCCGCGATGCTCCAGTGGAACGCCGGGCGCGAGGAGCCCGACATCGCGGAGGCCGCAGCGGAGCCCACGGGACTGAACCAGCCGTCGAATCTCGCCGAGAAAGTTTTTCTCGTCGGATCATCCGTGCTCGTGCTGCCGGCTGTGGGGTTGATTCACCTCGCATCGGGCATTCCGCGCCTCGTCATGGCGACGGCGATGCGGTTGGATCGGCCGCTGGGATCGACTCCGCCGGTGGCAAGCAGCGATCTGGCGAATACGAGCGTTTTGATCTCGTCGCAGCTGGTCGGCGCGATGTTCGGCGGCATTTCGTTGAGCCTCCTGATCGTGATCGCTGCTGCTGGCAGCCTGATCGCGCTGCGATCGCGTCAGCCGTCGAGACCTCTGTCGGTGTATTCGTGGCTCGTACTCGCCGTCTGTCTGCTGCTCGCAGCTTGGAACGCCATTCAATTGAATGCCGACATGCGATCGTTCGAGCTGGCGCGGGGTGGGCCAGCGCAATAGGACCCGCCGCGGCGTGAGCGTCATCCGGGCCAAGCATGACGTCGACGCATCGAGATGAGCGCCGCATCGAGGACGCGACGGCGCGCGAGCGAAAGCTTGAACGCGAACACGCGGCTCGACATGTTGAGCGCTTGGCGCGTCTCGCGGAGCACGTCGCCGTCAATCGGCGGACCGCAATCGGCTGCACTTCTCGCGTCTTGAGAGTGAGCCGCCTTTCCCGGTGCCGCGAACGTGGGGGTCTCACACTCACAGGTATACGCAAGTTGCGTATCACGTCCTCGGCCTAACCGTCGCGCTCTGCGCCTGAATTCGCGATTGGCCTCGAGGGCGCCAGATCGTGCAAAGATCGGCTCGTTCGGTCGTCTCTCTGACTCGATGTCACACCATGGAGCCGGCACTGATCTCTCTCGACATTACGCCGAGGATGCCGGCAGATCGGGAGAAGCTCGCGCGCGCCCTGCAGGCGCTCGCAGCTGAGGACGGCAACCTGAGAGTTCGGACTGGCGACGAACGCGACTGCACAGTGATCGGCGCCACCACCGAGGCACACCTCGAAGAGATCATCGACCGCTTGAAGCGAGAGTTCGAGGTAGAGGCATGTGTAGGCAGGCCCGCGGTCGCGTACCTGGAAACAGTGACGCGGTCAGCCGAGGGCAGCGCGAAGCATGTGAGTATGGCCAACGGCCAAGGGGAGTACGCTCACGTTTCCCTTCGCCTGCATCCGGCCGAGGCAGGAAGCGGCCACAGCTTCGAGGACACCACGATCGGCGGGGCGATTCCGACGCGCTTCATGACTTCGATCGACAGCGGCATCAGGGAGTCGATGGCGAACGGCGTCCTGCGCGGGTATCCGATCGTCGACGTCCGAGTCGAAGTCTACGACGGCTCGTACCACGATACTGACTCGACAGATGCAGCCTTCAGGACGGCTGCTGCGTTGGCTTTCCAAGAGGCGGCGAAGAGAGCCGAGCCACTGATACTGGAGCCGGTCATGCAGGTCGTCGTAAGGGCGGACAACAGGCACGTCAAGGCGGTCCTCGAGGGTCTTCTGCTGCGGAGGGGCAAGATTCAAGATCGGACGCACGAATCTGACCAGGAAGTCATCACCACGCACGTGCCGCTCTCGGAGCTGTTCGGGTTCGAAGGGCAGCTCCGAGCAGAGACGCACGGACACGCGTCCTGCTCTATCCGGTTCGCCTATTACAAACCAGTGGTGCATGGCCCCGCTGGTGAAGATGACCACACTTCTCGTGTTGGCGCGCCACGTCGGCCGGCGCCAAATCTTCGCACCGATGCGGCGTCCGTTCGCGAACCAGACGACACCGATACCGGGGCCTGAGCATCGTGGTCAAACGGTGACGACGCGCTGGGGAGGACATCGGTAAGAGTGTTGCCTCTCAAGGGCTCGCAGGACACAGCGCGTTGTTCAGGATTCCAGTCCGCGTGCCGGATTCCCCTGAATGGTGCCGCGCTCTCGTGTTGTGTGACGCTCAGCTTGCGGGCAGCCTTCTGACCTGCGTCGACTCGCCATCGGTCCGATTATAACTTTGGACGCATTATGCTGTCTATGGCATACTCGGCTCGTGGCGTGGTCGCTCTCGTTCCCATATTCGTCCGGTATCGCGACGTCCCGGCACCGCCACATGCGGGAACTCAGAATTCGGCACGAAGGGCGGCTGTACCGCGTGCTGTATGCGTTCGACCCACGACGATCGGCGATTCTGTTGGTAGGCGGCGACAAGACCGGAAACGATCGCTGGTACGAGGAGCTTCCTGTCGCCGACGAACTTTACGACGACTATCTCCGCCATTTGAAACGGTAAGGGCTGATATGAAGCGCTATAAGTGGACCGACATCAAGGCTCGCACGAAGCCTGAAACCCGCCGACGGATTGAGGCCGAGGCGCAGCGTCTGTCCGAGGATCTGCACCTCTCGCAGTTGCGGAGGGCGCGCGGCCTGACACAGGAAACGATGGCCGAACTGCTCGGGGTAAGTCAGGCGGAGGTGTCGAAGATGGAGCGCCGGACGGAGCTCTACGTCGGGACCCTGCGTAAGTTCATCGAAGCGATGAACGGCGAACTCGTGATTGCCGCGCGATTCGCCGACGGAGTGGAAGTTCCCATTCGTTTGTCAGAGGAGGAAGACGCCGCTTGAAGCGTCGTCAGACTTTCGCAGCGACGTCGCGTTGACAGGCTGAATTGTCGACTCGCAAGCGTCTCAGCGCTACTTCTGATCGGGCTGCTCTTATGATCCTGGATACAAGACTCGACGTGCTGCCTAGATTTCACGTTCGCACTATTGCTCCGGCGAAGACCGAGTCGATGCTTGTTTCCGGATCGTTCAGTCGACCCGAGCAAATTTCCGTCGACGATAGCGGGTGGCTCTTCGTTTCAGAAACCGAATCAACAATCGCAGACGTCGTCAGCGTGGACAGCATTGACGCTGGCCTCGACGTTCCGAAATGGTCGATGACCAGGCACGTGCACGAAGGCGCGGTCCTCCCCTGGCTCGATTGTCGCTGGCAAGCTCGCGACCTCGCGTTCCTGCTCGACGCAGCCAGGCAATGGCGCCGTGTCAGGTACGAGGCAACCGACGCAGTCGTCTTCGCGACAAGGACGCTGAAGTGTGCTCAGTGTGGATGGACAGGAAGCATCGAGGCGGAGCTGACTCGATGCCCGAAGTGTGCGAGCGAATTGACCACAACTGAGATTTTCGGCAATCAAGAGGCGGCCTTTCCGCTAGGCGCGGACGCCCGGTTCGTCGAGACTCGCTCGCGGTTCTGGGATCACGATCACTGTCTGATCTGTGATGTTGCCATCGGTCGAGCTGTAGCGTTCGGATACCGCGAATCGTCATTCGCTGGCGGCCCGAATTCGGTTGGAATCTGGCTTTGCGAAGCGTGTTACGAACGATATCTGAACCGAGGAGATTTCAGCTTTCTCGTTCGCGGGCGCGTCGATCAGTAACGCCGGTGGAGGCAAGCGGAATCGACGAGAGCGAAGGTAAATCGGGGACCACAGACCCGGGAGGAGTGGTCCGCCTGCGTCCGTCGCTCATTTCGTCCGTCCAACGCGCGGACCGGGCGACCGCCTTGGCATGTCATTTCGCGATGTTCCTGACAATTAGCAACTCCGCTCGCGTGGAAAGGGCGGCGCTCTTCGTTACCCGCGTCGCAGTCGGCGCGCCTGTTAGCAGGAGTGACGGAGGCATCTGGGACGTGAGCGACCCCCTCTGCCACTCCCCGATCACGGTCCCGCGCTCGGTCCCTGCCATCGTCGAGTGCGCCGCCTGTGTCCACGTCATTCGCGTCGACGGCGACCGCGCCTGAACGCCATCGTCTTCGTCGCGGCCGGCAATGAGCTCAGAATCGAATTGAGGGGGAATCTGGCCGCAATGCTCTGTGCGCTCAAAATGCGACGAGGTCGCCCGGGGGTGACCTCTCACTGCAATTAAAGCTGGTTGCGGGGGCGTGCAACCAGCGGTACTTGCAGCTGTGGAGC
>DATBJJ010000188.1:0-31777 GCA_036556425.1 Vicinamibacterales bacterium
ACGGAGACGCTATGAGCGAACGCCAAGTGCTTGCGAATCAGGCGAGGATTCTGCGGAATCAGGCGAGGCTGTTGGCGAATCAACGGAAGCTCGATCAAGTGCTTCAGAATCAGAGGGAGATCAAGGGTAATCAGCGCGCCATCCTCGCGAATCAGCGGAAGTTGGATCGGGTGCTCCGCAACCAGGATCGGATCGAAGGCAACCAGGGAAAGATCCTCGCGAATCAGCGCAAGATCCTCGCGAAGTAGTCGCGGCCGATGCTCGGCGTACGACTCGCAATTACGGCGTTCATCGCGGTGCTCATGATCACTGCGACGACGGGATTCATCTGGGTCGGCAGTCATCAGACCGCGGCGCAGGCGACTGCCAGCCGTGCCGTGCTCGCGCTGTGCATCGTTGCCGGACTGATTGGCGCGAGGAACGTGTGGCGATCCCGTTGACCGCTGAGCCCGGCGGCGACGCGCACTAACGCAAATCAATTACTCCTCGATCGAAGTCGTGCCGGGCTATTGCGCAGAGGCGGTCGGGGCGCGTAATGTAGTGCATCGTTTATAACGGGCCACTGATGAAGGCGTTTCTCGCAGATCTCAATAGCGCGCGCCACGAAACGGCGCTGCGGGTGTTCATGGTCATCGTGCTGGCGCACTGGGGCGAGCACCTGCTCCAGGCGATCCAGATTTACGCGCTCGGCTGGCCGGTTCCGCAGGCGCGCGGCATGCTCGGATACTTTTTCCCGTACCTCGTCGCCTCCGAGACGCTCCATTACGGCTACGCACTGGTGATGCTGGCGGCCCTGATCATTCTGAGGCCGGGGTTCACCGGAACAGAGGACCGACGCTGGTGGACGATCGCGCTCGGCATCCAGTTCTTCCACCATTTCGAGCACCTCCTGCTGCAGGCGCAGTTTCTCCTCGGACACAATCTGATGGACCGTCCCGTTCCGACGAGCCTGCTGCAGCTCTGGGTGCCGCGCGTCGAGCTGCACCTGTTCTACAACACCATCGTGTTCATCCCGATGGTCGTGGCGATGTACTTCCACATGTTCCCGTCCGCCGAGCCGGGACGAGTAACGTGCACCTGCGCGTGGCACCGGAGGCTCTCGCCCGCCGTTTGAGAGCCGGACTCCTCGCGTTCTGCTGTCTCGCCGCGACGTGCGGCAGCCGCGCGGCCGACGTCACAGTCGCGTGGACGATCGATCCGATGCCGCCGGCGGCAGCCACGACGACGATCGTTCGCTTCACGCTTGCGAATCCCCAAGGCGCGCGCATCGCCGGCGCGAGACTGCGGCTCGACGCACACATGACCCATCCAGGCATGGCGCCCGTGACGAGCGATGTCATCGAGACATCCGGCGGCACGTACGAGTCGAGGGTACGTCTGTCGATGGCGGGTGACTGGGTGTTCGTCGTCAGCGGCGACTTGCCGAACGGTCGGCGAATCACGAAAGAGATTCAAGTTCCGGCTGTGCGCCCGGCGGAAGCGCCGGCGCCTGCGCGCTGAGGGACGCGAGCGTGGACGTCCTGCGGCTGCCCGTTGTCGGCCCGTTGATGCGCTGGCGGCATTTTCGGCCGGCGGTTCAAGCCGTTCTGCTCGCGATGTCCATCGCGATTGTCGGCCATGGCCTGTTGGGCCCCGACATCGCGCCGCGAAATCTCTCCACGGTCTCCACCTCGATTCACTGGCGAGGCCTGCTCGTGATCGGATTGCTCGCCGTGGGCAATGTCTTCTGTACGGCGTGCCCGATGATGCTCGTGCGCGACGCCGGCAGACGGTTCGCGGCGCCGCGCTTCACGTGGCCGCGAGCGCTGCGCCGCAAGTGGGTCGGGCTGGCGCTGCTCGTTCTCGTGCTGTTTTCATACGAACTTTTCGACATCTGGGATCGGCCGGCCGCCACGGCGGCGATCGTGCTTGGATACTTTGCGCTCGCACTGCTGGTCGATCTTCTGTTCAAAGGAGCGTCGTTCTGCAAACACGTGTGCCCAATCGGTCAGTTCAATTTCATTGCATCGACCGTGGCGCCCACCGAAATCGCTGCCCGCGATCCGCACGTGTGCCAGCAGTGTCGCACCTTCGACTGCATCAAAGGGCAGCGATCCCTGACCGAACCGCTGCGCGTCGTCCGGCGCGGCTGTGAACTGGGCCTCTTCGTCCCGGCGAAGACTGGCAATCTGGACTGCACGTTGTGCCTGGACTGCGTTCAGGCGTGTCCCCATGACAACGTCGCGCTCGTGACGCGCGTGCCGGGGGCGGAGCTGCTCGACGCCAGGCGCCGATCGGGCATCGGACGTCTCGCGCAACGGTTCGACATCGCCGCGCTTGCAGTCATCTTCACCTTCGCTGCGTTGATCAACGCGTTCGCGATGACGAGGCCGGCGTTCGCGCTCGAGCAGCGGATCGCCAGTACATTGCACCTGACGTCCGAGGCAGCCGTGCTCTCGCTGATGTTCGTATGCGCGCTGATCGTGCTGCCGGCGCTGCTCCTCGGCAGCGCCGCGGCGATCGCGCGGCGGCTCGCGGTTGGCAATGCTCTCAACCGTGGCGCGACAGCCGCACGCTTCGCGCTCGCGCTGATTCCATTCGGGTTTGGTGTGTGGCTCGCACACTACGGCTTTCATTTACTCACGGGGATCCTGACGATCGTTCCTGTCGCGCAGAGCGCCGTGATCGATCTCGTCGGGCGGCCTGCGTGGGGTGAGCCGGCGTGGAGTTGGACGGGCATGTCACCTGGATCGATCTACCCGATCCAGCTTGGCCTGACGCTTCTCGGGGCGTCGGGATCCGCAGCGCTCGCCTATGCGATCTCTGCCCGTGAGTATCCGCGGCGTGCCGCCGTCGCCTCGATTCCTTGGTTGATCGTCGTCGCGCTGCTCGCGGCGCTGGCCGTATGGGTCATCGGCCAACCGATGGAAATGCGCGGACTGGGTGGAACTGCGTGACTGCACGGATTCTGGCGACAGCAGTCGTGACGGCGATCGCCGTGAGCTCCCTGACGCTCGACGCGCACAACGGCCCTCCATTTCCAATCGTCTCGGATCAGACTGCCGGCCCGTACGTCGTCTCGATCTGGACCGACCCCGACACGACTGATGACGGGTCGGCCGGCGGGCAGTTCTGGGTGCGCGTCCATCCCGCGGGGAAGGAGCGCCCGTTGCCCGCGGACACACGCGCGACCGTCACGATCACGCCGGTGAATCGCGAAGGTGCCGCCCGGTTGGCCTCCGCATCGCCGGTCCGCGGAGACATGACCAACCAGTTCGCTGCAGTGGTGATGGATCACGAAGGACGGTTCGCCGTCCGTGTCGACATCGACGGGCCGCTCGGCGCAGCGACCGTCACTGCCTCGGTCGACGCGACCTACGATCTGCGGCCGCCGCGGTCGTTGATCGTGCTCTATCTGCTGCCGTTCGTGCTGGCGGGGCTGCTCTGGGGCCGTCTGCTGATTCGCCGCCGATCGGGCAAATCATCGTAGCGCCGGCGACACCGCGCGGCGGCGTCGATCCATGACGATCTCCACGAGGTTTGCGGCGGGCCCGACGATGAACAGCGCGTAGTACGGTGCGTGAACGAACTCCAGCAGCCGCAATCCGGCCTCGACCGCCGCCACCAGAAACGCCACGAGGCACTGACCTCTGAACGATCGAACGGTCGTCTTCGGATCCGTGATCATGAAGAAGATGTACAGCTGGTACATCGGCCCGGTGATTGGTGCGGCCTCGCTGAGAAACGGGTGTCCCGTCACGACCGATCGCAACACGGCGAACCCGATGAACGACGCGACGTAGGTCAGCGTGATATGGAAGCGTCCGAGCGCGTGGATGATCACGCCCCCGAAACACCACACGACGATCATCGGCAGGAGCATGTTGCCCCATTGCACGCTGAGGCCGGCGACCGTGTCCGACGCCAGCACGAGCATCGCGACGATGCCGAAGTTCGAAGGGTTCCAGAGGTGGCGACCGTCGACTCGCAACACGTACTTCGACGTGATCGAAATCGCCGAACAGAGCGCATACGGCCAGACGGCGGGCGAGCGCACGAGCATGCCGATGCTGATTCCCGAAATGTAGGAGCTGGCGAGATGCGGCCAGCGTCCTGAGATCACGCGCGACAGAAAGACTTCGACCAGAATTGCCGTCCCGATGGCGAGCGCCGTCCGCGACCAGCTCTCGAGGAACCCGAACGTCAGCTGTCCGACGAGCAAAACGATCGTGACGAGAATAGGTGCGAGGTAGCGTTTGTCGATGCGGTCGGTGACGCGGTCCAGCCAGGGCCGAACGTCACTCGATGACGGCTGCGCCGTGGTCGATGACGGCGATACCGGCACGTTCCGCGCAGCTTCCGTCCTCATGCGGGCTCCTGAACGTGGTGCACGCGGCCGACAGCGGGCGCTTTGATTTCCTGCGTCTTGCCGGACGGCCAGCGAACGACAACGCGCTCGACGGTCGCATTGGGGCCAAGGCCGAAGTGCAGTTGGCGCTGATTCTGCGCGCAGAAACCGGAGCCGCCGGACACTTCCTGCAGCTGCTGCCGTCCGTTCCAGAAGACCTCGACCTGAGCACCGATGGCACTGCGATTCGTGCAGGCGCTTCCCACGGCGCCGAGGCGGCAGCCTCCCTCGAGCTGGAAACCAATCCAGTGGCGATCGCCAGAAACGGTGTTCTTGTAGAGCAGCAGCGGCCCTCGCTGATTGGCGACGACGGCGTCGAGCGCGCCGCCGCCGTCGAAATCGGCCAGCGCAATCGAGCGGCCGTCGTATCGGTCCACGACGCCGACCATCTGGGCGACTTCGACGAAGCTTCCCGTGCCGTCGTTGATCCAGACTTTCTTCGGCTGATAGCCTGCGAGGCTGCGGTCGCCCATGGCGGGCCAGTTTGCCGCGTCTTCGATCACGACCTGATGTCCGCCGGCAATCTTCGAATAGTCGTACCAGTAGTTGTCGCCGCGTGAGGCGGACACGTAGCCGTTCACGAGATACAGATCGAGGAAGCCATCGTTGTTCAGATCGCCGAACTGCGCGCCGAAGCTCCATCCTCCGAGATCGATGCCCATCGCGCGTGCCATGTTCTCATACATCGGCAATCGAGGCGTTCCGCCCGTCGGCATCCACAGATTGTTCCCCTGCAGCAGAATGCCTTCCTCGGAGATGTTCGAGACGTAGATCGCGAACTTGCCTTGATTGAGCACGTCGGCGACCGACGCGTTCATGCCGCTCTTCGGCGCATATCCGACGCCCGCTTGACGGCCGACTTCGCGAAAGCGGCCTTCCTCATTGATGAAGAGCTCCGAGACGCCGTAATCGTTCGCGATGAACAGATCGGGGAAGCCGGTGCCGCGCAGATCGGCCGCGACCGCCGCAAGCGCCCAGCGCGTCGAGACCAGTCCCGCCTGTTCGGTGACGTCCTCGAACCGGCCATCCCCGAGGTTCCGATACAGATATTTGCGTCCGCCGTTGTTCGCGTACTCGAAGCTCTCGGGCATGATCTTCGTATCCGCGAGCTGCCACAGGTTCACGCGCTCCGGATAGTAGCCGCCAAGGAAGAGGTCGAGCCGGCCGTCGCGATTGAAATCGAGCCAGACCGCCGTGTTGATATTGGCCCAGGAGGGCAGCGACGTGTGCGTGACTCGGCTGAAACGCTCGCCACGCTCGTTGTGAAACAGTTCCGGGCGGCCCCATTTATAGAGGAAGAGATCCTCGAAGCCATCGTTGTCGTAGTCGCCGAACACGGCGCCCATCGAGACGCCGTTCTCGGCCTGATTGACGTCGGCGATGCCGAGCCGCTCGGCGATCTCCTCGAAGGTGCCGTCGCCGCGATTCCGATACAGGCGGTTGCGCGATCCTTCTTTACTGTTCGTGACGTAGACGTCGGAGCGCCCGTCGGCATCGACGTCGGCGACGGCGACCGCCGCTCCCATCGATGCCACCTGCGGCATGATGTGGCGCAGCTTGGGATCGAGCGTTGGCGCTTCGTGCACGAACGCGATCCCCGATGGCTTCGAGGCTTCTGTCAGGTGAAACCCATAACGCGCGCCGGCGTCGCTCGCGCCAGCCGTCGCAGGCTCGGCGCGATGGCCGAATCGACGGATCAGCGCAGGTGTCGCGAGCATCGCGACGAGCGCGACGGCGAGCAGGGCTCGGGCAGTTCGGGTCATTCTCTGGCTGAAGGCTTGTCAATTTTAACGCGAAGCGCGTCGCGAGTCGGCTCGGAGGACACGTAACGCGTATGGTAGCGCTCGAAATCGGCGCGGTGCTGCCGATAGACCGGATCGTCCTCCAGCCGTTCCGACGCCGGGCTCTCGTACTTCGTCGATCGATGCGTCGGCAGCGGCAGTACTGTTCGCGACGCGACGGTGTTGTAGTCGCCGTCCTTCTCCCATCCGTCGCCGACGAGGACGAAGTCCCGGGTCATGCCGGGTGCAGGCGCGGGCACCGCCGGGAACGCCACCCGCAGCTCGTCGCCTGCATTCATGATGACGTAGCGATCGTCGACGGCCTGCAGCAGCTCGCGAACGTCTCCGAAGCGCGTGTGGAAGCCCTCGAGATCCCGCCAGCGCGGGGCGACGCCGTCGACGAGATATCGCGGCCGCTCGGGAGTGCTCGCGTCCTTCCGCTCGGTGACGGAGTATCCGCGGAACTGCAGCTCCGCCGTCTTCAGTTCGAGTCGTTGAGGCCGCAGCGTCACGTCAGGCCGGTCGACGGCCCACGCAAGCCGATCCCAGAAGATCTCGAGGTTCGTGCTCAGGCGGAGGCGTCGCGGTCCCGTCGCCGCGAAGATCCGCGACAGATCGATCAGGATCGTCTTGTCCTTTCCGGCCGGGAATCCGAGGCCTGTCCGTACGGGTCTGAATCGTCCGCGTGCGTCAGCGACGTGCAGGGACAAACCTGCCGGCGGCGCGTGGCTGCCCTGTCCGAGCGCGACATTGATCGAGCTGTCGGTCGGATGAATCCAGCCCTGCGCGACGAGCCAGAGCCGGCCCGTTCGTGGCGCGGCCTCCGGGAGCTCGAGGTCGATGGAGTGCTCGCGAGTCACACCTTGATAGCGGCCGCGTCCCGCAAAGTCGAGGTGCCGATCGTCGCGCGCGCGCACCATCTCGCGCACGTCCTCTCCTCGATCGTCCCGAACGGTGTGAAACTCCTGCAGGGGAGAGGTCGCGATCACGCCGAGGCGCGGCGGCGGGACGGCGAATCGCTCGTCCACGAACACTTCGGTGTCTGCCGGATGATCGACGACGAGCAGCGAGACGAGATCGAAGAAGTGTGATTCCCAGAGCTCCGCGGTGATGCGCAGATCGTAGACGCCATTGCTGGCGGCGAGCTGATCGCCGCGAATCTTGACCCAGTCTTCCGTCATCGCCACATCGGCCGTGGCTTGCGCGTTGATGCGCAGGCCGAGCGGGGAGCGCCAGATGAAATCGGTCACGAACCGCATCTCCGTGCCGTTCCACGCAAACAGCCAGGGACAGGACCCTTTGAGCCGCTGCGTGGCGGAGACTTGTGTATCGGCGGCGAGACCGAATTCGGACTGCAGGAAGCCGTTCGGCCAGGTGATGCGTGCGACCTCGGCGCCGGTGGACTCTCCGAGACCGAAGTGCACCACGGGCGACGCTATGACTTGCTTCTGCGCGTGCAGGCCCGCACGGATCTCTACTTCGCCGCCCACGCCGTATGAGTTGATGCGCTGATCGCCGGTTGCGCTCGTCGCCCGCGGACGGATCGCCTGCCAGTGATACTGCTTCTGTCCCTTCACGCGCACCACCCGCGCTCCTTCGTCGGCGCGGCCGATCAGCTCGACTCTGCCGTCGCCGTCGAGATCGGCGGCCGATGTGAGGCTGCCGAAGGCGAGGGCCGGAAGCGCGCGGAATCCTGCGTTCGCGGTTCCGAGGAGAACGCGAGACGCTGATGGTGCCGAGACGACGAGATCGCTTGCGCCGTTGTTGTCCAGATCCGCGATGAGCAGCTTCGAGTTGCCCGGCGTCATGCCCGCCGGCGGTTCGATCTGCAGGAGCCGCGCGGCTTCGAGCTGCGACCGGCCGGCCGGCTGCGACAGCCGGACGATCGTCCCGTCGGCCGCGACGCCGATCACGTCCACGATCCCGTCGGCGGTGACATCGGCGGCGGCAATCGCGACGACGCGCGGGAACTGGCCGGGCACGGGCACTTCGCGAAAGCGAGAGCCGCGCAGGTTCAAGAACACGCGGACGCTGCCCTGATCGTCGAGGAGTGTGGCGTCGGGCACGCCTTCGCCGTCGACATCCGCCCACGCGAAGCCGCGTACGCGCGTGATGGTGGGGAAGAGCAATTGCTGCGTGAACGTATCGTCGCCGTTGTTGCGCAGCACGGCGGGCGGACCTTCGCGACGGGCGATGACGAGATCCAGATCGCCGTCCGTGTCGACATCTGCCGGCCATACTGCTTCGATTGCCGACGTCAGGACATCGGATCCGAGCTTTGTCGCCGCCGTGACCGGCGCAAACGCGCCTTTATCGGTCTGTCTGAAAATCCGCAGACCACTCGGTCCGGTGACGATCAAGTCGGTTCGAAAGTCGTAGTTCAAATCCGCGGCGGCAATCGCATCTGGTGCGAGGAGCGTAGGTGAGCTACCGGCAGCAAGGGGCACGATCGATCCGGTTGCGAGCCTCAACTCCGCGGCGCCCGCGGCGGCCACGACCGGAGGGGCATCGCCAGCGAGCCACACCGCACCACCCCAAACGGAATTCGCGACGCGCGCAGCGGCCGACGCATCAGGTGTGAACGCAAGCTGTTCGTCAGGCGCTGCTGGCTGTGGAGTCGGATTGCGCAGAGTAAGGAACCTGGTGAGCGGCTCACCAACTTCGCTGCGCGGCGTACTGACGGCCGCGAGCGCCGCGCGGTACTCCGGGTCGCGAATCAACACGTTCTTCAGAAAAATGATGGAGGTGGTCGCCGCACCCGGATTGCCGCGCGCCGCGTCGCGAACGGCCGTCAACCGATTTCGCGCATCGGGCGGCCATGGCGAGGACTGCGCGGCGAGAGCGTCCAGCGCTGCCGCGAGCACGGTGGTGTCGCCGCGCTTCGCGGCGATCCGAGCATGCTCGATCGCGGCCGCGAGATTGTTCGAGCGCGACGCGACTGACGCGAACTGCCGCTGTGCTTCGGCCTCGTTGTCGGCCCCACCGAGACGCTCCAGCTCCTGTGCGAGAGCAAAGGGTGCTTTGAGGTCTGTCGCATCCAGCGCGATGGCGCGCCGCCAATGGCGGACAGATTGCTCGAGATTTCCGCGCCGGCTCTCCGTCTGCGCGCGGAGACGTTCGATGGCGGCATCTTGCGGCGCGAGCTCCGAGGCGCGCGCGAGCCTGACCGTGGCCTCGTCCAACTGCTGCTGCCGGATGAGGAGGAGGCCGAGATTTGCCCAACCAGCGGGTTCGTTTGGGGCGAGCTGAACGAAGTGGTCGAGCTCCTTGCGCGCGAGCGCGTCCTGGCTGGTCTGCAGCGCAGCGAGCGCGACGTAGAACGCGGTGACTGCTTCGCGATATGTCGACTCGGGCAGCGTCGTCTCACGACGGCAGCCCGCCGCGGTCGTCAGCGTCAAGAGCAATACGAGCGGGATGGTCTGGCGGCAGATCGTTGCCGTGGGCCGTCTCATTACCCTGAAGTGTAGTCGAACACCAATGGTAACCTTGCGCGCGTGGACATCGTCTACCGCACCTCTCCTCATGGCGTCCCGACAGACTCCGGCGTCATCGTCGTTCATTGCAGCGATCCGCGATACCAGTGGCACTTCCACGAGTTCCTGCGCAATGGCCTCGGCGTGCGTGAGTACGGGCTCGTCGCGGTCCCGGGCGGACCGCAGTTGCTGGCGCGGCTCGAGTTCCTGCCGAAGTTCTCGTGGGTGGGATGGCGCTGGTTGAAGTTCCTGCTCGATCTCACCAAGCCCGAGCGCGTGATCGTGATCAATCACGACGACTGCCGCTGGTACTTCTCGCTGCTGAGGACGCCGGCTCCCGAAGTCGTGCGGGCCCGGCAGCTCGCCGATCTCCGCGCGATCCAGCGCGAGCTGAGCGATCGATTCAAAGGGCAGATCGAAGCGTACTACGCGCGGATCGAGAACGGCGTGGCGACGTTCGAGCGTGTGTCGCCCTGAAGGCGACGCGAGGCGATAGTTCCAATGCGCATAGTCATCGCGATCCTCATCGCCACCACCGCCATCGCAGCGCAGAAATCGTCGCTCGCGATCACCGGCGTCAACGTGATCGACGTCGTCGATGGCCGGATCGTACCGAACAGCACGGTGACGATCGACGGCGAGACGATCACGAGCGTCACACACAATGGGCCCCCACCCAAAGGCAGTCGAATCATCGACGGGCGAGGCAAGTTCCTGATTCCTGGGCTGTGGGACATGCACACGCACGTCCAAGGGAACGAGAACGCGTGGCTGCCCCTGCATATCGCCAACGGCGTGACCGGCATCCGCGACATGGGCGCCGACCTCGACGTCATCTTGAAACTGCGAGAGGCCGTCGCGTCCGGCCGCACGCTCGGGCCGCGCATTGTCGCGGCAGGACCGATCCTCGACGATGCGCCGGCCGACTGGCCGTTCAGGATGCGGGTTCGGAATCCGAGTGAGGGCAGAGCGGCTGTTCAGCTCCTCAAACGCCGCGGTGTGGATTTGATCAAAGTCCACAACTTCACGCCGCGCGATGTGTTTTTTGCGATCGTGGACGAGGCGAGACAACAGAAGCTTCCCGTTGCCGGACACGTGCCAGTGAAAGTGCTGATCCCGGAGGGCGTTGACGCCGGCATGGTGACCATCGAGCACATGTCGGAAAGTGGCCGCGTGTGGAAAGCGTGTTCAGGCGGCGATGAGTATCGCCCCGACGCGTGCCGGCCGTTTTTCGAACGACTCGCGCGCATGCGCGTCTGGCAAACGCCAACGCTCGTGGCCCTGTCCGAGCTCGCCGTGTTCGGAACGCCGGCATCGGCCGTCAGCCGCGACCAGCTCGCGTACGCGAACAAGCGCTTTCTGGATATGCACGCGGCCAATCAAAGCTTCTTCGTCACGAGGCCGGAAGTCGTGCGCATCATGAAGAGCTTGGCGGACGTCGCGAACGTGGTGACGCGCGACATGGCGAACGCGGGCGTCGGCATTCTCGCCGGTTGTGACGCGCTGATCGCCGGGTTTTGCCTGCACGACGAGCTCACAAGAATGGTGCACGGTGGACTGTCGCCGCTGGCGGCGCTGCAAACGGCCACGTTGAATCCTGCGCGGTATCTTCATCTCGAAGCCTCGGCCGGTACCGTGGCACCCGGGAAACGGGCGGACCTGGTGCTGTTGGATGCGAATCCGCTCGACGACATCGCGAACGTACGCCGCATCCGCGGTGTAATCGCGGCGGGACGGATGTTGGACCGGACGGCCCTCGATCGGCTGCTCGCACAGGCGCGGACCGCGGCGCAACAGTAGCGATTGAACAAGGAGCTGATCTTCATGTCGACGACGATGGAAGCCACGGCAGTTCCGCGCCCGATTGCGCGCTCGACGTCAGCGATCCGCACTGCCGAGCGGCGGTTCTATCTCGTCTTCAACGTGGTGCTCGCGTCGAGCGTGGTGCTCGGGTTCGCGCGCACGTTCTTCTTTCGAGCGTGGTATCCCGAGTGGGCCGCTGCGCACGGCGCTCCGGAGCGCATCTTCTACTTGCACGGGACCGTGTTCGCGCTGTGGTACGTGCTCCTCGTCGTGCAGGCCTCGCTCATCAGCGCCCGTCGAGTCGCATTGCATCGCCGGCTCGGCTTCGTGGGCGCTGCGCTCGCCGCGGCAATGGTCGTGTTGGGAACGCTTGGAGCGCTCGTCGCCGCGCGGAGACCGACCGGCTTCATCGACATACCGCTGCCGCCGCTGCAGTTCCTCGTCGTACCGCTGGCCGCCATCGTACTGTTCGCCGTGTTCGTGGCCATGGCGATCGTGCGGCGACGCGACACGCAAGCGCACAAACGCTACATGCTGCTGGCGTCGATCGTGATGCTCGAAGCGGCGGTCGGTCGCTGGCCGTTCGCGTTCGTGAACGCGCCGTCGCCGATTCCGTTCTTCGACATGCCGAGCCTCGTCACGGATTCTTTCCTCATTCCGCTCGTCCTGTGGGATATCCGATCCCGCGGACGTCTCCACTCCGCCACGATGTGGGGCGCGATAATCATCGTCGCCTCACATGTGCTGCGGATGCCGCTCGCGGCGACGTCGGGGTGGCAGGCCTTCGCCGCGTGGGCCGTGCAGCTCCTCGGGACTCGCTAGCTGCGGCTTCCAGCCCTCAAATCGGCGCCGCAAGATCGCGGCGCGGAAAGACGACAGTCGTCCATGCGATGGCGGCGACGATCACGGCCGCGAGCAGCGCAAAGTCGAACACGTCGGCCGCGCCGGTGAGGACGGCCTTCGGCTTCAGATAGTGAAAGAGCGAGTACGGCTGCAGGAACTCCGCATCCGGCCAGAGGGATCCGAGCACTTCCAGTACGTACATGACGACCACGATGCCGAGCGTCCATCCGAGCGCCGGCGCCGCCCGATCGAACGAGCTCGACGCGGCGAGGCCAATCGCGGCGAACGCGCCAAAGAGCAGGACGCCGTTGAGCCACAGCAGCGGCATGCGCCGAATCGGCAGCTCTTCGAGGACGCCCGCCAGACTCGAGCCGAGAACGCCGCCGCTCAAGAGCATGGCGATCGCGATCGCGATGAAACCAAATGACGCGGCGAGGAGCGTGAAGTAGAACGCGCGCCGGCCGAGCGGCCGCGCCAGCACGACTTCGAGCGTTCCCCGCTGCCGCTCGCCGGCGATGGCGTATGCGGAGAATCCGACCGCAAACACGGACGTCAGGATCATGCAAATCGGATGAATCACGCTGAGCGCGACGGTACCCGTCAGGGTGAAAATATCTCCGCCGCCGAATCGTGCGAACTGCTCCGGCATGAGCCCGCTCTCGAGCAGCGACTTGAAGCGCGAGCCGAACCGCGCGTAGATGAACGGGAGAACGCTGCCCCAGACGAGCAGCGCCAACGACACGAGCGCGAGCCTGATCCGTTGAGAGCGCCACGTGTGCCGGAAGAGTGCGCCGTTCACGACGGAGCCGCCTCGCCGGACTCGTCGTACAGCTCGAGAAACGCTTCTTCCAATCGCGCCGGTTCGATCGTCAGATCGGTCACTCTCGATCCCGAGATCGCGGCGAGGAACGGTCCGATGTCGCCATCGACGCCGCACGTCAGCAGTCCGTCGCGGCTCTCGACGTTCGACACGCCGCGCACGCCGTCGAGACGCGGCGCGGATCCCTCGAAGCGCATCATCACGTTGCGCCGCCGTCGAGCGAGGAGACCGGCAATGTCCTCGACCGCCACGAGCCGTCCGCGCCGAATGATGGCGACGCGATCGCACACGCGCTCGACCTCCGACAACACGTGCGACGAAAAGAAAATCGTTCGTCCTGCCGCTTTGAGCATCTCGAGGATGCCGTAGAACGCGCGCTGCATCAGCGGGTCGAGCCCTTCGCTCGGTTCGTCCAGGATCGCCAGATCGGGATCGTGCTGCAGCGCTTGGACGATGCCGATCTTCTGGCGCATGCCGCGTGAGTAGTCGCGAACGCGCCGTTCGAGCGTGTCCGACGAGAGCTCCAGCCGTTCGCACAAATCGGCGCGTCGGACTGGAGGACGCCCATTCAGCTCCGCGAGGTAATCGAGCTGCTGCCTGCCGGTGAGCGTGTCGTAGAGCGCGATGCCTCCAGGCAAGTATCCCAGCCGGCGACGAATCGCGACGCTGTCCTTGACGATATCGAGTCCGAGCACGCGGCCGTGGCCGGCCGTCGGATGGAGGAATCCAAGAAGGAGCCGGATGGTCGTGCTCTTCCCGGCGCCGTTCGGTCCGAGAAAGCCGAAGATTTCCCCCTCGCGGACCTCGACGCTCAACGCCTCGAGCGCCTTGACGGCGCGATAGCGTTTGGTGAGGCCGACGGTCTGGATGGCGTGCACGGAATCAGACGGTTGCGTCTCGAGCGATTTCCCGGATGGCGCTCACCAGAAGATCGAGCTCCTTCGGCAGGATGAACACGTGCGGCGTCACGCGCACGCCGTGGACGCCGGCGGCGGCGTTGTCGACGGGATTCGTCCAGATCTTGTATTTCTCGAGCAGCGTCTTCGCCAGCGCGTCCGGCGGCACGCCTTTCACGCCGACGTTGGCAATCGCGCACGAACGCGCGGGATCTGCCGGCGTGTTCAACACGACGTTGGGGATCGCGCGCACCTTGCTGGTCCAGTAGCTCTGCAAATACCGAAGGCGCGCTTCCTTGCGGTGGCCGCCAAGCATCTCGTGAAACGCGACCGCGTGCGCGATCGCCAGATCCGTGTGCACCGGATGCGTGCCGGTGTGATTCAGCTTCATGATGTCGGCATCGTCATTCATCCGGTGATCGCCGTAGATGGGCCACAGCCCCGCGATCTTGTCGCGCCGCACGTAGAGGATGCCGGTCCCGAGCGGACAGCCGAGCCACTTGTGCAGCGAGGCGGCGTAGTAATCGCAGCCCAAGTCGGGGATCGTGTATTCGAAATGGGCGAACGCGTGGGCGCCGTCGACGAGGACGTCCACGCCGCGCTGATGCGCCATGTCGGCAATCTTGCGCACCGGCAGAATCTGGCCGGTGATGTTGACCATGTGCGAGATCATCAGCAGGCGCGTGCGCGAGGTGATGGCGTTCGCGTAGACCTGCACGATCTCGTCGTCGCTCCGCGGATCGGCAGGCACGCTGACGACTCGGTTGATCATGCCGTGCCGCCGCGCCGTGAGCCTGAACTGCGCGAGCATGTGCCCGTAGTCCTGCGCCGCCATCACGGCCTCGTCGCCGCCCTTCCAATCGAATCCGGCCACGACCGTGGCGATCGATTCTGTGGTGTTGCGCGTGATGCACAACTCTGCGGGAGAGCATCCGGCGAGCGCCGCGAGCTTGTCGCGCGCCGCGGCCTTGTCAGGAACCTGCGTGGTCCGCAGATAGTAGGACGCGTGGTAATTGACGTCCCGGACTTTCGCGATGAAGGCCTCGAGCACGGGCGTGGCCTGCATGCTGTAGTAGCCGCTCTCGAGGTTGATGTAATCCGGCTTGAGCCGGTACTTCCCACGAATGCCCGCCCAGAACGCTTCCTCTTCCGCCAGGCGTTCGACGGGAAGTTCCGCGAAGCGCGCCCACACGCGCTCGCCAAGAAGCAGACCGAGTCCGGCGGTGGCGGTCGTCCCGAGGAACTCTCGTTTGTTCATAACCGCGCCACATTCTACGCCCCTGAGGATTCCTGCACGAGACGAGGTATAATGGAACTCCTTTCCTGAGCCTCACGACCCGCAGGGGCCGCCAGCCTCATCAAAGTGGCTGACGAGATCGGATTCTTCCAGCCTGACGCTCGACGCAGCAGCAGGAATCACTACGTCAACAGATCGGAGACCGATCGTGATGCAGCCCAAAGGAAAAGGAAACGACCGTCCGGCGATCCTGCACGTCTGTCCGGTGTGCCATCAGCCGCAGACCAAGATTCAGCGACGGCTGGGCGGCAGCCCGACGGGCTCCACTGTCTACGTATGTGCTCGAGCGGAGCAGTGTAGTGTCGGCATGAACTTGAGCAAAGTGGACACGTGGGTGGCTGTGTGACACCCGCCGAATCCATCACGGATCCACTCGGACGAATTCACACATGCTCCCTCGCGGAGCCCGGAGCGTACGCGCATGGCCAGAAAGCTTTACGTAGGTAATCTCCCGTTCGATACGAGCGAGCAGGATCTTCAGACCATGTTTGCCAGCGCCGGCACGGTTGAAACCGTGAACCTCGTGCGCGACGCGGCGACCGGGCGCCCTCGCGGATTCGCATTCGTGGAAATGGCCACCGACGAGGATGCGCAGAAGGCGATTCAGACCTTGGCGCAGTCCAGCCTTGGCGGGCGACAACTGACGGTGAATGAAGCGCGGCCCAAACCGCAATCCGGCGGCGGCGGCGACCGTCGTCCGCGCCGCGACAAGCGCTGGTAGCGATCACCGCCTCACGACACTCCCAACTGCAATTTCCGGATCGCAGATTCAAAGTCGTTACTCGGATCTGATCCAGATTGCGACACTCTGCCCGTGCAGGGCGGATTCGTCTACAGATCTGCGCGGGCGCATCGCTTGCACTCTGCGGGCGGATTCCTTCGCCCACGATGAGAACCAAGGCTCTGCTCGCGCTCGCCATGGTGTGCCTGGCGATTCCGCTGTCGGCGTCGAACGTGATCACCCGCTGGATGAGCGGGAGCGCCGAGACGACAACGCCCGTCGCTCGGCCCGCCACGGCGGCCGACGTCGTCCAGGCACGTCTGCGCGAGGACATTGCCGCGCTGGATATCTTCCGGCCGGGATACTCCTTCTGGCGCCACGTCTTCACCATTCCCGACGGATCGATCGCGTTTGGCAGCGCCGCCGACGGCCGGATCCTCGCGACGTTTCCGGTGAAGGGAGATTGGATGCGCGCCGACGTCTGGGCCGATCCCGCGTTTGCGCGCGTCCTCGACGGCGAGCTCCTCTCGCGCAAACTGAGCGACCGGCGCGAGCAGGTGGCGCTGCTGATGGAGCGCGCCGCCGGACCGGTGCAGCACAATTCCACGCGCGGCGACGCGCTTCTCGAGAACGTGCCGAAGTACGGTCCCTTCCTGGCCGAGTGGGGCGCGATCTACGAACGGTTCGGCGTGCCCGCGGAGATCGGCCTCGCCCAAGTCATCTTCGAGTCGGGCCTGAGCGGCACGAGGCGCTCGAAGGCGAACGCCGTCGGCTTCTGCCAGTGGCAGCAAAAGAACTGGAAGCGCCTGAGCTACTTTTCGGCCTCGCCGATCCAGCTCAAGAACCAGACGACGCAGGCGCCGTTCTGCGCGGCGTATTTGTCGGTGCTTGCGACGAAGTACGGTTCGTTCATCCCCGCGTTGTCCGAGCACAACGCCGGCGGCACGAACGTGGGGAAGACGCTGATCACGGGCGAGCTGCTCGGCGGAGCGGATGTCCGCGCCCGGTATCTTCTCGGCTCGAAGCTCGCCCGCGATCTGCGGACGCTTTCAGGCAAGGACTACGAACAGGTCTACGGCAGCTACGGCCCGCGGTCGTATCTCTACGCCGAGATGGTGTTCGGCAACACGTTCAACGTCAGGAGCCTGATCGCGTCGACGCCACAAATCTCCATCCACGCGATGCGCGCGCCGCGGGTGATATCGATAGCCGAGATCGTCAAGCGGACGGGTCTCACCGCGCAGGAGGTGCGCCGCTTCAATCCCGCGATCGTCGATCGAGTTCCCGCTGGAGCGGCGCTCTACCTTCCGTCCTACGTCAGCGATTTCGGCGCCGACGTCGCGTTCTGGCGCCAGCCAGCGAATTCTTCCTACATGGCCGTGCTCGACGACTTCATCAGCCTGGAGCCTGGCGTCGAGCGCTGGGACAATCCCGGGTTCGCGCCGGTGCTGGCGGATTTCAGGCGCCGTTTCAGAGAGACGAACACGCACGAAGGGTTCGTGATGGAGGCGGTGCTCGCCTACGCGATGGACCAGGCGTACGCGAGCCCCCGCCGCACGCTGCTTGCCGAATATCGGGGCAATGGGAAAGTGCGATCGCTCGTCGAACGCGGCGTGCTCGAGCTGAGCGCTATCCGCCACCCGCCCGTGTTCTGACGCCGCGGCGCCGGCGACAGCGCTTACAATAGCCCTCCTCGAACATCGATCGCACGACCTGGAAGGTCGATCCCGCGTTCGATTCACGATCGACGGACGTTTTGTCACTCGACTCAGACTCGACTCAGACTTGACTCAGACCCGACTCAGACTCGATTTGGACCCGATTCAGACTCGGGAGTCCACTCGGAACGCGAGTCTGAGTCGAGTCTGAGTCAAGTCTGAGTCGAGTCTGAGTCAGGTTGACGTGTGCCACTCGCGCACAGTCTCACAAAGGAGGAGTCAATGGCGAATCGCATGGGAACGCTGTCGATCGTTCTGGGCTCTCTCGCACTTTGCAGCTGTGGCCGCACGGAGCAGCCTCCGGCGCCACCAGCTCAGCAGCCCGCGGCGCAGCAACCCGCGCCGAGCGCCGGCTCCTGGCAGCAACGCTTGCCTCAGAAGAGTCCCGACGAATTCACCTTCGACGATTTCAAGAACGCCTTCGAGGCACAGTTTCGCGCGAGTCCCGCGCCGCGTGAGAGCGTGACGCCCGTGTCCGCGGTCGCCCCCGAGGGCATCGCGCAAAAGAAAGCCGCGGAAGAAGAGAACTTGTATCGGCGGTGGGAGTGGTTCGTCGAGCCGAGGGTGTATCCAACCGGCCGCTGGGACAACGAGAAAGTGCTCACGGAAATGCAGCGGGTGAGCGTCGTCGACACGAACCTCGTCGCGAAGAGTGCTGGCGCGGATCCGGATCTTCTTCCGGCGCTGCTGCCGAAATGGACACCGCTGGGGCCGTTCGATGCGATCGGCGGCACGAACTTGGGGCGAGTGAACGCGATCGCGTTCGATCCCGCGAGCCCGAAGATCATCTATATCGGTGCGGCCGACGGCGGCCTTTGGAAGAGCCCAGACAACGGCGCGACGTGGACGCCGTTGACGGATCACTTGCCGACCCTGAGCATCGGCGATATCGCGATCGATCCGGCCGCGCCGAAGAACATCTACATCGCGACGGGCGACGCATTCGGATATGGCAATCCGTTCTGGGGCGGCACGTATTCAATGGGCGTGTGGAGGAGCACGAACGGCGGGACGAGTTGGTCGCCGACCGGCTTGACGCTGGCCGTCGGCCAGACGCGCACGATCAGGCGGCTCGCGATGCATCCGACGAATCCAAAAATCCTCATGGCGGCGACGAGCGCGGGACTGTTCCGCACGGCCGATGCCGGCACGACGTGGACCAGCATCTGGAACACGTCGACCTTCGACGTCGAGTTCAATCCCGCCGATGGCAATACGGTGTACGCGACGACCACGCAGGTCCATAAGTCCACGAACGCCGGCGTCAGCTTCGCGGCGCTCTCAGCCAACTGCGCGGGCGCGCGCTACAACATCGAGCTGTCGAAGGCGAATCCGAACACGCTCTACACGCTCTGCACGAACGGCACGGTGCAGAAATCAACCGACGCCGGCGCGACGTGGAGCACGACGACGGCGCCGGGCGTGACGCTGTACGGCTACTACGACAACGTGCTGGCCGTCTCACCATCCGACGCGAACGTGGTCATCGTCGCAGGATTCAACATGAGGAAGTCGACGAACGGAGGCACGAGCTGGTCGAGCGTGCCCGTCGCGGGGCACGTGGACAATCATTGCGTGCGCTTTGCGCCGGGATCGAGCACGACGATCTTCTCCGGGAACGACGGCGGACTGTTCCGCACGACCGACGGCGGGAGCACCTGGGCAAGCCTCAACAAGGGGCTCGCGATCACGCAGTTCTATCGGTTGGGCCTGAGCAAGAAGACGGCAGGCCTCTTGACGGCCGGCGCGCAGGACAACGGCAACATGAAGCTGGGCGCGGGGACCTGGACGAACATCACGAACGCCGACGGGATGGGCGGATTCATCGACTTCTCGAACGACAACAACGTCTACGCCGCAATTCAGTACGGCGGACTATTCCGATCGACGAACGGCGGAAGCACGTGGGCGCCGATCAGCACTCCCGCGTCAGGCGCGTGGGTCACGCCGTTCATTCAAAGCCCCACCGTCGCGAACACGATCTACGCGGCGACCGACAAAGTCTACAAGAGCGTCGATCAGGGAACGACGTGGGCGCCGATCTCCGGGACGTTGAGCGGCGTGTCGCAGTTCACGATCTTGAAGGTTCACTCGAAGCCGGACTTCCTGCTCGCGGGCGACGGCAACAAGCTGTATCGGACGACCAACGGCGGCACGAGCTGGACCGACATCACGGGCACGCTGCCCGTTGCGGCAAATTATCTGACCGACGCTGTGATGAGCGACAACGATCCGCAAATGATGTGGGTGACCTTCTCCGGCTACAACGCGGGCGAGAAGGTCTACAAGTCGACGGACGGCGGCGCGACGTGGACCAATATCTCAGGCCTCCTGCCGAACATTCCCATCAACTGCGTCGTGTACGAGAACAAAGCCAAGAACCCGATCTACATCGGGACGGACGCGGGCGTGTACTACACGAGGGACGGACTGCCGATCTTCATTCCGCTCAAGCTCGGTCTGCCGAACGTGATCGTCGACGAGCTGGAGATTCACTACGCGACGAAGAAGATCGTGGCGGCGACGTATGGACGAGGATTGTGGCAGAGCAATCTGAAGCCGTAGCGATCAACGCATGTAGAGAGGTTCTCTGCGCTCGAATCTCTTGACCGGAACGAACACGGTCTTGCCCGAGTAGCTCAACTGAACGACGGCCGCATTCTCGCCGAGGAGCTTGCTCGCGTGTGCGTCGGGTGTCCTGTCGGGAACGGGTTCCTTCACCGTGATTTCCGTGACGGTGTTCGTCGTCGGCGGCACCGCGACGTTCTTCGTGTCGTCCGCCAGCTTCACGGGGCTCTCGAACCTGACGGGGGCCTTCTTGATCTCCGTGTCGGCCGAGTGGAACCTGCTTTTCATCCACACGCCGTCCACGGCGACGTCAGTCTTTGGCGGCGTTTCGAGATAGATGATGTAGCGCATCTGCCGAGCTTGGGCGCCGACGCCAGGCGGCCCGCCGGGGATGCCGCCGACGACTTCTCGCTCGAATGCGTGCACCTTCACGACCGGGTTGTTCGTCTGCGCCTCGCAGTTGCTGCTGACGGCGGTGGCGACGCACATCACGAGCAGCGCCGTCCGAGACGACATCGCCCGCGCATGGATCGTCCCCATACGGCGATTATGACACGGTCCGTCGCGCTCAGTCGGCCGCGGCGATCTGGAACGACAGCGAGCGCGTTGCGCGCATCGCTCCGCTGGTGGCTTCGACCACCAATCGATACGAGCCGGTGCCGAGATTCGGCGGTATCGAGATCCGATGCACCTTCCCTGAGAGCGCCGAGAAATCGGTCGCGGGATGTTCGACTCGCTCGATCGCATGACGGCTGCCGTCCGGATGTTCGAGCGTCGATGCAATCGACAGCGTTCCAACAGCCGATTTCGGCCGCATGCGAATCGCCACGGCCGCGATCGACGGCGTTCCGAAGGGAAGCACGCGGTTCGCAATCGGATGAAGATCGATCGCCTGCGACATGTGCGCGACGTTCGCGACCGCGCCGCCCGCCGGCGACACGAGCGTCAGCCCGCCGAGCACCAGCGCGCCATCGAAATTCGGAACGGCGATCTCGGTGAAGACGCTGCCTTGGATCTTGTTCGCCGCGACCGCCGCGACGCGAAGTTGGTAGCGCCCTTCCTTCAAAGGGAGGTGCGTATTGATCCGAGCCCAGCCGGTTGCGGTGCGCCCCTCGAACGTATTCGTGAAGCGTTGACGCCTGCTCACGCGGCCGTTGTCGATCGCTGCGACGTCGAAATCGACGGTCTTGGCCGCGAGCGCGTCGGCCGCGGCGATTTCGATCGCGATGTGGACGGTCCCGCCTGGCGACGCAGCGAACGGCGCTGGAACGCCCGCGAGACGAAGACGCAGACCGCGCGTCTGGATCGGCGCGCCGATCAAGCCGTCGAGCGGGGTCTGCGCCGGCTCCGATGTGCGGCCGCGCCGCGCTGACGTGTACTCGGTCCGCGCCCTCACGTCGACGTCCGGCACGCGCGTTCTCACCGTGATGCGATGCCGGCGGCCGTCGTTCGGCGCAGCCGGCGACTCGTAGCCGAGCAGATAGTAGGTGCCGTTTTCCGCAACCATGCGATCGATGGCCGCTTCCGGTGCGTTCGTGTTGACGACGGCGAATCCGCCGGTGTGGTGTGCCAGCACGCGCAGGTTCTCTTGCGCTTTCGTCGAGCACTCGAGGCCAAGGCCGCACGGGTCGAACGGATAGACCGCGACGTTGCTGCGTTGTGCGGTGAGAAGGAAATCGCGCAGCGCCGACCAGGCGCCGGCGGCATACGGGTTGGTCATCAGGTCCTCGACGTTGACCGGGAGGCCTTCGCTCACGAACAGCATCGCCTTGCGCCGGTGCGGAATCTGAGCGAGTGCCTTCGACGCACTGCTCATTGCGTCCGCCGCCCAGCGGCCTTTGATCTCCCGGACGAACTCGAAGTTCGCGTTTGACCGCATACCGCTGGCGCTCGCGGGAGGTATTCTCGCCGCGTCCAGACTCGAGGGAGGCTCGGCCTGGGGAAAGAAGCGATCGATCGCGTCGACGAGGCGGGCTTTATCCGTGGTGAACTCGGCCTGCATGGTGTTCCGGCCGCTCGTCGCGATGACGGCAGCCTGATCCGACGGGCCGAGCCGTTCCACGAGACGGCGAGCGATCGTTCGCGTTCTCGCCGCGAAGCCTGCATCGAACCGAATGTGGTAGTCGTCGAGCACGATCAGGAGGACGCGGCCGTCATCCGGCTGATCGTTCGTCGAGATCGATGCTCCCGATCGATCGAGCACCGGAATCTTTTCGTCCGGCGACGCCAGCGGCAAATCAATTGCGCTGAATGCGACGATGCCGACCGGCTTCCCGTCCTCGAGGACCTCGAAGTCCTGTTGGCGCAGACCGCGGATTGGCAAGCCCGCCTTGTCGGTCACGACGACGTCGACTTCGACGAGGTTGACGCCGGACCGGATTGTTGGCGGCTGACCCGTCTGCTGCGAGAAGGCCAAGAGCAGCGCGGCGAGCAGACGTGTATACATGCGTCACTCCTTACAAACCTGCCGGCGCACGCCGCGCGGCGACAACGAGCCGATCGGTCGCACCGGCCACGATCGCGGGGTCGTAGGCACCGAAACACGACACGCCGTCGAATCCGGCACGTTCGAGCGTCGAGTGTAGCTCGTCGCGCGTCCAGCAGCGCATGACGAAACAATGCTCGCTGACGCGCGTGCGTCCGCCGGTCGTCAACACGTGCTGTTCGTCGATCACGAGCTGCTGCCGCTCCGCATCGATCTCCGTGACGCTGGTGAACGTCAGCTCGCCCCGGTCCGTGGATACTCGCTTTCTGAACAACGGCTCGCGCGATTTCCGTTCCGCCGACGCGTGCCATTCGCGGACATCGAGGATGAGGACCCCTCTGGGCCGAAGAGCGTGCGCAAACCGTTCGAACACGGCTTGCCGGTCCGCATCGCTGACGAAGTCGTTCAGCACGCCGCGGCAGAGAATCGCGTCGTACCGAACTGTCGATGACACCAGGATGTCACCGACCTCGAACGACACCGCACTCGCCGAGCCGCCCGCCGAACGTGTGGCGATGTCGATGAGTTCCCGCGACGCGTCGACGCCATGCACCACGTAGCCACGCCGTGCGAGCTCGGTGGCGTAGCGCCCTGTCCCGCATCCCGCATCGAGCAGGGACGCGCCGGGGAGAACGCCTCGCTCTACCAACCAGGCCGCGATTGCGGCGCACTCTTTCCGAACCGGGCGATCGATGATCGCATCGAACGCCCACGCGTACTCGGTGTAGAACGGACGGCCGCTCTGCTCGGTCATTCGCACTCGCTATTTCGCGGGCGCGCTCGACGCGGCCGGCTCGATCGTCCAGTCGCCAGGCTCGAGGGTCACACCCTGAATGAGCTCCGAGCCAAGGCGGATCGTTGGGGGGCTTGTCGCCGGGCCCGCGCGCGAGAGGCGGTACAGCGTGTTCTCGTCGACGACGAACCACTCGGGAAATTCGTTGAGGCGTACGTAGTTGCGATCGAGGTTCAACACGCGCCGGTGGCGCGCGTAGTCGAAGCGGACGACGGTCGGCTGTGGCGCAGCGAGGCTGAGATGCAGGCGCGATCCATCCTGCACGGCGCCGAGCCGGATGCCCGGCTGCCACACGGCAGGACGCACGCCGCGGCTCTGCATCAGCGCATAGAGCATGGCCGTGCGGTTGAAGTTGCCCTCGCCGTACCAGTACTCGACGTGGCCGTCCGCCTTCTGCATGCCGAGCATGACCTGCATCTCGGATTCAATCCACGCGAGGGCCTCCGGCACCGGCTCGCGCGCGACGAGGTAAATCGCGCTCTCGATCGTGTCGGCGTAGCCGTCGAACGATCCGAGCGTCAGCTCGGGATCGCGGGGGCGCGGCTCCCAGACGTGCTTCGTGTATTTCGGGAGATTGCGCAGGACTCTCACAACGGCATCCCGGTACTTCGCATCACCCGTGCACTGATAGAACGTGTAGACCGCGCCATAGACATAGCCCCAGTTGTCCGAGAGCCCCTGCGTGAACGGCTTCAGCGTTGCCGTGTCCACCTCGTCGTAGAGCATCCCATCCTGATTGGCCGACTCGAGGACGCGGTTGAGCATCGTCGCAATCACGGGCTTCCATTTCTGCGCGCGCGGCGTGTTCCAGCGCTGCTCGTTCGCGTATTGAAGGAGCAGGCCGACGATGATCTCGTTGCCATGATCGCGGAAGCGCAGATGTTGATCGCCGGTGTGAGCGCTGAAGTCCCACTTGCCGCTGGGCACGCCGTGGCTGCCGGGGATCACTTCGTCGATGTACGCGTCCGCGATGCGTCGTGCCCAGTCGACGAAGCGCTGATCACCGGTCATGTTGGCGAGCCGCGCGAGGACCTGCAGGTAGTCGCCGTTCAATTCCGAGTCCGACGCCGGGAGCTTTCCAAAGCGCGAATCGACGCCTGCGTGCTCCATCGCCGCGGCGATCATGTCCACCATGCGGTAGTACCACGGCGTGCGCCCGAGGTACTCGGTGATCGTCAGGAGCCCGTCTTTCGCGTACTCGCCGGCGCCGAACATGCTCGGCTCTCCCAGCTCGCCGGACTTCAAATCGAGATTGCCCGGGATGCCCCATGCCGTGTTCGTGTAGCGCACCTCGTTGCGCAGCATGTCCATCATGCGGCCTCGGAAGTCGTCCGGCGCCGTGAGCTCCGACGTCAGCACGAGATACGGATAGAGATCGGCGCCCGAATTGTGGGGCGTGTAGATCCGCGAGTCGTCGCCAGACTTGAGGCCGCTGCCGATCCCTTGGAGGCGATCGGGCAGCAGCAGCGTTCGCGGGTCTGCCTCTTTGAGCCACGCGCGCATCAAACGATGCATCGCGCCGGCGGCGCGCTCGAACCGCTGCCCGCGGGCGCGCGCCTCGCTCGCCGTGTCCGCCGGCTGCGGCCGCACACCGGCGGAAGCCCCCGCACACACACACGCGATGACGAAAACCAGCCGGCCGACTGTTCGTGAGAGCAATGACGGCATAGAATCAACCCTCGAGCGCGAGGCCGAACGTGTACGACGTGTTTCTCAGCCATAATCGCCGTGACAAACCTTGGGTCAGGACCCTGTACAACTTCCTGATCGCCAAGGGACTCAAAGTGTTCTTCGACGAGGAAAGCGTCCGCCCCGGCGAGAACATCGTCAGCGCGATAGAAGCCGGGACCGAGGGCAGCCGTCATATCGTGCTGATTCTATCCGCGGCGTCGCTGGCGAGCGATTGGGTCACGCTCGAGACGCAGCTCGCGCTGCACGGTGACCCCGCGGGAAAAGCGGAGAAGCTGATTCCGGTCCTCGTCGAGAAGATCAAGCCGGAGAACCTCAAACCTGCGATTCGCCTCAGAAACTATCTCGATTTGAGCGACGCCGGCGCGCGGCAAGGCGTGCTGATCAAGCTTCTCGGCGCGCTGGGCCTCGCGAGCGTGACACCCGAGGAACTGCGGCCGCTGCTGGCAGGCCTGGACGTGCGGTCCGAAGCGCAGCCGCTATCCGTTGCTGGCATTGGAGACGTCCTGGACTGGGGATGGGACGGAGTCAAGCTGCTGAAGAAATTCATCGAGCTGGACTACGAGACGCTCGAGAATCTGGTTGCCACGCACGAGGGAAGTCCGGAGCAGTGGGCGCCCGTGTTCATGAATCATCCTGAGACCTGGCGAATGCTGGTGTCAGGTCCGCAGGAGATTCGCGGCTATTGGCACTTCGCTCCGCTGTTTCCGAACGACGTCGAGCGCGCGCGGCGGGGCCTGCTCCTCGACAGCGAGATCACGGCGAATCGCGTTCGCCTCTTCGAGCTTCCCGGCGAATACGACATCTACTTCGTGCTCCTCTGTCTGCATCCGCGCTACCGCCATCCGCGCCACGTTCGTCACTTGTTTCGCAGCATCTTGGATGTCTTCAAGGAGCTCACGGAGCATGGGATCTTCGTGCGGGACGTCGTGGCGAACGCGTACACCGACGCGGGTGAGTCCATTTGCCGGTCGTTCAATCTCACCGAGCTTGGAAAACACAGCGAACGCGGCATCGTGTACGGCGGGTCGATGCGGGACATCCTGTGCAGCTCGTTCGGCGCGCTCAATCCGCAGCTCGCGGAGATCTACCGCAACGCCGCGCCGCTGTAGTCCCGCATCGCGTTACCGTGTCGGTTGGCGTTTGTCGAGATCGATGCGATTGAGCGGCACGTCCCAGTGCGCCACGAGGATCTCGAACCGGCGCTGCTCTTCGCGATTGAACTTCGCCCGATCCGGATAGAGCTTCGCGATGATCTCGTCCGCTGTGGGACTCGTTGGCGGATTCGGCGCGACGACGAGCTCGACGGCGAACGTCCAATCGGCGCGGCCGTCGCCATGGAATTCCGGCACGAACGTTCGCACCGATCGGTAGTAGCCCGCCTTCTCGCGCGCTTTCAGCACGGGATAATGATTGCGCTGGAAGAGATCCAGGAACTCGTCCTGAAACCCCCACTTCACCGTGTAGAAGAACCAGGTGGTCTTCGGCTCGCCGGCGGCCTGCGCGAGCGGCGCCTGCGCGCGCGCCGTGAGCGAGGCCAGTAGCACCGACGTCAAGACGAGGGTCGCGGCCATGGAACGCATCGATCGCTCCTTCAAAGGAGCGAATTATAGACCTTGCCGTCGAGGTCTACGCACGTCGCCTGCGCGCGAGCGCGAGAATGCCCCCGCCGACGAGAATCAGCGTCGACGGCTCCGGGACGGCCGACGGTTGCGCGAAGTCGTAGCGCACGCGGTCCACCGTCCAGTTCCTCGGATCGCCTTCGACGAAAGGATTGGGCCTGAGGAAGACGGTTGCGAGTCCCGTCCCCGTCAACGCGACGGGCTGTCCGGAAAACGGCAGGGAGAAGAACCCCTCCGCCGTGAAAGCCGTCCTGAACGTCGTCGGCGAGTCGCGGAAGGCCGGAATGAGCGAGCCTCCGAAGATCTCGAGGAACAGGGACGCCGGCGCATCCACGCCGGAGATATCCGCGTACGTAGTGCCGTCGAGCGTTGCCGGACCGCTGAATACCGACCCGCTCAGGTTGGCGGCGATGCTCATCGGGAGTCCGGGAATGCACGGCGAGCACAGCAACGGATCGACGCGTCCCTCGGTCGGGTCGACGCGTCCCTCGAGCGTAAAGCCGCGCGTGCCCTGAAGCGACACCGCGCCGACCTCGCTCCTCGGTGCAGTGACGAACCCGCTCGTGACGGCGATCGTATCCGCCGCCGCGTTGGCCACTCCGAGACACACAAGTGCCACGGACAAGGAAAGGTGGGCAATCCGTGTCATGGAGATCCTCCCTTTGGGTTCCGACTTCCGCGCTGCGAGTGAATCACAGCAATCGAAGTGCCCGGGACGAAGGAGGCGCGCGCCTCTGCGGTAAGATTCCACGACCTCATGACGTCTCGAATTGCCGCCGCGATCGTTGCGACCCTGTCATTGGCCGGCGCGCTGGGCGCGCAACCCGCACCGGCATTCAAGGTGATCGGCTATTACGCGGATTGGACCGCGGCGCGATATCCGCTCGCCGACATTCCGGCGGCCAAGCTCACGCACGTCAACTACGCGTTCGGGAAGATCGGGCCCGACAATAAGCTCACGTGGAACGCCGCCGCGGCAACCGAGCAGGTGTATCCCGGCGATTGCACCGACCCGGGATGCCCGCACGGATTGTTCAATCAGATCTCGGTCCTGAAGAAGAAGCATCCGCACGTGCGGTTCCTGATGTCGGTTGGAGGATGGACCGACTCCGGGCCGTTCTACGAGATGGCGGCGGCTGAGGCGAGGCGCCAGACGTTCGCGGATTCGTGCGCGGCGTTCCTGAAAACGTACCCGCAGTTCGACGGCATCGACATCGATTGGGAGCATCCCGTCGCGGGCGGATTGCAGCCGGGACAGCCGCGCGACGCGCACAACTACGTGCTCCTCCTCGCGGCGCTGCGGCGCGCAATTGGAACCGACGAGCTGTTGACCGTCGCCGTCGGCGCCGGTCCGCGGGCGATCGATCCGCTCGAGTACGACGCGATGGCCGCGGTGCTCGATTGGGTCAACGTGATGACGTACGACTTTCATTCGGGCGGATCGCGAGCGGGATTCAACGCGGCGCTCTACGACCACGACGACCCCTCGAATCCGAGGCTCAACCTCCACGACGCGGCGCAGGCAATCCTGTCGAAGGGCGTGCCGCGCGAGAAGCTCGTCGCGGGCGTGCCGTTCTACGGCCGCGGCTGGAGCGGCGTGGAGTCGTCGAGCGCCTGGACCACCGGAACAGGCACGCTGCGGGTCGGCGGCTACACGAACATCGTCGAGACGTTTCTGAAAACGCCAGGCTATCAGCGCTATTGGGATGACGTCGCGAAGGTCCCGTGGCTGTACAACGCCGAGAAGAAGGAATGGATCACGTACGAGGATCCGCAATCGATGCGCCTCAAGGGGGAATATGTCGTAGCGCAGAAGCTTGCCGGCGCGATGTTCTGGGAGCTCTCGAACGACGATGGCTCGCTGCTCGACGCGCTGCGCGCCGGGCTCGGGCTGGCCTCGAAGTAACGATCCAACCTCTACTCCTGACGGACCGCGCGAGTCCGATCGCGAGCCCGACGAAGACCAGACGCAGACCCATCAACAGTACCCAGCGAATGTGTAAGCGCTCAGAATGTGACGATCAGCCCGGCGGAGACGCGGCGCGGCATCAGCCGATCGGTGAAGCCGACGGCCTCGCCGGTGGGCTGAATCGATCCATGCGCGACGCCGAGGTTCGTGCGGTTCAGCACGTTGACGGCTTCCACGAAGATCGTCGCGTGGCGGCCGAACGACTCGAACGATCGATTCACGCGCGCGTCGAGCCGGCCGTACGGTGGAAGCCGGACGCGATTGCGCCAGGCGCCCGCGACGAGCGATCCGTTGCGCACCTCGAGGTACGCGGGAATCGGCAGGCCGCTCGCGACGCGGAACGTGGCTGCCGCGCTCGTGCGATCGGAGAAGCGATAGGCGCCGGACAGGTTCAGAACGTGCCGCTGATCGAAGTCGGCCCAGAACGTCTCTTGCCGATCTTCGTCTCTGTATCGCGTTCTGCCGTATGAGTAGGCCGCCCATCCTGAGAGTCCACTCGCGCTTTGACGCTGCACGAGCAGTTCGATGCCTCTGGCCGATCCTGACAGCCCGGAGTCACTCACCGCCCTCGGATAGGGATCGCGATCGCGCGCGATGTCCGCTTCGGCTCGACTGAATATCGTCGCCTGCCAGCGGACTGCCGGACCGATTCGGTGCTCGACGGCCACGTCGACATGCGTGGCGCGTTCCGGACGCGAACGCCGATCGTCGGTAATCTCGATCGCGGAGTCACCGGCGATCAGTAGCTGTTGAAGCTCCGGAGGTTGGCGCGCAACGCCCGCAGAAACATTGACCGTCCATCGTGGACCGACGGCATAGCCGGCGAGAATCCAGCTCGTGACCGCCGGGCGGCGCAGCAGCGTCGAGTCCGTGACTCGCACGCCGGGCGAGAGCGTCAACGACGGCGAGGCGGCCCACGCGAAGTGTGCATAGCCAGACCGTCGCCGTGACGACGCATCGACGGACTCAGGCATCGTCAGCGTCGACGCCGAGCGCCCGACTCGAGCGCCGGCCTCGAGCAGTCCGTGGAACATCGGACGCGAGAGGTCCGCGCTCAAGACCACGTCGTCGTTCGTGCCGCGGCTCCCGTCGGCTCCCGACGCCTCTTTGTTGAGGAAGCTGTGCTTCACGAGCGCAACTCGCTCGGTCAACACCGTCGACGAGCCGAACGTCGATCGCCACACGACGTTCGCGAGCAGCGTTCGGTTCATGCCGTCGCCGGGCGCAATCGACCCGGTTTCTTCGCCATCGACGTTCGACGTTCCACCAAGCAGGGTGACGTTGACCCGGTGATTGGACCGCACATCGTAGACGAGTTTTGCCACACCATCGGAGAAACCGAACGCCGTTCGCGTGGACGGCGCGCGTATCGCCGGCCATTCGAGGTAACTCTGACGGATCGCCGCGAGCCACGAGCCGCGCGCGCGCTCGCCCGATCGTCCCAGCGGACCTTCGGCGAGCACGGTTCCGTTCATGCCGCCGATGGATCCGCGCAGCGCGAAACGATCGCGCGAACCTTCTCTCAACGTGATGTCGAGCTCGGCGCCGATCCGATCGCCGAAGCGATGAGGGTACGCGCCGGCGCGCAGTGTCGCATCGTCGAGGACCTCGCTCGACAGCATCGTGAGCGATCCTGTCGCGCCGCGGGCGTACGTCGTGTGCTGGAGCCATGGCGTCGCCACGCCGTCGACGACGACGCCGACGTGTCGCGGCGGGCTGCCTCGAACGGTGAACTCTGCGTGGAAATCGTCTGGCACTGAAACGCGCGGCAGCGTGTGGACCGTGCGGAGTGGATCGTCAGAGAGGCCGCCGCGCCACTGCGCCAGATCGCGCGAGTCGAGCGTGATCTCGGACGCGACTCCGCGATCGTGCCGGTACGGGCGCGGCCGAGTGACGGTCACGTGCTCCGTGTGACCCTTCAGCGCAGGCGGCACGCGACCGGTGTCATCGCCTGCGCGTCCGTTCGTCTGTCCTGGATTGTCGGGACGGCGCTCCTTCGGCCGCGTTGGCGCAGCATCGGCGCGAACGATCTTGATGACGCCGGCAGGTCCGTCGCGAGCCTCGAGCCCATGCGGCGCGAGCAGCTCGTCGAGCACCTGCCGCGCCGTTTTGCCGCGCGGTTCGGTCCGAACTTTCAGCTCCGGCGTCACGGTCGCGGACGTGAAGACGATCCGAAGCCCCTTCGCCTGCAGGGCGGCGAGCGCATCGGCGAGCGTGCGCCCAGAGTATCGGTCCGTCGTCTGCGCGATCGCGGTAGCCGAGCAAACGAACAGCGCGGCGGCGAGGATGCCGCTGGCGCGCGCGATCGGAGCTCGTCGATCCATGCTGCCCGCCGGACTATCTTTTTAGCACGATCAACTCGCCGTTTTCGAGCCGGTGCCGCAAGCCGCTCGTCGTGATCGCGACATCCAGCGCGTCGCGCGCGGACAAACCGTTGACCGAGCCGTGGAGAACGATGCCTGCCGCGCCGCGCGCGAGCTCCGGATCGCCGTAGCGCAGCGTCCATCCCTGTTCCCGTGCGAGATGCTCCAGGAACGTCGACAGGGCGACGCCTTCGATCTGCAGCGGCGGCGCGAGCGCGCCGGCCCAGTCCCACTCGGGACCGTGCGGCAGGAAGGGACGGGTGATCGATTTCGCGGCCGAGAACATGATCTCGGTTCCGCCGCGCGCTGACACCGATCGCGGGCCATTCTCGAGCTCGACGATGCCGGTGCGGACGCGAAGTCGCAGCGCGAGATCGATCAAGCGGACCTCGAACTGCGTACCGATATCCCGCGCGGTGGCGACAACGGTCCGGACTTCGAACCGCTGCGATCCGCGATCCGTGTCCACGTACACCGCGCCGGACGAGAGCTCGATCGCGCTCGCCGAAAGGAGCTGCACGCGCGAGCTGCGGTCGAGCCGAACGGAGG
>DATBJJ010000189.1:0-17258 GCA_036556425.1 Vicinamibacterales bacterium
GGATCGCACGTCTGGCTCGCGTAGAAGTGGACGAAGAACGGCGCCGCCGGCGACGGGCTCAGCGTTCCGCGCACGCGCACGATGTCGTTCGCTCGCGTGGCGGACGTCAGGTTCGGAAAGTTGATCCGGTTGTTCGGGCCCGTGTCGGTATCGCCCGGATCGTTCGGCGTGACGCCGGCCGGCGCGATATCGATGCCGAGCCCGCCGTTCGAGAAGATCCGGTTGTTGACGACCTCGTTGCCCGTGCCAACCGAAAGGCCAACTCCGCTGCTTCCGTTGAACGCGATCGTATTGCCGAGGCCGGTCTCGGTGCTGCCGACCCGATTGTTGTTCGACTGGACGAAGACGCCACTTCCGTTGTTGCCGAGCGGGTCCGTTCCGGCCGCGTTCGTGCCGATCAGGTTGTTGAGCAGGATGGTTCCGCTAGCGCCGCCGGAGATAAACACGCCCTCCAGCAGGTTGCCGGAGATCACGTTGCGAGTCCCAGGCTGCACGCCGCCGATCGTGGTGTTCGGCGAGCCGACGAAGATGCCGGACAGACCGTTCGGACGCGCAATAGTGCCCGTGGGATCGGTGCCGAGCATGTTCGACTCGATCACGATGCCGGTCGCGCCCGAGTTCTGCAATGAGATCCCGGCCCCGCTGAATCGATTGATCGCCAAGCCGCGCACGATCGTGTTCGGCGCGACGATCAGCAGGCCGTTCACGCCGCCGGCTCTCGCGCCGTTGATCTCGATGAGCGGCGTTCCGGCGTAGCCAGGCTGCGTCGTGCCGTCGATGACGACAGGCTGCAGGATGTTCCCAAGGGGCGAGTCCTGGGTCGGCTCGATCGTGTGCGGACCCGAGCCGGGAATGTTGAACACGATCGTGTCGCGCGGTCCGGGATCGCTCGCGAGGAACAGCGCATGCGCCAAGGAACCAGGTCCGCTGTCGTTCGTGTTCGTGACGACGATCGTGCTCACGCCGGCCGTAACCGGTGTCTGCAGGAACGCGGCGTTGTTCGCCGGGTTTGGATCCGAGGTGGTCGCCGTGACGCCGGCGTGGCTGCCGATGACGAAGCCCGCGAGCGGACGGACCACGACCGTGATCGCCGAACCGGCACCGGCCGCGATCGTGCCGAGCGGGCACGTGATGTGCGTCCGCTCGACGCTGCACGATCCGGGCACGCCCGAGATACTCACGAACGAGGCGCTTGGCGCGAACGCGAAGTCGAACACGGCACCCGTCGCGGGGTTCGGCCCGTTGTTCGTGATCTGAACCTGGTACGAGAAGTCGGCGCCTTCGGTCGGATTCACGGCCGGACCCTGCAGCGTGATCGCGAGATCCGCCGGAGGCCTGTCGCAGGTGTTCAAGTAGATCAGCACCTGGCTCTGAAGTCCGAGCGTGCCTCCAGCGAGCGCGGCGATGTCGGGCCGACGGTCACCGTTGAAGTCGCCGACCACGACCTGATTCGCCGGGGACGAGATGAAGAACGGCGCCGCGAACGTACCCGTTCCGTCGTTCAGCTGGATCCCGATGCCTCCGCCCACCCGGCTCCAGACGAAATCGCGATCGCCATCGCTGTCGAAATCGCTGACCGCCAGCGATTCGTTGACGAGTTCGTTCGGAATGCTCGTGGCGACGGGCGCAGCGAACCCTCCGCTGCCGTTGTTGACCAGCAACGCGATGGCGTCTGGCGTCCCCACGAGCAGATCAGGGAATCCGTCACCCGTGAGATCGCCGACCTTGAGCACGCCCGTCACACCGGGCACCGCGATCGAGACCGGCGGCTGGAACCCGCTCGCACCGTTGCCGAGGATGATGACCACTGTGTTCGTGATGTGGACCGCAAGGTCGGGATTCCCGTCACGGTTGAAGTCGTCCGTGACCAGGCTCGATTCGCTGTTCACGGTGCCGACGGTCACCGCCGGCTGGAACGTGGCATTGCCGTTGCCGTGGAGGATCCAGACTGCCGTCCCGGCGTCGCCGTTGGTGACGGCAAGATCATCGTTGCCGTCGCGGTTGAAGTCCGCGACGGCGAGGTTTTGCGCTTCGGCCGGCAGAGGGATCGTGATCGTCGGACCGAATCCACCGGCGCCGTCGCCGAGCAGCAGCCACGCCTGCGCGGCGTCGTCCGACCCGATCACGATGTCGACGTTCCCGTCGTTGTTGAAGTCCCCGAACTCTCCCGCGTCCGGAGAACCCGGCAATACTCTCGACGTCGCGGGGCCGAACCCGCCGGTGCCGTTGCTGAGCATGATGCCGACGGTGTTGTCGGCGATGGGCCCGAATGCCAGGTCCGCATTCCCGTCGTTGTTGAAGTCGGCCGAGATGCCGCCGAACTCCCTGGCGAGCGGGCCGGCAATGAAGCTCGTCGGACCCGAGAAACACACCGTCGTGCACGGTGTCACCGGGCCGGTCGTCAGCGTCGTGTCTACCGCATTGTTCGCGGTGTTCGGATCGGCATCCGTCGCCGCGATCGAGACGTGATTCACGTGCGCCCCTGCGGCCCGCGGGCGAACGCGCAGCTGAATCGACACCGCTCCGCCGCTTGGAATCGAACCGAGCGTGCACTGCACGGTTCCGTTCGCGTGCGTACACGATCCTTGTCCCGGCGTCGCGCTCACGAACACGGTGCCTTCCGGTAGCGTGTCGGTGATGACGACGTTCGTCGCCGCCGCGGGCCCCGCGTTGGACGCGACGATCGAATAGAGGATGTTGCCGGCGGTTTCGAACACACCGGTGGCTGAGACGGCCGCGTCCGCCGCCGCGCCGGCGCCGCCGACGGTGATCGTCATCGTGCGGTAGTCGTTGAGTCCGGTCGTGGATTGGAATCGCGCGGTGAACGTGTAGGTTCCCGGAGCCGTCGGCGTGCCCGTGATGACGCCGGTATCCTCGTTGAGCGTCACGCCCGGAGGAAGATCGCCGCCAGCAATCGTCCACGTTCCGGGAACCGTCGAGGGGAGCGACGTCGTGTAGGTTCCGCCGACCGTCGTGCCGGGTACCGGCGCGTTCGGCGTCAGCACGGCGGCGACCTGCGGCTGCGTCACGCCGCTCTGCGCTTCCGCGGTGCTGACGGCCTGCGCGACTGCAACCGGCGTCACGCTATCGGCCGCTCTGAATGTGATCGCGTCGGAGCGATCCGGATCGAACATCCGGACCGTGATGCGCGCGGTCTCGCCAGGCGCGAGCGCGACCGTCAGGTTCTCGAGATCCGGATTCTCGAGATCGGGATTCGCGATCTGGCCTGCGGTCACGAAGCGCGGGTTCGGGATGTTCGCGAGGAGCACCGTCTGCGTCTGCTTCAGCAACGAGCAGCCGAGGACCGTCGGCGTCTGATAGATCTTGTGCGCGATCAACTGGCTGATGAAGCCGGCCGGCATCTGCCGGTTGAGCGCGAGCTTGATCGTGAACGATGCGGCGGTGTTGCCCTTGTTCGTGACCGTCCACGTCGTATCGCTCAGCGCGCCGCTGATCAGATTCGCGTTCTCGAGATCCGGGTTCTCGAGATCGGGATTCTCGAGATCCGGGTTCTCCAGATCCGGATTCTCCAAATCGGGATTCAGGATCGACGGGTTCGCGACGCGCGCGTTCTCGAGGTCGGGATTCTCGAGATCCGGATTCTCCAGATCCGGATTCTCCAAATCCGGATTCCGCACCGTCGCGTTCTCGAGATCGGGGTTGTGGACTTCCTGGTTCTCCAGATCGGGATTCTCGAGATCGGGGTTCTCCAGATCCGGGTTCTCGAGATCAGGATTCGTCGGATCCGGATTGAGGACGATCGTGCCCGACTGGCCGTTCGGGATGACCGTGCCCGCCGGCGCGGTGATCTCGACGACGCTGACGGCGACTTGCGCATGCGGATCGCTCGATCGCACGAACACGGTCCGCGCGACCGTGGATCGGCGCGGCACCTGGACGTCGAGCGTCGTCAGCATCTCGAACTGCTTGAACGACGCCTGACCGCCCACGGGCTGGTTGTTGATCGTCAGCCGGTAGCTGCGGATCTGCGTGCTGTTGTTCTGCGCGTAAACGGGGAACGTGCGCTGAACCACCGGGCTGAGCCGGCGTGAATTCCCGACGGCGCCGACGACGAGGCCGCGCGTGATGCGCGATGTGTAGATGTTCTGGTTGCGCATGCCGGCCTGGCCGGGCACGCACGCGGGAATCGACTGCGTCGGATCGAAGAGGCTCGTCGTCGGCCGCGCGAACGGCGGATTCGGCGGCGTGTAGTCGGTCCACACGCCGTTGGCCGGCGGCCGGATGTCTCTGTTGTCGGTCCACACGCCGTGGAATGCGGGCGTCGTCGACGGCGCCGTGTTGAACGCCCAGGACGATCCGGTGCGCACGAACGGGATCTCGGGCGCGACGTCGATGTAGTCGCCCATGAACGGCGTCGTGCCGGCGCGGAATATCGGAAGGTTGGGTGGATTGAATTCGAGCTGCTGGACGCCCGGCAAGCCGGGAACCGCGCCGAACCGGTACTGCGTCACGCGAATCGTTTCGAACGTCGGCGTGGGTCCGGGATCTGACTGCCCGGCGCGGACGTCCATCGTGTGGCGGATGCGCGGCGGCGCTCCGGTCAGGATCGGGAGCTCGTCGACGAACCGTTGAAAGAGCTGCGACTCGTCCTCGCGCAGGTCGTAGTAGAGCAATTGCAGCTTGCCCTGCGCGAACGTCAGCGCGGGCATGATCTGGTGCCCGGGACTCGCGGCGCTGTCCACCTGCTGCGGCGCCGACCACGCCGTGCCGTTCGTGGACGTCGAGATCACCACTCGCGCGTCGTCCTCTTCCGGCAGCGGACGCTGGCCCGCGTAGCCGCGCGCCGACCACGCAAGGTAGGCGCGGCCCGTCCCGTCCATGGCGATCGTCGGAAGGCCGTTGGTGCGGAACGACGTGTTCGAGTCGCCCTGATCGTAGGGAACGACCGGCGCCACGACGCGGGGCGCTGAGATCGTCGAGCCGTTGTTGGTGGCGCGCACGGTGACGATCGCATCGCCCAGCACGCCGTCGTTGAATTGCCGCCACGCGATCTGGACCGCGCCGGTCACCGGGTCGATGGCGAGCGTGCCGCCCTGCGAGAGGCGCGGCTGACGCGGGACGGGTTGGCCGACGCCGCGGCTCACGAGCGTGAGGTCCACGAGGTCGACGCGGCAGTCGTTGTTGACGTCGGCGTTGGCGTTGTAGCCGGTCTGCCCGCACGTCCTGTTGTACGCGGCCTGCACGCGCGTCACGTCCGCGGTGTTCGCGACGCCGTCGTCGTTGACGTCGGCGCTCTGCACGCGGCTGATGAGGCGTCCGGCGGTCCACGTCCGTCCGCAGTCGCCCGACGTGCTGAACATGATCCGCCCGCGCTGCTCGCCGGGCCCGTCGAAGATCGTGTAGACGACGTAGACGCGGCCGCCGGGGAACGATTGCGCCGGGATGCCCGTCGTGCCGCCGCCAATACTGCACGTCTGCGCGCCGGTGCGCGGGATGTCGACGGCAATCCAGGGCTTGTCGACGAGTTGCTCGGCCGCCTGCTGTTCGACGCCGGCGCGAGCTCTGGTGCCGCGTCCGCGATCGCGGTCCTCGTCGCGCGCAGGTCTTCGTTCCGCGACGGCGCGTCCCGCGCGGCCGTTGCGTTCGCGCTCGCGCCGCGCCGCGACGACAGACGGCGGCAGGCCCATGCGATGCACGATGGAGGCATCGATGTAGGCGATCGGATCGCCGGCGGTGCCTTCCTGGTTGTTGTTGTCGATGAAGCGCGCGACGAAGATCGCGCTGCCGCCATCCTCCTCACGATCGAAAACCAGGCCGGCATAGTAGAAGAGGCCGTTCGTGCCCGCGCGGATGACTGGATCCGCGCCGGCGGGATAACCCCTCAGCGGCGACGCGAGGCCCGCGGCGGACGTGTCCTGCGGATAACCGGGGAGGAGGCCGGAGCGCCACGTCTGGCCGCCGTCCTTCGTCGTGTACCAGCCCTGCCACGCATCACCCGTGAGGCGCTCGCCGATCGTCGGGAACGGAATATCGACGGTGCGGTAGTCGTTCGCCCCGGCCATGCAGTGTGCCGGGTTGCGGCTCGAGCACGCGATCGTCGGCTCGTTCTGCCGCTGCATCGTCCAGTCGCCGCCGGGGCCTGTGCCGGCGATGACGTTGACGTTGGGGCCGGCGATCGGTCCCAACTGCTGCGCCATCGCGACGTCCAGACAGAGAAAGACGATGAGCGCGAGGGACACGCGTCCCGTCGCACGACGCACCCGTGTTCGTGAGATGGCATCAAGCATCCCAGACTCCGTCGAAACGCCGAAGGGGCGACGAGTGATGCTTGAAAACGGACGGCGACTGACACGCGAGCGCCGGGTCGCAGCACACCGACACCGCCGAGCGGCGAGCCTCCTACAAAACGCTTACCTGAGACGAAGGGCGTTGATTCTAGCGCGAGAATAGACGGAATTGACCGGCGAAATTCGCGTGTTTTTTCGATCGCGCGGCGATCCGCGGCGTGCCGTCGAAGTACGCGTTCGCGCAGACAAAAGGAATGTGATGGGCCGACAGTCGGGATCGCGATCGCGGAAAACACGAGCGATGTCCGTGGCGCCTGTCTTGCTGTCCGCTCCCTTCCGCCTGGAAGTGGAACTGCTGACCGGAGGAGTCATGCGCCGAGGCTGTTTTCTGTCGATGTCGATGCTCGTCGTGCTGCTCCACGCGACCCCCGCGTGGGCGACGGCGTTCACGTTCGAATCCCTGTTCGATCCAACGACCAATCGCCTGGACGTGAACATCGACGTCGTCGACGTCGCGGATCTCCTTCCGGGCTCGTTCGGCATTCTCGGCTTCGAGTTCGACATCGCCGTCAATCCGGCGATTCTGACCGGCGATCCTTTGCTCAGCGTGGATCTGCTGCCCGGAGATTTCCTGACGAGCATTTCGCTGCCGTTCATCGCCGGCATCGGCGATCCCTTCGGCGGCACGTTGACCGTCTTGAGCGCGATCCTCGGCCCGGTTCCGACGGGCGCCACGGCGGACGGCCGGCTCGCGACGGTGAGCTTCTTCAACGTCAATCCGGGGGTCGATCCGAACATCCTCGTGACCAACGTGCACGTTACGCGTCTGATCGACGCGAGCCTCGAGTTCCCGGAGGTCGATCGCGTGCAGATCCTCCCGCCGCCGACCGCGTCGGTGCCCGAGCCGTCGTCGCTGGCGCTCGTCGCTCTTGGCGTGCTCGCGATGCGCCGCAGACGGCGCGCCGGCAGCCGGTAGCACGTTTCCAATCGCTCCTGTAAAGTGGACCGGTCCATTCGGATCGGTCCGACAGGAGATCTCATGCGATTCCGCGTCGCGGCGCTCTGCGCTCTCGTTGTTTCCCTCCTTCTCATCCCCGCGCATACGGACGCTCAAGGCATCGACTGGAACGCGGTCGAGCGCGATGCGCTCGAGACGCTGCAGCGCTACGTCAGAATCGATACCTCGGTGCCGCCCGGGAGCGTCGCCAAAGCCGCCGACTTCCTGCAAGGCCTGCTCGAGCGCGAAGGTATTCCGGTTACGCGCTACGAGCCGGGTCAGGGACGATCGATCCTGCTCGCGCGGTTGAAGAAGACCGGCACGGGAACGGCGAAGCCTCTGATGCTCCTGCACCACATGGATGTCGTGCCCGCGGATCGAAGCCGATGGAAGCGCGATCCCTTCGGCGCGGAGATCGCCGAAGGCAAGCTGTGGGGACGCGGCGCGTTCGACATGAAGGGGCCGGGCGTCGCGCATCTCTACGCATTCATCCTCCTGAAGCGGCAGAAGGTGCCGCTCGATCGCGACGTGATCCTGATGGCGGTTCCGGACGAGGAAATCGGCGGCGAGCTCGGCGCTCGATGGATGCAGAATCGTCACCTCGCGGATTTCGATCCCGAGTTCGTGTTGGACGAAGGGGGATTCGGCAGCCGCGATCTGTTCGTGAACGGGAAGCTCGTCTTCGGCATCTCCGTGGCCGAAAAGAAGATTCTCTGGCTCAAGGTGACGGCCGAGGGCGTCGCCGGCCACGGCTCGCAGCCGCACGATCGCAACCCGAACGATCGGCTGGTGCGCGCGCTCGCGCGCCTGCTGGGCGAGCCGATGCCGGCGTCCACCTTCAGCGTCGTCGACACGTTCACGTCGCGCGTCGGCACGCTCAACGACAACAAGTTCAACAACGCCATTCAGCGATCGACGATCTCGCTCACCAGCCTGCGATCCGGCGTGGGCGATCCGCCGAAGGTCAACGTGATTCCGTCCATCGCGGAGGCGACGCTGGACTGCCGCGTGCTGCCAGGCACTTCGAAGGACGCGTGGCTGAAAGAGATCGCGAGACGGCTGGGCGATCCGGCCCTCAAGATCGACGTCGTGTACGAATCGGCGGATCCGGTCGTGACGCCGCAGGATTCGGCGTTCTATCGGGGTCTCGAGTCGGCGGTGAAGGCGAAGTATCCGGACGCGATCGTCGCGCCGATGATCGTGCCGTACGGAACCGACTCGAACAACTTCCGCCCGCTCGGCGTGAAGAGCTACGGGTTCACGCCCGTCATCGTGCCTGGCGAGGCGGTGGCGTCAATGCACGGCGACGCGGAGTTCATCCCGGTCGACGCGCTGCGTCCCGCGATCGAGGTCCTGTTCGATGCGATTCGCAGGACGGTGTCCGCGAAATGATCCCGCTCTGCGCGGGCCTGCGCGCCGCGTACTGTTCGCGTGAGAAAGGAGATCGCCATGAGGCCACAGACCGTTCGTACTCGTGTCTGGGTCGGCTTGCTGGTGGTGACGGTGCTGCTGCTGAGGCCCTTGTTCGCGCAGCCCAGGCGCGAAGCCACGAAGGTGGGGCTGTCAGGCGTCTGCTGTCTCACGCTTGACGATCAGGGCAACCTGTACTTCATCGAGTTCCACGAGCATCGCGTCTCAAAGGTCACTCCGGGCGGCGAGCTCGTCACCGTGGCAGGCACGGGAAAGTCAGGCTACAAGGGAGATGGTGGGCCGGCGGTTGCTGCCCAGTTGAACCAGCCTGTCGATGTGGTTGCCGACGCAACCGGCAACGTCTACATTTCCGACGCTGGAAACAATCGCGTGAGACGGGTCGGCACTGACGGCATCATTGCCACGGTCGCCGGCAACGGGCAGAAGCCCGCGAAGGACGGCGAGTTTCCGAATGTCATCCCGGCCGTGGGAACGGCGATAAGTCCCGGCGGGCTCGCCGTCGACGCTTCATCCCAACTCTACGTCTACGTCTCGCGTGGACTGTGGCGGCTGCGCGATGGAAATCTCGCGAAGCTCGCCGACGACGAAGTCGTGCAGTTGCTGTCCGGCGCGCGTGGATCCCAGGCCAGGGACGCGTCCGGCAACCGCTGGTCAGCGCACGCGTTCTATCCGCAAAGCAAGCCAGGCCGGCTCTCGTTTAGAAGAGTAATCCTCAAGACCAATCCGCGCGGCGAGGAGACAATCGTGGCGGGCAACGGGAAGCGCGGCCCGAGCCCGGGTCGTGACCCTGTCGACGCAACGTCGATAGGGCTCGTCAATCCGCTTGGAGTTGCCGTCGGGCCGGACGGAACGGCATATATCTCCGACATCAACAACGTTGCGATTCTGAAGCTGACACCGGATGGAAAGATCTCCGTCGTGTACTCGACTCCTCTCAATGCTCCAATCGCGGTCTATCTCGCGTCGCCGGCCGGTATCACCGTCGACCGGTCGGGAAACGTGTATTTCGCCGCGCCCGACGGCTCTCCCAACTTTTCCAGCCAGGGGGTGGTCGGGAACATCGCGAGAGGCTATCTAATGCTTCGAACAGATGAGGGAGAGCCGCTGATGCTGTCGGGCCGCGTGATCAACTCGAAGATCTACAAGATGACTCCCGACGGTGTGACGACGCTGATCGCCGGAAAGTAACTGGTGCCCACCTATCCCAGGCAGAACAACTTTCCGTCCTGCGATCCGATCACGAGCTTGCCCGCGGCGACCGACGGCGATGCCGAGAGTGGACCGCCCGCCTCGAACTGGAAAACGCTCTTTCCCGACAGCACGTCCAGGACGTAGAGCTTCCCGTCGTTCGAGCCGATGTAGGCGCGGCCCGCGGAGATCACGGGCGACGAATCGACGCGCGCGCCGGTGGTGAACGTCCACAGCGACTTGCCCGTCTTTCGATCGAGCGCGTGCACCATCTTGTCGCGCCCGCCGACGATGATCCGATCGCCGGCAATCGCGGGCGAGGAGTAGAAGGGGAAGTTCCGCTGTGGATGCTTGTAGCTCCACACGACTTTCTTCGCCTTGAGATCGACGGACAGCACGTCGTTCTCGTACGTGCCGTAGAACGCGCGGCCGTCCGCGATCGCGGGAGATGCGCCGGTGTAGGCGCCGAACGTCATCTTCAAGACCTCGACGCCGTCCGCGATGCGAATGCCCCGGAGGATCTCATCGCACCCTGCGATGTACGCCACGCCGTCGACGATCGCCGGTGTCGCGTGCACGTACCCCTCGGTCTGCACCTTCCAGAGCAGCTTCCCATCCTTTGCGCCGAGCGCATAGAGATGCGAGTCGTACGATCCAACGAGCACTTTGTCGCCGGCGACGACCGGCGACGACTTGATCTCGGAGCCGGTCTTGAACGTCCAAGCGCTCTTGCCGCTGTCCGCGTGCACGGCGTGCAGCACGCCGGTCAAATCGCCGACGTACACGAGACCGCCGGCGACGCTCGGCGATGACTCGCCGATGCCGTCCGGCGATGCCTTGTACTTCCACTTCGGCTTGCCGTCGGCCAGATTGACTGCGTGAAGCTCGCCGTTCTGCGAGCCGACATAGACGACGTTGTCGACGATCGCAGCGGAGGACTCGATCGCATCGCCGGCGTCATACGTCCAGAGCACTTTGAGCGCGCCGGGAAGCTTCGCGTCCGTCGTGCCGACGAGCGCCGGCGATCCGCGGAACTGGGTCCATCGATCGGCCGGCGCCGTCGCGGGCGCCTGCGCGGACAGCGCAACGGCCGACGCGGCCACGATCAGCGATCCGCAGATCGTGCGCACCGCCACGATCCAATCCCCACCCGCCAGACGCGACCCGTGCACGGCGTTCGCTCACTTGCTGCCGGGCGCCGGCGCCGTTTCGGTGCTCGCGATCGCGAAGAGCTCGTTGCGGTTCACGATGAACAGCTTGCCGTTCGCCGGCACCGGCGTCGAATACACGGAGCTTCCCATGTTGCTCTCCGCGACCACTTTCATCGCGCGATCCGCGTTGAGCACCGTGACGTCGCCGTCCTCGTCGCCGAGATAGACCTTGCCGTCGATCACGATCGGCGATCCCCAGATCGCGGCGAACATATCGTGCGTCCAGAACGGCTTGCCCGTCTTGACGTCGAGCGCGTGGAGGAACCCGCTGAAGTCGGAGTAGAAGAGGATCCCGTTGTAGATCGCGCCCGTCGAGATCGAGCGGCGGATCTTGTCGTAGTGCCAGATCTGTCCGCTCTTCGTGATGTCGCCCCGCTTCGTCGGATCGATCGCGTAGAGATGGCCGACGCCCTCGCCGTGCTCGGGATCCTGCCCGTTCGCGATGTAGACGACGTTCTCGTAGATTACCGGCGTGCTGATCACTTCGTTGCGCGTCTTCGGCCAGACCGAGTCCTTCGGGTTCAGATCGAATTCCCACAGCTTCTTGCCGGTCTTGGCCTCGTAGCCGCGCACCCACCCATCGCCTTGACCGACGACGACCTGCACGGTGTCCCCGATTCTGCCGACGGCGGGCGACGACCACTGCCCGTGCAGGATCTTGTCGCCGGGCGACGCATCTTCCCAGGCGAGCTTGCCCGTCGTCTTGTCGATCGCGATGATGGCGGGCGATTTCGGCGAAGGGATGTTGACGTGGCTCTCGTCCTGGCCGTTCGACGTGCTGACGAAAATCAGGTTCTCGTACGAGACCGGCGACGAGTTCGCCATGTTGTGCTGCAGCACGCCGAGCTCGTCCATCATGTCGTAGCGCCACAGAACGTCGGCGTCGATCTCGCGCGTCTGCTTCTCCCCCTTGAACGGGCCGTCGTTCTCGCCGTTGTCGCGGAAGCCCTGGATGTCGAGCGCCATCACCTCGCCGCGGTTCGACACGTAGTACACGATGCCATCCTCGACGAGCGGCGACGAGCAGATGCCCTGGAACGGCCAGTCGTTGGCGCGGCCCGACGACAGCTTGTCGTGCACGGACTGCCAGAGGAATTGGCCGTCCGTCTCGCGGAACGCCATCAGGACGCCTTTGTCGCCCTTGACGGTGGGATCTTTCATCGACTCGTTGTTCGTGCCGACGAGCACGACGCCGTTCGAGACGACCGGATTGCCGTAGGCCTGCGAGCCGAGCTCGGCCACCCACTTGACGTTCTTCTTCGTCTTGATGTCCCAGCTCGTGGGCAGGCCTTTCGCGCTCGACACCAGATTGCGATCCGGCGTCCCGCCCCACATCGGCCAGTCCTTGGGCGGATCCGATCGAGCGATCAAAGCCAGCGACGAAACAGTGATGAGAGCGGCGGCTGCGCTGAACGTTCTAGTCATTTGTTCTTATAGACCTTGATGTTGTCGTAATACAGCTCCGAGCCTCCGCCGACGCGCGACGGCGCGTCCGCATAGATTCCCGGCGCGCCTTTGTGACTGCCGATCGGATCGACGCGCTCGATGGTCCATTGCGCCGGCTCGGGTTGACCCTTCGGCCACACCTTTCCGCGCGCGCGGACCTTGTTCGCGTCGAGCGATTGCACTTCCAGCTTGATCGTGTACCAGATGTCCTTCTCCCACTTCAGCGGGACCTTCACGGTCCTCGCCGTCTCGGGCTGCCACGGCTGGAGGTGCAGCTCCTGATGGTTGCCGAACATCACGAGCTCGTAGCGCTGTGCGACGACGCCGATGTCGCCCAATTGACGGCGCCGCTCGAGGCCTCGCACGTCCGCTTCGATCGTGTAGTTGCTCAGCTCGGGCGACCCGAAGAACGGCCGGCAGCGCTTCGCGAACGCGAAGTCGTTCTCGGCCAGTTTGACCAGGACCTTGTTGCCCTCGAGATCGCGGACCGCGAACTTGTTCGTCGCGTTCGCCCACTGCGGCGGCGGCGTCTCGCGTCCATCCTCGAAGTCGAAGCTCCATGGAAGATCGGGAATCACGCGAATGCGCGAGGCGCCGACCTGCGTGCCGATCGCGGCCTTGACGACCCCCGCCTGCGCCGTCGCCGCCTTGTCCGCCGTGAACTTGCCGTCGGCAAGCGTGCCTTTCAAGTTCTCGACCGTCCACGTCACCGGTCCTGGCAGCGCGACCTCGACACCGCTCGCGTCGAACGCGCGCGCGCGCAGCGCGATCGTTTCGCCCGGCTTCAGGATCAACTCAGTGGGCGTGACGATGACGGTTGCGGCGACGCCGGCCGGAAGACTCTCGGACATCGGTTTCACCGGCGCGACGGGACCGCCGGGCGCACCGGACGGCGCGAGCTTCGGACCGATCGCATACAACGCATTCATCGACGCGACGTAGACGCGCCCGCGCGCGACCGCCGGCGACGCGATAATCGGCTCCGGATTCTGCTCGCTGCCCAGCCAGTCCTGATCGAGGATCTCCGCTTTGTCCGCGTGCGGACGAATAATGTAGAAACGCCCGTTCTCGGTGCCGACGTACAGCTTTCCATCCGCGAGCACCGGCGAGGACTTCTGGATCGTGCCGAGGTTCTGCTCCCACACGCGCGCGCCGGTCTTCGCGTCGTGCGCGAACAGGATGCCCCCGTTGTCGACGATGTAGATGCGCGCGCCGTCGCTCACGGGCGACGCGTATCCCGCTTGCACGCCGCGAACGAGCCACACCGCATCCTTGTCGGTCAGCGTGCCCGTCTTCGTGACCGGCGCCGCGGCGAGCATGCCCATCTCGCTCGTGCCGAGGTTCTCTTCGCTGTGCGAGACGATGACGCTGTTGTTGACGACCAACGCGGCGGTGTTCAAACCGCGCTGGCTGACGGGCCAGCTCCAGATTTTTTCGCCGGTCGTCACTTTCAGCGCGTGCATCGCGCCGTCGCTGCCGCCGGAGAAGAACGTGCGCGTGCCGTTGATCGCGGCGACGTACGGATTCGCGTAGATCGTGTCGGTCGGACGTCCCTCGGGCGCGCTGAACCAGTTCGCGCGGCCGGTGTTCTTGTCCAACGCGAGATAGCGGTGCGCGCCTCCCGCGTGCTGGCCCCAACTGAACATCAGTCCGCTCACGATCACCTGATCGCCGTCGATGATGGGCGACGACACGCGTCCCCCGTGCGTCGTCCACATGCCGAACTCCTCGGCGAGCGAGCGCTCCCACACGAGCTTGCCGTCGCGCGTGTACGACATCAGCAGGCCGTTGCCGCTGAACGCGAACACGTTGCCCGTGGCGGGATCCACGACCGGCGACGCCCACGCGATCCGGTGCGGCGGCACATCGCTCGTGAACAGGTTGTACTTATGTTCCCAGAGCAGCTTGCCGGTGTCGGCGTGGAAGCACATCAGCCGCTCTTGCATCATCGCGCCCTCGCCGGACGTGTTCTGCAGGTAGAGGCGATCGCCGAAGATCACTGGTCCGGATCGCCCGCCGTACGGCGCCTTCCACGCGAGGTTTTGACCGGAAGGCGACCAGGATGATGGCAGCGGCGTTTCGGTCGAGACGCCGGAGCGCGCCGGCCCGCGCCAGTCGGGCCAATCCGCGCCGCGCAGCAACGCCGCCGCGGGGACGAGCACCGCGACAGCCAACACGACAGGAAGGCGGGAATTCACGTTCATAAGCCTCTAGGATATCGGACTCTCACTGCTTGTTGTCTACGCTGGCGACCCGGCGATCCGTTTCACCACCCCAGCCCTATCCGGCGCCGCCCGGCAGCTTGACTTTGAACGCCCCGGCCCCAATCACGAGCACGAATGGGGCGAGCGTGTAGAGGATCGGTGCGTACGATCCGGTCCACTCGGCGCACGTGGCGAACAACAGCGGGCCAATCGCGGACGCGAGCACGGTCAGCATCTGCGCCGCCCCCTGAATTCGTCCCAGATGCGCGGGGCCGAACCGGCGCCAGATGGCGAAGAAGATCACCGTCACCATGCCGCCCGATACCCCGATGAGCGCCGCGAACGTCCACAGCTGCGGCAGCGTCGCGATCGAGGGAAGGATGGCGAGCGCCGCGGCATACACGAACATCGCGGTGCCAAGCAATCGCTGCATCGGCCACCGTGTCGTCATCCATCCGCACGCGAATTGCCCGACGAGCGCGAGCAGCGCCGATGCGGCGAGGAACTGATGGAACGTTCGCTGATCGAAGCCGCGCTCCGCGAGCACGGCCTCGTTGAAGAGGCCGAGGCCCGACGACACGAGCCCGAACAGCGATGTCGCGCCCGCGAACACCCAGAACGCCGGCGTGCGCAATGCGGCCGGCAACGAGAGATTCGCGCTCGGCGTCTGCGCATCATCGATCGCCCGCGTCCCGGCCGCAGGCGTCGTGACGGGCTCTCGAAGGAACAGCGCCACGATCGGCGCGACGGCGATCGCAAGCGCCACCGCGATCCGCATCCACGCCGTGCGCCACCCGCTCGCGGTCACGACCGCGCCGATCGCCACGAACGCGGCGGCGAACAGCACGCTCAAGAGCACCGAGTAGACGCCCATCGCGAAGCCGACATTTCGATCGAAAGACTTGCCGACTGCGGTGATGCTCGCGACGGAGAGCGCGCTTTGTCCGATCGCCCTTGTCATCAACACGAGGACGAAGAGCGCCGCGATGCCTCCCGTCAACGCGCTCATGCGCCACACGACGATCGCCAGCAGCAGCGCGAGGGACGCCGTCGTCCACTTCAGACCGAATCGATCGAGCACGCGGCCGATCGGCAGGCAGATCGCGGCGCCGATGAGCGTCGCCCAGAGATTGATGTTCGCGTAGACGATGCGATCGAGGTGAAGATCGGAGAGCAAGGGCTCGGTGATGAGGCCGAGCCCTTGCGTCCTGCCTGGCAGCGTCGCGAGCATGACAATCGCGGCGACCACCACGTTCGTCCATCCCGCTCGAACGGCATCGGAGCCGTCCGTCCGCGCCGGCGCGGGAACCGACAGCGCTCGCGCTGACGACATGCGCTAAAACGTGACGCCGACGCTCAGCCCGAACGTGCGCGGCGCGCCGTTCTCGCCGATGAAGCCCGACGGTGCGAGCGGGCCGTACGCGAACGCGACCGGGATGTACTTCGTGTCGAAGGCGTTCTTGATCCAGCCCTCCGCGAAGAACATCTTGCGGCGCACGCCGCCGCGCAGGTTCGTCAGCGCGTAGGCGTCCTGCCCCTGCGTGTTCGCGTCGTCATAGTTGAACGCGCCGTAGATCGCGACGTCGGCGCGGCCGTACGCCGTCATGTCCTGGCGCACCGCCCGCGCGTACTGAACGCCGAAGCTCGCCGTGTAGTCGGGCGTGTTCGGGATTTTCTTGCCTCCCACGTCCTGTCCGAGCGACGTGCTCTCGTCGTCGAACTTCGCGTTCGTGTACCCGAGCGTGCCGAACACGTCGACGCCCGGCGCGGGGCGCGCCGTCACGTCGAGCTCGAAGCCCTTGCTCGATGCGCCGCCGACGTTGGCGATGAAGATCTGCCCGGGCACGTTGACGTTCGGGACGTTGAGCTGAAGATCGTTCCAATCGATGAAGAAGAGCGCGGCGTTGACCGCGATGCGGCCGTTCGCGTAGCGGGACTTGTATCCGCCCTCGAGATTCCAGCTCAGTTCCTCGTCGTAGATCTCGCTGCCGGCCGGCGACGCCGGGTTGAAGCCGCCCGCCTTGAATCCGCGCGAGACCGTCGCGTAGACGTTGCGATCGGGCTGGAGCCGGTAGGCGACCGCGACCTGCGGAGAAAAGCTCGAGAAGCTGTCGTCAGCCGTGAGGACGGAGGATGGCAGGACGGCGGGATCGAAGAACGTTTTGAGATCGGCGTTCTTCTTCTCGTAGTCGATTCGCGCGCCGGCAATCACGTCGATCTTTTCGTTCACCGTCATCGTGCCCTGGCCGAACACGCCGAGGCCGAAGTCCTCGAGATCCGCGACGGGCGAATACTGCGCGACCGGGAAATTGACGAGCGGCGAGAAGACGAATGGCGCGATGTTGTTCACCGCGTCCTGCGAGTAGTTCTGCGTGAAGAGGAACACGCCGGACTGCCACTTGATCGTCGTGTTCTGTCCGAGGCGATCCATCTTCACGGGCTCGACCGCGGCGACGCGCACTTCCTGGGTGAACTGGAAGGCTTCCTCGGCGTTGCGCCGCGTGATCAGCGGCGCGGGCGAATAGTCGAGATC
>DATBJJ010000190.1:0-30083 GCA_036556425.1 Vicinamibacterales bacterium
CCGATCTCTGACGTGCACCCGCTCGCGGACATCGTCTCCGCGGAGATCGCGCCGCGCCGCGCGCAGGTGGGCGTCCTCGGCACGTTCGCGGCCGTCGCGTTCCTGGTCGCGGGCATCGGCCTGCATGGACTGCTGGCCTACAACGTGTCGCAGCGAGCGCGCGAGATCGGCGTGCGCCTCGCGCTCGGCGCCGGGCGCCGCAGCATCCTCTTCATGGTGATGCGGCGCGGCGTCTTGCTCGCCCTAGCCGGCACGATTGCGGGCGCCGCGGTCGCCGCGATCGCAAGCCGCGCGCTCAAAGCGCTGCTGGCGGACGTGAGCCCGACCGACGGCGTCGCGTTCGGAGCCGCGATCGCGCTCGCGCTGTTGATGACGATCGCCGGCAGCCTCCTGCCCGCGCTTCGCGCGATCCGCGTGGACCCGATCGAGGTGATGCGGGCCGAGTAGGCGCTCCGGTTAGAAAACCAGCTCCGCAGGTACCATCACACGTTCTTCGAATCCCGAATGGACCTCGGTCATCTTCTGTCGCTCGGCCAACGCGGCCGCGTCGTTCCCACGCAGATAGTCGAGCCCGCCCGCGGCGTGAGCTCTCGCCAGCCCTTCACGGCGGCTTGACAATCAATAAGTATTAGCTTATATATTTCTCCCATGAGCGCGGCGGCGATCGAAGACAAGGTCTTCCAGGCGCTGGCGGACCCCAGCCGCCGGGCGATCTTTCGATCGCTCATGCGCGGTGAAGCGGCGGTGAAGGACCTCACGGCGCGGTTCGACATCTCGCAGCCGGCGGTGTCGCAGCACCTCGCCGCGTTGAAAGACGCGGGGCTGGTGAACGGCCGGCGGGACGGACGGTGCGTGTACTACCGAGTGGAGCCGCGCGGGATGAAGCCGCTGATCGACTGGATGGCGCACTACCGCGCTTTCTGGACGGAGCACGTCGATCGCCTGCACGAGCTGCTGGAGAAACTACCCGAATGAACCCTATCGACACGACGGACCGATCGCAGACCGACGCCATTTCGTTCGAATTCGATCTGCGCCATTCGCCGGAGAAGGTGTGGCGCGCGCTCACCGATCCTGTACTGCTCGCGGAGTGGCTCTTGCCGGTCTTTGATCTGAAGCTCCAGCCCGGGGCGGCGTTCACGTTCAAGACGCAGCCGTATCCAGGGTGGGACGGCACGGTGAATTGCCGGATCCTCGAGATCGAAGAGCGCAGAAAGATCAGCTACTCGTGGGTCGTCGGCAACATGGAGATAGACACCGTCGTGACCTTCACGATCGCGCCGACGGCGTCGGGCACGCGCCTGTCGCTCGTGCAATCGGGCTTCAGGGCCGATCAGAAACAGAACTTCGGCGGCGCGCGCTACGGCTGGAAGATGATGGGTGGAAAGCTCGTTGACCTTCTCGAGAGGATCGCATGAACCACTTGATTCGGCAGACGCACCGCTGGGTGGCGATCGTGTTTACGCTGACCGTCGCCGCGAACTTCGTGGCATTGTCGCAGGGGCAGCCGCCCGCGTGGGTGACTTATTCGCCGCTGCTCCCGCTCGCCTTGCTCTTGTTCACTGGCCTGTATCTCTTCGCGTTGCCGTACGCCGTCAGATGGCGGAGCGGGCGGCGCGCATCAAGGAGTCTTTCTGCGTGATGAAAAAGCATGCTTCTCCATCGGGCGACTGGCGGGACGCGATGCTCTCGCGAATCCGCACCCTCATCAAGCAAGCCGATCCCGCGATGATCGAGGAGCGGAAATGGCGGAAGCCGTCGAACAAGATGGCGGGCGTTCCGGTCTGGTCGCACGACGGGATCGTCTGCACCGGCGAGACGTACAAGAACGCCGTGAAGATGACCTTTGCCAAGGGAGCAGAGCTCGACGATCCTGCAGGTCTCTTCACCTCGAGCCTCGACGGAAACGTACGGCGCGCGATCGATTTTCACGAAGGAGACAAGATCGACGAGCGCGCGCTGAAGGCGCTCATCAAGGCCGCCGTAAAGCTGAACACATCGAGTCGCGACTAGGCAGATGCCCCACGCCGCAGACAGTCACGATCTGATCCGCGTCCAGGGCGCGCGCGTCAACAACCTGAAGGACGTCAGCGTCGAGATCCCCAAGCGTCGTCTGACCGTGTTCACGGGCGTCTCCGGATCGGGGAAGTCGTCGCTGGTGTTCGGCACGATCGCGGCGGAGTCGCAGCGGCTGATCAACGAGACCTACAGCGCGTTCGTGCAGGGATTCATGCCGACGCTGGATCGTCCCGACGTGGACGTCCTCGACGGGCTGACGACGGCGATCATCGTCGACCAGGAGCGGATGGGCGCGAACGCCCGCTCGACGGTCGGCACCGTGACGGACGCGCACGCGATGCTGCGCGTGCTGTGGAGCCGCGTCGGCAAACCGCACATCGGTCCGGCCACGGCCTTCTCGTTCAACATCCCGACGCGGAAGGCGAGCGGCGCGATGACCGCCGACAAGGGCCAGGGTGAACGGAAAGTCGTGCGCGATCTCGTTTACCTCGGCGGCATGTGCCCGCGCTGCGAAGGCATGGGACAGGTGAGCGACATCGATCTCGCGCAGCTGTACGACGACACGAAGTCGCTGAGCGGCGGCGCGCTCACGATCCCCGGCTACACCGCCGAGGGGTGGTACATGCGCACCTTTGCCGCTATCGGCATCGACCCGGACAAGCCGATCCGCAAGTACACGAAGCACGAGCGCCATCTGCTCCTCTATCAAGAGCCGACCAAGGTGAAGGTCGAGAAGTTGAACCTCACCTACGAAGGACTCATCCCGCGGCTCAAGAAGTCGTTCCTCGCCAAAGACGTCGACGCGATGCAGCCGCACATCCGCGCGTTCGTGGAGCGCGCGGTCACGTTCACCAGCTGTCCCGACTGCGGCGGCACGCGGCTCAACGAGGCCGCGCGCTCGTCGAAGATCAAGAAGATCAACATCGCCGACGCCTGCGCCATGCAGATCAGCGATCTGGCCGAGTGGCTGCGCGATCTGAAGGAGCCGTCGGTCGCACCCTTGCTCGCGAAGCTCGGGCACACGCTCGACTCGTTCGTCGAGATCGGGCTCGGCTATCTGAGCCTCGATCGGCCGTCGGGCACGCTGTCGGGAGGCGAGGCGCAGCGCACGAAGATGATCCGCCACCTCGGCTCGTCGCTCACCGACGTGACGTACGTGTTCGACGAGCCGACGATTGGGCTCCACCCGCACGACATTCAGCGGATGAACGATCTGCTGCTGCGGCTGCGCGACAAGGGCAACACGGTCCTCGTCGTCGAGCACAAACCTGAGTCGATCGCGATCGCCGACCACGTCGTCGACCTCGGGCCCGGCGCCGGCAGCGCCGGCGGCAACGTGGTCTTCGAGGGAACCGTTGACGCGTTGCGCGCGAGCGGCACGCTCACCGGGCGTCACTTGAGCGACCGGGCGTCCTTGAAGCCGTCGGTGCGGACGCCGTCCGGTGCGATAAAGGTGCGCGGCGCGCGGACGCACAACCTGAAGAACGTCGACGTCGATATTCCGCGAGGCGTGCTGGTCGTCGTGACCGGCGTCGCCGGGTCGGGCAAGAGCTCTCTGATTCACGGCTCGGTGAGCGGCCGGGACGAGGTCGTGTCGATCGATCAGACCGCGATCCGTGGCTCGCGGCGCAGCAACCCGGCGACGTACACCGGTCTCCTCGATCCGATTCGCAACGCGTTCGCGAAGGCGAACGGCGTCAAGCCCGCGCTGTTCAGCGCCAATTCCGAGGGCGCTTGTCAGACCTGCAACGGCGCCGGCGTGATCTACACCGACCTCGCGATGATGGCGGGCGTCAGCACCGTCTGCGAGGAGTGCGAGGGCCGGCGATTCCAGGTGTCGGTCCTGAAATATCGACTGGACACGCTCAACATCGCCGAGGTGCTCGACCTGTCCGTCCAGGACGCGGCTCGGTTCTTCGCCGCGCGTACGCCTGCCGCGCACGCGATCCTGCAGCGCATGGCCGACGTTGGGCTCGGCTACTTGCGGCTCGGCCAGCCGCTGACCACGCTGTCGGGCGGCGAGCGACAGCGGCTCAAGCTCGCGACGCACATGGGCGAAGAGGGCGGCGTCTACATCCTCGACGAGCCGACCACGGGGTTGCACCTCGCCGATCTCGAGCAATTGCTCGGGCTGCTCGACCGTCTCGTCGACTCCGGCAAGTCGGTCATCGTGATCGAGCACCATTTGGCGGTGGTGGCGCACGCCGACTGGATCATCGATCTCGGGCCCGGCGCCGGCCACGACGGCGGGCGGATCGTCTTCGAGGGCATCCCGGCCAAGCTCGTATCGGCGAAGTCGACGCTGACGGGCAAACACCTGGCGTTATTCGTCGGGGGCGGTCCGAAGGGTATTTCTTCGGCCTCATCGAACAAGTCGTAGACGATCTACGTCTTTAGCCGTAGACTGTCTACAACCCTGACGGGAGTACGGACCATGCCATTGCGACCCGGCGAAGACGACCTCGACGACGAGATCCGCGGCCACTTGGCAGTCAACATCAAAGAGCGGATCGATCGCGGCGAGGATCCCGCGAGCGCGCGCCGCGCGGCGCTGCAAGAGTTCGGCTACATGCCCGACGTCCGAGACGAGATGCGGCGCGTATGGTACAGCCGTTGGTACGATCACGCTGAAGCGCTCGCGCGCGACATCCGGTTCGCCGCGCGCTCGCTCCTTCGCGCCAAGGCTCTCTCCGTCACCGTGGTAGTCACGCTGGCGTTGGGCGTCGGCGCCAACGCGGCGGTGTTCAGTGTCGTTCGCAGCGTGCTCTTGCGTCCCCTCGTCAACCGCGAAGCGGATCGGCTGATCTACATCCGCCAGGATGCGCAAGGACTCGGCATCCAGAACCTCACCTTCTCGGTCCCCGAAATCACGGATTTCAAGTCGCGCGCGACGACGGTCTCCGCGTTCGGAGATTTTTCCACCGTCCAGTTCACGCTCAACGGGTTCGGGAGGGAGCCGCGCCTCGTCAGAGCGGGCGTCGTCAACGGATCGTTCTTCGAGGTGATGGGACTTCGACCGGTGCTCGGCCGCTTGCTGGGACCTGCCGACGATGGCGAAAAGGCGGCAGGCGCGGCGGTGCTGACGCACCGTTTCTGGAAAGACGTGCTCAACCGCGATCCGTCGGTGATCGGACAGACGATCCGCCTGGGTTCGACTCCGGCAACGGTGATCGGCGTGCTCGAGCCGTCGGTGCCTTATCCGACCGAGACCGAGATCATCGCGAACATGGTGACGAGCCCGCATCACCTCGGCGCGACGATGAATACCGATCGCAAGCACCGCATGACCGACCTGTTCGGCCGGTTGATCCCCGGCGCGACGGTGGACGCGGCGCGCGCCGAGCTGAGCAGCCTGCACACGTCGATGCTGCGTGAACATCCCGACGCGTACTCGCCGCAGGCCCGAATCGGTCTGCAGGTCAGGACGCTGCAAGAACAAATCGCGTCGCCCGCGAGAACGATCCTGCTCGTGCTCATGGCCGCGGCGGCGGTCGTGTTCATCATCGCGTGTTCGAACGTCGCGAACCTGATATTGGCGCGATCGGTCCGGCGCGAAACAGAACTCGCCGTGCGCGCCGCGCTCGGCGCGAGCCGCGGCGCGCTCCGGCGCACGCTTCTCGCCGAAAGCCTCGTCCTCTGCGCGGCCGGCGCCGGCCTTGGGCTCTTCCTGGCGGGACCGCTCGTCAGCGTGGCGGCGAGCTATGCCGCGCGTTTTTCCGTCCGCGCGCTCGAGTCCACCGTGGACGCCGGCGTCCTCTGGCTTGGAGCCGGATTGGCCGTGCTGGCGGCCGTACTGCTGGCCTACATTCCCCGGCTGCCGTCATCCGATCGCACCGGCGGTCTAGGGCTGGCGACCGGCGGCGTGCGGATCACGCCAGGCACGAATCGGCGGCTGCGGATCTTTGCGACGACGCAAGTCGCGTGCACGTTCGTTCTCCTTGCGGCGTCGGCGATGCTGGTTACGACGTTGACGGCATTGCAGACCGCGAACACCGGCTACGACCTTCGACACGTGTTAGCGATCGATCTTCCAGACATCGTCGGACCCGGCTTGCGCGATCCATCGAGAGAGAGCTTCCTGCAGGAAACTGTTCGGCGCATCGGCGAGCTGCCAGGCGTAGAAGGCGTCGCGATCGGTGGGAGCGTACCCTGGCGCGATCGCAGCACGACGCGATTGCAGTTCGTTGCCGAGGGATACCAGCCTGCGAACGGCGAAGAGAGTCCGACGGGACGGTTGCGCTACGTGTCTCCTCGCTACTTCGCGGTGCTCGGCGTTCCGCTTCTCGCGGGCCGCGGCTTCACGGACGAGGATCGCACCAGCAAGGAGCTCGTGGCGATCGTCAATCGCACCGTGGCGCAGCGGCTGTTCCCGAACGGCGACGCGCTCAACCGGCGTCTGACGCCCACGAATCTGGGAACCAATCTCGGAAGTCCTCCGCCCAGCCGCATCGTTGGCGTCGTCGCCGACGTGGACGAGGACAACGTCGTGCAAGAGCCGTCGATGATCGTGTACTACCCGATTCGCGGCGGAGGCAGCCGTCTTTTCGTGCGCGCCGCCGGCGACCCGCGCCTGCTGGTCCCGTCGGTGACGCGCACCATCCGCGCGATCTCCGCCGATCAAGCGGTCGAGCGGCCCGCGACGCTCGAGGACATTCGCACGGAAGTCCTGGCGCCGGAGCGATTGAACGCGTTCGTGTTCTCCGCGCTCGGCGGCATCGCGCTGCTCATTTCGATCGTCGGCGTCGCCGGCGTGCTGGCGTTCTCGGTGAGCGCGCGCACGCGCGAGTTCGGTATTCGACTCGCCGTCGGCTCCACGCCGCGGGCGCTCCGCACCGGCGTCGTCTGGGACGGCGTCCGGATTGCGACGATCGGGATCGCGGCGGGCGCGGCCGGCGGGTACGCGCTCGTGCGCGTCGCGCAGTCGTTCGTCGGAACCGTGCAGCTGCCGGGAGCGCTGCCGGCGACCGCCGCGGCGATCGTGCTCTTCGTCGCGGCGATCGTCGCCTCGCTCATGCCCGCGACGCGCGCGTCGCGCGTCGACGTCCTGCAGGCGCTTCGATCCGAATAGTCCCTCTTTTCTCTACCCCTTGACCTCCGAGGGGTCAAGGTCTACACTCCTCTCGAATGACGAGAGGACGAGCATGAACAAGACGCAGTTGCTCCAAGGCACGCTGGATCTCCTGATCCTGCGCATCCTCGAGCTCGGCCCCAACCACGGCTGGGGCGTTTCGAACCGGCTGCAGCAGATGTCGAAAGACGGGCTGAAGACGAGCCAGGGATCGCTCTATCCGGCGCTTCACCGCCTCGAGATGCGCGGCGAGGTCAGATCCGAGATGGCGGCCTCCGAGAACAACCGGCGGGCCCGCGTCTACACGATCACCCGCGCGGGCTTGAAACGCCTCAACAAAGAAACCGAGACGTGGCAGGCGTTCGCGCTGTCGGTGCGGCGCATCCTCGGAGCGGGTCGATGATCGCCCGCCTAGTCGCCACGGTCCGGGGCCTTCTTCGCCGGCGGCGGATTGCGGACGAGATCGACGAAGAGCTCCGCGATCATCTCGAACGCGAGATCGAGCGCAACCGCGGGCGCGGATTTTCCCCTGAAGAGGCGCGCCGCGCGGCGCTTCGCGAGGCCGGCGGGCTCACGCAGACGATCGAAGCCACGCGTGACGTCCGCGCGATCTGGCTCGACGCGATCTGGCGCGACGTTCGATACGCCGCGCGAACGCTGCGGCGCTCGCCGCGTTTTACGATCGCCGCGCTGACCGTGCTCCTCCTCGGCATCGGCTCGACGACGGCGATCTTTTCCGCCGCGTATGCGGTGCTGGTGCGGCCGCTGCCCTACGAAGATGCGGACCGCTTGGTCTTTTTGGCCGATCAGGGCGGATTCGTCACCGCATGGCCCGATTTCGAGGACTGGCGCCAGCGCGCGAAATCGTTCGACGGCATCGCAGGCTCGGTGCCCGACGCCGTGATCGTGCGAGGCGATGAGCTGCCGCGGCGCGTCGACTCGCGAAGCGTGACGGCGAACTTCTTTACCGTGCTCGGCACGATGCCGTTTCAGGGCCGTCTGTTCGGCGAACCGGACGCTCGCCCCGATGCCGCCGCGACCGCGGTCCTCAGCCACGCCTTCTCGATACGTGAATTCGGCTCTGCCCCCGCCGCAATCGGCCGGACGCTCTCGCTGAACCGGCCATACACCGTGATCGGCGTCCTGCCCCCGGGCTTTCGGTACATCACGGCCGCCGACGTGTATCTGCTGCTCGAGCCGCAGGTCGCGGCGAACTACCGCGGGATGCAAGGCCGCGGCAGCCGAACGAATCTGACCGCGGTTGGCCGGTTGAAGTCGGGCGTGGACGTGACCGTGGCGCGCGCGGAAGTCCAGAGCATCGTGGCGGCGCTCGCGCTCGAATACCCGATGACCAACAAGGGCAGAGGTCTCTATCTCGTTCCGCTCGCCGACCGCGTCGTCGGGGGCATCGCGCCGACCCTGACCGTGCTCGCGGGCGGCGTCGCGCTGCTGCTGCTCATCGCGTGCGTGAACTTCGCCAGCCTGCTGTTGAACAGAAGCGCATCGCGCACGCACGAGTTCGGCGTCCGCGCCGCAATCGGCGGCAGCCGGTGGAGTCTCATACGCCAACTGCTCGTCGAGCATTCGCTGCTCGTGAGCAGCGGCGGTATCCTCGGCGCGTTCGCCGGCGCCGCGATTCTGAGCGGTCTCGTCAGCGTCGCGCCTCCGGACACACCGCGGCTGGACGAAATCCGTCTCGACGTCGCCGTGCTCGCGATCACGACTCTCTTCAGTTGCGCTTGCGCATTTCTATTCGGCGTGCTGCCCGCGCTGAAGGGGATTGCCGGCGGCCACGAGATCGCGGTGCGAACCGGCCGCGGCTCGACGCGGCAGAACTCACGGCTGCGGCGCAGCCTGTTGGTTGGCGAAGTCGCCGTTGCCACGGTCTTGCTCTCGGGAGCCGGACTGATGGTCAACACGATGGTGCGGCTGTCGCGCGTCGATCCTGGATTCGATCCGCGCAATCTGCAGACCGTCATGTTCTCCCTGGGCGGAGCGGCCTGGCCGGATCCGCGAAAACAGGCGTTCTTCTCCGAAGTCGTCGAGCGGCTGCGAGCGGTCCCCGGCGTCGAGAACGCCGCCATCACCTATTCGCTTCCGATCGTTGGCTCGAACTGGTGGAACTGGTTCACGATTGCCGGCAGGCCCATAGCGCCGAGCGCCGTGATGATGGACTTGCCGAGCGCGGGGATGGTCCCGGTGAGTACGGGGTACTTCGAGACGCTGAAGATCCCGGTCATCAAGGGACGCTCGTTCAACCGATCCGACACGCCGGACTCCGAGCCGGTTGCCATCATCAACACGAGCCTCGTGCGGCTGTACTTTCGGGACGAGGATCCGATTGGCAAACAGATCAGGCTCGCGGGCTCGCGTCCGAGCGAGGGCTATGGTCCGTGGCGCACGATCGTCGGCGTCGTCGGAGACGTGAAGCAGCACGGCCTCGATCAGGACACGCCGCAACAGATCTTCATGCCGATCGTGCAGCAGACGCGGTCAATCGTCGTCGCGGTCGCGCGCACCAGAGGGACGGTCGCGACCGCCGCGATTGAGTCGGCGATCCGCGATCTCGATCGCTCTGTCCCTCTCTACAACGACCGTACTGTCGACCACGTGATGCGAGAGGCAACCAGCCGGCGGCGCATGGCGACCATCGTGCTCTCGGTGTTTGCCGCCGCGGCCGTGCTCCTCGCCGCAATCGGGCTCTACGGCGTCATCGCGCAAAGCGTGACGGAACGCCGGCAGGAGATCGGCGTGCGGATGGCGCTCGGCGCGACGAGCGATCAGGTTCTCGCGCTGTTCCTGCGGCAGGGTCTCGTCGTCGTAGCCGTTGGTGTCGTGTGCGGGCTTTTGGGTGCCGCAGCGGCGGCTCGGAGCCTGGCAAGTCTCGTCTTCGGCGTCACCGCGAAGGATCCCGCGACGCTCGGCATCGTCGCAATGCTGCTGTCTGTCGTCACGCTCGTCGCCAGTTATGTGCCGGCGCGATCCGCGACTCGCGTCGATCCGTCGGAAGCGCTGCGATCCGAATAGTCGATTGGTCTCAATTCCGCCCGGCGGCAGACGACGTGCCGCGGCCCGTCAGTTCCTGCACCAACCAATCGTCGATTTCGTCCACTTGTTCCTGCGTCGTGCGGTGGCCGGTGTCGTAGGCGAGGATCAGACGCTTCGGCGCGGTGATGACGTTGTACGCGGAGTACATCGACGTCGGCGGACACGTCTCGTCGTTGAAGCCCCACGAATACAGACCTGGTGCGGTCACCCGGCGAGCGAAGTTCACGACGTCGTAGTAGCGCGCCGTCGCGGTCTTCGCGTCGTCGCGATGAAAGTCCGGACCATCGGCGGCGCGGAACATGTGAGGCCAGCCGCCGGCGCGCGCGTACAAATAGCCGCTCAGATCCGACAGCGCCGGATAGTACGCGGCCAGGCGCGTGACGCGGCGGTCGAGGCCCGCGGTGACGATCGTGAGCGCGCCTCCCTGACTGCCGCCAGTGACGCCGAGATTGCGTCCGTCCCATTGCGGCAGCGACGTGAGGAAGTCGTTCGCGCGGAGCGTGCCGGTGTAAACCCTCCGGTAGTAATAGCGCTCGCGCGAGTCGAGCCCGAACGTCCAATAACCGCCGAGACCGCCGCGGCCCAGACTGTCGTACACCTCCTGCGGCTGAATGACGGGGATGCCGTGAATGCCGATCTGCAGCGTGATCACACCGCGGCGCGCGGTCTCCGGGAGACCGCGGTACGGCCGAACGCCGGCTCCCGGAACCGAGAGAACGGCGGGGTACTTTCCAGCTGCGCGTGGAATGCAGAGGATGCCGTAAAGCCGGCTCGTGCCCGCGGTCGTTCCGACGTTTTGCAGGTTCACCTGCGAGCAATCGACGTCCGCGTTGCCGTACTCCGGAAGCGGCGTCCACCTCGCGTCGATCGGGATCGCCGCGAGGCGTTTGCGCTCGCCCTCCCAGAACGCCTCGAAGTCGGGCGGTGCGACTTGCGTCGGTTGGATGCGGCCGGGCGCGAAGCCGGCCGTGCCGACGCCGCGATACGTGCGGCCGTCCACCTCCGCCGTCGCGATGAGCCGAAGAAAGCCAGGCTCCTTCATCGTGCCGCCATCGATCATCAGTGGCGTGTTTCCGGCCACCGCTGTGGATGACACGATCGGCGGCAGCATCTCCGGCCCCACCGTGTATTTCACGGTCGCGCCCGCGACCTGATGACCATCACGCACGACGTCGATGCGGAATCTCGCGGGCTGGCCGACGTCGTACGTCCAGTCCGGACGATCCGGCGTCACCGTCACGGCGATGCGGCTGAAAGGCTGCCGCGTCTGCGCCAGCGGAATCGCAACGAGGCCGACCGCGAGAACGATCCCGACGGACACACGACGCGGCGAGCGAAGTGCTGACATGCGTTCAACCTCCGTGATGGAAGACATGACAATAGCACTTGCCTCTCTCTGCGCTCCACGCGAGGGCAACGCGTCGCCGCTTGTTGTCGGTCCGCCTGTTGGCCTATTCGGGATAGAACAATACAGGACATAACGCGACAACTGATGACACTAAGGATGTAAGCGATGTTCCATTTTTGAACCATTTCGCGTTTCTACCCGCGCCGGCTGGTTTCCCGTAAGTTTCTGCGCTCGCGTGTGTTTCGCCGAGTCTCTGTCGCGAGGCGGAAGACTTGCACTAGCCGGCACGTCCGCGGTGCGTCCGCGGCACCAACCAAAGGAAACCAGGGAGGGGACCGTGAGGACGAAAGATCTGCTGAAAGTGGGTGTGGTTGCTGCGAGCTTGCTGGCGGTTCCGTCGATTGCCGCCGCGCAGCTCAATACGGCCACGGGAACGTTGACGGTGACGGCGACCGTCGAGAGCTCAATCGGGCTGACATTCGAGAACGATGCCGCTGGCGTCGCGCTCACCGGAGCGGGATCGAACGCCGCGACGATGGCGCTCGGATCGATCTCGGCGTACGGAACCATCGCCACGCCTGGCGTGGCGCGGTCCGTTTCCGCGACTGATTTCACGGTCAGCTCGCCGTTTGGCGTCCGAGTGATCAAGGCGAACACGTCCAGCGCGAACTACACGCTGGCAGCCGCTCTGGGATCCGCCGACAGCACGAACAGCTGGCGAATCAACTCGGTCACGTTGACGACGTCGAATCAGAACCTCGGGACGGCGTACGGGTATGGATCGTCGGTCACGCACACGATGTCTCTGACGGTGCCATTCACGGCGACAACCGGTGCGGTCAGCAAGGTGCTGAACTTCACGGCGACGGCGAACTGACGCTCGTCGACAGCAAAGCATCGCGGTAATCATGACGCACGAGGAGAGCGCTGTGTCTCGCAACGCGAGTCGATACAGGTGGTTGAGCCTGGTGCTGGGTTTCGTACTCTTTCCAGCACCAGCCTTCGCTCTGATCATCACGCTCTCGTTCGAGTCCGTACCGGGATCGGTGCCGCTCACCGGGGCCGGCACTCCGAATGCGTCCTTGAATTTCGGCAGCGTGTCGGCGTTCGAGCCGTTGAATCCTGGCGTCAATCGGACGGTCGGCGCCTCGAGCTACACGATTTCCACGAGCGTCGGCGTCCGCGTGACGCGCGTCGTCAGCCTGAGCCCGAACTATACGCTGCAGGCGCGGCTGCAGAGCGCGCATCCGCTGACGTGGCAATTGGACGGCGTGACGCTGTCGACGACTCCGGTCACGATCTCGACATCGCAGCCGTTTGGGTCTTCGGTTCCACACATGCTTTCTTTCGTCGTGCCGTACAGCCAGCCGGCTGGCGCCGTCACGACAGTGCTCGAGGTCACCGCCATTGGGAACTGAATCTCGCACGATGCGGCGCGCCTGGTTGTGGCTGCTGCCTCTGGCGCTGGCGGGGATGAGCGGCAACGTTGCCGGTCAGCAAGCAGGTCCGGCGAGTCCGCGAGGTGGCATCTCGCTGTCGCCATCGGTCGTGATGCTGTCGGGGCAGCCGGGTCAGGCGTACCGTCAACAGCTGCGTCTCACGAATCACACAGCGCGCGAGCTCGCGTTCCGGCTCGAGGCGCAGGATGTCGTCGCCGACGAAGGCCGCCGCGCGTTCATCGCGGCAGGAGAGCGAGCCGGCAGCGTCGCGGCGACCGCAGTGTTCTCCCCGAGAGAAATCGTCATCGCGCCTGGCGCGGTCGGCATCGCTGAAGTGACACTCACGCTTCCGTCGCGATCCAGCGTTCGGGGTGTCGCGGCGATCTTCCGGGGACAGACCATTGTCGGCACTGATCGCGGCGTGGCGATGACCGCATCGCTTGGATCGCTCATCACGTTCACGCTGTCCGACGACGTTCGCCTCGACGGCGATGCGCCGGAGGTTTCGGAGCAAACGGAATCGAGCAACCTGGCCGTGACGGCGTGGGTCTCGAACGTGGGCTCGGAGCCCGTCGTCGCAAGCGGCGCCGCGGCATTTCTGAACGAAGCCGGAGCGCTCGTCGGCAAGGTTGCGTTGGAGCCTCAGCGTTTCATGCCCGGCGAGCGCCTGGCGTTCCGCGCGGAATACCCGGCGCTCCTTGCGGCGGGCCGCTACCGCGCGATTCTCTCCCTCGAATACGATGACCATGCGCGCCGAGTGCTCACGCGCACTGCGGAGTTCGCGGTGCCGACGGCTGGCGGCGATCGGCCTAGCGCTGATCGCGGCGCTGACGTTCGGCGCTAGCGACGCCGCCGCGCAACCGATCACGCTGGACTACCAGCAGGTGATGTCGCGCGCGATCCCAGGCGCGACAGCCGCCTTCTCGCTGGATCCGACGCGTGTCGCCGCCTCCGCGCTGGACGGCGTCGTGACGCTCGTTGGCCGGGGTCCTGGCCTGACCAACGTCATCGTCATCTTCGGGAACCGCACTGAGTCGCTGCAGGTGCTCGTCAACGATCCTCCGATCATCAGGCTTCCGGGGATGCGAAGCGGCAGTTCCCCTAACGAAGGCGGCGGTTTCTACGAGACACGATACGGTTCGGATCCCGGCATCGTGCAGGGGAGCCTCTACCTCTCACGCCGTCAAGGAGATCGATCGACCGAGCTGACGCTTGGCGGCGCCGCGCCGGTTGGCCGCGCGATCGGCTCGCCGTTCAGCATTCCTTTGGCTTCGTACACGCTGCGCTCGCCCAATCGCGAGCTGACGTTCTTGGATCGCGTGATCTCGAACTCGCCGCTGACGATCGCGCGCTCGAACGTTCGCGGGCTGCATCTGCGAGAAGGCCCGTGGCGGGTGCACGCGGGGTACAGCTTCTTCAGCACGTTCGAGCATCTGCTCCTGCCGACGAACAAGGAAATGCTCGCCGGTGTCGCGTACCAGCACCGTCTGACTCCGCGGAGCACGCTCACGCCGAACCTTTATTACTTCGACGGGACGTCATCGGGCGGCCGGCGTGGACCCTTGGGGACGCTGCTGTACGAGTCGCGGCCTGCGGCGGACGTGAAGGTTGTCGCTGAGGTCGGCGTGAGCCGCGCGGTCGCTGCCGCCGTCGAGATCGAAGTGGATCGGTCCAACCAGCGCGCGTGGGCGAAGCTGCGCGTCGCGCCCTCGGCGATGCCCTCGCTCACGACGGATCAGCAGAGCGGACGGCAGATCGAGGCCGGCTGGTTGTGGCGCGGAGACCAGTCGAGTGTCAACGCGACGCTCTCGTCGCGCCGCTACCTTCAGGGCGCGTTCGATCACACGAGCAGTGTCGGCAGCGTTGATTGGCAACGCCGGCTCACGCGGATGTGGTCCGTTCACGGCGGTCCGGGCATTTCGATCTTCGAGAACGCGTCGTCGTCCTCGTCGACGATTCGCAGCATCACGCTTCCAGTCGGCACGTCGTTCTCACAAGGCCATGTGGGATTCGACATGGGCTACCAGTTCTCGAGGGAGACGACGCGCGATCTCGGTGGGCATCTCGTGCGGGCGAGCGTGAACGCCGCGGCCGGCGGCTATCGCTTCTCCGTCTCGGGTGAACGTCAGACGCAGGCTCCGACCGCACGGCAGATTCTGACTGAAGTGCCCTGGCTGCAGCCGATGCTCGATCGCCTCGGCCTTGCCGCGGACACGCCGCAGCAGCTCGCCGATCTCCTGCGCACGAACGCGGAGCTCTCGGCGTACGGATACGCCAACAGCATTCACATCGACGTGACGCCTAGGCGAACACGGCTGGGCGCGAGCGGAGGATGGTCCGGCACGGGCCCGAGCCGGCCGCAGATCTTTGGAAGCACGCTCGTGAACCGCGATGATTCGATCGGCCGCACCTCGCTCGGCGCGGTGCACTCGCTGAGCTACTCACAGAAGCTGAATCCGGCAACCGAGATCTTCGTGACGTGGTCGGCGCTCTGTCACGACCGTCTTTTCTCCTCGTCATGCCGCCCGGTGCTGTTTGCCTCGCTGCGCCGCACGCTGAGCAGCGACCCCGCGATTCTCATGGCGCGCCGAGGCAGCATCGACGGCATTGTCTTTCGCGATGATTCGGGTCAGGGGACGTTCACGCCCGGTCTGCCGCCGCTCGCCGGCGTGGAAATCATCTTGGACTCCATGCGTCACACGCGGACCGACACGTCGGGGCGTTTCAGATTCGACGACGTGCCCTACGGCCGGCATCGGGTGGAGGCACGCTACGCCTCTGGCCAATCGACGTTCTTCACGACTCCGTCTCCAGCGGATGTCGAGATGGATGGGTTCGTACACTTCGGCATCGCGCTCTCTCGTTCGAGCCTCAGAGGCGTCGTGCGCACCGACGCCCGTCTCGGTCTGCCAGGCGTTCTCGTCCACATCGCCGGCGCGGAACATCGAACGGCGATCCGCACCGCGGACGATGGTACGTTTGTCGCTGAAGGATTGTCTGCGGGCGAGTACGACGTCACCATCGATCCTGGGTCGGTGCCGGCTGGATATCCCGTTGACACGCTCGAACCGCAGCGAGTTCGCGTCGAGGCCACCGCACCCGGCCGAGCTGAGTTCGTGCTCGAGCCGTATCGAAGCGTGTCGGGGCGCGCGCGTGTATTCAATCGCGCGAGCGGCCAGTACGTTGGATTGGCTGGAGCGATCGTGGAGCTGCAGCCGCTGCAGCGCCGAACGGTGACCGACGCGAACGGCCAGTACGCGTTCCGCAACTTGCCGCCGGGCGAGTACACGATCGTCGCGACGCACAACGGGCGCGATCACGTCGTGGGCGTGAGCGTCCCCGAGGGGCCGGCGATCGTCAAGGACATGGACGTGGCGGTACTGCCTCTTGCGGAAACTGTCACGGCGGACTCGCAGCGAGGTCGCAAGGCGCCTGTCGACCGCGTCGAGAATGCGGAAGTCAGCGCGTCGTCGTTCACGATTCAGGTCGCTGAATCGACCAGCGCGCGCCACGCACGCGACATGGTGAACGAACTGAAGGATGCGGGGCACGCCGCGTATGTCGTCGAGTCCGCTCGCGTCGGCTCCGGCGCTCCGTATCACGTGCGCATCGGCCACTATTCGACGCTCGCGGAAGCCACGCGATCGGCGCGAGTCCTGGAGAAGTCGCTCGGGTGGCGCTTGTCGGTGACGGAGATTCCGACTGGCTACCGCCGCTCCACGAGCCGCGCGTCGCTGTAGCCGCCGGGCAATTCGCGAATGCGCTGCAGATCGCGCTGTACTTCGATCGCCGAGTCGTAGCTGCCGACGTTGACCTGCACCAGGCGGCCGCGCGGCGGACCCCAATCCCGTTCCACCGCCTGCGCTCGGAACCCGGCGCTCGTCAATTCCTCCACCAGACGCTCCGCGCGATCTCGAGCGGAGAACGAAGCAACCACGATCGAGTACCCGCCGCCCGGCGCGGGACGCGACGTGGCGCCCGGCGCCGCGGGATCGGTCTGCAAGGATTCCGCGACGGACGCCGCGGTCCTGGCCAGATCGCTCACTGATTGGAGAGAGGTGACCGCAGGCCGCGGTGGCAGCAGCGGCGCGGCGATGACAGTTTGCGCGTCCAAGTACCACGCGACTCCGACGACCGACGCGGAAAACGCGATGAGCGACGCAACGGCGCCGGCGACCCATGTCGACCAATTGGCGGAGGGGGCCGCCGATGCGGAAGCCGCGCCGGCGCGATCGCTCTCGGGCGCGAAGTCCGTCAGCATCTTCAGTTCGCTGTCCGTCGCAGCGCCGACGACCGCGCTGGGCTTCGCCGCCGGGAACGGGATGGGCTCCGCCCGTTCGCGAACGCTGGGCGCGGGGGTCAGGCCGAGATCGTCAATAGCTCCCCAGACGAACGATTCGTCGACTCTCGGGCTCTGCTCCTTATGCGCCCGGTCGAGTGCGCGATCGCAGATGCGATTGATCAGCCGCGGCACGCCTGACGATCCTCGATGGATCGCGCCGAGCGCGGCATGCGTGAACTCGACGCGTCGGTCGCCGCCGCCGGCGACCGAAAGCCGATGGTTCACATATCCCGCCGTGCCATTCGCATCGAGGGCCGTCAACTCGCAGCGGACCGAGACGCGCTGATCCACCTGCCGCATCTGCGGGAGCTTCAAGCTCGCACGCAGCTCCGGCTGACCGACCAGGACGACCTGAAGGAGCTTCTCGCGCCGCTCCAATTCCGAGAGGATGCGGATCTCCTCGAGAAGCCCCAGAGAAAGATTCTGCGCTTCGTCGATGACGAGCACGGCAAACGCTTGCAGCGGCACCAGCGAATCGAGGAACTCGTAGAGCGGATAACTCAGATCCGATCGCGACGCGCCGTTGAATCGGCCGCGCGTCAGGTCGTCGATCGATATCACGCCGAAATCGAGGAGCAGCGTCTTCAGGAGATCTTCGCGCGACACGAACGGATCGGGAACGAACGCGGCAAACGTCCGCCGATCGAGCTGCTGCAGCACGGATCGGCAGAGCGTCGTCTTTCCCGTGCCGATCTCGCCGGTCAGGACGATCAGTCCCTCGCGCCGGCGAATCCCGGCGAGGAGCGCATCGAACGCCGGCGCGTGCGTGGGACTCCGGAACAGGAATCGGGGATCGGCAGAAAGACTGAAGGCCTTCTCGCGCAGCCCGTAGAACGGCTCGTAGGTGAGCGACGCGGAGGCTCCGCTCGGCGGCGCTGAGACGTCCACAGGGTTCGTCGCAGACTTGTCGTGCATAGGTGTCGGCTACGTGTAGCAACATTTGCGCCCTCATCGCGCCTCCGCGAGCGCGGTGTTTGTCGAATTCCCCGACCCGAATTCACCGCAAGCGTGGGACGAGGTGCGCAGTTCCGCACCAGGACGGAACAGATCGATCACAGGATTGATCGACGACTTGCAAGAAGGTTATTGCTGAGCCGATCGGGAAAGTCGTTCTCCTACGCGAACTGACGGTCGTCCGCCGACGGACCGTAGGTCGACGGCACCTTGGCTCCCAACAACCGGAGGTACACCGTCATCTGCCCGCGATGATGGGCGGAATGGAGAAACGTATCGCGAATGATTTCGTGACGGGGCTGTTCGAGCGCCACGGTGCCGCCGGCGAGCAGGCGCCATTTCGTCGCGAGATGCGCGTCCGTTGTTTTCTTCAGCGCTTCCCGCGCCAGCGCGACGGCAGTGTCGAGCGCGGCGATTGCTTCCGCGGTGGTCTGAATCGGCGCGGGCCGGCGCGAGGCTCCCGACTTCGGCGCGATATCGAGCTCGTCGAGCGTGATCGCCAAGCCGACCCACGAGAGGATGTTCGCCGTGAGATCCGTCAAATAGCCGAACGGCATCGATCGCTCGTGCGGCTTCCAGTCGCGCTTTCCCTCAGGTACCTCCGCGAGCACGCGCCGCGTCTTTGCCGCCTCGCTCTCGAGCTCGGCCAGAAACCACTCCGTCTTCGTCATGTGTCCCTCCAACCGCCCGTCGTGTCAGCATACCTCGCGGTCGAATACAATCTCGAACGAAGAACGAAGTTCTTCGTTCTTCGTTCCCGGAGGGGCAATGGATCGTCGCGCATTCCTCGCCCACGCCGGCGCGGCGGTGTTGTTGCCGTCCGCGCTCGTTGCCGCCCAGAACGCCGCCAGCGTCGAGCTTGGCTCGATAGACGGCAGCGTCGGCGGCAACCAGTTCACACCCGCGCAGTTCCTCGACTATCTGAGCTCGATCAAGCTGACGTGGGCGATGATCTCGCTGCCGCCGGCGACGCTCGCAGACGAAGCGGCGATCAAGGAAGTGCGTGCGCAGGCCGACCGGCTCGGCATCAAGCTGCAGCTCGCGTTTGGATCGGTGTGCCCGAGCGCCCGCGGCTTCAACGCGAAGCTCGGGACGCTCGAGGAGCAGGTCGCGCGAGCGCTGAGGGCATCCCAAATCTTCGGCGCAACGTGCATGCGATGCGTGCTCGGCGGCGACGCCGAGCGTCCGCAGATCGATATGCACATCGACAACATGATCAAAGCAGTGCGCGGCATTCGCGCGCGCGTGGCCGACTCGGGCGTGAAGCTCGCGGTCGAGAATCACGGCGGCGATCTGCAGGCGCGCGAGATGAAGATGATGGTCGAAGCGGTCGGCACCGACATCATGGGCGTCTGCCTCGACTCGGGCAACCCGGTGTGGATGCTCGAGGATCCGCACATGACGCTCGAGATGCTGGTCCCTTACGCCGAGACGTCACACGTACGGGACAGCGCCGTCTGGAAAGTGCCTGAAGGGATCGCCGTGCGCTGGGTGAACATGGGCGACGGCAACGTCGACATCGACGGCTGGATTCAGAAGTTCATCAAGGCGAAGCCGGGCCTGCCGATCATCTTCGAGAACCTCGTCTCCGCGAACCCGCGAATCCATCGCATCTACGACCCGAAGTTCTGGGACAACTGGCGCAACATGCCGGCGTGGGAGCTCAGTCGCTTCCTGGCCGTGGCGGAGAAGGGCACGCCGAAGCCCGCGACGCCGAGGCCCGAAGGAAAAACGGCGGGGCAGCAGCGGATCGAGGATCTCGAAGTCTGCGTGAAGTACACGCGCGCCCTCCTGCGCCGCCTGCAGGGATGAGCGCCCGGATCAGCGCGAGACGTGCGACCGCATGAACCGAATGTTCCGCTCGTAGCTCCAGGGCCTCGATCGCGGCGGCGCGTGCCGTCAATTCACGACGGGTGAGCGGGGTCATTGCTTCATCAGGAACGCCGCGATGTCGGCAACGTCCTGCTCGGTGAGCGCGAGCGCAAGCGGATCCGGCATGAGGCTGGACTTCAGCGGGACGCGTCCCGAGAGATCGCCGGCGGCCATCGTCCGGATGCGGCCGTAGCCGTCGCGAATCAAGATCGTGGCGCCGGACGATTGCAGGAATCCAATCATTGGCTCGCCGCGGCGCATGACGAACAGCTCGGCGCCGAAGCCGAAGGCGATCGCCGCGCTCGGATTGACGATGGCCTCGATGAGGCCGTTGCGATCGAACTTCTTCTGGATGTCCGTCAGATCCGGCCCGACCTCGGCGCCGGTCGCATCGGCTCCTCTCCGATGGCAGCTCGAACAGCCGGCGGCGAATCGGCTCTCGCCGCGAACGGCATCTCCCGCGCGAGTGGCCGCGTCGGCGATCGTCATGCGGGTCGCTCCGCCGGGCCGCGCGAAGAACCCGGCGGCGGCCGACCGTACGTTGCGATCGGGATTGCTGAAGATCACCGAGCCGATCGCTTCACGGAGTTGATACGCGACCTTGTTCTGCGCCGCGAGCTCGATGAGGAGCAGCGCGCCCGCCGGATCGGCCGCCATCGCGAGCGCCGCGTCGATTCGCGTGTCGATCGCGGCATTGTCGTCCACGACCGCTCCGCGCCTCGTCAGCATGGCGTCCATCGCAGACGGACGTGCCTCCGTTACGGCCGCTGTCCAACCGGACACAGCATAGCGTTGCCAGTCGTTGGTCTTGCGATACGCGATCCACCACGCCGCGTGCGCCGCGACGTCCGGCAGCGGGTTGTGCGTCAGGTCCGCCATCGCCTGCGCCGCGCGCGGATCCCTGACGAAGCCGAGCGCGACGATCGCCTGTCGCCGCGCTCCTGAAGAGAGCGAAGGCGACGAGGCGCGGGCGGCGAACGCGTCGATCGCGGTCGCCGGATGCAGACGCCAGGCGATCGAGGCGACGCGCGCGTCCCATTTGATCGGATCGCGTTCGCGCAAGGTCTCGAGCAGACTTTTGAAAAACGCGTCCTCGTGTCCGGACGCGGCTGCCCCGAGCGCCTCGAGATACCACCGATCGGTTCCGTCGTACCGCGCCGCGAGGGCGAGGAGCACGTCGCGCGTTTCGTGGAAGGGCAGACCGCGCAGAGCGAGCGCGGCCTCGCGCCGCACCGCGGCCGACGGATCGTTCGCGAGACGGCGTGCCTCCGCGACGACCGACGGCTTCGCCTTGCGCAGCGCGCGAAAGGCCGTGATGCGGATCTGCGGATCCGGATCCGCGAGGAGACGCTCGACGCCGCGCAGGCCCGAAGGTCCGGCCTCGGCGAGCAGCCAGATCGCTCGCGCGCGGTGGAACGGATTGCTGTCCGAGAGAAGCTTCTGAACGTCCGGCATCGCCTCGGCGGCCCGAGTCTTCAATCGCTCGACCGCCGTGCCGCGAACGTTGACCGCCGGACTCAGCAGCGCCTGAATCTGCCCTGCCGTTGTGGTCATGTCGTACTGGTGCGCGCTGAGCGCCCTGCCCTTCGGCGTGATGCGATAGATCCGTCCGTAGCCTTGACGATCGTGCATCTGGTGGCCGCCGACGATCGGATCGAACCAGTCGGCGACGTAGATCGCGCCGTCGGGTCCGACCGCGACGTCGCTCGGACGGAACCACTTGCGTCGATCCCGATCGACCTGGTTCCAGATGTAGTTCGCATTCGGCGCCGGAAGGCTCGAGAGGAGCTCGAATCGCTCGAGGCCGAACCCGGCGCCGTCGGGCTTCACATGAAAGCCGAAGACGACGTTGCGTCCCGCGTCCGCGCTCAGGAGCAGGCCGCGATATCGGCTTCCGAGCTGATCGCCCTCGTACCGGACGACGCCGGCCGGCGCGCCGGCACCGGTGTTGTCCCCGGCGGGAATGACGCCGGGATCGTCCTGATGCCAGTGCGCCGCAAACGTGTCCTGTCCGGGACGGCGATCGGCTTGCCAGAAACGTGTGCCGTCGGCGCTGAAGTAGCCGGCGTTCGCGCCTTCCATCAGCCACGTCATCCGGCACGTCATCACTTGATCGTCGTTGTCGTTCTGCCAGACGTCGCCGAACGAGTCGATCGCCAGCTCGTACGCATTGCGAAAGTTGTGCGCGAGCACGCTCAGCTTCGTGCCGTCGGGTTCCATCCGCAGCGCCAATCCCCCCGTCCACACTCGACCGTCGTCGCTCGCCAGCCCGCCTTCATTCTTCAGGTTGTATGGCGTTCCGCCTGTGTAGACGCTGCCCGCGCGGAGCGTCCATCCAGATCGATCGGTGACGACGTGAGGGCCGGCATTGCCGGTGTTGAAGAACCAGCGGCCGTCGGGACCGGCGACGAGCGCGTGCAGACCGTGATCGTGATCGAAGCCGCCGAATCCGGTGAGGAGGATTTCCTTCTTGTCGGGCGCGTCGTCGCCGTTCTCGTCGGTGTAGACGATGAGGTGCGGCGATGCGGAGACCACGACGCGCCGGCCGATCACGGCGAGCCCGAGCGGCGCGCGCAGATCCTTGTCCTGGACGAACACTGTCGTGCGATCCGCGCGCCCGTCCGCATCGGTGTCCGAGAGGATGACGATGCGATCGCCGGCAGCGTGGGTGAGCGGATCGCTTGTCGCGGTGTTGAAGCCGCGGTAATTGACCGCCTCGGCCACCCAGACCCGTCCGCGCGCGTCGATGTCGATGTTCGTCGGATTGAAGAGCATCGGCGACTCGGCCCAGAGCGCGATCTCGAGGTCGTCGGGCAGCGCGAAGCGGTCCTCGACCGGATCGACAGCGCGCTGTCCGGCGGACCGACCGAACGCCCAGACGAGCGCGAGGGTCGCAAGCGCCAAGCCGCGGCCGAATGGCATGCGGCCACTATTATGGGATCGCTACGGCTCCGTCAGGACTTTTATTGGATCCACTCGCGTCGCGCGCCGCGCCGGCTCGATGCACGCGAGGAGCGCGATACTCCCGGTGACGATCGCGACGACTGCGAAAAGCATCGGGTTCGTCGGCTGCACGCCGAAGAGAAGCCCTTTCAATGTCCGCGCGGTCAGTACGGCGCCGGCAAGACCGAGCGCGAGTCCGACGGCGATGAGCACGAGGCCTTCGGTCAACACGAGCCGGAACACGCCGAGAACCGACTCGCCCAGCGCCATTCGAATGCCGATCTCGCGCGTGCGGCGCGCGACGAGGCCGACGAGCACGCCGTAGAGGCCGAGCATCGACAGCAGCAGCGCGACGGCCGCGAACATCGTCGCCAGACTCGTCGCGAGACGCTGCGGCGCGACCGAGTGCGTGGTGCGCTCGTGCATCGTTTGCACATCGGCAATCGGCAAGTCGGGATCGAGCTCCACGAGCGCCGCTCGCAGCGCGCGCACGACCGCCGATGATTCCATCGCCGACTTGATCGCTATCCATCGAAGCCGCCGCATCGGCGGCGCCTGCGTGTGCGGAAAGTACGCCGTACCGATCGATTCGATCGACGTCGCGAGTCCCTCGAGCCGCACGTCGCGGACGACCCCGACGATCGTGAAGGGTCCGGACGCGCCGCGCGAGATCTCTTTGCCGATCGGATCCTCGTTCGGCCAGAGCCGCGCGGCGAGCCGCTCGTCCACGATCGCGACGCGCACACTATCGGACCGATCGCGTTCGGCGAAATAGCGTCCGCCGAGCAGCGGCGTTCCCATGGTCTCGAAGTATCCGGGAGTGACGGCGACGACCGACGGAATCAGCAGCGGCTGGTTTGCCGCGACGCGCCCGACGGCGGCCACCGACGAAGGACTCTCGAAACCGCTCAGCGCGATGTTCGAGGTGATCCCCGCGGCCGTGACGCCGGGGATCGCGCGCACCCGCTCGAGCACGCGATCCTGAAGCGCCGCAACGGCGGCAGCATTTGGATATCGCGAGGGAGGCGGAAAGATGGTGGCCGTCACGACGCCAGTCGCGGTGAAGCCCGGATCGAGGTTGAGCAGGTAGCGAAAACTGGTGAAGAGAAGCGTCGCGCCGATCAGGAGGATGACCGAGAGAGCGACTTGCGTCACGACCAGCGCGCGGCGGAACACGCGCGCCGCGTTTCCGCTGGTGCCGAAACGGTTGCCGTCGCCGAGCGCGTGCGTGATCGTCAGCGCGCCGGTGGATACGGCGGGCGCCAGACCGGTCAACACGCCGACGAGGAGCGACACCGCCGCCACGAAAAGGATCGACGCCGCACTCAGCCGCGCATCCGTCGCGTTGGGCAGGTTCATGAGCCCATCGGCCGAGAGCACCTGAAGAATCGCGGCTCCAACCGCGATGCCGGCGATGCCGCCGAACGCCGCGGGCACGACGGCTTCAATCAGGAGCTGACGCGCAACTTGAAGCCTTGCCGCTCCCAGCGCGAGCCGGGTGGCCAGCTCTCGCCGTCGAGCGCTGGCGCGAGCCAGCGTCAGGTTCGCAAGATTGATCGCGCCGATCAGCAGCACGAACGCCGCGCCCGCCCAAAGCAGATACAGCGTGCGGCGGATGGGCCGCGTCAACGCTTCGTGCAGCGGGGTGACCGCGCTGTACATCCCGAGCTCGTCATACCGGAATTGCGGAAACCGTTTCACGATGTCGGCGTGCAGCGCATCGAGCTGCGCCTGCGCGTGCCCCACCGTCGCGCCCTGCCGCAGCCGTCCGACATGGAAGAAGCCATACCGCGTGCGCGCGCTGTCGGATCGCTGCTCCGGCGTGAACGTCAGAGGAATCCAGAATTGCGCGCCGTCCGCCGCGCCGGAACGCGTGTTCGACGCGAGATCGAAGAACCGGAACCCGCGCGGCATGACGCCGACGATCGTGTAGACGCTTCCTGTCCACCCGAGGCGCAGCGTTCGACCGACGACGTCCGGATCGCCGGCGTACAAGCGTTGCCACAACGAGTGGCTGAGAACGATCTTCTGATCGCTGCCGACCTCGCCTTCGGCATCGGTGAACGTTCGTCCGAGCGCGGCTGGTACGCGCAACACGCGAAAGAGCGACGGCGTCGCCCGCATGCCGCGTACTTCCTGCGGCGCGCCGTCCACCGTCAGCGTTTCGGACCAGAACGTGAACAACGCCTGTTCTTCGAGCGTCGTCATCGCCTGCAGCCGATCGAAGTACGACGGCGCGTCGTTCGACAGGATGTCGTTCGGCGTGATGGTGGGGTACACGTCGCCCATGCCGACGATGCGATCGGGATCGGGGAGCGGGAGCGGGCGCAGCAGCACGCCGTGGACCACGGTGAAGATCGCGGCGTTGGCGCCGAGGCAAATCGCGAGCGTCAGGATCACCGTCGCGCTGAAGCCCGGATTCTTGAAGAGCAGCCGGAAGCTGCCGCGCACGTCGCGCCCGAGTCCGGCGGTCAGCGCCCCGCGCAGGCGCTCGACGATCGGTTCGTCCTCGAGCAATCGCTCGCTCAGGATCGTGCCGTCGCGTACCTGACGCCGGATCTCGTTCCAGGCCTCCGCATCCGAGAGGTTCTGCGCGCGCAGCGCGTCGTAGAGCTCCTCGAGCTCGGCGGCCCATTCCTCGACGATTTTCTGCTCGCGGTTCGGCGGCAGCGCGAGCGGCGCGACATGGCTTCGCACGAACGAGTGAAAGTCACGCATATTCGACCCCTGCCGCGCGGCGCATGGCCTGAATGAACGTCCGCCAGCTCTTGCGCCGTTCCGCGAGCACGCGTCGGCCCTGCGCGGTCAGCCGGTAGTAGCGGCGGCGGCGCTGATTGGCCTTCTCGACCCATCGGCCGACGATCAATCCGCGCCGCTCCAGCCGATAGAGCACGGGATAGAGCGAGGCCGGCTGAAACGACACGGCGCCGTCGCCGCGGGCGGCGATCAGCTGCGCGATCTCGTAGCCGTGCCGGGCACGCTCCTCGAGCTGTGCGAGCACGAGTAGCTCGGCGGTCCCCTTCCTCAACGCCGCGTCCGTTGCGGAGCTGGCCATATGTATTAGTCATACATATATCACTGAACGCTCAAATTGGCTATCAGGCGCCCCGATGTGCTACACCTCCGCGCGACGACACGCAGATGAAGCGACCTCGACTCGCGCCGATCCTCGTCGTGTGCCTCGCGCCGCTCGCCGCCGCGCAGGAGGATCGGATGGTTCGCGTCGACGGCCGCGCGGTCCACGTGCGCACGCGCGGACACTCCGAGGCCACGCGCGGATGGCCGACCGTGGTCTTCGAGAGCGGAGCCGGAACGGGGTTGACGACCTGGTCCGCTGTTCTCGAAGACGTTTCGACCTTCGCCGCCGTCGTCGCGTACGATCGTGCCGGTATCGGCCAATCGAACGCGGACGACCAACCGCCGACGCCGCGGCGCATGGCGCGTCAGCTTCGAGCCCTGCTCGCCGCGACCGACGCGCGGCCGCCGTTCGTCCTCGTAGGGCATTCGTGGGGCGGCCTGTTGATCCGCATGTTCGCCGCGGAGTATCCCGCCGACGTCACCGGGCTCGTGTATGTCGATCCCACCGATCCGCGATCGCTGGAGCAGAACATCGCGTATCTGCGAGCGAGCGGATATACCGACGAGGGCGCGCGCGAGTTTCTCGAGAGCCGCCGCGAGCAGGTCGCGGCATTCGTCCGCTCGCGATCGGGTCCGTACCGGGCGGAGATGGAAGTCATCCAAGCCGCCGAAACCAGTCATTTCGCGGAGTTTCGCGAGCTTCCACCATTGAAGGGAATGCCGGTATCCATTCTCGTGTCCAATCGTCTCCACCCGGACGTGTGGCAAGGCCGTCCGTGCGAGCCCGCCGTCTGTCACGACCAGTGGATGCGCCAGCGCGTCCGCGCGTTGACGCTGCTCGGCCCGCAGGGCCCGGAGACCGAGATCACGCTGACGGATCTGAGCGGTCATGAGATACAACGCGAGCAGCCGTCGCTCGTGGTGTCGGCGATCCGCCGAGTGGTGGCGGCTCGACCGCGTTGATCGTCACGACCGCTTTCCGCTTACTCGACTGTCATTCGCCCCCGCACGTCACCCGCTCGTTCCAGTCGGCAAACGCGCCGCCCGGATTGTCGCGCCACGCCCACACGTGCAGCTCGTAGAACGCCGGCAGCGCGTAGCGATTCGGGCTCGCGTTGTAGTGAAAGACCTGGCCGCCGAGCGTCGGCGGCTCGGTATGGGTGGCGTGCCACGCGGCCGCCATCACGATGTACTCGACGCCGAGCAGACGCAAACGTCCGTTCTTCTGCTCGTACATCAGCGCCTCGGGACGGTTCGCGTCGAGGAGACCGTCGCCGACGAGCACGCCGTTGACGTAATGGACGCCCATCGCGCCCGCTTGCGGGCCGCTGACGCAGCCGAGGAACGGCGCGTACCCGGCCGCGGTCGCATTCGCGACGTCGAGAAACGGTCTCGTGACGTCCCGAACGACTTGCACGAGATTGGCATCGTCGCTGTGCGCCGCATGCGGCGCGACGCTTTGCGCCTGCCCGCGCCCGACCTCAGATCCCATCGTCAGGGCAGCGACGATGAGCAGTCCTTTCAAGATGTTGTGACGCATCACGATCCTCCGTGCTGGACGCGGCCCCATTGCCGCGCGTGAATCGGGTGCGTATACTAGCCAGCCGTCATCGGCCGCCCGTCTCCGCATTCTCGTCTGCCGATCGATCGCCCAAACGTGTTCACCCTGAAGCTGTTGGGGGGCGCCTCCCTCGAAGGACCCGATGGACCGTTGACCGGACGCGTGTCCCAGCGGCGGCGCCTCGCGCTGCTCGCGCTGCTGGCGGCAAGCCGCCGGCCGGGGTTGAGCCGTGAGAAGCTCGCAGCCACGCTCTGGCCCGAGAGCGACGGCGATCGCGCGCGTCACCTCCTGTCCGACACCGTCTATGTGATCAACCGCGCTCTGGGCGGAGAAGTGGTGAGCTCTGCCGGGGATGAGCTGCGACTCCGGCGCGATCGGCTCGCGTGCGATGCGCGCGCGTTCGAAGACGCGCTGGAGACCGGTTCGCTCGACGACGCGCTCCGCTTGTATACCGGGCCGTTCATGGACGGGTTCTTCGTCGAGGGGAGCGAGGAATTCGAGCGGTGGGTGGCGGTCGAGCGCGAGCGTCTTCAGAGCCTGTTCGGTCGCGCGCTGGAGCGGCTGGCTGTCGAACGTGCGGGCCGCCACGATGCGTCCGGTGCGGTCGACTGCTGGCGTCGTCTCGCGGTGGAAGACCCGTTCAACTCGCGCGTGGCCTGCCAGCTCGGTGAGGCGCTGGCGGCCGCAGGCGATCGCGCGGGAGCGCTTCAGCACCTGCAGGATCACACGGCGACGCTCGACCGTGAGCTCGGCATCGAGCCGCCGGAGGAAGTCGCTGCGCTCGTCCGCTCGCTGCGAAGCGTGCGTCCCGCCGCAGCGCCGGAAACTCCCGCACGCGTCGCGGAGCCCGCGCCGCCCTCGACATCGGACGCCGTGCCGACGACGCTCGAGACGCCGACGCCACAGCCGCTCTCGGACGTGCGGCGTGTGCCACGATGGTGGATCGCTTCGGCCGCAATTGCCGTCGTGCTCCTCGTATCCTCGGTGGGCGCTTTTCTTTCGTTCGATCGATCGCCGCGCACTTCACCGCCGTCGACGCTGACGGCGACATCGCTTCAGTCGGTGGCGGTGCTGCCATTTGTCGATCTCAGCGCGGCGCGCGATCAGGAGTACTTCGGCGACGGCATCGCCGAAGAGCTGAGCACGCAGCTCGCGCGCATCCCAGGACTCAAGGTCGCCGCGCGGACGTCGGCATCCGCGTTCAAGGGCACCGAGACCGACGCGAAGACGATCGGCCGCGCGCTGAACGTGGACGCGCTGGTCGAGGGCAGCGTGCGGCACGAAGAGGGACGGCTGCGGATCGCGGTCCGACTCGTCGATGCCCGCGCCGGGTATCAGATCTGGGCGGACACCTGGGATCGCAGCGGCCGCGACGTGCTCGCGACGCAGCACGAGATCGCCACCGCCGTGCTGCGCGCGCTGCGTCCCGGCGATCCTGCTCACGCGGCGGCTGGCGCGTCGCCGCAGCCGGTTGATCCGGTCGCGTACGATTTGTATTTGCAGGGGCGCTACTACTGGCATCAGCGCACCGGCGACAGCTTGAAGCGCGCGGCATCCGCATTCGAGCGCGCGGTCTCGCTCGCGCCGAATTACGCCGCGGCGCACAGCGGCGTCGCCGACGCGTACGCGGTGCTTGGGTTCTACGATCATCTACCTCCGCGCGAGGCGTTCCCCCGCGCGAAAGCGGCCGCCGCCCGCGCGCTGCAGATCGACGATCGGCTGGCGGAAGCGCATGCGTCGCTCGGCTACGTCGCGCTGTACTACGACTGGGATTGGAATGCGGCCGAGCGCGAGTTGACGCGCGCGACCGAGCTGAACCCGAGCTATTCGATCGGCCATCAGTGGCTGGCCAACTATCTGGTCGCGCGCGGACGATTCGACGAAGCCATCGCCGCCATGCGCCGCGCGCAGGAAACCGATCCGCTGTCGCTCATTGCGAGCGCGGCGCTCGGATGGATTCATTACTATCGGCGCGACTACGACAGCGCGGTCCGGCAGTGCCGCCTCACGATTCAACTCAACGCGAACTTCGAGCAGGCGTGGCTCTGGGGCGGCTCGGCGGAGGAGGCGGCGGGACGATACGCCGAGGCGCTGGCGATGCTGGAACAGGCCGCATCGCTGTCGCATCGCAGCGCGATTGCGTTGACGGCGCTCGGGCGCGCGCACGCGTTGTCAGGAGACGTCGCCGCCGCGCGCACGATCCTCGACGAGCTCCGGCGGACGCATGCCGAGTATCTTCCGGCGTTCGAGATGGCGAAGCTGCACATCGCGCTCGGCGAACGGGCGGAGGCGCTGCGGTGGCTCGACCGCGCGTACGAACAACGTTCTCACTCCGTCGCGTTTCTGTCCGTCGATCCGCAGCTCGATCCGCTGCGGACCGATCCTGCGTTTCGCGCCTTGCTCGTGAAGAC
>DATBJJ010000191.1:0-5229 GCA_036556425.1 Vicinamibacterales bacterium
AAAGCGGCGCGCCGCGACGGCCGCGCGAAGCCCGCGATTGGTCGCCGCCACGAGCCGGACATCGACCTGCACGGACGCCGTGCCGCCGACGCGCTCGAATCGCCTCTCCTCCAGCGCGCGCAGAATCTTCGCTTGCAGCGACAGCGGTAGGTCGCCGATCTCGTCGAGGAAGAGCGTGCCGCGATGCGCCATCTCGAACTTCCCGAGCTTGCGGGCGACGGCGCCGGTGAACGCCCCCTTCTCGTGGCCGAAGAGCTCGGTCTCGAGCAGCGTCTCCGGAATCGCCGCGCAGTTGATCGCGACAAACGGCGAGTCGGCGCGCGGGCTGAGCGCGTGCAGCGATCGCGCGAAGAGCTCCTTGCCGGTGCCGCTCTCGCCCTCGAGCAGCACCGTCGTATCCGTCGCCGCGGCACGCTGCAGCCCGGCGAATACCTTGCGGAGCGAGGGATCTTCACCCACCAACTGCGGCGCGCCGCGCCGCACCGCGAGCTCCTCTTTGAGCAGCAGGTTCTCCGTCACCATGCGGCGCTGCTCGAGCGCGCGCGCGACGAGGAGCGCAAGGTGATCGGGATCGACGGGCTTCGCGAGGAAGTCGAGCGCGCCTTCCTTCATCGCCGCTACGGCATCCTCGATGCTGCCGTAGGCCGTCATCACGATCACCGGCGTGTCGGCGTCGAATTCCTTCGACGCTCTCAGCACGCCGAAGCCGTCGCCTTCGGGCAGCCGGAGATCGGAGAGCACGATCGCGGGGCTGTGCTGCAGCATGCGCACGGCCTCCGGCTGATCGCGCGCCTCGAGCACAGTATGCCCCTGCCGCTCCAACGCGTGGCGGAGCATCGTGCGAAGCGAGTCCTTGTCCTCAACGATCAGAATCTGGGCGGGAGCGGCCACTCAATGCACGGTCGGCGAAGCGATCATCTCAACCAGCCGGGAGGAACGCCAGCCTTCCGCGCTTCCTCCTCGACGTCGTCGATCTGCCTCTTGGCTTGCTCGACATCGGACTTCACGCGCGCGAGCTCCTCGATCGCTTTCGCGCGATCCTCGCCGAGCTTTGCTTTCTGGACCGGATCGTCGCGGTTCACGAAGTCCGTCGTCAGCGCGTTGATGCGGCTCTGGAGCGCTTCGGCGAACGCCTCGTTGCGTCGAAGCCCTTCGCGCGCCTGCGTGATCCGGTTGCGCCAGTATTTCTCGTCCTTCTGATCGCTGGCGGCCGCCGCGGCGGATTGCGGAGCGGCGGCGGAGGCTGGAGCGGCCGCCGTCCCGGCCCCTTCGCCGGACGCGGGCGCCGGCGCGGCGGCCGGCTTCCGCGCCGACTCGGGAAGGTCCTTCGTGGTGATGACCTTCTGCGTCTCTTTAACGCCCTTGCGCCGCTCGGCCTCCTTCCGCGCGACCTCCGCGAGCGGAGTCTTCTGTTGCGCGGCGGCGACGATCGGCACGAGCAGCGAGATCAGGGTGATTCCGGCAAACGCCCGAATGGCTCGAGGCAGCATAGAGTGCAGCGCTTTCGTAAGCTGTAAATACCTATTAATTGTAGCAGATACGGGCTACCAAGGCCAGTGCACGTCACGGCACGCGATGCCACGAAACGACGCGCGTGACGCCCTCGGCCGAACGCCGAATCGACGCCTGCACCGCGCGGCGCGTGCCGCCAGTACCGAACGCCTCGGCGTGTACGAGAATCGTTCCGTTGGAATCGATCGCCGGGTTTCCATCGCCATCCAGCCCTTCGTCTGCGACCCAGACAATGAGGTACACAGGCAGGACGATGGCCGCGGACGGCAGCAACTCTTCTATCGGCGCGTGAGCATACAACCGCCACTGCGGGCTGTCCGCCCCGAAACCTGACGGCCCCGCGCGAACGTCGCTGTCGCGCTGACGCTCCACGGTCAACGCCGCAAGGTCGAGACGCCGGCCATCGGGCCCGCGAGGCATCGACGTGCGGTCGTCGAACGTCGACACCAGATTCGCGGGAGGGACCGCCAATACGAGCGACCAGTCGGGTGTCGTGGACAGATCGTGAAGCGCGCGCTCCACGGCCCCTTCCGCTCCATGCGCGGCTTCCTGCGCGCTGCGATAGCTCGCGCTGATCAACGTCTCCGTCGTCGTGACGACGACGAGTGCTGCGCCGATCGCGGCGAGGAGCAGCATGACGAGGAGGGCGACCGTCATGAGCCGCCTCGTGCGTTCCGCAGCGCGACGTCGAAGCTGACCTCGACGTCCGGCACGAGACTGTATCCGCTCGTCGATCGTCCGGGGCGCGCGAACCAGGCGCCGCCTCCGCGCACGTCGTCCGCCGCAGCCTGCAGCCTGAGCGTCACGCGCATCAGCCGTATGCGAAGCAGATCGCGATCGAATTGATTTGGCGGCAGCCCCGCGACCGGACCATCGATCAGTTCCGTCAATGCAATCCGACGCGGTCCGACGCCGCCCGCGGCGTCGACGAAGTACTCGAAGCGTGCGTCGACGACGTTGTCGACGAGCGGCACGTCGCTTTGGTAGCCGTCGTACAGCATGAGCCGACGCGCCGCGCGATCGAAGTGGTAGACACGCTGCACGATCGGCATGACGCGCGCGGTCGCGGCGCCGTACGCTTTCGACAGCGGTGGATTCGGCGGACCGTGCGCCAGCTCGGCGTCGAGCGCAGTCACGCTGAATGCATCGTGGCCCGCGCCGGCAACCGTCGTGTCGAGGATCAGTGCGCGCGTACCCGCGGTGAATCCGCAGAGACCCGCGGCGGGACATCCGGGGATCGATGCGTCGATCGCAATCCCCGCGCTTTGGTCCGGCATGTCCACGGCAAGCCGCGCGCTCCACCCGTCGTCCGGGACATAGACGATCGAGCAACGATCGTCGAAGGCCGTCAGCGCGGCGTCGGGAGATCGCGCGCCGGTTCGGGCCGGAATCACGGCAGGGATGTACGCCGACAACGATCCGAGTGGAAGGTCCAGCGGCGGACCGGCGCCAGCCATCGCAATGTCGCGCTGAATCTTTTCGGCGATGACGCGCGCACGCTGGTGCAGATCCGCAGCTTCGGATTGCGAATGCGCCAGCCGCTGCGCGCCGGCCGTGACGTAGAGCATCGGCGCGGCCGCGATCGTCAGGATCGCGAGGGCCACGAGGATCTCGATCAACGTGAAGCCCCCTTCGCGTTTCTTGACTTCGTCACTCATCGAGCGTCACCGCCTCGTTCGCGCGCTCACGAGAAATGCTTCGACGCCGCTCCGGCGCTGCCACGGACCGGCGCGCGCTCGATCGAGACCGGTGGTCGTGACGAGCACGGACAGGATCAACGTTCGATCGGGATCGGATGCGAGCGGTTGAACCGCCCACCGGCGGATGAACACCGCACTCCGCGGCGGATCCGTCCCGTTGCCGACCCATCTCGCTTCGGCGTCGAGATAGTCGACGTAGGGCGGCGTACTCGTCGACAACACGCCGACCGGCGATGGCGCCAGTCCAGGACCGCCGGCCGGGTAATCCGGCCGGCTCACATTCGTCGTGAGGTCCGATCGCGCCATCGGAGGCGTGCCAGGCGTTTCCGGCTCGTAGGTCCACGCGAGCGCGCGCAGTTGATCCATCTTGGCGGCCGCGAGAACGACCGCCATCGTCTGATCGCGAGCGGCTCGCGCCGAACGCGTGGCGACCGCGGCGAGCTGCGCGATCCCCACGGCAACGGTGACGAACAGCGCCACCGCGACGAGCACTTCGACGAGCGTGAATCCACGAGAGACACGGATCGCGCGAGAGATGCGGATCGCGCGGATGACGCGGATCACGCGCATCGCGCGTGGACTCCGGATGCGAAAGAGGCGAGCCATGCGATCTCGTCCTGCAACCGGCGCGCCCGAGCGTGCCGTGCGACGATCGACGAGTTTGTTCAGGAAAAGACGCGAACGGAAGACTCGCGTGTGGACCGGATCGCAGAACCTCCACGATCTGGTCGAGAGAGCCGTTGAAGAATTCGCGATCAGGACTGCAGAACGGGAAGCGTGACGACGAACCGCGCGCCGCCGCCGTCTTCCTGCACGACGTTCACGCGGCCGTTGTGCGTGACGATGATCTTCTGGACGAGCGCGAGACCGAGACCGGTGCCGTGCGCCTTGGTCGTGAAGAACGGGCGGAAGATTCGGGGCGCGACAGCCTCCGGCACTCCTGGCCCGTTGTCGCTGACGCTGATCCGCAGCGTGCCGTGCGACGGATCGCGCTGGCCCTCGATCACGATCTGCGGTGGAACGCGCGCGTTGTCGCAGGCCTCGAAGGCGTTGCGACAGAGGTTGCTGAGCGCCTGCCGGAGCAGCACCTCGTCGCCGTCGACCCTGGCGAACTGGCCGCGTACGACGACGTCACCGCCCCGCGCGCGCGCGTCCGCGCGAACTTCGTCGGCGGCGCGATCGACGAGCGCCGACATCTCCACCGGCGCGAGCGCCAGCTCGGTCGGGCGCGCGAAGCTCAGGAAGTTCGTCACGACCTGGCCGAGCGCTTCGGTCTCGTCGCGGATCGCTTGGACGTACGGACGATAGCCCGGCTCGAGCCGCTCCAAGTCGAGGAGCCGGCTATAGCCGTGGATCGTCGCCAGGCCGTTGCGGAATTCGTGCGCGATGCCGGCCGTCATCTCGCCAAGACGCGCGAGGCTGTCCTTCAACCGCAGCTGCTCTTCGAGCTCCATCACCTCGCTGAGATCGCTGAAGAGGCAGATGACGCCATGCGGCGCGCTGCCGGTCTCCTCGCGAATCGGCGACACGGTGAGTCCGAGGTGCGACACGGGACCGCCGGTCATCGGCACGGCGCGCCGTACGACAGGCTGTGAGGTGCGAAGACATTCCTCGAGGACGTCCGCAAGCGGACCGGCATCGCGAAGCACGTCGCGGAATGGGCCTCCCCACGTTCCGTGCGGCAGATTGAGCATGCGCTCGCCGGCCGGATTCAGCGTTCGAACGATCCCGTCGCCGTCGACGACCAGCAGCCCCGAAGTCAGGCTCGCGACGATCTCGCTGCTGAGGCGCTCCGATGCTTCGGCGCGCGCCTTCATCGCGCGCTCGCCGTCGCGCAGCTTGCGGACCGCGTCTTCCATCGCGGCCGCCATGAACGCGGTCTCCGATCCCGCCGCTCGATCTTTTTGCGTGGACGCGCGTGCCGCCGCGAAGATCCTCAGGATCGCGTACGCCAGGACGGCCGACAGCGCGGCGACGACCGCGGTCAGACCCAGGAAGAGATAAGCGTTCTGGGACA
>DATBJJ010000192.1:0-55726 GCA_036556425.1 Vicinamibacterales bacterium
CGGCGGCGCCGACGCGCGCGCGCTCGCCGCGAAGATGGCGGACGCGTGGGTCGCGTTCGCGCGCAACGGCAATCCCAGCCACAGCGGTCTGCCGGAGTGGCCGGCGTTCTCCGCCGATCGCTGCGAGACGATGATCTTCGACACGACGTCGGCCGTGAAGACCAACCCGGATCGCGAGGAGCGCGCCGCGCTTGCGTGAACACGCGGATTGCACGCTCGGATTGCACGATCGTGCAACCAGGAGGAAGAAAGACCCCACCATGCCGCTCCAACGTCGTTGCTCGATTCTGATCGCGACCGCATTCGCCGGCATCATGCTCTCGGCGCAGCAGGAAATTCCCGGACCGCTGCAGCAGGCCGCGATGCCGTGGCCGCCGATGCACATCTATCTCCGCGGCGGGCTGAAGACGCACGGTCCCGGCGCGCACGACTACCCGCAGTTCATGGCGGACTGGAGCAAGCTCCTCACCGAGCGCGGCGCGATCGTCGACGGCGGATTTCATTTTCCGACCACCGCGGAGTTGAGCGGCGTCAACGTGATCGTGATGTACAAGGGAGACGCCGGCTACATGAGCGCCGACGAGCGCGTGACCCTGGAAGCGTTCCTCAAGCGCGGCGGCGGACTGGTCAGCATTCACGACACGCTGTGCGGCGACGATCCTCAGTACCAGGCGAATATCCTCGGCGGCGCGAAGAAACATGGCGAGCGCAACTTCTCGTCGGGCGAAATCGCCTACACGATCACCGACAAGGCTCACCCGATCATGCAGGGCATGTCGGATTTCAAGATCAACGACGAGGCCTTCTTCCTGATCACGAAGCCGACGCTGTCGCCCGAAGGTCTGCACGTGCTGGCAACTGCGCCGATGCCCAAGAGCAACAGCGCCGGAGCGCACGCGGGCGAAGTCGTCCAGCAGATCTGGACCTACGAGCGTCCCTTCGGGCTCGGCCAGAGCTTCAGATCGTTTGTCTGGATGCAGGGCCACACCTACACGAACTTCGCGGATCCGCAGATTCAGCCGATGATCCTGCGCGGGATCGCCTGGGCCGCGAAGTGGCCGATCGATGCGCTGCTCACGGTCCGCCAGCCGCAGCGCGGCGGCCGCGGCGGCGAGTAGAATCTAGAGCGAACCTCGACCCTCTCAATGCACAAGAATCCCCTCTCGTCCGTTCCATGCCGGCTGATGCCAATCGGTTTGGCGTGCCTCGTCTCGCTGGCCGCGCTCGAAGCGTTTCAGAGCAAGAGCAGCTGGCCTCCGCCCGTCCGCAAGACGCCGGAGAAAGCGCCCGTCCTCTCCGCGGAAGAGGAACTGAAGACGATGGTGCTTCCGCCGGGATATCGCGTCGAGCTCGTCGCGAAGGAGCCGCTCGTCGTCGATCCGATCGCGATTGATTTCGACGCCGACGGGCGGATGTGGGTGCTCGAGATGCCCGGCTTCATGTCCGCGCCCGGCGCCGCCAATTCGCGCGATCCGATCAACAACGTCGTCGTCCTCGAGGACGAGAACGGCGATGGCGTGATGGACAAGCGCACGGTGTTTGCCGACAAGCTCGTCCTCCCGCGCGCGCTCAAAGTGCTCGACGCCGGCGTGCTCGTCGGCGAGCCGCCGAACTTGTGGCTGATGAAGGATACGGACGGCGACTTGAAGGCGGACACGAAGGAGCTCGTGGCCGATTCGTACGGGCGTGCGGCCGCAAGCATCGAGCACAACGCGAACAGTCTGCTGTGGGGACTCGACAACATCATCTATACGTCCGAGCACGATTGGCATCTCGTGCCGCGCAACGGCAAGTTCGAGACAATGCCGACGCTCAGGCGCGGCCAGTGGGGCGCGTCCATGGACGATGCCGGGCGCATCTATCGCAACGTGAACGACGCGCCGTTGTTCGTCGATTTCGTCGCGGCGAAGTACTACTCGCGCAACCCGAACCTCGTTCGCACGCGCGGGCTCTACGATCCGCTGATTTCCCGCGAGGCGTCCACGATCTGGCCCGTGCGCGCGACGCGCGGCGTCAACCGCGGCTATCGCGATCAGTTCTTCCGGCCCGACGAGAGCTCCGTGACGATCCAGGGCGTTGGCACGCCGGTGATCTATCGCGGCGATCGTCTGCCGAAAGAGCTGTATGGCGACGCGTTCATCACCGATTCGACGACCAACCTGGTGCATCGCTACAAGATTCGGGACGACGGCACCGGCCGCTTGACCGCGGTCGACGGCTACGCGAAAGGTGAAATCCTCGCGTCGTGGGACGAGCGATTCCGTCCGGTGAACATGCTCGGCGCGCCCGACGGCACGCTCTACGTCGTCGACATGTACCGCGGGATCGTGCAGGAGCAGATCTACTGGACCGACTTCCTGCGCGACTACATCAAAGCGCGCGACCTCGAGCAGCCCGTGAATCTGGGGCGCATCTGGCGGATCGTGCACGATACGACGAAGCGCGAGCGCAAGCCGGCGCTGTCGAAAGCCTCCGCTGCGGATCTCGTGAAGACGTTGTCCCACCCGAACGGCTGGTGGCGCGACACGGCGCAGCGGCTGCTCGTCGAGCGCGGCGACAAGTCGGCGGTACCGCAGCTTCGCGAGCTCGCGCAGCAGACGCCGGACTGGCGCGCCAAGCTCCACGCGTTGTGGACGCTCGACGGGATCGGCGCGATCCAGACCGACGACGTGCAGCACGCGCTTGGCGACAAATCTCCGGACGTGCGTGCCGCCGCGGTGCGGCTGTCGGAGCGCTGGCTGTCGCAGCCGGACCACCCAATCGCCGCCGCCGTGCTGAAGTTGGCGGACGATCGCACGTGGACCGTGCGCCGTCAGGTTGCGGCGGCGATCGGCGAGCTGCCGCTGCAAGCGCGGATCGAGCCCGCTGTCTCGATGTTGACGCGCTACGGCGCCGATCCAATCACAGTGGACGTGACGATCAGCAGCCTGCGCGGATCCGAAACCCCGGCGTTGACGCGATTGCTCGAGACGCCGAAAGCCGCGGCGGACGCGGTCGCGATGTTGACGGGCGCCGTGTCGCGAACAGGGGATTCCGTCGCCGTACAAGATCTGCTCGCGCGCGTCACCGCGAGCACGACGTCGACTGCGCTGCGCCTCGCGCTCTTGCAAGGACTGGATCTCGGTCTTCCCGCGATCACCGGAGGGCGCGGCGGACGAGGGCAGGGCGGTGGCGGCGTTGGCGGCGGTGGCGTTGGTGGCGCGAACGCCCCAGCCGCGATCGCCAAACCAGTGGCGCTGCCGGGAGAGCCTGCGGCGCTCGCGAAGCTCTCCGGATCGGCCGACGAAACCGGCGCGCTGGCGAAACGGATTCTCGCGAAGCTCGATTGGCCCAACAAGCCCACACCCGTCGTCGAGGTGACGCCGCTCACCGCCGAAGAGCAGACGCGATTCGCGGCGGGCGGAGACCTCTACAAGAATCTCTGCGTTGGATGCCATCAGCCGGACGGACGCGGCAAAGAGAAGATGGCGCCGTCACTCGTGGAGTCACGCTACACGAGCGGACAGGACGCGGGCGCCTCGATTCGGATTCTCCTCGCGGGAAAAGAAGGTCCGGTGGGTCTGATGCCGCCGCTCGGCGGCGCGTTGAAAGACGATCAGATCGCGGCGGTGTTGACCTACGTGCGCCGCGAATGGGGCAACACCGGATCGCCCGTGCCCGTGGACGACGTCACCGAGATTCGCGGCTTGACGAAGACGCGCACCAAGCCGTGGACGGATGCGGAGCTCGCGTCTGGCGGCCGCCGTGGAGGCGGGCGCGGACAGTAGCTCACCTAACCGGGCCTGGTTCCCGCCGTCAAAGTCCGCATGCTGTCCGATCTCGGTCGGGATGTTCGCCATGCGCTTCGGGTGCTGCTGCGCGCGCCCACATTTGCGGCGACCGTAATCGCCACGCTCTCGCTGGGCATTGGCGCCAACGCGCTGATCTTCAGCGCCGTCGACGCGGTGCTGTTTCGCGACGCGCCGGTGTCCGACCCGGACACGATCGTCAGCGTCTACACCTCATCCGGCAACAACCCTCATAGCAACTCGTCCTATCCGGACTATTTCGATTTGCGAGATAGCGGCGCGTTTGCGTCGCTCGCCGCGTACACGTCCATCTCGGCGACGATCGATGCGAACGGCCGGCTCGAGCCGATCGCGGGCGAGCTCGTGAGCGGCAACTATTTCGACGTGCTTGGCGTCCGGATTGCTATCGGCCGCGCGTTCACGCCGGATGATGACCGCATCGGCGAGCCGGTTCGCGTCGCGATCGTGTCACATGCGCTCTGGCGGCGGATGTTCAATGCCGACCCGGCGCTCGTCGGGCGGACGATTCGTCTCAATAGCAACGTGTACACGCTCGTCGGTGTCGCGCCGCAGGGATTCGCCGGCCCGCTCGTCGACGCCGCGACCGACGTGTGGGTCCCGACGGCGCTTCAGCCGGAAGTCGATCCGCCGTCAGCCGCCGTGCGCCGCGCGCGGGGCCACTCGGCAATCTTCGACGTGCGCCGGTCGAGAGGATTGCGAATGATCGGCCGGCTGCCGGATGGCGCGAGCATGGATCAAGTGGCGGCGAAAGCGGACGTCGTCGCGCGACGACTCGAGACGGCCTACCCCGATACGAATCGCAGCCGGCGGTTCACGCTCGCGCCGCTCGGCGAAGGTCGAGGCCTGCGCTCCGAGATGCGGCCACTGCTGCGGCAGCTTGGTGCCGCCGTCTCGATGGTGCTGCTGGTGGCGTGCGTGAACATTGCGAGCCTGCTGCTCACGCGCGCGGCGGCGCGCGAGCGTGAGATCGCGGTGCGGATCGCCATCGGCGCGGGCCGCGCGAGGCTCGTCCGACAGTGGCTGGCCGAATCGATGCTGCTCGGGCTCCTCGGCTCGATTGGCGCGCTGATCGTCGCTGCACTCGGCACGCCGCTGCTCCATGCGTTCGTGATTCCGGAGGCGGTCGATCTGTCGCTGAACATGCGCGTGCTGGCCTTCACCCTCGCCGTCGGCGTAGGGAGCGGGCTCGTCTTCGGGCTCGCGCCGATCGCTCATGCGCTCCGGCGAAATCTGAATCCGGCGCTTCAGGAGAGGAGCAGCATAGCGTCGACACCCCGCGCAGCCTGGATTCACGGAGCGTTCGTCGTTCTTCAGATCGCAATGAGCCTCGTGCTTCTCGTCGGCGCCGGGCTGCTGGTTCGCACACTCGAGAAGGCGTACTCGGTGGATCTCGGCTACGAGATCGATCGAACGCTCATCGCTTCGCTGAACCTCGAGGCACGCGGCTATTTCGAGGGAGGCTCGCGCGGCGCCGATGCGGGGCTTGCGGTATACGAGCAGATTCTTTCGCGCGTGGAGGCGCTGCCGGGCGTCGCCGCCGCGAGTGCCGCGCGCATGACCGTCCTCAGCGGCGGCGCGCGGTCCACCGGCGTCAGCACGGACGGCCGCCCGATGCGGCCCGACGGCAGCAATTCGCTCGGCGTCCGCGCGAACGTCGTCAGCCATCGCTACTTCGAGACGATGAGGATTCCGATCGTGCAAGGACGCGGGTTCGACCGGTCCGACGGTCCCGCCACGCCGCTCGTGACCATCGTGTCCAAATCTCTCGCGGATCGCCTTTGGCCGCACGACGATGCAATCGGGAAGACGCTGCGAGACGAGAGCACGCGGCAGCTCATCGTCATCGGCGTCGTGCCCGATACGGTCTACACGACGACGATCGAGCGCGATCGACCACCGACGTACTATCTGTTGTTGGCGCAGAACTATGAGTCGGGCGTTGCGCTGCACGTGCGCGCCGCGGGCAATCCGCTCTCGCTCGTGCCGGCGATTCGCGAAGCAGTGCGGCAGGTCGATGGTGAGATCGCCGTCGAGCGTCCGCAGCGCCTTCGCGATCTGATGGATCGAACGCTGAGCAAGCAACGAATGATGGCGTCGCTCGTTGGACTGTTTGGTGCCGTCGCACTGATGCTCGCCGTCCTCGGTCTCTACGGTGTGATGGCGCACGCCGCGGCCCAGCGGAGAGCGGAAATCGGCATTCGACTCGCCATGGGCGCGCAGCCGCGATCGATCGTCACGCTCCTCGTGGGACAAGGCGTTCGATTCCTTCTGATTGGCGTCGCGCTCGGCCTGACCGGCGCGCTCCTCGGCACCCGGTACGTCGAGTCCCAGCTGTTTGGCGTGACGGCCACCGATCCGCTGACGTTCGTCATCGGATGCGCCGTGCTCGTGGTCGCGGGTCTCACCGCGTCGGCGATCCCTGCGCTCCGCGCGATGCGCGTCGATCCTGCTGTCGCACTCCGGCGGGCGTGATAAGAATAGCGGATGCGGTGCGTTGCGATCCTGGGCGTCCCGTGGGACGAGCACTCGTCATTTCTGCGCGGCGCCTCGGAGGGCCCCCGCGCGTTCCGCGCGGCGCTCACCAGCGAGTCCGCGAACAAATCGACGGAGACCGGCCTCGATCTCTCGGACCGCAGCGCGTGGCGGGACGCGGGCGACATCACCATCCCTGAATCGGATCCGCTGAGAGCGATTGCGGCGATCGAGGACGGCGCGCAGCAGGCGCTGCGCGATGGTGCGGCGCTCCTCTCGATCGGCGGCGATCACGCGATCTCGTGGCCGCTCGTCCGCGCGCACGCGAAGCTCCATCGCGGGCTCGAGATCCTGCAGTTCGACGCGCATCCCGATCTGTACGATGTGTTCGACGGCGACAGGTACTCGCACGCCTGTCCCTTCGCGCGGATCATGGAAGAGAGACTGGCAAGCCGTCTCCTGCAGATCGGCATCCGCACGCTGAACGAGGCGCAGCGTCCCCAAGTCGCGCGCTTCGGCGTCGAGCAGATCGACATGGTGTCGTGGGACGGCGCCGACGCCGTGGCGTCGCGCGTGTCGTTCGACGGACCGGTCTACATCTCGCTCGATCTCGACGTGCTCGATCCCGCGTTCGCCCCAGGCATCTCGCACCATGAGCCCGGCGGGCTGAGCGTCCGCGACGTGATCCGCATCGTTCAGCGGTTCCGCGGGCGCCTCGTCGGCGCGGACATCGTCGAGCTGAATCCCACCAGAGATCGCGACGGCGTCACCGCGATGGTCGCCGCGAAGCTCGCAAAGGAGCTTATCGCGCGGTTGTCGACGTCTTCGTGATGCTGCCGCAACCATTTGGCGGCGCGGTACGTCAGAGCATCCAGGGTGTAGCATGCGCAAGCTCATGAGCCTGTTTCGCTTCGAAGATGTCCGCCGCGACGTGCGGCACGCCGTGCGCACGCTCCTCCGCACGCCGACCTTCACGCTGACGGCGATCCTCTCGCTCGCGCTTGGCATCGGCGCCAACGCGGCGATTTTCTCCCTCGTCGATCAGGTCCTGCTGCGATCGCTTCCCGTCCGCGATCCACGCAGCATCGTGCTGATCGATTGGCGGGGCAATCAACTCGCCGACGGATGGGGCAGCGGCAATCTCATGTCGTTTCCGATGTGCCGCGATCTCCACGCGCAGACGCCGTTCTTCGATGGCGTGTTCTGCCGGCATCCGACCACGGTCAACCTCTCGGTCGCGGGCGAGCCCCAGCCGGTGCTCGCGGAGATCGTGTCTGGCACGTACTTTCCCGTGCTCGGCGTCCGTCCGCACCTCGGCCGGCTGATCGAAGCATCGGACGATCTCCAGCAGGACGCCCATCCGGTCGTCGTGCTCTCGTACGACTTCTGGAACACGGCGCTCGGCCGCGCACCGGACATCGTCGGGCGCAAGGTCTTGATGAACAAGTACCCGGTGACGGTGATTGGCGTCGCGGAGCCTGGCTTCACCGGCATGGACATCGGCGAGGCGGCCGCGATGTGGGTCCCGACGATGATGAAGCGGCAGGCGACGCCGGATTGGGATCGCGACCGGTTGTTCGATCGCCGCACGCGGTGGATGCACGTGTTCGGCCGACTGAAGCCGGGGGTGACCGCGCAGTCCGCGATGGTCGGACTGCAACCGTGGTTCAAGTCCGTGCTCGAATCCGAGCGGCGGCTCGAGAACTTTCCACGGACGACGCCGGAGCAGCTGCGGTCGTTTCTCGGCTCGTATCTCGAGCTGACGCCCGCGTCGGGCGGACGATCGACCATGCGGCAGAGGCTGGAAGGTCCGCTGTGGGTGCTGCTCGCCGGCACGTCGCTGCTCGTGCTGCTCGCATGCTCGAACGTCGCGAGCCTGCTGCTCGCGCGCGGCGCCGCGCGCGGCCGCGAAGTCGTGACGCGCATCGCGCTCGGCGCGTCGCGCGGCCGCATCGCGAGTCAACTGCTGATCGAGAGCATGGTGATCTCGATCGCGGGCGGGTTGCTCGGGATTGCCGCGGCGCCGGCGGTGTCCAACGCGTTGATCTCGTTCCTGCCCGGAGACGTCGCGCGCGCGACGCTGACCTCCGATCTCGACATGCGCGTTCTCCTGTTCACGTTTGTCGTGTGCATGGCGACCGGCGCGCTGTGCGGCACCGCGCCCGCGCTGCAGGCCGGACGGTTGTCGCTCGCCGCGTCGTTCCGTGATCGCACGCCGACGGGTGGAGGCGTTCGCTTTCGCCGCGCGCTCGTCGTCGGTCAGATGGCGCTGACGCTGGTGCTGTTGATTTGCGCCGGGCTCTTTTTGCAGACGGTGTCGCGGTTACACGAGAAGGGACCGGGATTCGATACCGATCGCCTGCTGATGTTCCAGATCGACACCTCGAAGAACGGCTACGACTACAAGGCGGGCTCGGGGCTCGTGCTCCAATTGCTCGACGCCATTCGCAACGCGCCTGAAGTCGCGAGGGCGGCCGTCGGCGGGCATGCGCTCCTCGCCGGCGGAAGCTGGAATACGTCGATGACGATCGAGTTCAACGGCCGCCGGCCGACGGAGCGTGCGGTGCACTGCACGCCCGTCACGCCGGGGTACTTCTCGACGCTCGGCGCCCGGTTGATTGCCGGCCACGACTTCGACGTCCGTGACGCGACCACTCGCGATCCTGCGCGTCCGAGATATCGCTCGGCAGTCGTCAACGCGAGCTTCGCGCGGCGGTACTTCGGCGAAGCGAGTCCCATCGGTCATCGCATCGGCTTCGGAACGAGTCCCGATGCAAAGACCGACGTCGAGATCATCGGCGTCGTCGCCGACTTCAGCTATCGAGGCATCCGCGAGGAGACCGAGCAGGCGTTCTTCCCGTTCCTCGACATTCCCTGGACGGGCGGCACGTACTACGTCAGAACGCACGCGAAGCCGGAGAGCGCGTTCGCGGCGATTCGCGCCATCGTCGCGAGAGCCGATCCGACGCTTCCGATTCGCTCGCTGCGCACGATCGAGACGCAAATCGATCGATCGCTGACGACCGAGCGGATGATGGCCACGCTCCTCAGCGGATTCGGAGCGATCGCGCTGCTGCTGTCGGTCATCGGGCTCTATGGCGTGATGTCGTTCATGGTGACGCGGCGCCGCCGCGAGATTGGCGTGCGCCTCGCGCTGGGCGCCACGCGCGGAGCGGCCGTGTGGCTCGTTCTGCGGGACGCGCTGATCTTGATCGGAAGCGGGACGGCGATCGCGATTCTCTCGGGCTGGGCCGTCGCGCGCGTGATGGCGGGGCTGCTCTTCGGCGTGACGCCGATTCACGTGCCCACGATCGCGTCGGCGACGCTCGGCCTCGCGGTCGTCGCGCTCGGCGCGGCGATCCTTCCGGCCTGGCGCGCGTCATCCGTGAGCCCGACCGAAGCGCTCCATGCGGAGTGATTCACCGAAATCTCGGAAAGTTCTCTGCGTCAGTGAGCAGACACTGGGCGCGGGAGCTTTGCCCATTATTTCAGGCGTTAGCGAAGTAGGGAGACGCGGATTGCGCGGATTCGACCGATCGCGCGGATGCCTAATGGGCAGAAAGTCCCGATGGTGGTCGCGTCGGCGAGGCCATCTCACCCGTGCATGTTTTGGGGCTCATCATGTCGCGCGACGAGGTTCTCGGATCCGCGAGATCCGCGGCATCCGCGAGATCCGCGTTCCCATCGATCCACACTGAAGAGTTTTTGGCAAAGCTCGGCGCGGGTGACACCGTGCGTCAACGCCACAGCGGATCCAATCTGCCCCAGCCCTACTTCGCTTCTCCCTCACACTCCGGGCATCTCTGCTGAATGGGTCGCGCCACCTCGAAGTGGGGAAGTTGTTCGCGGGGTTGGAGGGTTCGAATCATTTCATTCCCGCGCGACGGCTTGCGGGTCTCGTAACGTAGGAGACGGCCAAGAGCGCGAGCAGCGCCAACGGCATGACGCGGTTCACGGTCGGCTCTCCGGCTGCAGTCCCGGAGATGAACGCCATGATCCACGCGAACGTCACACCCGCGTACGCCCATTCCTTCAAAAGCGCAAGACCCGGCACGAGCAGCACGATCGCCGCGGCTGGCTTCGCGATCCCGAGCACGATGCGGAGGTGCTGCGGGTATCCCGCTTTGGCGAAGCCGGAGACCACCTGTTCATTGCCCGTGAGGTAGCTCAAAGAAAACAGCAGCATCAGGGCCACGACGCCGGTCGTGATCCAGTACGCGATCGCTTTAGCCATTGCACCTCCAGCGGAAAAAACAGCTGAGTCCTCATGCGCTCATTCGAGCTCAGATAGGACTCTATAATGATCGGCCATGCGCCGCGCACTGGCCGTCTTCGTCGTAGTCGTCGGCTTCGCGCTCGGTCCCGCGGGGGCTTTTGAGCCGGAGTACTCCAGCGAACTGATCTTTCCGCAGGAGTCTTGGCACAACCACTCGTCCTCGATCGTCGAGACGCCGAAAGGCGACTTGCTCGTCTGCTGGTTCCACGGATCCGGCGAGCGCACGGCGGATGACGTCGTGATCCGCGCCGCTCGCTGGATCCGCGGCAAGCGGACCTGGTCGGAGCCATTCACCTTGGCGGACGCGCCAGGATTTCCGGAAACGAATCCGGTGCTCTTCATCGATCGCCGCGAGCGCTTGTTCTTCTTCTGGCCGCTCATCATCGCCCATCGATGGGAGACGGCCTTGATGAAGTACCGCGTCTCTACCGACTACCAACAGCCGAACGGGCCGCCGGCCTGGATGTTTCAGGACAACATCGTCCTCGTCCCGAAGAACATCATCCCGAAGACCAAAGCGTTCGTCGCGGCGGAGACGGATCGCAACCCGCAGCTCGCCGCCGCCGGCCAGCGCCTGATCGAGCGCGCCGAAGACGAGTACTTCTCGCGAATGGGCTGGTTCACGCGCACGCATCCGCTCGAGCTGCCATCCGGCCGCCTGCTCGTGCCGATGTATTCAGACGGCTACTCGTTCGGCATCATGGCGATCAGCGACGACGGCGGCGTCACGTGGAAGGGGAGCGAGCCGATCGTCGGTCTCGGCGGCGTGCAGCCGTCGATCGTCCGCAAGAACGACGGGACGCTCGTGGCGTACTTGCGCGACAACGGGCCCGCGCCGAAGCGGGCGCTGACGAGCGAGTCGACCGACGATGGGGAGTCGTGGACGGCGGCGCGCGACACGGACATCTTGAATCCCGGATCGAGCGTCGAAGTGATCCGGCTGCGCAACGGGCATTGGATCATGGTCCACAACGATCTCGAGCGGGGGCGGTACTCGCTCGTCGCCGCCATCTCGGACGACGAAGGGAAGACATGGGGCAGCCGCCGGCATCTCGAAGGGCGGCCTGATGCCGATGCGCCCAGTCAATATCACTATCCGTCGGTGATTCAGTCGAAGGACGGCGCCATACACGTCACGTACAGCTACTTCACGCCGGCCGGAAAATCCATCAAGCACGCGCGCTTCAACGAGGAGTGGGTACGGCGCGCGGAATGAGGCTCAACCACAGCGCCGCTTCGGCTCGCCGCTCGCGGGCGCGCCCTTTCGCGACGGTTCGTTCTCGTGTCCCATCCCGGTTGGATTCATGTGAAACCTCCTGGTTGGCGACGACCAATATAGCACCGCGCTACTTTTCGTGCAGCGTCTCGACGCCTTGCCAGTCGGTGGACGGCGGCGCGGCGGCATATCCTCTCGCTCGCTCCGCAAGCATGGCAAGGACGCAATCCTCAGGATCGATCGCGCGGGCGCTCGCGAGAACGACGTGCGCGCCAGCGAAATCGCGCGCGAAGTAGCGCTCCATTCCTTGCTCGAGAAGCTCTCGGGTGCGCTCCTTCGCGGCCCGCCGGTCCGACGTCTCCCCGTCCAGCACTTCGTACAGCGTGATCGCCTGCAGCTTTCCCTTGGCCGCGACGCGATCGACCGGCCGCATCGAGAACCGCTCAGGCGCGCTCAGGCCGTCGTGGGTTTGCTCGCCGATGAGCAGCGGTGCGTTGTAGAACTTCGTCAACTGCTCGACGCGCGCGGCGGTATTGACCGTGTCGCCGACGACGCCGCACTTCAAGCGATCGTGGCTTCCAACGGTGCCGAGTACGAGCGGACCGGTGTTGATGCCGATGCCCATGTCGAGGTGCGGACCGCCCTCCGCCATCGACTCGCGGTTGAACTCCGCCAACGCGCGCCGCATGTTGACCGCCGCTTCGACGGCGCGCTCGGCCGGCAGCGGGAAGAGCGCCATGATCTCGTCGCCGTTGAACGAGTCGATGAAGCCGCCCGCCTCCGCAATCGGGCCGCCGACACGGCTGAAGTACCGGTTCAGGAGCGCGATGACGGCGTTCGGGCCGAGGCGCTCCGTCAACGGCGTGAAGTCCCTCAAGTCGGCGAACAGCACGCTCATGTCGCGCGCCACGAACTCACCGAGTCCGACCTCGGCGATGTCGGATCGTCCGAGATTCTTGAGGAACTGCGCCGGCACGAAGCGCTGCTGCGCCTGGATCAAGCGCACCTGGCCTTCGTAGAGCGTCGCGTTTTCCATCGAGATCGCCGTCTGCGCCGCCAGCAGCTTGACGACGTCGACGCGCTCTTGCGTGAACGCGGCGGTGCTCAAGTTGTTCTCCATGTAGACCGCACCGCTGAAGCGTTCGTGCCGCCGAATCGGCACGCACATGACGGATCTCGGCCGATGCTTCACGATGTAGGGATCGCTCGCAAAGCGCGCGGCTTCCGCGGCGTCCTCGAGCACGAGCGGCGTTCCCGTTCGCAGCACGCTGTTCACGATCGTGAACGGCACCACCGGCTCGTCGTCCGGCGCGACGCTCGCTGGCCGCTCCAAGAGCGCGTCGTGCGGCCCGGTATCCGCATGCGCCCGGATCATCAGCCGCCCTTCCTCGCGGACGACCAAGAAGCCGCGTTGGCCGCCCGCGCTCTCCAGCATGATGTGGAGCGTCGTCTTCAACAACTGATCGAGGACGAGCTCCGCGGAAATCGTCTGCGACGCCTTCATCACGCTGGCGACGTCGAGCGATGCCGAGTCCAGCGACGCGGTGATCGATTCCGTGCCGCCTGTCCGTTTGCCGTCGCGATGCGACGCGGTTAGAAACGGATGCTGTTCCTCGAGGAGCGTGACTTTGCGCGCGGCCCCCCAGCGGTGGTACACATGATGCGCCGCCCGGAGATAGCCTTCCGCCGCCTTGTTGAAGCCGCGGCCGAGCAGGCATCGCGCGGCCAGCTCACACGCGACCGCTTCGTCTCGCAGAAACCCGCTCGACCTCGCGGCGTCGGCCGCGTCGTCGTATTCCTGCATCGCGTCCGCGAGGCGGCCATCGAGTCGCGACAGCTCCGCCTGCATCGTGAGCCGCAGATGCTCGAAGTTCTCGCGGCAATTGGATGCCCAGAACGTCATCTGCTTCAAGTCGGCGCGCAGGCGCTCGAGCGTGCGCGCGCGTTCGCCGTCGGGCAGAGTGGAGAACACCGCCGCGCGCGTCAGGAACGCGACGATGTAGAACCGGACGAGCTGCGGCAACGACATCGCCGACGCGATGAGACCGTCCTGAATGACGACGTGCTCGAGCGCGCCCGCGTAGTCGCCGTAGAGCGCGTGGATCTCCGCCTTGTAGATGTGATAGTTCGCGATGCCGGTCATGAAACCGCGGCTGCGCATGCCCGCGACGCATTGTTCCTCATCGAAGGACGCATCGTTCATCGAGAACCGGCTCTCGGTCATGCCCTGAAAGTTCAGCTGCATCTGCAGGAAGAGCGTGCCGGAGTCGTACGAATCGCGGTATTCGGCATCCTTGACGATTGCGAGGTACTTGCGCTGCTCGCGCGTCGCCGTCGCAAGATCCAACGTCGGATCCCAGAGGACGCAGTCTTGCGCGCTGTAGGCGAGATAGAGCAGGTCTCCCGATTGGTATCCGGCTTCGATGCCCTTCAGGAACCACGGCGTCATGCTGGACCAGTGATGGCTCCAGTGGTGCACGAACATCGCGTAGACGTAGAGAATGCGCGACCTGAGCGCGATGTCGTTGAAGCGCTCGTTCATCGCGACGGCAAGCTTGGCGTACTGAAGTCCGCGGGCTGGATCGTTCAACACTCCGCACAGGAGCATTCCGTACGCGGCGTACGCGAATGCCGCCTCCGGGCTGTTTCCATGCCGAAGCGAGAGATTCACCGGTTTCAACACGAGATACGGGAACAGATCGCCGCTGCCGGAGAGAAACGCGGCGGGGAACACCTCCATCAGGATGCGAATCGCGATTCGCGCCTCGGTGCTCGTGACCTCCGGCGCGTCGATCAGCGCGGAGATATCGCGGCCCGCGAGATTGGCCGTGACCTGTTCGATCTCGCGATCGACGTCCTCGCGCGTGGGCTCGGCGATGAAATCGACACCGAGCAGCGCCAGCCCCTGAAACGCGACGTCGATGGACTCGCGCATCCGCCCCATCGTCGAGTACTGCCTCGTCAACGCCGCCAGGATCTCCGCTTTCACGAGCGGCGTCCGTGCGCGCTCGAGGATGATCCCGGCCCAGGCGTTCGCGTCGTCGTACGCCGCGGTGAGATATGCGCACTGCTGGACCTCGCGGCTGAGCGCGAGCATCAGATCGAAATCCTGATCCCACGGCGAGGGACCGAGCAGCTCCTGGCCGACGCGCACAAAGCCGAGCGCCGACTCGTAGGCGGAGGATCGCACCGCCTTCAGACCAGCGGTGAGATTCAGACTGGCCAGGTCGCGCCGCTCCAACGGATCGACGACGAGATCGCGTCCGGCGTTCAAGTGGCTGACGATGTCGATGACCCGGTCGTCGAGCGCGGTGTCACCGGCGTGCTGCCGCATGAGACGGCCGATCGACAGGTGCACCGCTTGACGTTCGGCCGGGTCGATCAGCTCGTAGGCTGCCTGCTGCACCCGGTCGTGTTGGAATCGATACGTCGCGTTCGTGATGTCGTCGGGCCGATCCGCGCCGGCGAACTTGTAGCTCTCGCTCAACGGTACGACCATCTCGCGCACGAGCGCTTCCTGGAGATCGCCGGCCGCCTCCGCCATCGTCCGCGTCGCGATGACGGCGAGCGTTTGAAGGTCGAACGTGTTCCCGATGCAGGCGGCGAAGCGCAGCACGCCCTGCGTGCGTTCGGGTAGACGGCGCAGCCCGTCGACCATGAAGTCGACGACGTTTTCGCCGACGAGCGCGCCGCGGACGGCCGTCATGTCCCACGTCCAACGGCCGGCGTCGGCGTCGAAGCGAATGGCGCCGTTCTCGTTGAGCCGCTTGAGAATCTCTCTGATGAAGAACGGATTTCCCTGCGTCTTCTCGAGCAGCGTGCGGCTCAGCGGACGGGATGCTTCCGCGTCCGTGTGAACGGTGTCCGCGGTGAGGCGATCGACCGCGTCGGCTTCTAGCGGACCGAGGCTCAGCTCCACCACTTCGCGCGTCTTGCGCATCTGATCGATGGTGAGCGACAACGGGTGCAGCGGATCGACGGCGCTGCTGCGATACGCGCCGACGAGCAGGAGCGATCCGATGTCGCGGGCGGCAGCGAGGCGCGCGAAGAGGTTCAACGTCGGCACGTCGCTCCACTGAAGGTCGTCCATGAACACTACGAGCGGGTGCTGGCGCGCCGCGAGCGCCCTGACGAAGTTCACGAACACGATCTGAAAGCGGTTCAGCGCTTCCGCCGGCGGAAGCCGCGGCACCGCCCGCTGCGGCCCGACAATCAGCGCCAGCTCCGGCACGAGATCGACGATCAGTTGCCCGTTCGCGCCGATCGCGGCCTGCAAGCTCTCGCGCCAGCATTCGAGTCGATCCTGCGGCTCGCCGAGCAATTGATCGACAAGCCCGCGAAACGCCTGCGCGAATGCGGCGTACGCCGCGCTCTGGTGGAACTGATCGAACTTGCCTTCGACGAGATACCCGCGCTCGCGCACGATCGATCGACCGAGCTCGGCGACCAGGGCGGATTTGCCGATGCCCGCGTAGCCGGACACGAGGCACACCTGCGCCGCGCCGTGCGCCGCGCCCTCGAACAGCTCGACGAGCGACTCCATCTGCGCTTCCCGTCCGTACAAACGCTGCGGAATCTGAAATCGCCGAGAGACGTCGGCCTGGCCCAACGCGAATGGCGCGACCCAGCTCGTTGCGGCGAGCGCGGACTGACATCGCTCGAGATCGGAGATCAGACCGTACGAGCTTTGATAGCGATCTTCGGCGCTCTTCGCCATCAGCTTGGACGCAATCGCGGACACGGCCGGAGGCACATTCGGGTTGACGTCGCTTGCGGCGGGCGGCGTCTGGCTGATGTGACGATGCACCCACTCGAGCGGATCACGCGCGGTGAACGGCAGCGTGCCGGTCAAAAGCTCGAACAGCGTGACGCCGAGCGAGTAGAAGTCGGAGCGATAGTCGACGTCGCGGCCGGTGCGGCCTGTTTGTTCCGGCGAGAGGTACGGCAGCGATCCTTCGAGGCGCGAGATCGAGCCCGCGCTCTGGCGCTCGCGAGACAGCTCCGAGCACAGGCTGAAGTCAATCAGCCGCAGATCGCCGCTGGCCTCGTCGACGAGCACGTGCTGCGGGACGACGTTCTTGTGCACGAGGTCGTGCTGATGCACGTCGCCCAGCGTGCGAGCCAAACGGGTGATGAGAGAGAGAACGGCTTGCAGCGGCAGCGGCGCGCGCTGCCGCTCGTTCAGCAAATCTGCGAGCGATCGGCCGAACGATTCGAGCTCGAGCGCCGCGTTTCCAGCGCCGTACTCGACGAGCGAGCGCGCTCGGATGACGCCAGGAACCTGCAGCTGACTCAGGATGCGGTATTCGCGTCGAACCTCGGCGGCGTCTTCCTTCCGCGGATACTCGGCACGAAGCGTCTTGAGAACGACTTCCTCGCCGGTGGCCGACAGCGCGCGATAGACGATCGTCGGCGAGGACTCGTGGAGGACCGCGACGATCCGGAAACCCGGGACGGCGCTACTTTTCGCAACCCTGGTGGCGTCTGCCTCGGGCATCACACCTTGAAAAAGCGGTGAAAGGCCGCGTGGTACTCCTGCTGCGCCGTGTCGCGCAGGGGCACGCCGTGCCCGCACAACGCGTGTGAGAACGGCACTTCCTTCAAGCGAACGAAGTCTTCAGCCTGCGGCTGGCTCTCTTGCAGCCAGGCAAGCCCCAGGTTCGCGCGCGTGAAGAAACCCATCCCGCGCATGGTCTCGACGGTTTGATCGTCGAAGAACCGATCCGGCGCGACCCAGTTCTGCAGCGAGTCGCAGGCGATCATGATTCCGCCCTGCTTATCGAGGCGGAGTATCGCTTCCGGCAGCTTCGTCGTCTTGAATTCGAAGAGCGTGCAATCGCGAAACGGCATCGCTCCATTCGCGACCAGCGGCACGTCCACGGTCAGGCCTTTCTGGATGTCCATTCCCGGCAGTGCCCAGAATTTCGCAGGATAGCGGTCGAGGTAGAACGGATCGTCGACGCCGTGCATGTCCCCGATGCGGACGACGTTCGCGACGGGGCCAAGGCGATCGAGCTCGGCCAAACCCTCGGGCCCGAGCCGCACCGAGTTGACGATCGTCAGTTGGCCCCGATCGCGCACGACGATCATGTTCCGGCTGAATTGCCACATCGATCCGAAGAACTCGCCGCGCATCGTACCGGTCACGAAGAAGACGTCCGGAAACACTTCCTCGAGAGGGCCGTGCGGCAGCGCGGGGGCGAATTCGCTCATGTTTCGTCGTCGTCGGGGGGATGGCGGTGCCGCGACTATCCGCATCTTTGACGCTCGTGTCAAGCGCCGCGCGCCTCGACATTTTGCTTGCGTTGGCTCGGCTGGCGATCCATCGTAGCCGCCGCATCGCTGCGCGCCGACTGCTCCACACAACTCGAATCGGAGATGCCCGAATGGCTACGAACCCGCCCTCGGCCGGCTGCGTCATCGTCCGCAGCACGAGCTCGGACGAGTATCAGATGTTTCGCTTCGATCCAAACGGCAGCGAAATGTTCACCCGAATCCTGCTCAATCCGAGTGCGTCGTTCGATCGTCGCAACAGCTTGGTGTGGATCGGCGGCTATTTTCTCGCGTGGGGTCCGGCGCAGCCGTCCATGGGCGCGCCGTACTTCAACTTCCAGCTCGTCACTTTCAATCCGGCGAGCGCGGATCCGCTTTCGGCGCCGCCGCTGCAGCACGGACAATGGCTGAAGACGAAGTTCTGGGGCAGCCTGCCGGACTTCGGCAACCCGTTGGGCTCGCGGTCGCAGTTCGAGACCGGAAGCGAACTGCAGCTGATTCCCCTCGGCACGTTTCTCTTGAACTTCATCCCGACGCCCGGCCGCGGCACGTACGCTCTCTGGAATTTCGATCCGTGTCCGACGGCGCCGGGCACCGTGGATCCGATTCCGGGACCCTACTCGTTCACGCCGCAGGGCGCGTTTCGCGACATGCAGCTCGGCGACGAGCTGCTTCCGATGAACGGCTATGTCCTCGATCGCAAGCGGACGACAGGCGAGTACCGCTTGTGGAGCTTCGATCCCCAAGCGAGGATGCCGCTTGCGCATCCTGCGGTACAACAGGGCCGATGGTCCTCGATCGACGCGGGTCACGAGCTCGTACCGATCGGCGAATACGTGCTCGATTGGATGCCCTCGGATCGCAGTTACCGGTTGTGGCTGTTCGATCCCTTCAGCGCGGATCCGCTCACCGGCCCGGTCCGGGCTGGGACGCTGCCGGAGTCGATTGGCCGCGACGCGCGTCTTCTGGGCTTCGAGCCAAACGTCACGACGGATCCGGCGAAGGCGGCCGGGCCCGGCACGATCGAGTTCATGCGCCAGCGCATCAAGCACGTCGTGTGCTACATGCTCGAGAATCGATCGTTCGATCATGTTTGCGGATGGCTCTACAACAAGGATGACGCGGGCATTCGCGTGATCGGGCCGCCAGGCCAGTACAAGGGCGCGAGCCTCGACATGTACAATCTCGACGGGAACGAGAAAGTCGGCTTGACCGTGTATCAAAACGGCAAGTTGAGCACCGACTATCCGCTCGAGCTCTTCACGTTCGATCCGTATCACGATCTCTCCGACGTCCTGCGCCAGCTGTTCTTCACGAATCCCAACGGCTACGTCGAAAAGGCGCTGCCGGACATGGGCGGGTTCGTGTGGAACAACGGCAGCCGGCAGGTGATGCAAACCTACAGTCCAGAGCAGCTGCCGGTGCTGAATGGACTCGCGCGAAACTTCGCGATCTCGGACGAGTGGTTCTGCTCGATGCCCAGCAGCACCGATGCGAACCGTGCGTTCGCGTTGACGGGCTCGGCGATGATGGAGTCGAGCAACTTCATGAGCCCGCCGCAGTATCTGTACTGGCCCGAGCAGCCTCATCGTCCGTCGTTCTTCAAGCTGCTCTGGACCAACGGCTTCAACAACTGGCGCATCTACAATTCGACGCTCTGGACCGATCACGTCTTCACGTATCAGTTGTTCCTCGAAGGGCAGATTCCGACGGTCGACGCCAACGTGAATGCGGGCGTCGGCACCTACGTCGCGCCGATCGATCAGTTTTACGACGAAGCGTTGAGCGGGCAGCTCCCGGCCTTCAGCTATCTCGAGCCAATCTGGATCGGAAGCAGCGGCACGACGTCGTATCATCCCGGCGAGGACATGGTGCCGGCCGAAGTGCAGTTGAACAAGGTCTACGACTCGCTGCGCAAAGGCCCGAATTGGAACGAGACGCTGCTCGTCATCACGTTCGACGAGCACGGCGGCATCTTCGATCACGTTCCACCGCCGCGCGCGGTGAATCCGTGGCCGAACGACGTGAATAACGGCTTCCACTACGACTTGATGGGGCCGCGCGTGCCGACGATCCTCGTGTCTCCGCTCATCGAGCCGAACACCGTCTTCAGGTCGGAAGGCGAGGCGGCCTACGACGCGACGTCGTTCACGGCCACGCTGCTCCAGTGGTTCGGCATCCCCAAATCGCGATGGTTCATGGGCGAGCGCGCGCGCCACGCGCCGACGTTCGAGGGCGTCCTCACGCGTGCCACGCCGCGAACCGACGCGCCGACGCTGACGCCGCCGTACGACAAGAATTTCCCACCCGACGGCCCCGGCACACCGAGCAGCACGGTCCACGATCTGCAGCGGCAGATCGCGCATCAGATGATCGTGTGGCTGGCCCGCGGCCAGTTGACGCCTATCGAGATCTCGACGCTGTCGCACGAGATCCTCACCCAGTCCACGGATATCGCGACGCTGACGAAGCGGCTCGAGGCTCTCCAAAAGCGCTTCGGTTGAGACACACATGTTTCAGACCACCGGTACTCGTCCTCTCTGTTTCTTCGGCGACGTCGTAAATGACGATGGATCGCTATCGCGCCGGCAGTACGTGCAGCTCGCCGATGGACAGATTCGCTCGGTCGGTCCGTCCAAACCCGCCGGCGTGGCGCGGCCGGACTACACGCTCGCGGAGGACGAGCTGATCTTCCCGTCGTTCCTCGATCTGCACACGCACTCGACCTACAACATGCTGCCGCTGTGGCACTCGCCGTACTGGGCGTGGGACAACCGCTTTCAGTGGCGCGCGAACAAGCAGTACCAGCAAACGATCGGCGCCGCGAACCGCGCGATCGTCTCGACCTCCGGCGACGGAACCGACACGTACGCCTGCTTCAACGCGTTCTCCGAGCTGATGGCAATTGCCGGCGGGACGACGGTGCTGCAGGAAAACGCCGCTCTCGACGCTGCGGGGTTCGCGCGGCAGTCGCACATCCTCATCCGCAACACCGGGTCCGCCACGGATCTCGGCCTGAGCAACACGGACCAGATCATCTCCGTCGTGGACTTCTACGAGCCGTCGCCCTACGGCGCTGCGCGCGATCCCTATCAGGACACCAGCAGTTGGAAACCGGAGCCCGCGGCGAAGAGCCGCTACGACGGCAGCAGCTACATCAGCGACTTCGCCCTGAGCGTCACCGGCACGCGGACCCGCGGGACGATCGTCCACCTCGCCGAAGGGCGCTCCGGATATCTCCAGACGACGCTTGGCGTCGACGCGTACACGCGCGCCGAGTTCGAGAGGTTCGCGGGATTCATCGGCACGAGCTATCGCGGCGCGGACGTCGCCAGAGTACAGGATGCCCGTCTGCTGCTGATCCACGCCTGCGGGATGAACAGCGCGGCCGCCGTCCCGTTCCTGAAGACGTACGGCATCGGCGTCATCTGGTCGCCGGTGTCGAATCTCCTCCTCTATCAAGACACGACCAACGTGGTGCCGCTCGTCGACGCGGGGATTCCCGTCGCGCTCGGAACGGACTGGACGCCGAGCGGATCGAAGACCGTTTGGGAAGAAGCCAAGTTCGCGATTGATTTCCTCGAAGCCCGGCGTTGGAAGGGCGACGCGACGGCCATGTGCTTCAAGGCGATCACGTCGGTGCCCGCCGATCTCCTCGGCCTGCCGCTTGGACGGATAAAGGCCGGCAATCTTGCCGACCTCGTCGTCATCCGCCGGCCCGACGGCGCACGGCGCGCCGACGCGCTCCGCGTCTTCCGAGCCGCCGGCGACCAAGAGGTTCGAGTGGTCGTCGTCGGCGGCGTTCCGCTCTATGGCGACAAGGATCTGCTCGAGAGACTCGGCGCGACGCCGCTGCCGCTGCCCGACGAGCGCTCGCCCGCGTCGAAGCCTCGCCGCCCGCGCGTGGCGTCGTCGAAGGCGTTCACGCTCCCGGCCGGCTGCGGCGTGACGATCGAAGGTCTGACGCGCGCGCTCGAGGCGGCGGATCATATTGTCGGGCGCAACCGGCCGCGGATCCTCGCGGCTGATGACGACGATTATCAGAGCAGGATGAACGAGCTGCGCGGCTGGGTGCGCGAGTTCGGCTCGACGGTGCGGCCAACGCCGAAGCCGGTGCCGGCGCGTCCAACCGAGCTTGCGCCGGGCGAGCTGGAATGGATGTACAACCCCAGCCTCGATCCGAAGAACCGGTTGGCGGGCGACATTGTCGATCTCCTCGGTCGCATCGCGCCGTGCCGCGACGCCCGCTGCGCGGTGCCGCAGCGGCATCCGTTCTACCACTCCGAAGTGCTCGCCCAGGCGGGTGATTCGTACGGCTTCCGCACGCCGTGCATGCCGGTCGTCCCGGTGCTGACCGCCAAGCAGCAGCTGTTTCTCATGGGCGATTACCCCACGGCGAAATTCACGGCGCGAAGCACGAACGCGCTTCCCGTGTTCACGACGAGCGCGGACGAGATCACGTCGGCGAACCAGACGCTCACGTCGTTCCTAGGCGCCGCGGGCGCGCAGGCGCACGGCGACCCGCACCTGATGGAGACCTACATCGAGGAAATCGACGATCTCATTCGCGGCGCGGTCGCGCGGCCCGACATCGACCCGACGAAGAGCCGTTGGTCGTCATCGTCATCGCACTCCGCCGAGCCGCCGCGCAGGAACGAGTTCTTCGTGCCGGTGGCGGACGTCTTCGCGCCGATGCAGGATGCGAACTACTTCGACGGCTACAAGGTGCGCAACGTCGCGTCCGGCGTGTTCCTCGCCGAGAATTTTCTCGCGCCGGTCGGCGTCGACGCCTCGACGCAGGTCTGGCTGTCGAACATGATCAAGTGCTTCCTTTTCCATCCGGAGAACGTGGAGTCCTATCAGGCGCTTGGATGGAACGACGTGCGCGTCGAGCAGTCGTACTCGGAGCTGCTTCCGGTCGGCAAGGTCTGCAGCCAGTGGATCAACGAGGAAGTGCAGGTCTGCAATCCGAAGCTGGTGCTGACGGTCGGCAAGCCGCCGTGCGTGCTGCTGCACAACGTGCCATTCGAGGATCCCGGACTGCAGAGCCGGGTGTACGACGTCCTGCTCGGCGTGCAGCTCCCGGCGAACGACTCGCGGCTCGAGATCGCGATCGCGTCGGCGTTGAAGCTGTCGTCGCGCTACTCCCCGCCGTTCTCCAACGGACCCGCCGTCCGCAGAACGACACCACCGCAGACGCCGAGCGCTTCGGCTTCGCAGGCTGTGGAGCGCCATCCCGTATCGATCACGCGCATCGCGCCGTGGGCGAAGTACAACGTGTTCCACATGATGCATCCGCAGGCTGTGATGATGGCGCAGACCGGCCTCTGGGGCGGGCTGATCGCGGCAATACAGCTCACGCTCGGACCCAAAGCCAGCCGGATGTCGGTCGACGATCTCAACGAGGCGCTCGAGCAGTACCTGCGAAAGCACAGCGCGGCGGAGCTGATCGCGGCGCTGCCGTACGGACAGCGTGACGCGTTCAGCGCAAACGCCCAGCTCCTCGAACGCCACGCCGTCACGATGGCCAACCTGGCGGAGGCGCTGATCGGTCTGAAGCTCGTGTCGGACAGACGCTTTCAACCGGATCGCGTGCTCGCGCAGCAGGCCGCGCAGCTCGCGACGCGCTTTCACCTCGCCGATTCGGCCGGGGCGGAGCTGAAGAAGCTCGAAGAGCTGCGGGCGGCGCAGCAGGCGGCCATCCGTTCGTATCTGCACCCGAGGCGCTGAGCGTTCACGCGCGGATCGAGAGCTGGAAGCCCGTGCGGTCCGCGAGCCAGTGCGCCACGTCGACGACGTCTCCCGAGTCGTTCATCTGCGAGTGCACCGTTCTGCTCCCTCGCGCATCGGTGATGACGAGCTCGTAGTGGCTGTCGCTGTCGCCGTCGACCGAGTGCGTCACGTAGAGGTGCGCGTGCTGGAACGTCCGTTCCCAGGTCCAGACGGCGACGCTCCAGCGAAGCGTCGCCTCGCCGCGCCGAACGATCCATTCACGCCGTGACCATGTGGTCAGCAGGGCGCCGGCCGCGACGAGGAGCGTCAGCACGAACGCGGGCAGGTTGAAGCCCGTTGCGGCGTCGAGCGAGGCACGCCACGCGATCGCGATCGCGCCCGTGAGGATCGACGCGATGATCGCGCGGATCACCCTGTCGCGCCGCCGCGATTTGCGTATGTACGTCACGTCCGCTTCCGTCCGCACTTCCCACGTCCGCGGAATCATGCCTGGCGCGTCGGCGGCGCCGGCGGCCGGCAGATGCAAGTGCCCGTTCAACCACGCGGCGAGCTCGCCTCGTTCCGCGCGCGATCCATACGAGGTGAGGACGCGCGTGCCCGAGGCCGCATCGATCATCAGCGCGCCGTCGTGCGCGCGCGTGCGAATGCGGCGGATCCCCTCGCGATCGAACCGCAGGCGCCTCCGGAACGGTCCCGCGCGGCGAACGACCTCGAAGCCGGACGGCGTCAGCGCGATGAGATCCTCGCCGGCGATCGACCGCATCGCGTGCGTCAACGCCGCGACGCCGCCGAAGGTCCAGAACGTGAGCCACACGAGGAGAAAGAGGATCACGAACGTGACGCCGCTGGTCTTCACGATATCGGCGCCCACGATCGATGACGGGAGAGATTCCGGAAAGGCACCGATCAGCGAAGCCACGATCGCTACCAGCGCCCCGAGAGCGAAGACTTCCCCCACGAGCCAGCCGGCGAGCCACACGGCCAGGAACGCCGCCACGACGTAGCGGCCGAAGCCGGCGGGCCGGAACGATTTCACATCGAGGTGAGGCTCGAGGCCCTCGCCGATGGTCATTGATTGCTTTATCGGCCGGACACGTTATCGGCCGGAGCCGGCCGGGGATTTGACTACTCGGCGCGGAGGGTAATCGCGGGGTCGATGCGCGTGGCGCGCCGCGCGGGTATCCACGTCGCGGCGGCCGCCGCGACCGCCAGCAGTCCGGCGATCTGCAGGTAGGCGATCGGATCGAAGGGGTTCAAGCCGTAGAGCGCGCTCCGCAGGAGTCGTGCGCCGCCGATCGATGCCAGCGTGCCGACGAGCAGGCCGCCGAGAACCGGCGTTCTGATGCCGGCGAGTACCAGGCGCACCACCTGCTGCGATCCGGCGCCGAGCGCCATCCGCACGCCAATCTCGCGCCGCCGTTCTTCGACGACATACGTGAAGACGGCGAAGGCTCCGAGGGTCGCGAGCAGCAGCGCCAAGCCACCGAGGCTCCACGCGAGGCGGCCGCCTGCGACCAGGTTCTTCAGCGAGTCGCGCAGGTTGTGCTCGAGCGGCTGCGTCACGATCTCGACGCCGGGCGCGACCGCTCGCACTGCCGCACCAATGCGATCCGACATCGCCCGCGACCCGTCGCGCGTCAGCAGGACGCGCGGCACGTCGGTCTCCCAGTAAACCACCGGCTCGACCTCGGTGAGCGTCGTCGTCGCGACGTCGGCGACGACGCCGACGACTTCGTGTGATTCCTCACGAACGCCGGTCTCTGTCCGGGTGAGCACCTGACCGATCGGGTTTTCGTTGGGCCAGAACGCGCGTGCCGCGGATTCGCTGAGCACGATCTCCTGCTGCCCGCGATCGGCGTTGAACGTCCGCCCGAGCAGAACTCGGATCCCAAGCGTGTCGAAATAGTTCGCCGACACGGGGCGCGACAGCAGGAACCGGCGTTTCTCCCGAGGCTCGCCGATCCGCCTCAACGCGATCTCGGTCCGGCCCTTGGTAATTGGCTCGAACATCGCGGAGGCGACCGGCGGCTCGACGGTCGCCAAGGCGCGATCGATTTCGCGAAGGGCATCTTTCGGTGTCCGGATGCTCGCGTGGAGGAACGTCAGCTGGACGCCTTCGACCGCGAAGCCCGGATCGAGCGTCATCGCGTGTCCCACAGCACGAGTGAGCAGAGTGGCGCCGCCGAGCAGCACCATCGTCAACGCGATCTGCACCGCGAGGAACAGCGCGCGGAGACGGCCGGTTCCGGCGGTGCTCGTGAACCGATCGGTCCCGCTCGTCGCAAGCGACAGCCGCGTCAGCCGCAGCATCGGCGCCAGACCGGAGAAGACGCACGCCACGAGCGACAGGATGAACACGCCTCCGAACACGAGCGCGTCGGCCTCGAGAAAGTCCGGCCGCCGGCTCGCACCAGCGGTCTCGAGCAGCACGCGTAGCGCCGTCACGGCGAGGTAGAGACCGAGCGCGCCCGCCGCCAACGAGAGCATCAACGATTCGATGAGGAGTTGCCGCGCCACACGCCACCGGCTGGCGCCAAGGCACACCCGCATCGCGATCTCCTGCTGGCGCGTCAGCGCGCGCGCCAGATTCATGTTGCCGACGTTCGCGCACGCAAGCAGCAGCACCATGAACAGCGCCCCGAACATCAGACCCCACGTCGGAAGGCCGCTGCGCATGGAGGGGTTCGTGCTTAGCGGCCGCGTGTCGAAGAGCAGCACGCCAGGCGTCTCCAGGCCGACGCTTCGGCGGAATTGGCTGCTGAGGACGTCCAACTCCGCTTGAGCGGCTCGAGCGTCGACGCCCGGCGCGAGCCGCCCGAAGACGTGAGGGCTGCTCTGACGCGGGTCGTTGAGCCTCGCGAGTTGTGTCTTGTCGACGCCATCGCCGAACGAGATCGCCATCGTCGTCAGCGGCATCCAGAGATCGCCTCGGGTGCCATGGACGTCCGAAAAGCCCGGCTCCGCGACGCCGACAATCGTCCGAAGCTTGTCGCGGACGCGGATGACGCGGCCGACGATCGTTGGATCGGCATTGAAATATCGGCGCCAGAGATGGTCGCTGATGATCGCGACCGCTTTCGGCGCGACGTAGTCCTCTTCCTCGGGAAGGAAACCTCGACCAACCGCGATGTCGATGCCGAGCGCCTGAAAGTAATTCGGCGTGACGAAGTTGTAGAACACGTCCGCGACCGGCACTCCGCTTTCGAGCGCGACCGGGCCACCGCCGGGCACGAACACGGCGATGTGCGTGAACGATCGGGCGCGGCTGCGGAAATACTGTGCCTCCAGGTTCGATAGGAGCCCGAATCGGTGCTCCTCCGTTGGCTTTCCCCGAATCAGCCTTATCGACGAGGGATCGGGCACGGGCCACTGGCGAAGCATCGTCGCGTTCATGTAGCACAAGAGCGCGGTGACGAGGCCGATCCCGAACGTCAGCAGCGCGACGGCGTTCAGGCAGAAGAGGGGCTGACCCCTCAGCGCGCGCGCCGCGAAGCGCACGTCCTGCGCGATCCCTTCGGTCCAGCGGGCGCGCCAGACCTCGCGGCTTTCTTCCAGATAGCGCGTCCGATTGCCGAACGCGCGCGCCGCGAGGCCGCGCGCGACATGCGGAGCGACGCCGCGCTCGACGAGCGCGTCGACGTGCTCGGCGACGTGCGCGTCCATTTCGCGGCGCAGTTCGGCGTCGGCGTGTTTTCGACGGAACAGCCGCAGCCACGTCATGATTGCGCGAGCCTGAGGACTTTCGTGATTCCAGCCAGGAGCCGCTCGAACGCCGCCACTTTTCGCTGGAGCTGCTTGCGGCCTTTCGCGGTGAGTTTGTACAGGCGCACCTGCCGGCGGCTCTCGGACAGCCCCCATTCGGCCGACACCCATCCGGCCTTGAGCATGCGCTGGAGCGCCGGATACAGCGACCCTTCTTCGACGTGGACCAGGTCGTCGGAGGCGCGCTTGATGGCCTGCATCAGCGCGTATCCGTGCAGCGGCCGGACGCGCAGCGTCTGGAGCACCATCATCTCCAGCGCGCCGGGAAAGAGGTCGTGCCGATCGGTCATCGCCCTGCCTCGCCTCGTCTGACCCTTGTTTGATCTAGGCCTAGACTAAAATAGGGTCGACCGGCGAGTCAAGCGTTCGTCTAGCGTCCCAGCAGACCGCCGATCGACACGCCGAAGCTCACGACGTTTCCGCCTTCGTCGCTGATGTGCGTGTAGCGGCCATCGAATCGGAACGTCAGCGTGTTGCCGACGCGTATCCGATAGCCCGCGCCGAAACCGGCGGAGACCGGATTCTCCTCCGACCCCGACGCGTGGATCGTGCCGACCGAGCCGAAGACGTACGGCGAGTTCTCCTGAGCGCCCTTGAGGAAATAGTCGACTTGACCGGACACCGCGACCGTGTGGAAGGTGTCGCCGCTTTGCGACGCCACGAACAAGCCTATCTGCGGCTCGATTGCCACTTTGGGTCCGACGAAAAGCGACACGAACACGCCCGGATTCTGAAAGCCGAATCCGCCCGACGGCACGCCGAACGTCGTCACCTCGTTGTCTTCGCCGAACCCGAAATTCAAGCTGGCGAGCGACGCACCAATCTCCACTTTTGGGTCTTGCGCGCGTGCTGAAGAGACGGTGAGCATCATCACCGCGCCGGCGATGAGTGGAATCCGCAGCGAACGACACACTTTCATCGGTGACCTCCTCCTTCACCGAGGGGCTTCGCCCCTCGGACTCCCCGACACGCTCTCTCGCGCGCCGCTCCGACGGCGCGCTCCGTTCGCGTGGCTCGCTCGCACGTCCGAGCGGCAAGTCTATGAGACAGCTCCTACACCGAACAGAGCGCGACGGCTTCTCTGAGAGAGGTGATCGGATCGCGCGTTGGAATGAACTCGTGCGCGAAGTAGCCGGCGAAGTCCGTGTCGGCGATCGCGGTCGCGACCGATCGCCACTGGATCTCCTGCGTGTGATCGAGCTCGTGGCGGCCGGGGACGCCGCCGGTGTGGAAGTGCGCGAAGTACTCGCGGCCGTCGCGGATCGTGCGGATCACGTCGCCTTCCATGATCTGCATGTGATAGATGTCGTACAGCAGTTTCACGCGCGGCGATCCGACGGCTTTCACCACGCCGATGCCGAACGCCGATCGATCCCCCTGATAGTCCTTGTGATCGACCTTGCTGTTCAGCAGCTCGACGCAGATCGTGACGCCGTGATCTTCCGCCGTCTTCTTGACGCGGTTCAGCGCCTCGACGCAATTCGCGGTCGCTTCGTCATCCGGCATCCCGCGGCGATTGCCGAAGAAGGTAATGAGGTTGGGCACCTTGTTCGCTGCCGCGAGCGGGATCCCGCGCTCGAGGCCGGCGATGATCTTGTCGTGGTTCGCCTTGACGTTCAGGCCGTCGGCGATCGTGCCGCCGAATCCCGATCCCATCGAGCAGATGAGGCCGTACTCGCGAGCGACCGGCCAATCGGCTTCGCCGAGCAGATCGATCGCCGTGAGTCCCATGTCCGCCACCGCGCGGCAGAATTCCGGCAGCGGGATCTTGCCGTAACACCAGCGGCAGACGGACTGTTTCAGCCGGCCGGTCGGGATGCGCTGCACGGCTCCGGAGGCGCCAGTCGCGATCATGGCCGCCGCTCCTGTCAGGGCTTCGCGTCGCGTGATGTCCGACATAGGGAGCGCAGGGTAGCACAGTCCCCGCAGCGGCGTCAGTGCCGCGATTCTGTCGTCCGCGTGCTCGATGATTTTGGCTTGGTGACGACGATCCGGTCGAGCTCCTCGCCGTGCTCCGACACCTGCCGCAGCGTCAGGCGCTCGCCGTCGACGTCGACGACCGTCAGCGAGTACACGTCGCCAATCAGCTTTGCCGTGTACTGCTGCCACGTCGGCGTGTTGTCGGTCTGATCGGGATCGTACGCGCCCGCGCCGCCGGCGCCCGTCACGATGTAGAGCACGCCGTCCGGCGTGGTGTCCTGAACGCCGTCGAACTTCGTGTCGACGGTGAAGTCACCGTCGATCACGTACGACGGTCCCGCCTTGAACGTGCGATCCGCGGCCGGCCTCGCGAGAAATCTCAACGGATGCGTCCGTTGGTAATTGTGCACGTGCCCGTTGAAGACGATGTCGACGCCCCGGTGCTCGAGGATGTCGCTGACCAGCCGCATCTGCTGCTCGGTGAAATGCGCGCGCGACGAATTGAACGGCGGATGATGGAACACGACGAACTTCCACTGAGCATCCCGCGCGAGCGCGAGATCGCGCGCGAGCCAGTTGCGGAGATACGCATCCGACCAGTCGACGTACGGGTTCGAGTCGAGAAACGTCCAATGGGAATTGCCGTAGTCGAACGAGTAGTTGGTCATCCGCGGGAAGTGCGGGCGGAGCGCGGCGATGTGCAGGCGCACCTGCTCGGGCGGCCCTTTGACGGCCGGTGTGTTGGGCAGTCCAGCCTGCGCGTACGGTCCGTTGAGCGGGAACGCCCAGTTGAGAAAGTACGCCTGAGCGTCAGCGTCGCGCTCGACGTCGCCGGATCCCGCGTCGTGGTTTCCGTACGACCCGAAGGACAGACGCGATCTGATCAGCGGCGCGCCGGTCTCGGCGCTCGCGACGTCGGCGTTGTAGAACGGAAAGAACTTCTCCCGGTATTCCACCATTCGCCCGGTCGAGTACACGATGTCGCCCGCGATCGCGAAGAAGTGCGGGTTCGCGCGGTGCATCTGGTAGACAACGCGCTTCTGCTGTTCCGTATTCGCGCCGGTGTCTCCCGTCACCGCAAAGCGGTACGGCTGACTCGCGCCCGCTCGCGCTCTCCCGACGCCGCTGAACACGACGTCTCCGTTCTTGAGCACGCGGTACTCGAACTCTGCGCCGGGCTGCAGCCTCGTGAGGGCAACGCTGAACAACCGGTACGAAGGCTCTTGCGTGGCGATGACGCGTCCACCTGCCCCGACCGCCGGCCGCCATGGAGCGTTCGCCGACTGCCGGACGTCGACGGCCCACTTCGCACCGGTTTCGTTCGGCGCCTGCCACAGGAGCCGCACGCTCTCCACGGATGAGAGCTTCGGAAGATCTCCGAGCTGGAGATAGGGCTTGACGATGAAGGGAGACTCGACAGACTGGCTGGCAGACCCCGCCGTCAGGACCAGCCACACGAGCGGGAGAACGGCGAGTCGGCTCGGCATGGACTGAGTCTTGCGCATCAGTGTAACAAACACGGCCTATACTGCGTGACGCCCCGCGAGGTGGGTAACGTGCTGATATTCCTGCTCTGGTTGGCCGCGATCGCTCCGCAAAAGCCTGCCGCCGCGCAGCCGCGGCCCCCGAACATCGTGATCGCGATTGCCGACGACTGGTCGTACCCCCACGCGTCCATCTACGGCGACCGCACGGTCCGCACGCCCAACTTCGATCGGATCGCGCGTGAAGGCGCGCGGTTCACGCATGCGTTTGCCGCGGCGCCGTCGTGCACGCCGTCGCGCGGCGCGCTCCTCGCTGGTCAAGCGGTGCATCGGCTCGAGGAAGGTGGGAACCTGTGGAGTACTCTGCCCAAATCGATCGACGTGTACCCCGATCTTCTCGAGCGGCGCGGCTACACCGTTGGCTTCACGGGGAAAGGGTGGGGGCCGGGACAGTTCGAGCCCGGCGGCCGCGCGCGGAATCCCGCCGGTCCGCAGTTCAAGAGCTTCGGCGACTTCCTGCGCCAGCGCGCCGCCGGCGCGCCGTTCTGCTTCTGGTTCGGCAGCAGCGATCCCCATCGTCCGTACGAGCCCGGAACCGGAGCAAAGCACGGCGCGTCTGCCGATCGCGTCGAGGTTCCAGCGTTTCTGCCCGACACGATCGACGTGCGCAACGACCTGCTCGATTACTACTACGAGGTCGAGCGTTTCGATCGCGATCTTGGCGCGCTCGTGGACGCGCTCGCGCGCGCCGGCGAGTTGGAGAACACGATCCTCATCGTCACGTCGGACAACGGCATGCCGTTTCCGCGCGCGAAAGCAAACGTCCATGACGGAGGGTCGCGCGTGCCGCTCGCGATCAGGTGGCCCGGCGTGGCGAAGGCGGGAACGGTCGTCGATGCGCTGGTCAGCCTCACCGACATCGCGCCGACCGTGCTCGAAGGGGCGGGAACGGTTCCGTCCGCTGCGATGACGGGACGCACGTTGACGCCGCTCCTTCGCGGAGGCGCACAAGCCGGGCGCGATCGCGTGTTCCTCGAGCGGGAACGCCACGCGAACGTCCGTCGCGGCGATCTCGGCTACCCGGCGCGGGCGATCAGGACGCGCGAATATCTTTACGTTCGTAACTTCCGCCCGGATCGATGGCCCGCGGGCGACCCCGAGCTGTATTTCGCGGTGGGACCGTTTGGCGATATCGACGGCGGGCCGTCCAAGACGCTGATTCTCGACCGGCGGCAGGATCCGTCGATCGCGACGTTCTTCGATCTCGCAACGGCGCGGCGTCCCGCGGAGGAGCTCTACGACCTCGCAAAGGATCCGCAGCAGATCGTCAACGTCGCCGGCCGCGCGGCGTACCGCGCGGTGCAGCAGCGCCTTCGCGCGGATCTCGAACGCTGGATGCGCGAGACGAAAGACCCGCGCTCGATCGAAGACGACGATCGCTGGGACCGGTTTCCATACTACGGCCAGCCGGCGAAGTGATTCGCACGAGCCGGGAAAAACGGTATAGACTACGCGTCCTGTTTGACACCGCTCTCAGCTGCGGAGATGCGCAGTGTCCCCGGCAACCTGTTCACGGTTGGGCCCTGGAGGTCACCATGCGTCGACTCACGCTCGTCCTGCTTTTCCTCCTGACGTTTCCGGCAGCGACCCCGCGCGCCCAGGAGGCGGTTTCACGCGATCAGCGAATCAGCGATCTCACCGCGCTCGCGGCGATGTACGACAAGAACTACGGGCCGTACGAGTGGAAGCGCGACGCGTTGGGCTTCGATCTGCTCCGGCTGACGCCCTGGCTGCAGCGCATTCACCATTCCGACGACCTGGATTTCCACGAAGCGCTGATCGAGTACGTCGCCTCGCTGAACGACGCACACGACTTCATCGCGTTCCCGACGACGTTCAGCGCGTCGCTCGGGCTGAGCGTGGATATCTACGACGGCAAGGTCTTGATTGACGCCATCAACCGCACGGCCCTTCCGGCCGCGCAGTTTCCGTTCGCGATCGGCGACGAGCTCGTCTCGCTCGACGGGGTCCCTGTCGCGACGCTGATCCAGTCGTTCCGCAAATACGGGATCGCGGCGAACCAACGCAGCACCGACCGTAACGCGGCGGCGCGCATCGTGTCGAGGAGCCAGCAGATCATGCCGCACCTGCCGGACATCGATGACACCGCGTTGGCGGTGATCCGGCTCGCGACCAACGAGCTGCGGACGTTCACGCTGCCATGGATCAAGGTCGGCATTCCGGTGACGTCGCAGGGGCCCGTGCCAAGTCCGCGCCGCGGGAACGGGCGGATCTTTCTGACTGAGAACGCGCAGGGTGCGGCATCGGCGATCGCCGGCGCGGCGCCCTCGCTCTTCCAGATCGCCCAACCGGCTTTGGTGGACGACACGCTGCCCGCGTACATGGATTCCATCCGGCCGCTGTTGAACGCCTCTGTGTCGAAGGATTACTACTCGGTGCTGAATTTCGGCGGACGGTTTCCGATCTTCGCACCCCCTCCCGGATTCGTCCTCCGGCTCGGTAGCGCGCAGGCGCACTTTTTTACGAGCGGCACGTACATGTCGGCTGGCAAACGAATTGGGTTCATCAGGATTCCCTCGATGTCGCCGCCCAGCACCCTGACGGCCCTCCAGCAACTGGACGCGGAAATCGCGTTCTTCAACGCGAACACTGATGCGCTCGTCATCGACGTCATGCGGAATCCCGGTGGCCTCGTCTCGTTCGTGGAGGCGCTCTGCCAGCGCTTCATCCCTGGGTCGTTTCGCACGATGGGGTTCGAGATCCGCGCAACGGGCGCGTGGCTCTTCAGCTTTGCATCGCAGTTGACCAACGCGCAGCTCTCGGGCGCGCCTGCGGACATCATCGCCAACCTCCGCAACAGCTACAACGAAGTGCTTCGCGCCTACAACGAGCTGCGCGGGCGGACCGTGCCCCTTCCGTTGAATTCGACGGGCAGCCTCGTCGTTCAATCGGCGCCGTTCGCGTACACGAAGCCGATCCTCGTGCTGACCGACGAGTTCTCCGCCTCCGGCGGCGACATGTTCCCGGCGCTCATGCAGGACAACCAGCGGGCAACCATCTTCGGGATGCGCACGATGGGCGCGGGCGGGAGCGTCGTCGGGTTCAGCGGACCTGCGTATACGGAGAGCTTCTTCCGCATCACCGTGTCGCTGATGAACCGCGGCCGCACGATCCAGACGCCCGATTTTCCGCCGGCGCCGTATATAGAGAACATCGGCGTGCGTCCGGATATCGTTCGTGATTACATGACGCGCGACAACCTGATGAACGGCGGCGCCGGGTTCGTGACGGCGTTCACGCAGGCTGTCGTGGCGCTACAGTAGCCGAAGGAGTCATCGATGAGTTCTGCCACGCTCGCGCTCGTCATCGGGATCGCTGCCGCGGCGCCCCAACCGCAGCCGTTCTCGCCGTCGGCCAATCCGGTCGCCGATGCCGCGCGGGCGCGGCTCGGGCGCGAATTGAAGAACTTGATCGCCGCGGCGGAGCTGCTGCCGGCGGACAAGTACACGTACCAGCCGACGCCGGCGCAGATGACGTTCGGCGATCTGATCGCGCACGTCGTTCAGACGAACTTTCTGTTGTGCGCGGCCGCGTCCGGCACGCCGGCGCCGATGAGCGCGCCCGAGCTCAAGAAGATCGCGGGCGCGGACGGAAAGGATTCGCTCGTCGCGGCGCTCAAGAAGTCGTCCGAGTTCTGCTCGGAGGGATTCGCGAAGATTCAGGATTCGTCGCTGGCAGAGGAAGCGGTCTTCTTCGGCCAGCGTACCGGCACGAGCCGGGGGAACGCACTCGTCACGATGGTCGTCGACTGGGCCGATCATTACTCGACGGCCGCGTCGTATTTGCGGCTGAACGGTCTCCTGCCGCCGAGCGCGAAGAAATAGCGATGGGGTCAGACCCCGGGACTCAGACTCAACTCAGACTCAACTCAGACTCGACTCAGACTCGAGTCTGAGTCGAGTCCGAGTCGGAGGGGGGCTGACCCCTGTCCGCTACTCTGCGTCCACGTCTTCCTCGTCCTCGTCAGTTTCCTCGTCCTCCTCGTCGTCGAACTCATCAACGTCTTCATCGTCATCGCCGGGGCGGTTCGAGATGCCTTGCTCATCCGGCGCAGCTTGAACGTCGTCCTCGGCCGTGCGGTCGTCTCTCGGTGTAGCCATTCGTCACCCCCGCAGGCCGACCAGCAATCGACGTGCCTCGAGATTCGCAGCCCGTCAGTGGACATACAATTGGAGCCTTTCGATGAGAGCCGCTGTCCGTTCACGGTACGGCCCGCCCGAAGTCCTCAGCGTTCGAGAAGTCGAGAATCCCGTGCCGAAGGATCACGAGATCCTGATCAGAGTGCACGCGGCCACCGTGAACAGAACCGACTGTCATGTGCTCACCGGCAAGCCCTGGCCCATGCGGCTCTTCACGGGTCTCGTCCGCCCGGCGGGAGCGGTGACCGGGACGGATTACGCGGGGCAAGTCGAATCGCTCGGCTCCAACGTTCGACTGTTCAAGGCGGGCGACAACGTGATGGGTTTCGGAGGCGTGTTCGGGACGGGATCGCACGCGCAATACCTTGCCGTCTCCGAGAGCGGTCGGGTCGTCCCGATGCCCGGGAACGTGACTTATGTTCAGGCGGCCGCATGTCTGGAAGGCGCGTACTACGCGATGAACACGCTCGCGCAATGGAACGCACGCGAAGGGCAGACAGCCCTCGTGTACGGCGCGACCGGCGCGATCGGATCGGCATTCGTTCAGTTGTTGAAGGGCCGCGGAGTCGAGGTGACCGCGGTCTGTCCCGGCGAACATCGTGAGCTCGTGACGTCCTTAGGGGCGCGAAAGATCATCGACTACAAGACACAAGACTTCAGGGAACAGACAGATCGGTACGACCTCGTCGTCGACGCCGTAGGCAAATCCAGCTTTGCGGCCTGCCGGCGGCTGTTGCGCGACGAGGGAGTGTTCACGTCATCCGGGGGGTTCGAGAATCTCTTTCTGGCGATCACTCTGCCGCTCGTGAGCCGAAAGAGAGTGCTGTTTCCCGCGCCGGCCGACATTCGCGGCAGCCTGATGCTCATCAAGGATTTGGTGGAGAACGGACGTTTCAAGCCGGTGATCGACAGACAGTACCCGCTCGAGAAGATCTCGGACGCGTTTACCTACGTTGCCACGGGGCAGAAGATCGGTAACGTCGTCGTCACGATGGACTGATCCGGCTTACTTCTTCGACAGCCGCTTGATCGCCGCGAGCGTGCCGTCCGGCAGGCGGCCGCCGTAGGCGAGGCTGCCGTCGCGAACCAGAGCGTCACGAACGGCCTGATAGTTTGCGAGCGCCTCCGCAGGCGCGCCCGCATGTTCCTGCAGCGCCGCAAGAATGTACAGCCGCAGTTTCTTTCGATCGGGCGAGATCTGTCCTTCCGTGAAGAGCCAGCCGAACGTCGCGACGTGATCCGCGGCTGGAATGGCCGCGAGGAACGATTCGCGATCGTAGCCGTTGAAGACGCGCGAGTAGTACACGCTCCAGAACTTTTCCACGGCCGGCGCCGTGGCGGTCGTCGACGCGCCGGGGATCGCCTCACCCTTGATGCGCATGTCGTTGACGACGCGGACGGCTTCGTTCTCGACGCTTTCATTCATCCCCGAGAGCAGCGCGCTCAGCTGCATCAGGCGGACGAAGGACCGCTCGCGTCCCGAGGCGAGCGCGGCCTCGAAGTGCGCCCGCGCCTCGGCGATCGCACGCGCGTCCCGGCGAAGCTCGTATCCCCACATCGCGTGCGCGTAGACGTTGTTCGGATCGATCTTCAACGCGCGCTGGTACTGTGAGATCGGATCTGCTCCGACAACACCGTCGCTCGCGCGCAACATGTCGGCCCAGCCAAGATGCGCCTGGCAATCGGCCGCGCGCGGCACCTCGCCGCCGGCGACGCAGCGCGCGAGGACAGGCGATACGTTCTCGACCGTCGCCTTGATCTCATTCCTCAGGTGGACGTTCTCGAGCCAGTCCATCGCCAAGCGCTCGCGCGCGCGCCTGACGTCATTGTTTTCCGGCACGAGCGCAGCCGCTTTGGCATACAGATCCCACGCGCTCGCATACGCGCCGCCGTCGACCTGCACTTTTGCGGAGCTCGTCAAACCGGAGACCTCACGCTGGAGCCTCGAGCGTTCGACGGCCCAGCGGATCGTGAATGCCGCTGCAACGACGACGGCGATCGCGAGCGCGGCAACGAACGGGCGCGTCAGACGGCGGCGAGGCCGTCCAAGGTTGGCGACCGCAGCCGCAACGGAGGCGGGCACGTTGCCCGACGGCGCGAGATACGTGACGCCGCTCAGATACCGCGGGATCGCTTCGCGCGGCGCGCGTGCGACGACGACGGGAAGCACGTGGCCGGAGGGGTTCGGCCATTTCTGCTGCGCGAGCTCCAGCTCGGTCAGCGTGTAGCGCCCCGCGGAGACGGCTTCGGGTGTGATCAGGAAGATGAACAGATCGCTTTCCGCAATCGCTTCGCGAATCCGCGCGTGATACACCTCGCCGGATGGAAGATCGGAGCGATCGCGAAAGACGTCGTGCCCCTCGCCGCTGAGCGCGACCTCGATGCTCTCCGCAATCGCCGCCTGCTCTGATGCGTACGACAGGAAGATCTTCACGCGCTATTGAGGTTGAAAGGCTCTCCGCAGCAGCGCGATGGCGCGAGGTCCCTCCGACGGCACGTCCTTGCTCGAGGCCTCGACGCTGATGCGGCCGGCGTACCCGATCTTTCTGAGATTCGCGAAGAAGGGCGCGTAGTCGAACTCGCCCCACTCGAGCGGAAACACGCGGCCCTGCGGGTTCGCCATGTGCAGGTGGCGGATGTGATCCGCCGCGCGGATGATGATCGCCGGATCCTCCTTCTCGCTCGCGAGATGGTAGAAGTCGATCAGCAGCTCGAAGTTCGGATCGCTCACGGCGGCGACGAGCGCGAGCCCGTCCGCCGCCGTGTTGATGATGTTGGTTTCCTGCTGCCGCAGCGGCTCGATCACGATCGTGATTCCGTGCGCCTTCGCTTCCCGGGCCGCGCGCTTGCCGAACGCGACGAGCTGCTTGAACGCCTCCTCCTTCGAGAATCCGTCCGGCACGCGCCGCGCGCCGCCGCTTCCAAAGCAGACGATTTTCACGCCGAGCCGATTGAGCCGTCCGAACGCCTTCCCGACGTAGGCCATCACCTGTTCCGGATCGGCCGCTTCCGGTCCCGTCAGCTTCATGCTAGCGGGGATGAACAGATTCGCATTCGGGGTCGGAATGCCAGCCTGCTTCACGCGAGTCAGGGCAGCCTCGAACTCCTCGTCGGACAACGCGGCGATTTCGGTCACGCCGAGCTCGACGAAATCGAACCCGGCAGCCTTCGCCGTCTCCACTCCTTTGAGGCCGACGCAATAGCCCACGAGGACGTTCGCCGCCTGCTGCGCCGCCGGCGCGAGCACTGACGAACTGAGAACGAAGAACGAAGAACTGAGAACTAAAACCCAAAACCGATGGACGAAGGACGATCGAAGTGTGGTCATCTTTGCAGCGGGCGAGTTCGCCGTTCCCGTTCTTCGTTCTCGTTGCTAGAAGGTGAACTTCGCGGCGAGCTGCAGCTGACGCGGCAGCCCGTTCTGCGCCGTGATGCTGCCGAGCGCCGTGCTCGTGACCGTCGTGTTCGGGTTCTGCAGGTTCGCGCGGTTGAGCGCGTTGTACGACTCGACGCGGAACTGGAGCTGGCGCCCGGCGCCCAGGCTCACGTTCTTGAGCAGCGAGAGATCGATGACTGCGTACCCCGGCCCCCGGACCTCCTCGAACCGGCTCGGCTGCGTGCGCACGTTCGACACGAGCTGCTGCGCCGACACGCGATTGAACGCCGCGGGGTTGAACCACTGATCGACCGTGGGATCGTCGGCCATGATGTCGTCGGCACCCATGCCCTCGGCGAACAGGAAGTTGCCGAACCCGAGCGGCGCGCCGCTCTGCGCCTTGATGATGTAGCCGATCTGCCATCCGCCGAAGAGCGCGTTCGTCACGCCGGACCAGTTCGCGCCGAAGCGGCGCTGACGTCCGAACGGCAGCTCCACGAGGCCGCTCGAGACGAACGTGTGCTCGCGATCGAAATTGCTGATCACGCGCTCGAGATTCCGATCGGCGTCGTTGAGATAGCCGGTCTCGATCATCGTCTTCGACCAGCTGTATCCCACCTGCACGGTGAAGCCCTTCGCCATCCGCCGCTCCACGCGCGCCTGCAGCGCGTGATAGTCGGATCGGCCGTTGGTCTCCGTCGCCTGGACCGACGTGAACTGCGGATACGGCCGCAGCAGTTGGCTGCGCGCGACGTTCGCGCCGTTGAGTCCCGTGCCGGGCAGCAGCCCCGCGAACGGATTCGGCACTTGCTGCGTCAGCCTGTTGTTCGTCGCGTCGTCGCGCACGGGCGACGTCGAGAGATATTGCGTGGGCACGCCGTTCAACTGCCGCAGCACGGGGAGGTGCTCGCCTCGCCCGCCGACGTACGTCGCTTCGACGACGAACTGCCCCGGCAATTCGCGCTGCACGCCGAGCGACCAGCGGTGCGTGCGCGGGTTCTCGACGTCGCCGAAGTAGGGGAACGACACACCCTGGCCGACGTTGGTCATCAGGCCCAGGCCCGATCCGACGGGCTCGAGCAGTCCGGCGGGGAAGGGGTTGGCGAGCGTGGCGATGAACGTCTGCCCGTTGTCGAGCGACGGCGTGAGCGTCGTGTCGCGCGAATAGCCGACTTGATTGACCGTCATCCGGTTCGTGCCAAGCACGTCATAGAAGAGACCGTATCCGCCGCGCACCGACGTGTCGGGCGTCGCGAGCCATGCGAAGCTCGCGCGCGGCATCAGGTTCGCGAGATTGCGCTGCCACGCCGTTCGCGGACCGCCGGTGTCGGGATAGAGGAGACCGCCGCGCACTGCGAACTGCGACGCGGGGATCTCGGCGATCGGGTTGCGTCCGTAGTTGGCCTGCGCCGCGGACGCGATGGGCAGCGGCGTGTCGAAGTCGAAGCCGCTGACGTATCGTCCTTCCGCTTCGGTCAGGCCGTCCTCGAGCTCCCAGCGGAGACCAAGATTCAGCGTCAGCGTGTTGTTCAGTCGCCAGTCGTCGTGCACGTAGAACGACAACACGCTGCTCTTCTCTTTGTACGCCGCAGGGCGGCTCATCGTACCGCCGGTGGGCAGGCCGAGCAGGAACGACGCGAGGTCCTGGCCGAACGGCGCGGCCGCGGAGTTGTCGAGCGGTCCGCGCGTCCAGGTCGTGCTGAAATTGATCTGCGGCGCAGCCGCGGTCGAGAAGCGGCTCGAGTCCTCGATGTAGCGGCGGTACTCCGTTCCGAATTTGAAGCTGTGCCGGTTGACGATCCAGACGAGGCTGCCCGTCACGGAGTAGACGTCGGTCGTGAACCAGCCGTCGCCGGATTCGGACACGCCGAAATCCTGGAAGCCGTCGAAGTTGATGAACGGAAACGCGGCGATGTCGCGAGGCGCGAGCGACACCAGCTGCGGCGAGAAGCCGAGCGTCGAGAGATCGAAACCCTGGCTGCGGCGGCGCTCCGGGAACAACTGGCGCGTGAATCCGCCGCGGACGTTCATCAGCAGGTTGCTGCGAAAGGTGTACGCGTCGTCGAGGCCGAGGATGCGGTTCTTGCGATTGAGGAAGATCCCCGTCGCGAGGTTGTCGAACCGATCGTCTTTCTCCTCCTCCCAGAAGTCCCAGCTGAATCGGCCGTAGATCCGGTGATTGGCGGAGATGTTGTGATCGACCCGTCCGGTCGCCGTGTAATACGTCTCGAACGCGACGGCCGTGGGATTCTGGAAGTTCTGCTGTCCGTCGGACGTCCCGGTCTGGTTCGGCGCCGGGAAGTACCCGAGGATGTTCAACGCGACTGGATCGAGCATGTTGCGCGGGATGATGTTGCCGGGGAACGGATCGCGCGTGAACCGGCCGGACTGCGTCGGATGCGGCCGCGTCGTGAACGGGTTGTAGATCTGATACTGCGGCCCGAGCGCGAGAAGCTCGGAGAAGTCGCCGTTCCTCATCCGCTCGGTTGGCACCGTGACGATGTTCGGCGACGGCACTTTGAACGGATTGGCTTCGACGTTGACGAAGAAGAAGGTGCGGTTCGCGCGAATCGGCCCGCCGACGGCGCCGCCGAACCGGTTGTCCTGATAATCCCGTTTCGGCCGGTTGGCGCGCTTGTCGAAGTAGTTGCGGGCGTCGAGGTTGGCACCGCGATACCACTCGTACCCTTGCCCGCGCAGCGCGTTCGTACCGCTCTTCGTCACGAGGTTGACGACGGCGCCCATCGTGTTGCCGATCGCGGCGTCGTACGACGTCGTGTGGATCTTGAACTCTTCGACCGATGCGGACGGCGGGCTGTAGGCGACGCGATCGTTCGCGACGTTGGACACGCCGTCGATGGTGAAGTCGTTCTTCTTCTCGCCGACGCCGTCGGTCGAGAACTGCGAGAGGCCGTTGTTGAACGCCGCTTTCCGCGATCGCAGATCGGTCGTCACCGTGACGCCGGGCGCGAGGATGACCAGCTCGACGGGGCTGCCCTCGCGAATGGGCAGCTCGGCGATGCGGCGCGCATCGACGATCTGACCGAGCTCCGCCGTGCTGCGATCGATCGTCGACGCGACGGCGGTCACGCTCACCTCATCGGTCAGCGCGCCGACCTGCAGCGACGCGTCGACGGTCAGCAGATCCGCGACGTGCACGTCGATGCGGTTGCTGACGAACCGGCTGAACCCTTGGAGCGATACCGTGACGGTGTAGGCGCCGGGAATCAGAAACGGGACGCGATAGCTTCCCTCGTCGTTGGTGACCGTCGGCGTGACGACGCCGGTGGCGAGGTTCTTCACCTCGACCGTAGCGCCCGGAACGGCGGCGCCGCTCGAATCGACGACGCGTCCCTGGATCGCGCCGCGCGCTTCCTGCGCGGCGGCACCGGTGGCGAGAGTGGACGCGGCCACGAAGGCTGCGAGAATCAAGCATCCACGGAACATGGGCTGCTCCAGTCCGAGGCCATGGGCGCGGCCTCCCGTCCGAACAGCTTACATATCTGCGTGCGCCGCGGCTAGTCTGAACCCGTGACGCGCGGAGTAGACTAGCGCCCTCGCACAGGCGGTGCTGAAGGAGTGCTCGGCGGACAGTTCGTGCAGCCCGGCACGTACGGCATTCGCCAGTCTGCGATCAGATCGCTCGTCGCCGACGTTGGCGCGCAGGTGGCGCTGAACCGGTTCAACTGGATTTTCGTGCTGACCGGTCATGCCTCGCCGCACAACATTGCGATCAACGAAGCGTGTGACTTCGTCAGCCAGACCTTCGGCGTCACGATGGTGTTCGAAGCCAAACTTCAAGAGTGGCTCGCTCGCCGTCGATAGCCAAAACGCGGAGTCGCGAGAAGCGCCGTGCGAAGAGAAACGAAGTACGCAGGTAACAAGCAGCATCTTCAGCTGCTCAAGCGATCGTTGGCTCGAGGGTCCTGCCGCCTCTGGAACAACTGGCGGAAGGAGCACGCTCGCGTCGTACCTGATTTGCGCGGCGTGATCCTCGCCGGACAATGGCTCGTCCGATACAACTTCACTCGAGCGCGGCTTGGCCGCGCCATCCTCGATGGCGCAAATCTCGGATCGGCCCGGCTCGAGGGAGCTTCGCTCCGCGGGGCGTCACTTCTTCATGCCAACTTGGAGGCGATCCGCGCGCGCGGCGCAGATTTCTCCGGTGCAAACCTGCGTCATGCGAATCTCCACGTGGGAGACTTCAGGCGAGCCGTGTTTCGGCGCGACGCGTACCTGGATCATGTCGATGCCAGCAACGCGGATTTCACGCACGCGAAGCTGGCCGGCGTCATTCTCACCAACGCCGACCTGACGTTCGCGCGCTTCGACAAGGCCGACCTGACCCGGGCCGACGTTCAAGGCGCGATTCTGAACAGAACCTCATTGCTCGGTGCGAACTTGCGGCGTGCCACCGTTGGAGAAGCCTTCATTCGGAATGTCAAGACCGACCGCCGCACGGATCAGCGGGATCTGACTGTCGACGTGCATGTCGTGTTGGATCGTCCGCGCGGAGACGTGGTCGTGTTCGACAACGCCGACGACCTGCGACTCGCGCAGTTTCACGACGTGGTGAGCGAGACAGGAGCGGTTGCGAGCCTGATTGCTGCAAGCGTCAAACGCGTCGTCTTGATACTCGGCCGCTTTCTACCGAAGCGGAAGCGCGTTCTCGACGAATTGGCCGACGCGTTGAGCGCGCGCGGAAAGATACCCGTCATCTTCGATTTCCCCAACCCGGAGGAGCGCGAGGTCAGCGATACGGTCCGCTTCATCGCCGGCATGTCGCAGTTCATTGTCGTCGACTTGACGAAGGCAAGCTCGGTCCCGCTGGAACTGCAAGCGACGATTCCGGATTTGATGGTGCCGGTTCTTCCGATCGTTCAAGATGGCGAATCCGTGTTCTCGATGTTCTCCGATCTGCAGCGTCGATACCGGTGGATACAACCAACGGTCAGCTACTCGAGCGCCGATCAGTTGGTCCGATACGTAGACAAGGCGATCATCGAGCGGGCGGAGCGCGCCGCCGAAGAGATCGCTGACATTCGCAGGACAAGCGTGCGGCCGCCTACGAGGGTGGACCGCCTGCGGATCGTTCCGTGATTCCCGCCAGCGTGTCTGATGCTGGAATGGTCACCGTCGCAGATCGTAGTGGAGCCGCACGACGCCGTCCGGAAATCGTTCCGACGAGAGCAGCCGGAGCGGCAGCTCGCGACGCCTCGGCGCAATGAGCGGAATGCCTTCGCCGATGAACGCTGTCCGCGAGCACAGTATCATGCGCCATGCGCACGAACCCGCTGGTGCTCATCGCCATCGTCATCGGCGTCGTCGCGAGCCCGGTCGCGCGCGCGCTGCCCGAATCACGCCAGGACGCCGAGGCGGCGCTGCGCGAGCGAGCCAGAGCCTCGCTGCGAAAGGCCGTGGAATTCTACCGGACGAAGGTCGCGACCGAGGGTGGATACCACTTCGCGTATGCCGAGGATCTCAGCTACGGCCGATCGGAAATGAGCGAGGGTCCGACGCGCGTCGAGATCCAGCGCGACGGAACGCCGCTCGTCGCATTGGCCTACCTCGATGCGTACGCGGCGACCGCCGACGCGTACTACCTCGACGCCGCGCGCGACGTCGCGCGCGCGCTCGTCAAAGGCCAGTACTGCAGCGGCGGCTGGGATTACTACATCGAGTTCGATCCGTCGAAGCGATCGCAGTTCCCTTATCGCGCCGACGGCCGGTGCGACGCGCGTGCTGCCGCGACGCCCGAGCGGCCGACGACGCTCGACGACAACGTGACGCAGTCCGCGGCGCGTGTCCTGATGCGCGTCGATCGCGAGCTCGGCTTCAAGGATCCGTCGATCCACGAAGCCGCGCGCTTCGCTCTCGATAGCCTCGTCAAGGCGCAGTATCCCAACGGCGCATGGCCGCAGCGGTATTCGCAGTTTCCAACGGCGTCGGATTTTCCCGTGAAGCGCGCCAGCTATCCGGAGTCGTGGGCCCGGACGTGGCCCGGCGCGAGCTACTACACCCATTACACCTTCAACGACAACTCCATCGTCGATGCGATGGATGCGCTGCTCGAGGCCGCGCGGATCTACGACGAGCCGCGCTATCTCGCGGCGGCGGAAAAGGGCGGCGGGTTCATTCTGCTGGCGCAGATGCCGGAGCCGCAGCCCGGGTGGGCGCAGCAATACGATCGCGAGATGCATCCCGCGTGGGCGCGCCAGTTCGAGCCGCCGTCGATCACCGGCGGCGAATCACAAAGCGCGCTGCGTGCGCTGCTGCTCCTCTATCGCGAAACGGGGAACAAGAAGTATCTCGAGCCCATTCCACGCGCGCTCGCATACTACAAGCGCTCGATGCTGCCGGACGTCGCGAATCCATCGGAGATTCGCCGCCGCACGTGCCCGGGGCACACGCCGTGCGTCGCGCGCTTCTACGAGCTGCAGACGAACCGCCCCCTGTACATCACGAAAGGCACGCGCGTCACCGCCGTCGGGCAGGGAACCACGAACGTCGACGGATACGAACTGAGCTACACCGACTCATCCGTGATCACGCACTACGCCGTGCTCACGTCCGGGGCGGGCTTCGCCGCGATCGAGCGGGAGCTCGATGCCGTCCGGACGAGCGACGCCGCATCGTTGAGGCGGCCCGACAAGCTTCGTGGCCTCTCGCCATGGGCCGAGGCGCGCTCCGCCGACCCGAGCGCCGATCGGCGCGATTTGCGATCGCGCGTGCTCGCGGCGATCGACGCGATGGATTCGCGCGGCGCGTGGGTCGAAGAGGGAGCCATCGGAAAGTCCAATCGGCTGGTTTCGGTCTTCGCCGGCAGCGATCTCGTCGTGACCCTGGGCGGAAAACCGCTGACGATCAAGGAAAACGACACGCTCGAAGTGTTCGCCGGTCCCGAGGCTCCCAGGCAGCGCATCATCAGGTCGCGAACGTTCGCCGAGAACGTGGGATTGCTGAGCGCGTACCTCGCCGCGCGATATCAATAGCCTACAGCTCAGTTTCTCGGGTCTTCACCGGATTTACTCGCCGGTTGGACTCGAGTATTTAGTAGCGCCGTAGTTCTCGTCGTTTATTCGCCTTCGAACCGTCGTTCACGAGTCTGGAGGAGCCATGACCACCTCCCCGTCCGTCGGGCGCGGCATCGCGATCGTCGTACTCGTTGCTCTGTTCTTCACGCCTACAATCGCCGCGCAAGTCCTGTATGGCTCGATTGTCGGCACCGTTCGCGATGCAACGGCAGCCGTGCTGCCAGGCGCCACCGTCACGATCACGCACAACGAAACGAAAGCCACGCGCGAGACGGTAACCGACGAGACCGGCTCGTACCGGTTCTCGACGGTGCAGACCGGCACCTATACCGTCGTCGTCGCACTGAGCGGCATGCAGACGTTCACGCGCAACGATGTGCCGGTCACGCTCAATTCCGTGGCCCGCGTCGATGCGGCGCTCGGCGCCGGCCAGCTTCAGGAAGCCGTCACGGTCTCGGCCGATTCGCCGCTGCTGCAGACCGATCGCTCCGAGGTGCGGCAGGAGCTGCGCGCGCGCGAACTGCAGGACCTCCCGGTCCCGATAGGACGCAACTATCAGGAACTGTTCGTCACGCTCCCGGGATTCACTCCGCCGGCCGATGCGCACTCCATACCGTCGAATCCGTCGCGGGCGCTGACGTTCAACGTCAACGGCGCGAGCAATCAGGGCAACAACACGAGAATCGACGGCGTCAGCTCGACGAACGTGTGGCTGCCTCACGTCGTCGCGTACGTGCCCGCGCTCGAGTCGATCGAAACCGTCAACGTCGTCACGAACAGTTTCGACGCGGAGCAAGGGCTCGCCGGCGGCGCCGCGATCAGCGTGCAGATCAAGAGCGGCACGAACCGGCTCCGGGGCTCGGCATTCGAATACCACTTCAACGAGAAGATGCGGGCGAAGAATTACTTCACGCCCGTCGGAACGAACGAAGGCACGTGGCTCGAGAACCAGTATGGCGGCACGCTCGGCGGCCCGCTCAAGCAGAACAAAGTGTTCTACTTCATCAGCTACGAGGGCACGCGCCAGGATCGCGAGGTCCCGAGAACGATCTCCGTGCCGACGATGGCGCTCCGGAACGGCGACTTCACCGCGACGGGCACCACTATCTACGATCCCGCGACCGGCACCTCGGACGGCAGCGGACGGACGCCGTTCCCGGGCAACGTCATTCCGGCGAATCGGATCAGCGAGGTCGCCAAGAAGATCATCCCGTATTGGCCGGAACCGAATCTGCCCGGAGAGATGAACAACTACTTCGCCCAGCCGCGGTTCCTGTTCAATCGCTGGACGGTCGACTCGAAAGTGAACTGGAACGTCACCAGCCGGCTTCAGCTGTTCGGCCGGTATTCGCAGCTGGATTTCGAACAGGACAGCGAGACCGTGCTCGGTCCGCAGCTCCAGGGCGACGACGCGACGGGTGGCGGCAACCCCGGCAGCGGATGGGGAAATACCTTCAACATTTCGACTGGCGTGACATATACGTTCGGCAACAACCTCGTCCTCGACGCCAACATGGGCTGGGTGCGGATGACGAGCAACGTCGAGATGAGCGACGTCCGCGAGAACAAGGGACGCGACTGGCTGGGAATCCCGGGCACGAACGGACCCAATCTGTGGGAAGGCGGCATGCCGTTCTTCGACATCGATCACACCGATCTCGGAACGATCGAGGACTTCATGCCGTACTACCGCGACGACGATCAGTATCAGCTCGTCGCGAACGTGACCTGGTCGAAAGGGCGGCACAACATCCGGTTCGGCTCGGACGTCTACCGCACCGCGATGAATCACATCCAGCCCGAGATCCTCGACGACAGCTTCGGGGCCCGCGGCGGCTTCAACTTCAACGGCGGTCCGACGCAGCTCCGCGGCGGTCCGGGTGGTACTGCGTTCAACACATTCGCGTCGTTCCTCCTCGGGCTTCCGTCCGAAGCCGGCCGTCTGCGGCTGAACGTCGCGCCGTACACGACGCGGAGCTGGCAGTACAGCTTCTACGTGCGGGACCAGTGGCAGGTGAGCCCGCGGATGACGCTCTCGTTCGGCACGCGCTACGAGTACTTTCCGATTCCGACGCGCGCGGATCGCGGGCTCGAGCGCTACAACCCCGCGACGAACATGATGGAGATTGGCGGCCTCGGAAGCGTGCCCGACGATCTTGGCGTCTCCATGCAGAAGAATCTCTTCTCGCCGCGCATTGGAGCGACCTACCGTTTGACGAACAGCACGGTCATCCGCGGCGGCTTCGGGATCACGAACGATCCGTATTCGCTCGCCCGGTCGATGCGCACGAACCACCCGATCCTGCTCAACCTGTACGACGAGGCCGCGAACTCGTTCTCCTGGGTGCGTCCGATTGGACAGGGCATTCCGCTGATTCCCGAGGCGGATCTCGGCAGCGGCATCATCCCCGTGCCCGGCAACGTCACCGTCGTCACGCTGCCTGAGGACTTCAAGCGGGGCCGCCTCGAATCCTGGAACGTCGCGTTCGAAAAGGAACTGTGGGGCGGGCTGGTCGGCGAAGCGACATATGTCGGCAACCGGACGGTGAACCAGTTGGGCGTCCGCGAACTGAACTGGACGCCCATAGGCGGCGGCAGCGCCGGCCGTCAGCTGTTTCAGCAGTACGGCCGCACGGCGGCGACGCTGATGATCGCGCCGCTCGGCAACGCGCACTACAACGGGCTGCAGACGAGCGTCAGCCGCCGGTTCCGAAACGGATTCTCCTTCAACGTGAACTACACGTTGTCGAGAGCAATCGGGATCGCGGGCGCGCCGAACAGCGATAACCAGCCGCGCATCCGTATCCCCGATTTGTACGACTTGAACACGACGGTTGCGGACTTCAATCGCACGCACGTCTTCAACGTCCGCAGCCTCGTGGAGCTGCCGTTCGGTCCTGGCCGCAGGTGGCTGAACGATCGCGGGGTCCTCGCGGCGATCGCCGGCGGCTGGCAGTTGAACAACGTCCTGAGCCTGCGCAGCGGCACGCCGTTCACGGTCACCGCGTCGGCCACGGCGCTCAATTCGGCCAGCATCACACAGAACCCCGCCGATCGCGTGAAGGACGACGTGGCGATTCTCGGAGGCATCGGGCGCGAGAGCGCATGGTTCGATCCGTTGGCGTTCGCACCGTTGCCCACGGGAGAGATCCGCCTTGGCAACTCCGGGTTCAATTCGATGACCGGCCCGGGGCGCGTGCAGTGGGATATGAATCTGTTCCGGCAGATCAAGCTCGGCCGGCAGGCGAACGTGCAGCTCCGGATCGAAGCGTTCAACGTGACGAACACGCCGCACTTCAGCAACCCGGGGACGAACCGGTCGAACCTGCGGCTGAACCCGGACGGATCGATTCGCGATCTGAACGGCTATGCGGTCATCACGAGCACGAGTGGCAGCAAGAGCGAACGCCAGGTGCGGCTCGGAATCCGGTTCGGCTTTTGAGGTGCTCGATGAATTGAATACGTCAGTCGGCGCACTCGAGGGTCATCGAACGCTGATGCTTCTGGAGAACGTCGCGGGCTCGGTCGCGCGTCAGAGGGCGATCGAAGAAGTATCCTTGAGCGAACTCGCACGAGAGATCTCTGAGCCGCGCCGCCTGGTCCGCGGTCTCGACGCCCTCGGCGGTGACGTTCATCGAGAGGCCTGAGGCGAGCGACAGGATCGCTCGAACGATCTCGCTGTTGCTGGTGTTCTGGATGCCGTTGACGAACGACCGATCGATCTTCAGCGTCTGGACTGGAAGCTGTTGGAGGTAGCTCAGCGCCGAATAGCCCATACCAAAGTCGTCCAATCCGAGCTGGACGCCGAGCTCGCGCAACGCCTTCAGGACGGTGATCACCTCGTTGGATCCCTCGAGGACGAGGCTCTCCGTGATCTCCAGCTTGAGCCGGTGCGGTTCGAGGCCGGTCTCGGCCAAGACGCGGGCGACATCGGCGACGAGCGTCGGATGCAGGCATTGCCGCGCCGAGAGATTCACGTTCATCACGAGCGTGCTGCATTCCGCGAACTCGCGATCCCAGGCGCGCATCTGGCCGCAGGCTTCCCGGAGCACCCAGAGCCCGATCGGCACGATCAAACCGGTTTCTTCCGCGATCGCGATGAAGCCGTCGGGCGCCACGAGCCCGCGGACCGGATGCTGCCAGCGAACGAGGGCTTCGAGGCCGCACAACTGCTGATTCGACAGCATCACGATCGGCTGATAGTGCAGCAGAAACTCCTGCCGTTCGATCGCGCGCCGGAGATCCGACTCGGTGCGCAGCCGTTCCTTTGCCGCCGCGAGCATCGACGTATCGAAGATCTCGCAGCGTGCCTTGCCGCGCTCCTTCGCGCGATACATCGCCGTGTCGGCATCGCGAACCATCTCTTCGGCACGATCGTACCGGCGGTCGGCCATCACGAGACCGACGCTCACCGTGACCACGACCTCGCGCCCATCGAGCGCGAACGGCTTGGCCACCGCCGCCACGAGGCGCTCGGCAATCGTGCGCGCGTCGTCGACGTTTCCGACGCCCGCGACGAGGACCGTGAATTCGTCTCCGCCCAGCCGCGCGAGCGTACACTCCCCGCTGAATCGCGCGATGGTGTCGGTGCTTCGCAGCGACTGCTCGAGGCGGCGCGCGATCGCCGTCAGGAGCTCGTCGCCCGCGGCATGGCCGAGACTGTCGTTGATGATCTTGAAGCGATCGACGTCGAGGAAGAACACCGCGAACTCGCAATCGCTCGCCGCGCGGCTGCGCGCGATCTGATCGTTCAACCGCTCGATGAACAGCAGCCGGTTGGGGAGGCCCGTCAGCGGATCCGCGCGCCGCGCGGTGAGCTGCGTCCGGATCCGCGCTTGCGCGACCGCGAAATCCACGGGCTTCGTCATGTAGTCGTTGGCGCCCGCGTCGAGCGCCTCGACGACATCCTCGGTGCTGTCCTTCGCGGTGACCATGATCACCGGAAGCTCCGAGACGGATCGCGATCGCCGCAACCGGCGCAGCGTCTCCACGCCGTCCACGCCAGGCATCATGACGTCGAGCAACACGAGATCGACGTGCTGGGCGGCGACGATTCCGAGCGCGCTCGGTCCGCTATCGGCGACCAGGACGTGGTACCCCACGCGCTCGAGCCGCCGCTGAAGCACGTCGCGATTCAAGGGTTCGTCGTCGACGACGAGCAGCGTCGTCATGACGTCGCCGTCGCCGCTCTCGCGAGCAGCGCCTCGATTTTGTCGAGCAGCGGCTGGAACCGGACCGGTTTGGTGTCGAACTCGTCGCCGCCGGCCTGGAGGGCTTTGTCGCGGTCGTGGGTCGTCGCGTGCGCGCTCAACACGATGATCGGGATGCGCTCGGTCTCGCGATCCGCCTTCAACTGGCGCGTCGCTTCCCAACCATCGACGCGCGGGAGGCCGAGATCCATCAGGATGATGTCGGGCCGCTCGCTGCGCGCGAGCTCGATCGCTTGCGCTCCGTCGACCGCCAGCACGATGCGATAGCCGCGCCGCGCCAAACGTCGCGAGAGCGCATCTCGACTCAGCTCGTTGTCTTCCACCACCATGATGGTTGCCATCGCTGCTCCGCTATTGGTCAGGCGGCACTGTCGCGCGAGAGGACGGCTGTTTCCGTCGTCTCCGACACGACTGCCACGGGCAACCGGACCACGAATCGGGATCCGACGCCGGGTTGACTTTCCGCTGTCACCTGGCCGCCCATGAGACGGCAGAAGCGTGAGACGAGCGCCAGGCCCAGGCCGGTGCCGCCGTACTTGCGCGCGGTCGTCACGTCAGCCTGCGTGAATGGATCGAAGACCTTGGCCGTTTGCTCGGGCGTCATGCCCACGCCCGTATCCCGGACCGTGAACGCGATCGCGGCGCGTCCGTCGATCTCGCAGCGTTGAACGTCCAGGTCGATCGCGCCGCCGCGTGTGAACTTGGCGGCGTTGCTCAGGAGGTTGAGGAGGATCTGGCGGGTCTTCGTCAGATCCGCCGTCATCGCGTCGACTCCAACACCGCACGTCAACGTGAGCGTGTTGTCGTTCTTCTTGACCAGCGGCTCGACCGTGTCGAGCAGCTCGTCGATCATCTCGCGGATCTCGAACGTCTCGAGGGCGACCGTCATCTTGCCCGCCTCGATCTTGGAGAGATCCAGGATCCCGTTGATCAGCTCGAGCAGGTGCTTTCCGGCCGACTGAATCCGTTGGAGATCGACGATGAAGCTCCGTTGATCCTGATCGTCGGCGAGCTCCTGCAGCAGCTCGCTGTAAAGAATGATCGCGTTCAGCGGCGTCCGCAGCTCGTGGCTCATGCTGGCGAGAAAATCGCTCTTCGCCCGCGTCGCGGCCTCGGCGCGTTTGTGCGCGACGCGCAGCTCCTCGACGAGCGCCGCCAGTTGTTGCGCGTTCTTGCGCTGCGTGTCGTGCGCAGCCTCCAAATGCCGGGCATGACGCGCGAGCTCCGCCTCGGCGCGCTTGCGCTCGACGCCGACGGCGACGGCGTCCGCCACCGCGGCCATCGATTCCAGCGCCGCCGTGGAGAAGTCGCGCCGCGAAACGATCGCCATGACGCCGACGAGCTTCGAGTCGACGAGCAGCGGATACCCGGCGAACGCGACGATGCCGTCGGCCGGCGCCTGATTCGAGTCGACCGGCGAAGCGTCGGCGCGCCGGCTGTTGGTAAGGACCGGCTTCCGAGTGACGGCAATCGCGCCGATCGTCGAGCTCCCCACACGCACGCGGCTCTGCGCGCCGTCGGCCACGGGGTATGTGCCGCCGCTCGCGCGCAACTCGAGCATCTCGCCGCTCTCGCTCAGCGTCCAGATCCGCGCGAGGCCTTCGTCGAGATCCGCGACGAGCGCGTCGGCGCACCCTTGCAGCATCCGATCGAGATCGGTTGGCTTCGTCAGCGCGAGCCCGACGGCCGATGTCAGCGCGGCGAGCGACCGCGCGTCGTTCTCGGCCTGCTGCCGCGTCCGCACTTCTTGTTCGAGCGCCGCCGTGCGCTCCGCGCGCTCGCGCATTTCCGCCGAGCTGCGTCGGCAGGAAACGATGAGGAAGATGTCCTCGAAGACGACCCAGGCGGCGTGCTCCACCCAGCGCCAATGACTCGTGACGAGCACGCCGTACACCGATTGCGGCCAGAAAATTCCTCGCAGCATGTGATCGAGCGCGACGACGACCGTCGCGGGAATCAGCACGCGCCAGTCGCGGTAGAACGCGAGGAAGGCAAGCGACCCGAACACGTGAAAGTGCGTCTCGATGCGTCCGCCCGTCAAGTGAATGAGCAGCGCGCTCATCAGCATCTGCGCGACCGCGATCGTGTAACGCGTCGACGGCTCGCCAGGCTGCACGACGGCGAGGATCGCGGGAAATAGACAAACGATCCCGCCGAGCACGACCGCCGCCCACACGTGGACGTGAACCGTGCTGACCGTGCCCGACCATGCCAGCGGAGACACCCACAACGCGAAGAGGATGCCGGCAATCCACTGGAGCGCCATCAACCAGGCGAACAAGCGATCGGTGCGACGATAGATGTCGCGCTCGTATTCGCCGAACAGCGCGTCGGCGCGCGTCGGGGCCGTCGCGGGAGCAGTCGGCGTCGATGAACCAGTTGCCATAAGCATGTCCAGTGAATGGTCAGATGCCGCGGTCGAACAGCGAGCAGCCGAAGACTTTGCTTCCTCTCTGAATGGCCGGCTCGCGATTCAGAAGGGCGACGAGAGATTGGCGTCCGACGTTGTCGCCCGCGTGCGCGCGAGCGCCGGTGATGCCGCCGCTGAAGATCAGCGCGCCGCCCGCGTCGTACAGCAGGACCTGCCCGGACGTGACCGCTCCGAACTGCTGCGCCATGCGTCCGTCGTCATCGCGCACGACCGTCGCGCCGGGAAGGGCGGCGGCTGTTTGCCACAGGTCTGTCTTTTCCCAATCCTTCTCGAACCGCGCCGGCGCCATGAACAACACGTACGTTCTCGGCGACGTACGCGCGCGTGCGATCGTCTCGGCTAACTCTCCCAGGCTCGCGCGCGTGCACGTGCAGTGTGGGTGAGCGAGCATCACGAGCGTTGGCCGATCCGAGGCTCGCGCCATCGTCGCGAGAGCCGGCCACTGTTCGGGGGCGCGCGCCGCTTCACCCGGCGTGTTGTCGTACCGCCAGAGCATCCACAATCCCGCCGCCGCGGCGGCAAGCCAGATCGCGGCGAGCGCGACCCGCCAGACGCGCGGCGCGAGGGCAAGTCGCTTGACGATGTGAAAAGGCACACTCGTGGCGGGCATGGGTGGACCGGGGAAACGGCAAGCCACGCGCCAGCCGCTCACCCTGTCTTTCTGAGGCAGTCAAATCATGTTCTGTCAGTGGTTTGGGTGTTCCGGGCCGGTTGCGCACGAAGCCATCGCTTATGTGCTGTTCTGAACCAGTGAGACCGTTTATCGCAAGCGCCGCCGCGCCCGCGAAGCGCCAACTCTTGTCACGCGCCGCACCGTCTAAGCCGGCATGCGCGAACTCGTTCATGACCTCCGGGACACGTGGCGCGGCCTGCGTCGTGATCGGCTCTACTCCGTCGCCGTCGTCGGCACGCTGGCGCTGACGCTCGGCGCCTCGATCGCCGTTTTCTCGATCGTCAACGGCGTATTGCTGCGCCCGCTCGGCTACCCGGAGCCGCAGTCCCTCGTCTCGATCCGCGAGATTCTGCCCGGCATTCACGATCGCTATCCCACGCTGCCAGTGACGATGCGCCACTTCGAGATCTGGCGCGATCGCGCGACTGTGTTCACGTCGATGGCGGCAATGGACTGGCGTACTTCGACCCTGACCGGCGCGGGTGAGGCGACGCAGGTCGTCGTCTTGCGGACCTCGGGGACGCTCTTCGACGTCCTGCGGATTCCGACGGCGCTCGGGCGCGGATTGACGCGCGACGACGAGAACCGCGAGCGTCCGGCGGTCACGGTGATCAGCGATCAGTTGTGGCGCGAGCGTCTCGGCGGCGATCCCGCCGTGATCGGACGTCCGCTGACGCTGAACGGCGCGCAATTCACGATCGTCGGCGTGATTCCGCGCGGCTATTCACTGCCGCGGCTTCAGCCGCTCGGCGAGTCGGGATCGGTGACGAATGACTTCGCCGCAATCGTCCCCTTCCGTATCTCGCTCGCGAGGTTCGACTGGATGGGACAGTTCAACTACGGCGTCGTCGCACGCCTGAAGCCGGGGGCGACGGTGCAACACGCGCGCGCCGAGATGAACGTCCTGCAAGGAGCCGTTGCCGAGATCGCGCGGCGCGAGACTCGCGCGCCCGCGGGGCTCCTCGCGTGGGTGATGCCATTGGAGGAAACGATCGTCGGGCCGGTGCGGCGCGGACTGCTTCTCCTCCTTGGCGCGATCGGCGGCCTGCTGCTGATCGCGTGCGCGAATCTCGCGAACCTGACGTTGACGCGGACGATCGGACGCATCCGCGAATCGGCCGTCCGCGGGGCGCTCGGCGCGAGCCGGTGGCGTCTGGTTCGCGGCGTCGTGGTCGATCAGATCGTGCTCGCGGTCGCGGGCGGCGCGCTCGGCGTAGCGGTCGCGCAGACGGCGCTGCGGGTTTTCGTGACCACGGCGCCGATCGGTCTTCCACGCGTGCAGGACGTTTCGATCGACGCGCGCGTTCTCGTGTTCGGCGCCGCGACTGCGTTGCTCGCGGCGGTGGCGGTCGCGCTCGTGCCGGCGTGGCGCATCGGACGCGGCGATCTGGAATCCGTTCTCCGCAGCCGCGGCCGCACGAGCGAGCGCGGCGCGGTGCGGATCCGCAGCCTGCTCTTGACAACGCAAATCGCGCTCTCGGTCATGCTGCTCGTCGTCAGCGGTTTGTTCGTGTCCAGCCTGACGCGTCTCCTGCGCGCGGAGAGCGGGTTCACGAGTGAAGGCGCGGTGACGATCGAAGTCGCCCCTGGGTCGACGACGTATCCCGACACCAAGCAGCGCGCCGCGCTGTACGACAGAATCTACGAGAGCGTGCGCCCGATGCCAGGCGTCATCGCCGCGGCGTGGACGTCCGCCCTGCCGTTGACCGGCGAGACGTTCGTCGACGTGATCCTCCGGCCGGACCGCCCGGTGTCGCCGGACGCGCGGAGCGCGAACTATCGCTTCATAAGTCCCGAGTACTTCCACGCGGTCGGGATGCCGATCCTGCAGGGACGA